>NZ_JBVJRT010000007.1:0-540367 GCF_055607425.1 Lentzea sp. NPDC037011 | reverse complement strand
TCGACGAAGTCCATCAAGCCCGGTGGGCTGTTCCACAGCACGAACTCTCCGGACCTGACGCCGTCCGGGTCTCCGTCGGGGTCGCACTCCGGTTCACCTTCTTCGTCCACTCCGGACTCTTCGCCTTCTTCACCGTCCTCGCCATCTTCACCGTCCTCGCCGTCTTCACCCTCGTCGCCTTCGTCTCCGGACAGCTCGCCGTCGTCTCCGTCTTCCTCTCCCTCGTCACCTTCTTCTCCCTCGTCACCGTCGTCGCCGACTCCGGACGGTCCTTCGCGCGCTCCCGACGGCTCGTCGCCGTCGTCGACCCCGAGCCCGTCCCGCACCCCGGATGCACCGTCCACTCCGGACACCCCGGTAGCACCTCCGCGCAACACCGGCCAGACCACCCAGTCCTCGGTCGCCACCCCCGAGGCCCCGCCGCGCACGGACGTCCCCCACGCCCCGCAGCCCCCGCGCACTCCGGACACCACCCCGTCGTCGTCCCAGTCGGGCCCGATGGGCAGCACCCCGAACGCCGGCGGCAACACCCCGTCCTCCCCCGCCGCAGGCCGCCCCGGCAACCAGGGCTGGACCGGCACCCCCGGCTCCCGCGGCGACACCGGCTCCGGCATGCCGTCCCAGCGCACACCGGACACGTCACCTTCCTCGGCCCGCCCGTCCGCGCCGTCGCAGCCGAACTTCAGCCCGTCCTCCCCGAACACCCCGCACTCGCCCAGCGCACCCTCCGCGCCGCACGCGGGCACCCCGAGCGCACCTTCGACCCCGAGCGCACCCCACGGCGGCCCCACCGCGCCGTCGGCTCCCAGCACTCCCAACGCGCCGCACAGCCCGAACACCCCGTCGGCGCCGAACGCGCCTTCAAGCCCAGGAACCCCCCACAGCCCAGCCGCTGCCCACGGCGGCCCGAGCGCGCCTTCGGCTCCCAGCGCTCCTCACAGCCCCAGCACCCCCTCGGCCCCGAGCGCGCCCCACGGCGGCCCCTCCACCCCGCACGCGCCTTCGGGCCCCGGCGCACCGCACAGCCCGAACGCCCCGCACTCCCCCGACGCACCGCAGGGCCCGGGAACGACCTCGGCCGCAGGCCGCACGGACGTGCCAACCCGCCCGCAGTCGGCCACCCCCCACGCCGACGCCCCGCACACCACCCCGAACTCCCCGAACAGCCCGCACGTGCCCCAGCAGCAGGGCTTCTCGCCGTCCTCCGGCAGCCCGAACGCCCCGCACGCCGGCACCCCGCACACCCCAGGCACCCACAGCCCCGGCGGACGCCCCGACGCCCCGGGCTCACGCCCCGACGGCCCCCGCCCGGACGCCTCACGCCCACGCACCGACGCCCCCGGCGGCCACCCCAACGGCCCGAGCAGGCCGGACTCCCCCACACCGCACCGTCCAGGCCCCAACCACCCCGACGGCGCACGCCCCCGCGGCTTCGACAACCCCGGCCAGCGCCCCGACGCACCCGGCCAGCCCCACAACCGTTCCGACGGCACCCGCCCCGACACGTCCCGTCCGGACGGCACGCGCCCGGACAGCACCCGCCCCGACGGCACCCACCCCGACGGCAGTCGTCCGGATGGGACGCACCCCGACGCGAACAAGCCCGACGGCCCCGGCCACCACGACGCGGACGGCCGACCGGACGGCGACACGCCCACCAGCCACGCCGACGAGCGGCCCGACCCGGCCACCGCGCACGAGCGCCACGCCGAGCAGACGCCCGCCGGTGTGTCGCACCACGGCGGTGACCCGGACATGGGCGACCTGCCGCACCGCGTGCCGAACGACCCGCGGTTCTTCACGGCGGACGTCCACATCACGCCGGACGGGCGGGCTCGCATCGGCGGCCACGACTACACCCCCGCCGAGTACGCGGACATGTTGCGCCGCGGCGGGTACGACGGCAGCCGCCCGGTCCGCCTGATCGGCTGCGACGCGGGCAGCAACGACTTCGCCCAGCAGCTGTCGAAGCACCTCGACGCACCGGTGGTCGCGCCGACCAAGCCCGCTTGGACGGACAGCCGGGGCCGGGTGTTCACCAGTGACGCGGAGATCGGCCCTGACGGCACCCGCCAGCCGAAGATCCCGCCGAACGGCGAGTGGGAGACCCACCACCCGGACGGCACGAAGTCCAAGGTCGGCGACGACGGCTACGCGCCCGGCAGCCAGAAGGACACCGACGGCGCCGACGCCCGCGATCGCGGCGAGGACACGCCGAAGGACGATGCGGACACGCCCAAGGACGACAAGCCGCAGACCCCGAAGAACAACCCCGATTGGGACAAGACGGATCCCGCCGACCGCGCGCGCATCCAGGAACAGGTCGACGAGATCCGCGAACAGGTGCGGGAACGCTTCGACCAGTACTCGCGCGACGCCTGGGACGACGTCGACAGCCGATGGGAAGACGAGCTCAAGGACAGGTACAAGAGGCCCATCGAAGAAAAGGGCCTGCCCGAGGAGATGTTCAAGGGCACCGAGACGCACAACCGGTTCGAAAAGCAGGTCGAAGAGGACATGAACGACCTCATCGATCCCGAGTCCGGGTACCGGATCCGCGTTGAGACGTCCTGGGACGAAAATGGCGCGGAGGTTTCACGCGGTACGAAGGACTCCAAGCGCCCTGACCTCATCCTGGAACGACAGTTCCGTGACGAGGAAGGCGAGCTTCAGTGGGAGACCGCGCACGTCTGGGACTTGAAGACCGGTCAAGACGTCATCAGCAACTCGTGGGCCACGGAGGTCAACAAGCGGCTCGACCCGGTGAAGACCCCGGAAACGATCAACCATCAGCTCGCTGACCAGGGCAAACTTCCCCCGGTCCACTCTCGCTAAAGTGGGGCGCATGAAACTCATCGAGCGCTGGCACGAACTGGCGAAGGAGCTGGCGCCGTCGCTGCCGGGCAGATGGTCACTGCGCGGCCGCGGCGACCTCACGGCACTCGTCCAGGAGCCGTGGGACTGGACCGTGCGGTGGATCGGCTTCGAGCGGAGCTCGTTCTCTGAAGAAGGCTGGTTCCAAGCCGCCGTGGAACCGCTGGTGCTTGAGCAGTTCCGGTGGGCTCGGACGTTCGGGCTGCGCATGGATGAGGTTCAAGGCGGCCCACGACGGGTGGACCTCTGGTCGGATGATGCTGGCCAAGTGCTCTACGACTTCGCGCACAACGCGGCGCTGCCGTTGTTCGACAAGTGGACGGTGGAGAAGTTCGCCGGTGCCGCTGACAGGTCGATGCAGCGCCCTGTCGAGCAGAGGCGCCCGCCGTACTACTGGATGCTGGCACCGGGCTACCGCGTCGTGCTCGACACCGGATCACCGGAAGAACCGCTGCGGCAGGTCATCGACTACATCAACGAACATGGCAAGTTCACCAAGTCGCTTCCCTTCTACGAGGAACTGCTCGAACGCTGGCAGGCCGGCGGACGCGACGAGGCGCTGAGGTTCCTCGAGTTCGACCGCGACCGCAAGCTCGAAGAAGCGGGGCTCACCCGTGTGATCGACGGAGGCACGGCATGACCGCCCCACCCGCTTTGATCGAGGCCGTGCTGCAGAAACTGCCGTTGGTGGCACCGGAAGCCTCGTTCGACGCCGAGCGCGGCGAGGTGCTCGTGCCCGTGTCAGAGGGCCGGGCGCGGATCTCGCTCGACACCCTGGCGAAGACCGCGGCGACGACACCCGCCGAGCAGTGGCCGGACCTCGTCACGAGCTGGCTCGCCACGCTCAAGACCGACCTCGCGGCGGCCGAGGCGGGTGGCACCACGTCCGCTGAGCAGTTGCGCGTCCAGCTCAAGCCACACGAGGACACCCCGCCTGACGAGGTGCTGGTGCTCCCGTACGACGAGCAGTTCGACGTCGCGGTCGTCGTCGACCACGAAACCCGCGTCTCGGCGCTGACCTACTCGCAGATCGCGGCGCTGGGCATGTCGGTCGACGAGATCGGCCGCCGAGCGGTCAAGCAGACGATCACCAACGAGCTGACGAACCTCGACGTCCGGGACCACACCCTGCCCAACGGCGTGGTCGTCCGCGTGGTCGCCCAGGACGGCAACCCTTACGTCAGCGCGATCCTCATGTCGCTCACCCGTTTCACGGCGGGTGACGCGCCGCACGGCATTCTCGTCGCGGTTCCGCAGTACAGCGCGGTGCTGGTGCACGAGGTCACGTCGCAGGAGGCGGTCGACTTCCTGGTCCCGTTCAGCCGCATCGCGAAGTCCATGCGGGACGACGCGCGCGACCCGTTCGACAGCGGCGTCTACTGGTGGGCGGAGAGGACGTTCCACCGCGTCGAGATCGAAGTGACCGGTGAGGACACCGCGCGTGCTCACCTGCCGACCGCGTTGCGCTCCCTCATCGAAGCCCTTCCGGACGGCAGCTGACCGGTGGAGGTACGACGTCATCCCACCGATGCCGAGTGGGCTGAGGAGCAGCTGGAGTATTACGTCACGGTCGTTCCGGAGGGCGCGCCGAGCGTCGAGCAGTCGACCGAACGACTGAGCGTGCTGCACCCCGCTGCGCTCAGCCGCCTCGGCTACGCCACGGTGCTCGACCCCACCGCGGAAAACCTGACCACCTGGGACGCCGTGGTGCAGGCGATGCAGGTGACCACCGGCATCTTCGCCGCGGCCGGCGCCACCGAGGGCACCGTCGAGTGGCTGATCGGCGAGCGGACGGTCCACATCCCCGCGACCGGGCCGGTGCACTACGCGAACTTCAAGCGGTGGCTGGACGCTTTCTGGCTCGCGGCGATCGTCCGCGACAAGAAGTGCCTCGACCTGCTCGACTCGTTCCCGTTGGACATGATCAAGGAGTCGGTCGGCCAGTACGAGGAGTCCGACGCGTTGTGGGCCCACACCTTGCAGATGTTCACGAAGAGCGAGCCGGGCATGGCCGAGGCGCTGTCCGAGGCGATGGCCGCGACCAATCCTGAACGGCTGAGGGTCAGCACGCCGGACTACGCGCTGCGCCTTGCCTTCCCGGTGATGAACGCGTTCCTGAACATGGTGCGCAGCAACCACGAACGCGAGTTCAACGAGGCTCTTGTGCAGGCGCTGGAACAGTTCAAGGCCTACTGGACGGAGAACAGCGAACTCGCCGACAACCCGCGCGGCTTCGTCGCGCTGGCTCCGCTCGGGCTTGCGTGCATCGCCAAGGACTCCGGGCTGAACGTCGAGGTCGAGTCGGACTACCTGCCCAAGCACCTGCTGCTCGGCTCGTGGGTCGGCGAGTACCGGACTTCGTGACCGTTCTCCGTGTTCCTGAAATCTGTGCTTTCGAGCGGTGGCTGAACGATGAAGGTCCCCCGGCATCCCACCGACGCCGAGTGGGCTGAGGAGCAGCTGGAGTATTACGTCACCGTTGTTCCGGAAGGTGCGGCGAGCGTCGAGCAGTCGGCCGCGCGCCTGCCCGTGCTGCAGATGGGCGCGGTCGACCGGATCGGCTACGCCACGGTGCTCGACCCGACCGCGGAGAACCTGACGACGTGGGACGCCGTTGTCCAGGCGATGCAGGTCACCACCGGGATCTACGCTGCGGCCGGCGCCACTGAAGGCACCGTCGAGTGGTTGATCGGCGAGCGGACGGTCCACATCCCGGCGACCGGGCCGGTGGAGTTCGCGAACTTCAAGCGGTGGCTGGACGCCTTCTGGCTCGCGGTGATCGTCCGCGACAGGAAGTGCATCGACCTGCTCGCCTCGTTCCCGTTGGACATCATCAAGGCGTCGGGTAACCAGTACGAGGAGCTCGACGCACTGTGGGCCCGCACGCTGCAAATGTTCACGAAGGGCGAGCCGGGCATGGCCGAGTCGTTGGCTGAGGCCATGGCCGCGACCGATCCCGAGCGGCTGACGGTCAGTCCACCGGAGTACGCGCTGCGCCTTGCCTTCCCGGTGATGAACACGTTCCTGAACATGGTGCGCAGCAACCACGAGCGTGAGTTCAACGAAGCGCTCGCGCAGGCCCTCGAACAGCACAAGGCTTACTTCACCGCAGACAGCAAGCTGGCGGACGATCCGCGCGGTCTGATCGCGTTGGCTCCGCTCGGACTCGCGTGCATCGCGAAGGACTCCGGGCTGAACGTCGAGGTCGAGTCGGAGTACCTGCCCAAGCACCTGCTGCTCGGCTCGTGGGTCGGCGAGTACCAGACCTCCTGCGCACCGGTCGTACCTCGGTGAAGCTCCGCGAACGCTGGCACCAGCTCGCCGGGGAACTGGCGCCGTCATTACCGGGCCGGTGGTCTCTGCGTGGCCGGGGCGCGCAGACGGTGCTGGTCCAGGAGCCGTGGGACTGGACCGTCTCGTGGATCGGCTTCGACAAGAGCGCGTACTCCGACGAAGGCTGGTTCTTGGCGGCTGTCGAACCTCTTGTGCTCGACCGGTTCCGATGGGCGCTGTCCTACGGGATGCGCATGGACGAGGTGCGCGGCGGTCCGCTTGGCGTGGACCTCT
Source organism: Lentzea sp. NPDC037011 (assembly GCF_055607425.1). NCBI lineage: Bacteria > Bacillati > Actinomycetota > Actinomycetes > Pseudonocardiales > Pseudonocardiaceae > Lentzea > Lentzea sp. NPDC037011. The sequence continues at coordinate 533,926 of NZ_JBVJRT010000007.1, read as the reverse complement.
GGTCGGACAACGCCGGCCAGGTGCTCCACGACTTCGTGCACAACGCCGCACTTCCGGAGCTCGACCAGTGGACGGTGGAGGAGCTTGCGAGCGGGGCCGAGAAGTCGTTGCTGCGGCCCGTTGACCGCAGGCGTCCACCGCACTACTGGTTGATGGCACCGGGTTGTCGCCTCATCCTCGACACCGGCTCGCCAGAGGACCCTCTGCGGCAGATCATCGCTTACTGCACCGAGCGGGAGGCGTTCCGGAGTGGGCTCCTGTTCTACGAAGAGCTGCTTGACCGCTGGCAGACCGGCAGACGCGGCGAGGCGCTGAGGTTCCTCGAGTTCGACCGCGACCGCAAGGTCGAAGAAGCGGGTCTGACCCACCTGCTTCCCAGCTGACTCGTGCAGGAGAAGTTCGCGGACTTGCGGTGGGTGAAGTCTTGAAGCTGGAAGAACGTTGGCACGAGCTGGCCCGGAAACTGCCGGGCCAGTGGTCGGTGCGAGGTCGTGGCGACCTCACCGTGCTGGTCCGGGAGCCGTGGGACTGGACCGTCTCGTGGATCGGCTTCGAGCGGAGCTCGTTCTCCGAGGAGGGCTGGTTCCAGGCCGCTGTCGAACCGCTGGTCCTCGAGAGTTTCCGGTGGGCCAGGACGTTCGGGCTACGCATGGACGAGGTGCGGGGCGGGCCGAGGCGAGTCGACCTGCGGTCCCCGGAAGCCGGGCAGGTGCTGCACGACTTCGCGCACAACGCGGCGCTGCCGTTGTTCGACAAGTGGACGGTGGAGAAGTTCGCTGGCGCCGCAGACAGGTCGATGCAACGTCCCGTCGAGCAAAGACGCCCGCCGTACTACTGGATGCTGGCGCCCGGATACCGCGTCGTGTTCGACACCGGCTCACCGGAAGAACCCCTGCGACAAGTCATCGACTACATCAACGAACACGGCAAGTTCACCAAGTCACTCCCCTTCTACGAGGAGCTGCTCGAACGCTGGCAGACCGGCGGACGCGGCGAGGCGCTGAGGTTCCTCGAGTTCGACCGCGACCGCAAGGGCGAGGAAGCGGGTCTGACCCACCAGGTCGACTGAGAGACACCGGGCGTGTTGGTCAACGCTTGCGCCGGCGCGGTGCCGCGGAACGGGGCGGGGCCGCGCGCATGTGGTCGCGGACCGGGGTCAGCAGGTCCGCGAGGGTCTGGACGTCGTCGGGCGACAGGCGGTCGAAGAGCAGGCCGCTGACCACCTCGATGTGACCGGGGAGCACCTGGGCGAGCAGGGTGCGGCCGGTGTCGGTGATGGTGACCGTGACGCCGCGTTCGTCGTCGGGTGACTGCGTGCGGGTGACCAGGCCCGCCTTCTCCAGCAGGCCGACCTGGTAGGTCAGGCCGCTGCGGCTGTAGACGACGCCGTCGGCGAGGTCGGTCATGCGGTGGCTGCCGGTGGGCGCGTCGCCGAGGCGGGCCAGCAGTTGGAACTGCACGTAGCTGAGGTCGCCTGCCTCCTTCAGCTGTTGCTCGACCGCGTGCCGCAGCAGGCTCGTCACCTCGACGAGCGTGAAGTACGCGCCGAGCTGGGCCGGGTCGAGCGACGGCGGTGGGGCGGGCATGCCCGGCAGTCTACTGCTTCGAATTCGAAGTGACAGCGGGCACATCTCTTGCTTCGAATTCGAAGCAGGCTGTAGCGTCGTCCTCAGTTGCTTCGAGTTCGAAGCACACCAGCGGAAGTGGGAGAGCCATGAAGGCAGTGCGTTTCCACGAGTACGGCGGCCCCGAGGTCCTGCGCCACGAGGACGCGGAACAGCCGGAGCCCGGTGCCGGCGAGGTGCGGGTCCGGGTGGCCGCCACGTCGTTCAACTCCGTCGACGGCAACATCCGCGCCGGCTTCATGCAGGGGGCGATCCCGGTGGAGCTGCCGCACACGCCCGGCCTCGACGTCGCCGGCACGATCGACGCGCTCGGCGAGGGTGTGACCGGCTGGTCCGTCGGCGACGAGGTTGTCGCCTTCCTGCCGATGACGAAGCCGGGTGCGTCCGCCGAGTACGCGCTCGCACCGGCGGAAGCGCTGGCACGGGCACCCAAGGGGATTCCGTTGGCCGATGCCGCCGCACTGCCCGTGGTGGGGCTTACCGCGTGGCAGGCGCTGTTCGACCACGGCCGGCTGAAGGCCGGGCAACGGGTGCTGGTCAACGGCGCGGGTGGAGCGGTCGGTGGGCACGCCGTGCAGCTGGCCAAGGGTGCCGGTGCGCACGTCATCGCCACGGCCAGCCCGCGCAGCGCCGAGGCCGTGCGCACCGCCGGGGCCGACGAGGTCGTCGACCACACCGCCACGAGCGTGACCGCGGCGGTCACCGAGCCGGTTGACCTCGTGCTCAACCTGGCGCCGGTCGCCCCGGAGGAACTGGCCGCGCTCGTCACGCTGGTGCGACCGGGCGGGGTCGTCGTGAACACCACGGTGTGGATGCCCGCGCCCTCCGACGAGGCACGCGACGTGCGCGGCATCGACCTCTACGTCCGCAGCGACGCCGAGCAGCTGGCGCGGCTGGTCGGGCTGGTCGACCGCGGCGAGCTGCTCATCGACGTCGGTCAGCGGGTGCCGCTCGCCGAACTGCCCGCGCTGCACGCCGCGGGTGCGGTGGCCGGCAAGGCCGTCGTCCTCGTCGGCACCGGGGACTGAGGAGGACGACGACGGCGGTGGGGTCAGGCGACGACGACCTCGACACCGGCCGCGCGCAGGCGGTCGAGGTCCGCGGCCGGGGCGGAGGAGTCCGTGACCACCACGTGCACGTCGGTGATCGCGGCGATGCGGGAGAACGCGCGCTTGCCCACCTTCGACCCGTCGGCGAGCACGACCACGCGGTCGGCGGTGCGCAGCAGGCAGTGGTCGGTGTGGGCCTCGACCTCGTCGTGGGTGGTGATGCCGCCGCGGGCGTCGACGCCGTCCACGCCGAGGAACACCACGTCCAGGCTGATGCCCGCGAGCGCGCGGTCGGCGATCGGGCCGACGAGCTCGTAGCTCTCCGGGCGCACGCCGCCGCCGGTGACCACCAGGTCGATGGTCGGGCGGGGGCACAGGTCGGAGGCGATGTTGAGGGCGTTCGTCACGATCTTGAGCTGGCGGCCGACGGCGAGCAGGCGGGCCAGCTCAGTGGTGGTCGTGCCGCCGTTGAGGCCGACCGAGTGGACGGACCCGGTCACGAACCTCGCGGCAGCCTCGGCGATCTGGCGCTTCTCCTCGCGCCGGCCCACCCGGTAGCGCAGCGGCAGCTCGTAGATCACCTCGGCCGCGACCGCGCCGCCGTGGGTGCGTTTGAGCAGCTTCTGCTCCTCCAGCGACTGGAGGTCGCGGCGGATCGACGCGACGGACGTGGCCAGGTTCTCCGCCAGCTCGGTGACGGTCACCGAGCCCGACTCGGCGAGCCTCTCCAGGATCGTGGCGAGGCGCTGCTCTTGACGCATTCGATCAGAATAGCGCACAAATTGTGCCCGTTTGGGCGCGAAACGATGCACCAAAAGCGGACATTGAACTGGAAACGATCAAACAAGCAACTGATCTGATCAAATATGATTGGTCACCGGTCTCATTAGGCCTTCCTCGCTACAGTCGCTCACATCCGATCACCAACTGAGCGATCAAGGAGTGTGGCGTCCATGGCCTCCCCTGCCCGCGCCCTCGCCGGGGCCGCGCTCGCCGCGGCCGCGCTGACCGCCTGCGCCGCCGGTCCCCCGGCCTCGGCCGGCGCCGCGGTCGAGCCGTCCGCTGCCGCCGCCATCGAGAAGCCGCCGACCAGCGGCGTGCTCGACTACCAGCTCGGCGCGGCCTACACCCCTCCGGCCGGCGTGACCCTGGTGACCCGTGACAGCAGCGCGTCACCCGCGAGCGTCTACTCGATCTGCTACGTCAACGGGTTCCAGACCCAGCCCGGTGAGAAGAGCCTCTGGTTGAACCAGCGCAGGCACCTGCTGCTCGAGGACTCCTCCGGCAACCCGGTCGTCGACCCCGGCTGGCCGGACGAGTTCCTGCTCGACACCTCCACCCCGGCCAAGCGCACCGAGCTCGCCTCGATCATCGGCGCCACCATCGACCTGTGCGCGAACAAGGGCTTCAAGGCCGTCGAGGTCGACAACCTCGACTCGTACCTGCGTTCCCGCGGCAAGCTGACCGTGGGCGACAACCTCGCCTACGCCAAGCTCTTGGCCGACCGCGCGCACGGCAGGAACCTCGCGATCGGCCAGAAGAACTCCGCGGAACAGGCCGCCCAGGCGAAGTCCCAGGTCGGCTTCGACTTCGCCGTGTCGGAGGAGTGCCACCGCTGGGAGGAGTGCTCGTCCTACAGCGACGTCTACGGGAAGAACGTCATGGACGTCGAGTACACCGACGACCTGCGCGGCACGTTCGAGGACGTGTGCGGGGACCCGGACACGTCCGCCGTCACGACGTTGCGCGACCGCTTCCTCGTCGGGCCGAACGACCCCGGCTACGCGTTCGACCACTGCTGACCACGTGAGCGGCCCCCGGTCGCGAGGCCGCTCCTCCTCGTGCGCGACGCGGCGCGGCGCCACCGCGATCGGCCTGCGGCCGGCGGGTCAGACGTCGACCACCTCGTGCAGCCGCAGCCCGCGGTTCATCGCCCCGGCCGCCTTCGCCACCGCCGCACGCGGCAGCAGGCGCGGCACCCACGTGATCGCGCGGGTCAGCCCCCGGCCGGGGTAGGACGCCGTGCGGCGCCGGGCGTAGTCGTCGAGCAGCCTGCGCGCGACGGACTCCGGTGAGTCGGCGAAGCGCGGGTTGATCGACGCAGTGGTGCCGTCGAAGAAGCCGGTCGCGATCGCACCGGGGTGGGCGGCCATGACGTGCACGCCCGTGCCGCGCAGCTCTTCGGCCAGTGCCTCGGTGAACGACAGGACGAACGCCTTCGTGCCGGCGTAGGTGGCCTGGTAGGGCAGGGGCTGGAAGCCGGCGGTCGAGGAGACGTTCACGATGCCGCCGGTGCCGCGGGCGACCAGGTCGCGGCCGATGGCGTGGGTCAGCTCGACGAGGCCGGCGACGTTCAGGTGCAGCGACCGCAGCTGGGGTTCGAGCGGGCGGTCGAGGAACGGGCCGGCGCTGCCCGCGCCGGCGTTGTTCACGAGCAGGTCGACGGTCAGGTCCCGGGCGCGCAGCTCGGCGAGCACCCGGCGCGGGCCGTCGGGGGTGGCGAGGTCGGCGGTGATGACCTCCGCACCACCGATCTCGGCGGCGAGCTCGCGCAGGCCGGACTCCGAGCGGGCCAGCAGGACCGGGCGCGCTCCTCTGCGTGCCAGGTCGAGGGTGAGCGCGCGGCCCAGCCCCTTGGACGCGCCGGTGACCAGTGCGGTGACACCGCGGTACTCGTGCCTCACGACAACCTCCACCAGTTCGAGACTCGAAGTACTCACGCTAGCAGAACACTTCGAGACTCGAAGCAAAGGTAGGATGCCGGTATGACGGCGGCCGACCTCACCGCGGCACTGGCCGCCACCCACGACGTGTGGATGCGCACGGCCGACCGGCTCGGGCCGGTGCTGGCCGAGCACCGCCTGACCACCGCGACCTTCCAGGCGCTGTGGGCGATCGACCCGGCAGAGCCGCCGCCGTCGATGAAGGTCATGACCGAGCGGCTGCACTGCAACGCGCCGAACCTCACGTTCGTCACCGGCCAGCTGCTCGACCGGGGACTCGTGGAGCGCAGCGTCGACCCGGCGGACCGGCGGTCGCGGGTGCTGAGCCTCACCGCGAAGGGGCGGCGGGTGCGGGACGAGGTGGTGCGGGCCGCGCTGGAGAACACTCCGCTGGCCCGGCTGGACGAGGGCGAGCTGCGGCAGCTCACGGCGTTGCTGGGCCGCGTCCTTCAGCCCGAGGGGTGAGTCCGGGTCACAGCAGCGCGCGCCACTCGTCCGCCCGCACGGCGGGACCGGCCGTCAGCCCGCACCCCCGCCACCCGGTCACGGCGCGGATGCCGTGCAGAGCGCCGAGGCTCCACACCTCCAGACCGTCCAAAGAGGCCAGATCGCACCGCTCCGGCCGCACCGCCACGCCCTGCCGACCGGCCAGGTCCACGACCAACCGGCGTGTCACGCTGTCCAGCACGGGCAGGCTCGGGTCGGGGACGCACAGCAGGTCCCCGCGCCACCACACGACCGAGCTGAGCGCGCCCTCCAGGACCGTGCCGGTGCCGGTGCACAGCAGCACCTCGTCCGCACCAGCGGAGGCCGCCGACACGCGCAACGCCTGCATCGCCACCAGGTCCGGCCCCTTCGTCCGCGGGTGGCGGCGCGGGTCCGGGCCTGGGTGCGGCAGCAGCACCACCTCCGCCGACGGCTCGGGAGCCGGTCGCAACCGCAGCCGCAGCCGGTGGTCGGCACCGCACTCGACGCGCGGGAACCAGCGGCCGGTGCGCGGCACCGCACCGGCTGCGGAGTCCAGGAACCGGCGCACCGCCGCCGCGCCGAGCCCGGCCTCGCGCTCGCACGACGACACGAACCTGTCGTGGTGCAACGGGAGTGCGCGCGTCACGCCGTCCGAGACCAGCCACGAGTCCGCCACCAGCAGCGCGGCTTCACCGGGGTCCTCGGCCAGCCGGCCGTCCCGCCACAGGAAGGTGCCCACGTCTCCCCTCGCCCACGCCCCTACGCGCACAACGGAACCAGGAAGCGGGAGACGCTGCGCAGCTTCTCGGTCGTCTCCTCCAGCGCACAGCCGGGTTTCGCCGCCACGTCCGCACCGGCGCGCAGCCACGTGCGGCCGCCGTGCCGGAACAGACCGCGCAGCACCAGGACCGCGTCCAGCGAACCGTCCGGCTCGACCAGGACGACAGCGCCGCCGTACAGGCCGCGTTCGGGTTCGACCCGGTCGATCAACGCGCACGCCCGCGTCTTCGGCACCCCCGAGGCCGTGACGGCGGGCAGCAGTGCGGCCAGCGCGTCCCACGACGTGCGGCCGGCCGACAGCGTGCCGGTGACCTCGGCGGCCGGGAACCGCGCCACCCGCACCGAACCCGGTTCGCACACGCCGGCCAGTTCGGCGGCGGCCAGGCGCACCGCGACCGCGCGCTCGAACACCGCACCGGCGGCACGGCTCGGTTCCTCCCGCCACGCCACGTCGAACACCGGGTCGCCGCTCGACGGTGCCAGCGCCTGCGTCACGACGCCGCGGGCGGTGTCGACCCTCGTCACGACCTCGGGGTCGAAACCGAGGACCTCCCAGCCGCCGAGGCGCAGCAGGGCCGACCGCGCCGGGTCGCCACCGCGCCGCCCGGCCAGGTAGGTCGCCGCGAAGTCGACCTCCCCCGGCACCGGCACGGTCCTGGAGAGCACCACCCGGTCCAGCAGGCCCGCCCGGATGTCGGCCACCGCCGCGCCGACCGCCGAGCGGTACTCCTCGGCACCGTGCGTCTCCACCGGTGCGCGCACCCCGGCCTCGATCACGTCCACAGTGGACACGTCGGCGAGCCGCTTCTCCAGCACGTCCAGCGCGGCCTCGTCGTCCGCGCGCAGCACCGCCGTGCCGTCGGCGAACCGGACCTCGGCGCGCGGCACGGCGAGGTGGCCGGTGCGTTCGAACGACACCCAGCCGTAGGCGGTGCGCCCGGCCAGGCGGGCCACGTCGGCGAGCCCGCCGGTGACGGTCTCGGCCTCGCCCTCCGCGAAGTGCACGGTGGCGCCGTTCTCGTGGACGACGTGCGGTTCGGCGGCGGTGCGGGCCAGTGCCGCGGCCGCCTCCAGCGCGTCGCCCGCGAAGGGCACGCTGCGCTCATGGGTACTCATCGGAGACCTCACCTGTGGGCGGGGCGGCGGCGGTCAGATCACCCCGGTTCTGAGCGCGTAGGCCACGGCGTGGGACCGGTTGCGGAAGTTCAGCCGGGTCGTGATGCCGAAGACGGTCTGCTTGATCGACCGTTCCGACAGGTGCAGCCGCGCGGAGATCTCGGCCGTGCTGCACCCCTCCGCGGTGAGCCGCAGCACCTCGACCTCCCGCTGGGTGAACTCCGCCTCCGCGGCACCGGCCGGGGCGCGGGTGATCGCCTCGACCTGCTCGGCGAGCCGCCTGCGCCGCTCGCCCAGCGTCTCGTCGCCGCTCACCACCGCGGCCAGCACGGCGCGGACCAGCTCGGCACCGGTCATCCGGCGCCGGGACAGCACGGTGACCACGTTGGTCCCGACCGACTTCAGGTCCGCGGTGCCGATCTCGTCGACGACCAGGACCGCCGGCACGGTGCCCGCCGTCACCCCGTACACCTCGGCCGCGACCTCGGCGGAGAACCGCCTCGCCCCCACGACCGCCACGTCGTAGCGGTCGTAGGGGTCGCCGTGCGCCTCGACCTCCCTCCTCGCGCGCAGGAAACCGACCAGCCCAGCACGGGTGATCGGGTCCCGCGCCTGCACCAGGACCGTCGCCGCGACCATCGCTGCACCTCACGTCGGAACGTCGAAAGCGTCGAGAACACCGGGAACCGGCGGCACTGCCGGACTGCGGGCTCAGATCACGCCGTGGCGCAGCGCGTAGGCCACCGCGTGCGGCCGGTTGCGCAGGTTGAGCCTGCTCGTGACGTTGTGGATCAGCTTCTTGACCGACCGCTCGGAGGCGCTCAGCTTGGCGGCGATCTCCGCGGTGTCGTGCCCGTCGGCCATGAGCTCGATGACCTCCACCTCCCTGGGCTTGAGCCCGGAGGCGCGCAGGCCGTGGGGGTCGAGCAGCTCCGCGTGCACCCGCCGGACGTGCCGGACGAGGTCGCCGGCCAGTGCGAACGGCAGCACCGCGCCGCCGCGGGCCGCGGTGAGCACCGCGGTGTGCAGCCGGTCGGCGGTGAACTCGGCGGCGGGCAGGACGGCCACGACGTTGCAGTCGACCGCCAGCACCACGTCGACCTGCTCGACCTCCCGCACCACCAGGACGACCGGCCGGTCGAGGAGCTGCCGCAGCTGCCGCAACGCCGCGGCCACGTCCACGGAGAGCCGGTCGGCGACGGCGACGACCACGTCCGCCCCCTGCCGCGCCGCGGCCGCGGCCAGCGCCGCCTCCTCGCGCACCTCGACCTCGGGGAAGGAACGCAGGGAGATGACGACGCCGGTTCTCGCGATGAAGTCCGCACAACACACGACGACGCGTGTGACGCCCATTCTTCTTTCCTCTCCCGCAAAAGAATTCAGGCGACTCCGAGCGTACGACACATCACCGAGGCCACCAAGGTCGTATCAATTGGCGTCCCGAAGAATGCGTCCCGCACCACTCGTCCGCAGCATCGGACATTGGTTTCCTACGCGAGTGCGCAGGTTGACAGCACACCGGCTCCCTGGACCTCCGGAATGCCCGGTTCGCCGGGTTGGCCGACAACGTTGCCGACCGGCAGAACATCACGGTTCAAACCTCCCCACCTGCGAGTTTGCCCACCTCGTTCCCCAAGGGGCACCGGCCTGATCCCCAAGGGGAAGTCATTCGACCGGCTGCGCCGACATCGTTGACAACGCCGCGGGAGGCCCCGCAGGATCACTTGACGCCGTCACTTGACCATTGCTGGTCGCCACGGTAATTCTGGGATCGGTCCCCGATTCAACCCGCGGTCACCGGCTGCACGGGAATGGGTGGGTGTCATGCACCACGGGCAGAACGACAAGTGGAAACGCGAGCAGCGACCGGCGAACTGCTGGACGCCCAGCTCGCTGCAGGCCAGGATCTTGGAAGGTGTCGCCGCGGGATTCTCCAGCGGGCGGTTGTCGAGGGAGCTCTACCTCAGCCCGAAGACCGTCGACTACCACGTCCGCGTCATGTCGGACAAGCTGCAGGCGCCGAACCGGGTGGCGCTGGTGTCCAGGGCGTTCGTCCTCGACATCCTGCGCGCCGACACGTGGCCACCGCGGGTCGCGTGCGACACCGTGGACTGATCGCGACACCGCCCCGGCGGTCGTCACCGCTCCTCCCCCGCGTGAACGGCGCCGGCGTCGTCGATGCCGACCGGCGCCGCGTCGAGGCCGGCCAGCAGGTCCACCACGGCCCTCGTGATGTCCTGCGCGGTCAGCCCGCAGGCGGCGAGCACCTCCGCCCGCGAACCGTGGCTCAGGAACCGCCGCGGGATGCCGAACTCCCGCAACGGGGTGCTGACGTCGTTGTCCCGCAACGTCTGCGCGATCGCCGAACCGACACCGCCCGCGCGGCTGTTGTCCTCGACCGTGATCGCGAGCCGGTGCCGGCGGGCCACGTCGGCCAGCGCGGGGTTGACCGGCGTGACCCACCGCGGGTCCACCACGGTCACACCGATGCCCAGGGCGCGCACGCCGTCCGCGACCGCCAGCGCGAGTCCCGCGAGCGCCCCGACCGCGACGACCAGCACGTCCGACGGACCGGAGCGGCGCAGCACGTCGACGCCGTTGAACGTGGCGACGGCCGGCAGGTCGGGGCCGACCGGTCCCTTGGGGAACCGCAGCAGCGTCGGGCCCTCCGACCACGCCACCGCCTCGGCCAGCAGCTCGGCCAGCCGGGTGCCGTCACGCGGTGCCGCGATCCGCAGCCCCGGCACGACCTGCAGCACCGAGAGGTCCCACATGCCGTTGTGGCTCGGCCCGTCGTCACCGGTCACCCCGGACCGGTCGAGCACGAACGTCACCGGGCGCCGGTGCAGTGCGACGTCCATCAGCACCTGGTCCAGCGCGCGGTTCACGAACGTCGAGTAGATCGCCACCACCGGGTGCACGCCGCCCAGCGAGAGCCCCGCGGCCATCGTGACCGCGTGCTGCTCGGCGATGCCGACGTCGATCACCCGCTCGGGGTGCTTGCGCTGCAACGGGAGCAGGCCGGTCGGCTCGGCCATGGCGGCCGTGATCGCGACCAGGTCGGCCCGCCGCTCGGCCAGCTCGACCAGCTCCTGCGCGAACACCGAGGTGAACGACCGGCCGGAAGCCGGCAGCGGCTGGCCGGTCCGCGGGTCCATCGGTTTGACGGCGTGCCCGAGGTCCAGGTCGTTGTCCTCGGTGTGGCGGAACCCCTTGCCCTTGGCCGTGACCACGTGCACGACGACCGGCCGGGCCAGGGCGGCCGCGTGCCGCAGCGCGTCCTGCACGGCCGCGATGTCGTGGCCGTCGACCGGGCCGAGGTAGCCGAGCCCGAGCTGTTCGAACACACCGGGCCCGCCGCCGGCGCGCAGGTCGGCCAGGTGCCGGGCGAGCCCGCCGACCGTCGGCGCGTAGGACCGGCCGTTGTCGTTGAGGACGACGACGAGCGGCCGGTCCGGCCCGCCCGCGATGTTGTTGAGCGCCTCCCAGGCCATGCCACCGGTCAGCGCACCGTCGCCGACGACCGCGACGGTCGCCCGGTCACGCCGCCCGAGGTGGGCGTCCGCGCGTGCCAGTCCGTCCGCGTAGGACAGTGCGGTGGACGCGTGCGAGTTCTCCACGAGGTCGTGCTCGGACTCCTCCGGGTTCGGGTAGCCGGAGAGTCCACCGGAACGGCGCAGCCGGTCGAACCCGGCCTGGCGACCGGTCAGGACCTTGTGCACGTACGCCTGGTGCCCGGTGTCCCACAGCACCCGGTCGCGCGGGGACTCGAAGACGGTGTGCAGCGCGATGGTCAGCTCCACCACGCCGAGGTTGGGGCCGAGGTGTCCCCCGCTCGCGCAGACCCGGTCGACCAGGAACGCGCGGATCTCGCCGGCGAGGTCGCGCAGCTGCGCGGCGGTCAGCTCACGCAGCCGCGCCGGGTCGCGCACGGTTTCCAGCAGCGCCATGTCGAACAGAGCTCCTCATCGGGTGTGGTCGCTCTCGATCGGTCCTGACCGGTCACGCGGGTCCGCGACTCATTCCCGGCCCGTTCCCGGACGCGGTTTTCCGGTGTCGCGCAGAATCCACCAATCCGCAGAATAGTCCCGGTCAGTCCCACCTCCGCGTTCCTTTGGGGTTTTTCCCAAAGTCGATCCCGCGCACTCCGGCGTCGTTGACACCACCCGGACGGCGCCTCCACGATGGAATCCGCTCGCTATTCGCGAGGAATTCGGTCCACAGGCCATCCACCAACGCAGTCGTCGGCAACCGAGCCCTGGAGAAGTGACCGTGTCAAATCTTCCAAGTTCACCTCTGGCAGCGCTGGACCCCCAGGACGAGGTACGGGTAGTCGGCCAGTACTACGACGGCAAAACCGCCAAGCTCGTGCGCAAGTACGGTCCTGGCCCGCGAATTCACTACCACGTGGGCTACTACCCGGACAGCCGGACGCCCGCGCACGCGCCCGGTGCGAGCCCGGAGGACATCCGCGGCAGCATCCGCGTCCACCAGGAGGGCCTGCTGCAGTACGCGGCGAAGGTCTGGGGCGCGGAGCACCGGCTGTCGGGCAAGGTCCTGGACGTCGGCTGCGGTCTGGGCGGCGGCTCGCTGTTCTGGGCGCAGGAGTACGGCGCCGACGTCACCGCGGTCACCAACGCGCCGGAGCACGCGCCGATCGTCGAGGGCTTCGCGCGGGAGGCCGGCGTGGGCGGGAAGGTCCGCTCGCTGGTCTGCGACGCCAACCGGCTCAGCGTGGACGACGGCCCCTACGACGCGGCGGTGGCGATCGAGAGCAGCGGCTACTTCAACCGCCCGCAGTGGTTCCAGCGGCTGGCGGACCTGATCCGCCCCGGTGGCAGCGTGTGCATCGAGGAGGTGTTCACGACCCGGCCCGGCGGTGCCGACGTGTGGGCGGAGTACTTCTACTGCAAGCCGGTCCCGGTGCGCGAGTACGTGCAGGCCGCGGAGGCGGCGGGCTTCGCACTGGTCGACGAGGTCGACGTCACGGCGGAGACCGCGCCGTTCTGGGAGGAGAGCGCCGCCTGGACGAAGGCGGTCCTCGACACCGACGACAGCCTCTCGGCGGTCGAGCGCAGGAACATGCGGATCTCCCTGCTGGCGAACCAGGCGCAGGGCGCCGAATGGCGAGCGGGCGGCCTGACGCTCGGCTTCCTGCGCTTCGAGAAGAAGTGAAGGAGAAAGCTCCGCACCCGCGCTCGGCCGGAACTCCCCGGCCGAGCGTCCGCATGTCCACCCCGTTCCCGACGATTCGGAGTTCGTCATGACGATCGACCAGACTCCCGCCCATCACGCCGAGGTCCGCAACGTGTACGACGGGTTCGGCCGGGTCTACCGCTCCGTGTGGGGACCGAACATCCACTACGGCTACTGGGAGGACGACGCCGACGACAGCTCCGTCGAGGTCGCCACCGACCGCCTGACCGACCTGATGATCTCGGGTCTGGCCGCGCAGCCCGGCCAGCGGGTCCTCGACATCGGCTGCGGCATCGGCCACCCCGCGCGGCGGCTCGTCCGCACGAGCGACGTGCACGTGGTGGGCATCAGCATCAGCCACCTGCAGGTGGAGCAGGCGAACGACGACGCCGTCGCGGCCGGTCTCGGCGACAAGGCCACGTTCCAGTTCGCCGACGCCATGGACCTGCCGTTCCCCGACGGCTCGTTCGACGCGGCCTGGGCGTTCGAGTCGATGTGGCACATGCCCGACCGCGGCCGGGTGCTCGCCGAGACCGCCCGCGTGCTGCGCCCCGGCGGCCGGCTCGTGGTCGCCGACGTCGTCCAGCGCGAGCCGATCACCCCCGAGGGACAGGTGGTCATCGACCACGTCAAGGCCAACTACGGCGTGACGACCCTGGGCACGATCGACGAGTACGAGCGCAACCTCGCCGCCGCCGGTTTCGTCGACGTGGAGGTCCGCGACATCACCGACAACGTGATCCGCACCCTCCTGCTCATGGCCGACGCCTTCGAGACGGTCCGCGACAAGCTCGCCGACCTGGTCGGCGCCGAACAGGCCGGCTCGCTCATCGACTTCGTGCGCCGGTTCGGGTCCATCCCGGAGAGCGGCTACATCTACGTCACCGCGGTCCGCGCCTGACCTGACGACGAGAAGAGCCCCGGCCACTCCTGGCCGGGGCTCTTCTCCCGTTGTCACTGCCGGACGCGCAGCTCGGTCAACGCCCGCAGCGGGAACACCGGCTTGTGCCGGTGCGACTGCCCCGGCGCCATGGTCAGGCCCGGCATCCTGGCGGCGATGGCCTGCACAGCGACCTCCAGCTCCGCACGGGCGAACGACGCCCCGAGGCAGAAGTGGATGCCGTGCCCGAACGCGAGGTGCGAGGACGACCCGCTGCCCGGGCTGAACGCGGCGGGGCAGGCGTGGACGCGGCTGTCCCGGCCGGCGGTGCCGTACAGCAGGAGCAGCCTGCTCCCCTCGGCCAGGTGCACGTCACCGACCACCACGTCACGGGTCGCCGTCCGGTACATGCCCGCCAGCGGGGCGTCGAACCGCAGCCCCTCCTCGACGAGGTCGCGGGTGTCGACCGTGCCGTCTGCGACCTCCGCCCAGCCACCGGGCGACCGCAGCTGGTGGTACACGATCGTGCCGAGCGCCTCCGCGCAGGTCATGTGGCCCGCGAAGATCAGCGTGGGGATCTGCACCGCGACCTCGTCGGCGGTGAGCGTGTTGCCCGCCCTGCCGTCGTGCAGCAGCTCGCTGATCAGGTCGTCCTGCGGGTGCGCCAGCCGGTCCCGCGCGAGCTCGCGGGCGAACGCGCCGAAGTCGACCAGTCCCTGCGCCCACTCCCGCAGCAGCTCGGGGTCGGTGTCGCGTTGCAGCATCATCAGCTCGATGCGCTGCTCCGACCACAATCGGCAGCGGTCGAGGTAGTCGTCGGGCACCCCGAGGCGCGCACACATCACCTCAAGGGCGTACGGCACCGCGAACGCCTCGATGAGGTCGAACTCGGCGTCGGCCGCGACCCGCTCGACGAGCTCCGCGGCGATCTTGCGCATCGTGGGCTCGAACGCCCTGACCTTGGCCGGGGTGAACCCGATGTTGAGCACCTCGCGGACCCTGGCGTGCGCGGGCGGGTCGAGTGAGCCGACGCCCAGGCCACCGTCACCGCGCCACGTCTTGAACATCCTGGCCACGTCGTCGGGCAGCTTCACCTTCGGACGCGGGTTGTGGTCGCGCGCCGAGTAGCTCTTGTCGTCCTTCAGCACGGCGAGCAGCTCCTCGCGCCGGCTGACGCACCACGCGTCGAGCAGCGGCGCGTAGAACACCGGCTCGTCGTCCCCGATGCCGGCCAGGAACTCGTACGGGTCGTCGCGGTGTTCGCCGTACGGGTCGAACGGCCTGCCTTCGCGCACTTTCCCGGAATCGGCTGACACAGCCATTTCGCCTCTCCAGCTGTCAGTGGAACCAGCAGCCACCAATCCGCAGAATATCCAGTTCCCGGTCACACCCCGCGCACATTGGGGTTTTTCCCAAAGTCGAACAGGTGTGCGCGCCGAGTCGTTGACACCGCGGGAGCGGGTCGTTCAGGATGCTGATCGGAACCACCGCTCGAAATCCCGAGCACCACTCAGCGAACCAGTGGCGTTTTTTCGGTATTCAATTCGAGCGCCGGAGGGAAATCCGATGAGCACACCCGGCACCTCGTCGACCGCGCTCCTGTCGCCGGCGACGGTGCGGGCCGCGGTACTGCCCGTCGTCCGCCAGCAGGTGTCCGCGCTGGAACCGGCGCTGGCCAGGATCAGCTCCTACCACCTCGGTTTCACCGACGAGCACGGTGCGCCCAGCGACGCCGCGAGCGGCAAGCTGACCCGCGCGTCGCTGATGATGGCGGCGGCAGCGGGGATCGGGCTGCGACCGGAGGACGTCCTCGCCCCGGCGGCGGCACTGGAGCTGCTGCACAACTCGACCCTGGTCCACGACGACATCATCGACGCGGACGACCTGCGGCGCGGGCGGCCGGCGACGTGGCGGGTGTTCGGCACGGGCCTCGCGATCCTCGCCGGGGACGCGTTGCAGGCGCTGAGCATCCAGATGGTCGTCGAGGACCCCGGTCCCGGCCGTGCCGAGATCGCCGGCGCGTTCGCCGAGGCCACCCGGCTCGTGCTCTCCGGTCAGTCCCGCGAGCTCACCGTCCGGCTGGGCCCGGACGCCGGAGTCGCCGCGTACGACCGGATCGTGGAGGAGAAGACGTCCGCGCTGCTGGAGTGCGCCCTGGTGACACCGGCGTTGCGGGCGGGCAGCGCGGACCACGTCGTGGCCGCCCTGCGCGGCGCGGGCAGGCACCTCGGCCTCGCCTTCCAGATCGCCAACGACGTCGAGGACGTCTGGGGCGACCCCGCGGTGACCGGCAAGCCCGTCCGCGGCGACATCGGGCGGCGCAACCCGTCCTTCCCCGTGCTGGCCGCGCTCGCGACCGGTGGCCCGGCCGGCGAGCGGCTGCTCGGGCTGTGGGAGTCCGACGACACCTCCGCGGCGCACCTGCGGGAGATGGCCGACCTCGTCGAGGAGTCCGGCGGTCGCCGCACCGCCGAGCGGACCTCCCGCGAGCACTTCGACTCGGCCTTGGCGCACCTCGCACGCGCCGGGCTGACCCCCGCGGCGGCGGCCGAGCTGGCCGCCCTGTTCGACCGCATCGTCCACCGCACCCCGTGAACCTCGATCCCGGCGGAGGTCGTCAGTGAGTACCCCGGTTCAACTGCCGTTCGAGCAGGAGGACGTGCTGCGGCTCGCACCGCGGTTGCGCGAGCTGCGGTCCCAGGGCTCGGTCCACCGGGTGCGCACCCCCGGCGGCGGCGCGGCGTGGCTCGTCACCGGGCACGCGCACGTGCGGCAGCTGCTCGACGACGACCGGCTGAGCCGCACCAACCCCGACCCGGCCGCGCAGGACCCCAGCTCGGCGCTGCTCGCGAGCCTGCTGGGCGGTTTCGCCACCGACCACGCCCGGATGCGCGCGCTGCTGGAACCGCACTTCTCGCCCGAACGCATGGCGGAGCTGCGCCCGTACGTCGAGAAGCAGACCGGACAGCTGCTCGACCGGCTCGCGGAGCGGAAGCCGCCGGTGGACCTGCGCGAGGCGGTGGCGCTGTCGTTGCCGATCCAGGTGATGTGCGAGTGGCTGGGCGTGCCGCAGGAGGACAAGGACAGCTTCGGCGGCTGGACCAGGGACGCGGCCGGCGTCGGTGACCCGGTCCGGTCCAAGCAGGGGCTGGGCGGGTTGTTCGGCTACTGCCGGCAGCTCGTCGCCGACAAGCGGCGCACCCCCGGTGACGACGCGATCTCCCGGATCTGCGCGACCGAGGGCATCACCGACGACGAAGTCCTCGGGCTGACCGCGTTGTTGTTGTTCGGTGGCTACGAGACCACGGTGGCCCGGATCGGCACGAGCACCCTGCTGCTGTTGTCCGATGTGGACCAGTGGCGGGCGTTGGTGGCAGACCCCGGTCTCGTGCCCGGTGCCGTCGAGGAGACGCTGCGGCTGTCGATGCCGAACCCGCACAACGGTGGCATGCCCCGGTACGCGGTGACCGACCTCGACGTCGACGGGGTCACGATCCGGGCCGGTGACCCGGTGCTGCTGAACATCATCGCGGCCAACCACGACGAGGCGGTCTTCCCCGGCGCCGACCGGGTCGACGTCACGCGCGACACCGCGGCCAGCCTCGTGTTCGGGCACGGCGCGCACCACTGCGTGGGGGCGGCACTGGCGCGGATGCAGCTGCAGGTGGTGCTCACCCAGCTCGTCGCGCGGTTCCCGTCGCTGCGCCTGGCCGTCGGCGTGGACGAGCTGGCGCTGCGCACCGACACGCTGATCGGCGGTCTGGTCGAACTCCCGGTGACCTGGTGATTGGGAACCTGATGCTGCACAAGATATCCGCGGGCGTCGTCACGAAGAGCCCGGACCCGGTCCGCCCGTACCTGCTGCTGATGCGGCTGGACCGGCCCACGGGGTACGTCCTCTACCTGCTGCCCGGTCTGTGGGCCGTCGTGTTCGCCTCCGGCCACCGGCCCAACCTGCTGTCGGTGGCGGCCATCGCCGTCGCCGCGGTGCTGATCCGCGGCTTCGCCTGCGCCAGCAACGACGTGACCGACAGGGAGATCGACGCCCGCGTCGCCCGCACCGTGGGGCGGCCGGTCGCGGCGGGGACGATCAGCGTCCGCAACGGGATCCTCTGGGGCGCCGCACAGGCCTTGGCCGCGCTGCTCGTCCTGCTGCTGGCGAACGTCGAGACCGCACTGGTCGCGCTCGCCACGTACCCGCTGATCGTCGCGTACCCGTTCATGAAGCGCTTCTTCTTCTGGCCCTCGGGGTTCCTCGGGCTGGTGATGAGCACCTACGTGTTCGTCGGCTGGACGGCGGCGACCGGCGACACCGACTACCCGCCCGCGGTGTACGGCCTGTACGCCGCCGGGACGTTCTGGACGATGGTGCACGACGCCATCTACTCCCACCAGGACAAGGAGTTCGACCGGAAGATCGGTGTCAGGTCCTCGGCGCTGCTGTTCGGCGGGGCGACCAAGGCGTGGCTGTCGCTCTTCGTCGTGCTCAGCGTGGCCGGTGTGCTGTGGGCCGGTTCGCTGACGTCGATCGGGTGGGCGTTCTACGCGGTCGTGGTGCTGGCGGCGGCGTACCTGGCGCACCTGCTGTTCCGGGTGGACCTGGACGACCCGAAGGCGTGCTGGGACACCTTCGTCGCCAACACGAACTACGGCTGGATCGTCCTGGCCGCCGTGATCGCCGGGCAGTTCACGTGAGCACCGCGATGTGGCAGGGCGACGCCGTCGACCTGGACGCCTACCTGGCCCGCGTGGGCGTCGAGGGCGCGGTGGCGCCGGACCTCGACACGTTGCGGCGCCTGCACGTCGCCCACGTCGACGCGATCCCGTTCGACAACCTCGACCCGCTGCTCGGGCGCACCGAGGTGCCGCTGGACCTCGACCGCGTCCAGGAGAAGGTCCTGCGGCAGGGCCGCGGCGGCTGGTGCCTGGAGCAGGTCGTCCTGGTGGCCGCGGTGCTGGACCGCATCGGGTTCACGTTCACCGCCTTCGCCGGCCGGACCCGCATCCGCACCGGCAGCAGGGTCGGTCCGGCGCTGCACGTGGCCCTGCTCGTCGACCTGGACGGCGAGCGGTGGCTGCACGACGTGAGCTTCGGCGCCCACGGGCCGCACGAGCCGATCCGGTTCGCGGAGGACGCGCGGCTGGACGGCCCCTGGTCGTTCGACCTCGTGCGCGAGCCGACCGGTGAGCACGTGCTGCGCATGCTGCGGCCGGAGGGACCGGCGGAGCTCTACGGCTTCACCACCGACGTGCGCTACCCGTCGGACTTCGAGCTCCTCAACCACTTCTGCCTCACGCACCCCCGGTCCCCGTTCAACCACCGGATGGTCCTGCAACGCACGCGACCGGACGTGCGGCACCTCCTCGTCGGCACCACGCTCACCGAGCTGCGGCCGGGTGCGCCGGCGGAGGTCCGCGAACTCGACGAGGCGGAGGCGCTGGCCGCTCCCGGGGAGGTCTTCGGGATCACCCTGGAACCGGACGACGTCCAGCTCCTCGGGAAGACCTTGGCCGGCCCATGACGCGCACCCTGCTGGTGGACAACTACGACTCGTACACCTTCAACCTGTTCCAGCTGATCGCCGAGATCAACGGACGGGAACCGGTGGTCGTGGTCAACGACGACCCGGCGCTGCCCGAGCTGTGGCGGGAGGGCTTCGACAACATCGTCGTCTCCCCCGGCCCCGGCCGGCCGCAGCACCCCCGCGACATCGGCCTGGTCGGGGAGCTGCTGCGCCGCACCACGTTGCCGGTGCTCGGGGTCTGCCTCGGGCACCAGGTCATCGGGCACCTGGCGGGCGCGACCGTGGCCGCCGCACCCGAGCCGCGCCACGGGCACCTCGCCAAGGTCTCCCACGACGGCGACCCGTTGTTCGCCGGTGTGCCGAGCGAGTTCGTCGCGGTCCGGTACCACTCGCTGTGCGTGCGGGAACCGCTGCCGGAGGAGCTCGTCCCGATCGCGTGGGCCGACGACGGGGTGCTGATGGCGTTGCGGCACCGGGACCGGCCGCAGTGGGGCGTGCAGTTCCACCCCGAGTCGGTCGCCTCCGGTTACGGTGCGGAGATCCTGCGCAACTTCGCCGAGCTGACCCGCCAGGCCCACCGCCGCGGTGAGCTGGAGCTCGTCAGCGCCGTCGTGCCGACGACCGCCGACGCCGAGTCGGTCTTCCTGGAGCTGTTCGGCGAGTCCACCCACTGCTTCTGGCTCGACAGCAGCCGGGTCGAGGAGGGGTTGTCCCGGTTCTCGTTCCTGGGCGACGTCTCCGGGCCGCACAGCGAGGTCGTGACCTACCGCTGCGGTACCGGCGTGGTGCGGGTGCGCGACGCCGGCGGGGAACGCGACGTGCCCGGCACCGTGTTCGACTACCTGGAACACCGGTTGCGCGAGCGGCAGGTCGCCAGCACCACCCTGCCGTTCGACCTCACCGGCGGGTACGTCGGCTACTTCGGCTACGAGCTCAAGGCCGACTGCGGCACCTCGAACCGGCACACCGCCGAAACCCCCGACGCGGCCTGGATGTTCGCCGACCGGGTCATCGCGTTCGACCACCGCGAGGGCCTGACCTACGTCGTCGCCGTGCACGACCCGGCGACCCGTGAGGACGCGCAGGACTGGGTGGACCGGACCGCGACCGTCCTCACCGGACTGCGCCAGGCCGGTGAACCGCCGGCCGAGCCCGCCGAACCGGTCGACGCGGCGGGGTTCCTGGTCCGCGACCGGGAGCAGTACCTCGCGGACATCGCGGAGTGCCAGCGGCAGCTGCGGCTGGGCGAGAGCTACGAGATCTGCCTGACCGACAAGCTGCACCTGCCGTTCCACGACGACGACACGGCGTTCTACCGGCGGTTGCGGCGGGCGAACCCGGCACCGTACGCCGCCCTGCTGCGCCTGGGCGACCTCTCGGTCTTCTGCTCCTCGCCGGAGCGGTTCCTGCGCGTCGAGCGCGACCGCACCGTCACCAGCAAACCCATCAAGGGCACCGCCCCGCGCGACAGCGACCCCGTGCGCGACGCCGAGATCGCCGCCACCCTCGCCTCCAGCGCCAAGACGCAGGCCGAGAACCTGATGATCGTCGACCTGCTGCGCAACGACCTGGGCCGGGTGTGCGAGGTGGGCAGCATCTCCGTGGACCCGTACCTCGCGGTCGAGAGCTACCAGACGGTGCACCAGCTCGTCTCCACCGTCCACGGCCGGCTCGGGGACGGGGTCGGCGCGCTGGACTGCGTCCGGCAGTGCTTCCCCGGCGGGTCGATGACCGGGGCTCCGAAGCTGCGCACCATGGAGATCATCGACGAGCTGGAGACGGAGGCCAGGGGCGTGTACTCCGGTGCCCTCGGCTACTTCGGCCTCTCCGGCGGCGCCGACCTCAACATCGTGATCCGCACGGCGGTGCGCGTCGGCGACCGGCTGACCATCGGCGCGGGCGGGGCGATCGTGCTCGACTCCGACGCCGCCGACGAGTACGAGGAGATGCTGCTCAAGGCCGCGGCGTCGCTGCGCGCCTGGCGTGCCCGGTCCCCGAGCTGACCACCTGAAGGAGGCTTCCCGATGTCCAGCACCCCGGTGCGCGAGGAGTACGAGCGCGACCTGCTGGTCCAGCTGAACCGCCGCTGGGCCGGGCGGGTGGCCGTCAAGAAGGACGAGCTCGACCTCGACGGGCACTTCGACCCGCGCCTGCCGGACTTCCCGGAGCACCTCGTGCCGGTGCTCGCCCTGCCCGGTGCCGAACGGCTCGACCGCGACGCCTGCGAACGCATCCTGTCCGCGGCCTGGATCGCCTACAACGCCAAGACCGCGGCCATCGAGGACGAGATCATCCTGCCGGCCTGCGGGCTGATGCTGCACGGGAACATCCCGGTCCGCCGCGACGACGCCGCCGTCGAGGCGCTGCACCAGACGATGCTCGACGAGCACTACCACATCCTCATGTGCCACAACGCCGTCGGCGTCACGCGGCGGCGCAGGGACATGAGCGACGTGCGGTTCGCACCGGGCGGCTGGTCGGTGGTGCAGGGGCTCGCGGCGGCACGCACCGGGCTGTCCGGGTTCGACCGCGACATCGTCGACATCGCGTTCTCCCTGGCCGCGGAGACGACGATCAGCGGGTTCCTCTCGACGCTGTCCACGGCCCAGGACATCCAGCCGATGAACCGCATCACCACCGACCTGCACCGGCGTGACGAGAGCGGTCACGCCGTGGTGTTCCGCGAGCTGTGCGGATCGCTGTACCGGAGCCTGGACTCCGCGCAGCAGCGGATGTTCCGCGAGGCGCTCGTCAGCGGCCTGACCGCGTTCCGCTCCGCCGACCTGGAGCCGTGGGTGGCCGTCGCGGCACAGGGCGGTTTCGAGATCGGCGCCGATCAGCTGCGCGAGTGGGCGGCGGCCCGGCCCGTGCCGAAGCGGGACAACGGACCGCTGCAGCTGCTGCTCGACGACCTGGGCATCGGCCACGACCTGCTCGGGACGTGACGCGACGACCCCGCCCCACCACCCCAGGCGCCCACCGAAGCTGGTGATGAACCCATGCGCGTTCTGCTCGTCGACAACTACGACTCCTACACCTACAACCTGTACCAGCTGCTGGCAGAGGTGTACGGCGTCGCGCCCGTGGTCGTGCGGAACGACGACGCCGGCTGGGAGCACCTCGACCTCGACGGCTTCGACGCCGCGGTCATCTCGCCGGGACCGGGGCACCCGGCGCTGTCCCGCGACTTCGGCCGGTCCCGCGACGTGCTGGAGCACGGCCGGCTGCCGGTGCTGGGCGTGTGCCTGGGCCACCAGGGCATGGGACTGCTGGCGGACGCGCGGATCACCCCCGCCCCGCAGCCGCGGCACGGGCACCTCACCACGGTCCGGCACGACGGCGAAGGCTTGTTCGCGGGTCTGCCGCAGGACTTCACCGCCGTGCGGTACCACTCGCTGAGCGTCGCCGAGCCGGTGCCCGCGCACCTGGAGATCACCGCGCGGGCCGAGGACGGCGTGGTGATGGGCCTGGCGCACCGTGACCGGCCGTGGTGGGGCGTGCAGTTCCACCCCGAGTCGATCTGCACCGAGCACGGTGCCCGGCTCGTGGCGAACTTCCGCGACCTGGCCCTGAGCGCACACCGGCGCACCAACGGGCACGGCCTCACCGGCAACGGCACCGGCACCGCACTGCCTGACGCACCGTCCACAGTGCACTCTCCAGATGCACCGCTGCGGGCGCACATCAGGATTCTGGACAAGGCCGTCGACACCGAGGCCGCGTTCCAGACCGCGTTCGGTGCGAGCCGGCGGGCGTTCTGGCTCGACAGCGCGCACGTCGAACCGGGACTGGCCCGCTTCTCGTTCCTGGGCACCGCCGACGCACCCGGTGCCGAGATGCTCACCTACCGGGTGGAGGACGGGCACGTCGTCGTGGACCCGGCCGGAGGCACCGCGCGGTTCGAGAGCGGCACGATCTTCGAGGCGCTCGACCGCCGCACCGGCCGCGTGGTCGCCGGCGCCGAGGGGCTGCCGTTCGACCTCACCGGCGGGTACGTCGGCTACTTCGGGTACGAGCTGAAGGCCGACTGCGGCGCGAACAGGGCCCACCGGTCCGACACCCCGGACGCCGTGTGGCTGCAGGCGGACCGGTTCGTCGCCGTCGACCACGCGGAGAACCGCACCTACGTCGTCGCCGTGGGCGAGCAGCGGGACCTGGCAGCGGCCGAGGAGTGGACCGGCACGACCGTCCGCGCGCTGGCCGACCTGCCCGCTCCGGCACCGGACCCCGTTGCCGCGCAAGCGGAACAGCACGACGTGTCGGGGTTTCTCGTCCGTTCGCAGGAGCGGTACCTCGCCGACATCGCCGAGTGCGACCGGCGGCTGCGCGAGGGCGTGAGCTACGAGATCTGCCTGACCGACAAGCTCCGCCTGCCCGCACCGGCCGACGAGTTCGCCTACTACCGGCGGCTCCGGCGGCTCAACCCAGCTCCGTACGCGGCGTTCCTGCGGCTGGGCGACGTCACGGTGCTCAGCTCCTCGCCGGAGCGGTTCCTCAAGGTCGACGCCACCCGCACCGTCGAGACCAAGCCGATCAAGGGCACCGCGCCCCGCCACCCCGACCCGCGCACCGACGACGAGCGGCGGCGCTCGTTGCAGATGGACCCCAAGACCCGCGCGGAGAACCTGATGATCGTGGACCTGCTGCGCAACGACCTCGGGCGGATCTGCGAGGTCGGCAGCGTCACCGTGCCGTCGTTGATGGCCACCGAGTCCTACGCCACCGTGCACCAGCTGGTCTCCACGGTCACCGGCACGCTGCGGGCCGGCACGTCCGCGGTGGACGCCGTGCGGGCGTGCTTCCCCGGCGGGTCCATGACGGGAGCGCCGAAGCTGCGCACCATGGAGATCATCGACGAGCTGGAGACCGAGGCCCGCGGCGTCTACTCCGGCGCCATCGGTTTCCTGTCCCGCAACGGGACCGCCGACCTCAGCATCACCATCCGCACCGCCGTGAGCCACGGCGGCGAGCTGACCATCGGCGCGGGCGGTGCCATCGTGCTCGACTCCGACCCCGCCGCCGAGTACGACGAGATGCTGCTCAAGGCCCAGGCCACCCTGCGCGCACTGCCGAAGGCGAAGGTCCCCGACGCTTAGGCCCCACGACGATCGGAAGGCCCCTGATGACCGAACACCCGCCACGCTCGGTGCTGCTCGCCTCGCCCCGGTCGTTCTGCGCCGGGGTGGAACGCGCCATCGAGATCGTGGAACGACTGCTCGACCAGCGCGGTGGCCCGATCTACGTGCGCAAGCAGATCGTGCACAACGTCCACGTGGTGCGCGGTCTGGAGGCCCGCGGCGCCGTGTTCGTGGAGGAGCTGTCGGAGGTTCCTCCCGGTGCCACGGCGGTGTTCTCCGCGCACGGCGTCTCCCCCGCCGTGCGCGCGGAGGCCGTGGAACGGTCGCTCGACGTGGTCGACGCGACCTGCCCGCTCGTGGCCAAGGTGCACACCGAGGCCCGCCGGTTCGCCGAGCGCGGCGACACCATCGTGCTCATCGGCCACGCCGGGCACGAGGAGGTCGACGGCACCCTCGGCGAGGCGCCCGACCGGACGGTGCTCGTGGAGACCGTCGCCGACGTCGAGGCGCTGGAGATCACCGGACCGGTCTCCTACCTCACCCAGACCACGCTGGCGGTTGACGAGACCGCCGAGGTCGTGGCGGCGTTGCAGCGCAAGTTCCCGCAGCTGCGCGGACCCGGTTCCGACGACATCTGCTACGCCACCACGAACCGGCAGGTGGCGATCCGCGACGTCGCCGCACGATCCGACCTGGTGCTCGTCGTGGGCTCGAAGAACTCCTCCAACTCGGTGCGCATGGTCGAGCTGGCCGCCCGCACCGGCACCCCGGCGCACCTGGTCGACGACGCCTCGGAGATCGACCCGGCGTGGCTGGAGGGCGTGACCGCGGTGGGGTTGTCGGCCGGTGCCTCGGCGCCACCGGAACTGGTGGACGAGGTCGTCGCCGCGTTGCGGGAGCTGGGTGTGGTCGACGTGTCGACGCACACCACCGCCGTCGAGACCATCTCGTTCACCATGCCGTCGGCGGTGCGCCGTGCCGACTGATCACACCGGTCACCGCAAGATCATGTTAGCGATAACATTTAGGTTGTCTGGAAGTGGTCATCGAATCGTCGAACGCGCTTGTAAAGCCGGAATGGCACCCTGGTCCAAAACCTCACCACGGACGTTAGCGCTCACATCGAACCGTTGACCGGTCGGTGAGGTCGTGGCTACATTCGGTCGCGGAGCCACGACGGTGCGACGTCGCACCACTCGCCGAGCAACCGGAGCGCGCCATGTCCTCATCGTTGAGTCGACGCAGGCTTTTCCAGGCAGCGGGGGTGGTCGCGGTCGCGACCACCGCACCCTCGTTGGTCTCCGCCGCGGCCCAAGCGGCCGCGGTGCCGCCGGTGCGCGGTGACGCGGGGGTGTCGGCCTACGCCTTCGACCTGTCCGAGGTCCGGCTGACGTCCGGGCGGTGGCAGGAGAACCAGAACCGGACGTTGTCGTACCTGCGGTTCGTCGACGTGGACCGGCTGCTCTACAACTTCCGCGCCAACCACCGGCTGTCGACGAACGGCGCCGCCGCGCTGGGTGGCTGGGAGGCGCCGAACTTCCCGTTCCGCACGCACAGCCAGGGCCACTTCCTCACGGCGTGGGCGCAGGCGTGGGCGGTGCTGGGCGACACGACGTGCCGTGACAAGGCGAACTACATGGTCGCGGAACTGGCCAAGTGCCAGGCGAACAACGGTGCGGCCGGGTTCAACACCGGGTACCTGGCCGGTTTCCCGGAGTCGGACTTCGACGCGATGGAGTCCGGCTCGCCGAAAGCCGTGTCGTACTACTCGATGCACAAGACCCTCGCCGGGCTGCTCGACGCGTGGCGCTACCTCGGCAACAACCAGGCGCGCGACGTGCTGCTGCGCCTGGCCGGCTGGGTGGACTGGCGCACGTCCCGGTTGTCCTACAGCGTGATGCAGCGCGTGCTGGGCACCGAGTTCGGCGGCATGAACGCCGTGCTCGCCGACCTGTACCAGCAGACCGGCGACTCCCGCTGGCTCGCCACGGCCCAGCGGTTCGACCACGCCTCGGTCTTCGACCCGCTGGCGGCCAACCAGGACCGGCTGGCCGGCCTGCACGCCAACACGCAGGTGCCGAAGTGGATCGGCGCGGCCCGCGAGTACAAGGCGACCGGCACGACCCGGTACCGCGACATCGCCTCGAACGCCTGGAACATCACCGTCGGCGCGCACACGTACGTGATCGGCGGCAACAGCCAGGCCGAGCACTTCCGCTCCCCCAACGCGATCGCCGCGTACCTCAACACCGACGCGTGCGAGGCGTGCAACACCTACAACATGCTGAAGCTGACGCGGGAGCTGTGGCTGCTCGACCCGAACAGGGCCGCGTACTTCGACTACTACGAGCGCGCCCTGATCAACCACCTGATCGGACAGCAGAACCCGGCCGACCCGCACGGCCACATCTGCTACTTCACCGGCCTCAACCCCGGTCACCGGCGCGGCAACACCGGGCCGGCGTGGGGCGGCGGCAACTGGAGCACGGACTACACCACGTTCTGGTGCTGCCAGGGCACCGGCCTGGAGAACAACACCAAGCTCGCCGACTCGATCTACTTCTACAGCGGCACCACGCTGACGGTGAACCTGTACGCGCCGTCGGTGCTGACGTGGTCAGCGCGCGGCATCACGGTCACCCAGGCCACGACCTACCCGGCGAGCGACACGACGACGTTCACCGTCACCGGCAACGTCAGCGGGTCGTGGACGATGCGGTTCCGCATCCCCGGCTGGACGTCGGGCGCGACCATCAGCGTCAACGGTGCCGCGCAGGACGTGACCGCCACGCCCGGTTCCTACGCGTCGCTGACCCGGTCGTGGACCTCCGGTGACGTGGTGGTGCTGAAGCTGCCGATGCGCGTGATCGCCCAGGCGGCCAACGACAACTCGAACGTCGTCGCGCTCACCTACGGCCCGGCGGTGCTGGCGGGCAACTACGGCAACTCCAGCCTGTCGGGGTTGCCGTCGCTCAACGTGAGCTCCGTGACGCGCACCAGCTCGTCGGCGCTGGCGTTCACCGCGACGGCGAACGGCACGCAGGTCAACCTCGGGCCGTTCCACGACGCGCACGGCTTCAACTACACCGTCTACTGGAACGCCAACGGCGGTGGTGGCACGACGAGCCACCGGTTGGTCAACGTCGCCACCGGCATGGTGCTCGGCGTGCAGAACATGTCCACTTCGGACGGTGGGCTGGCGGTGCAGTGGCACGACAGCGGCACCGCCGACCACAACTGGCAGATCGTCACCGACGGCGCCGACGTGCGGTTGCGCAACGTGCACAGCGGCAAGGTGCTGGGCGTGGAGAACATGTCCACCGCCGACAACGCCCGCGTCCTGCAGTGGTCGGACAACGGCACCGCCGACCACCGCTGGACGCTGCTGCCGCAGGGCGACGGCACCTACAAGGTCCGCAACGCCAACAGCGGCAAGCTGCTCGGCGTCCTCAACGGCTCCACCGCCGCCGGCGCCCAGATCGTGCAGGACCCGGACAACGGCAGCGCGGACAACCGCTGGCGCCTGGTGGCGAACTGACTCCCCTGCCTGCACCGGCGTCTGCAGGTACCAGCTGCAGACGCCGGTGGAGCAGGGGTCAGAGCGGACCGCCGGGGCGCCGCCCGGAGGTCAGCGCCTCGACCTGCTCGGCCGTGAACGGCGCGCCGAGCAGGTCGTCGCGCACCGCGTGGCAACGGAACATGTCGGCGATGTAGTGCATCCGGTCCGGCAGGTCGGCCCAGTCCCGCGCGGCCGTGTCGCGCAGGCTGTCCGGCGTCGGGTCGATCTGCGCGAGCAACGCCAGCAGCTCCGGGTCGGCCGGCTCCGCCAGCAGCGGAGGGAACACGGCCGGCAGGTCGTCGCTCAGGTCGAGCACTTCACCACCGGGCAACGCCAGCGTCATCAGGTGCCGGGTCACCGCACGGCGGACCACCGCACGCGCCTGGTCGGCCAGCTGCTCCGTCGCGATGCGCACGGCGGTCCGGCGGCCGAGCACGAACAACACCGCCTTGCGCAGCCACCGCACCACGCGGTTGCCGGGCAGCAGCAGCTCGAACAGCCGCCGTTCGAGCTCGCGGGGGTCGACCACGGGCGCCTGCATCGCGGCGGCGATCTCCGGCTGCAACCGCGTCTGCTCGTGCAGGCCGACCTCGATGTTGGCCAGCAGCAGCAACTCCGCGCGCTGCTTGGGGTCGCCGGTGGTCATCGCCCGGTGGTACCGGCCGAAGGCCTGGCGCAGGTACCGCTGCCCCTCCGGCGGCTCACCGGACCGCAACGAGTCGCGGAACTCCCCGATCGGCTCGTCCGCACCGCCGCTGAACCCGGCCAGGAACCGGGCGAACTCCCGCGCGACCTCCTCGAAGACCTTGAGGTTGCCCCGCGCCGCCGCGGCACTGACGTCGTCAAGCCGCGCGGTCGTCAGCACGGCCTGCCGCACCACGCCGTGCGCGTGCTCCAGCACCTCCCGCGGCACACCCCGCCGCAGCCCGCGCACCACCAGGTCCACGCCGGCGGCCACCTCGGGCGAGGCCTTGAGCAGCCGCTCGACCGTGCGCGCCAGGTCCTCCTGCCGGATCGACTGCCCCACCTGCTTGGACGCCCACACCGCGAAGGTGCACCAGTTCGCGCCCCCGCCGGTGCGCGCGGCCAGCGCCCGCGACAACCGGTGGTAGCAGTGGGTGATCTGCAGGTTGCGGACGACCGGGTCGGCGTGAGCGCAGATCCGCTCCACCTCACCGACCACCGGCGCGCTGTCGTCGCCGAGCACGTGCGCGTCCACACCGGACCGGCTCATCGTCTGACCTCTCCTCCCGGGAACCACACCTTCAGGGTGGGCCAGATCATCGCCTGACTTGCGGAAACGCTGAAGCAGGTCGTGGCGATGCTGTCGGATGCACTTGAAAGCATCTCGATCCTATTGCCTCACCTTGCCTTCTCCCAATCTCCTCCCATCGTCCTCCCATGTTCAGCCTGTACCTACCGTTGCGGGTGTCGAACGCCTGTACGCGAATCAAGTGGTCGTCGATGGTCCAGCGACGGCGTGGTGTGCGTTCGAGTCCCCGACGGGAGTACCAAAGGATGGGAACTCGGCTGACCAGCAGTTTCATCCTGGCACTCTGATAGTGGAGTCATCATTCAAGCTATCCGTGTCTGAGTAGCATCCTGGGGAAGAGTGCGCGGAGCCTATCCTCGTCTTGTTGGCCTTTGAAGCTGAGGGACGGTGGAACAAGGCTCGTCGAACTCCAGCCCGTCGCACATTAACGTCACACTGCTGAGGAGGTCGAGGAGCTGTGGCGATCTGAGCTAGATGGCCTTGCCCTGAACGGGACATCTAGCCCGTGAACCGATCTAGCTATGTGGCGTTGCAAGGGAACAATCAATGCTCGACGACGTTGAACAAGTTGAAGCTAAATCAGTACTTGGCTTCACAACTGCGCTGGTCAACGAGTGTGCTCCCCGCACGCGCGGGGGTGGTCCGACCTCGTCTATCACCTGGTGCACGAGCTCGGCGTGCTCCCCGCACGCGCGGGGGTGGTCCCGCGTGGACAGTCGAGGACGCGCGGGTCGCCGTGTGCTCCCCGCACGCGCGGGGGTGGTCCCCGTTCCTGGTGCAGCACGCTCTTCAGCACGGGGTGCTCCCCGCACGCGCGGGGGTGGTCCTGTGTGAGACGCTCGCGAAGTTGCGCGTCGCAGGTGCTCCCCGCACGCGCGGGGGTGGTCCGTCCTCATCGACTTCCTCGAGGACACCTTCGCCGTGCTCCCCGCACGCGCGGGGGTGGTCCCGCGGACACGTCCAGGGTGATCGAGGGCGTCGTGCGCTCCCCACACATGCGGGGGTGGTCCGGCGCTGGCGCGTCGACAGGTCGAGGCCGCGCAGTGCTCCCCGCACGCGCGGGGGTGGTCCGTGGACCCGCGCCGCCCGCTCCAGGTGGGCGATGTGCTCCCCGCACGCGCGGGGGTGGTCCGGCGAGCGTCAGGTTCCGGACGGTGTTCTCAGCGTGCTCCCCGCACGCGTGGGGGTGGTCCGCGAGCGCCGGACATGCGCAGGGTCGATGCCGTCGTGTTCCCCCGCCCTCGCGGGGGTGGTCCGCGGTACCACCTCGACACCTACGTGAGGATGGCGCGCTCCCCGCACGCGCGGGGGTGGTCCCTGGTTCAGCCTGTACATCCGCAAGTTCGCTTCGTGCTCCCCGCACGCGCGGGGGTGGTCCGCGCGCCATGCACGAGCTCGGCTACACCAGCCAGTGCTCCCCGCACGCGCGGGGGTGGTCTCTCAGGAAGCTCAAGCCGACCGAGTAGATCGGCGTGCTCCCCGCACGCGGGGGGTTCCATAACGTCGTCGCCGTACGAGACGACGTTGCCGTGCTCCCCGCAGACGCGGGGGTGGTCCCTCGGTCGGCGCGAGCGGCGCCAGCGCGACGTCGGTGCTCCCCGCACGCGCGGGGGTGGTTCGGAGGGAGAAGGTCTCCCCAACCTTTCCCGTTGGTGCTCCCCGCACGCACCGGGGGGTGGTCCATTCGGATTCGGGATGGTGAGCCGTCGCGGCCCGCACTCCCCGCACACGTAGGGGTGGACCCACCACGAAGGCGTTGTCCAGCTGGAGATCGATAACTCCGCATGTCACGTCGTACGCCTCTAGATTCCGAACCCGCTGAGGACCAACCGCTGATCACCGGACGGGCACTCCTGATCATAGTGGCTTTTGCGGGCATCAGCCTGATCGTCGGCGGCAGTGCCGCCACTGTCTGCTGGTTCGGAGCAATCGACCTCGCGAACCCGACTGCCGGCATTCTGGTCACAACGGCAGCCGGTCTATCAGCATCAAAATTGACCTTCATCAAGGTCATCGGCCTACTGCGTCGACTGGTCGGATTAGCCGCCGGAGTACACGGGCCAACTCGCCGCAGCGGGCGTGTTGGACCCAGCGATCACACTACGCCATTCGGGCGAACATGTGTTCGATGAGTTAACCGTGATCGTTCGGTCCGGTAAGAGATACGCCAGTACATCGCCCGCCGGCCTGTGAGAGGACGTATGCCTTACCAGATCGGCTGGTTGTCCGCATGGGCCAAGTCGCTGCGTGATGACCAGCGGCGGGTGACGCACTGGCTGCCGCTGCACCAGCATCTCGATGATTCGGCGGCGGTCGCGGGGCGGTTGGTGGATCGCTGGCTGCCGCGGCAGGTGCTGAAGCGGATCGCTCGTGATCTCCCGGATGGTCTGCAGGGTGTTCGCATTCTGGCCTGCTGGCTGGCCGCGGTGCACGATGTGGGGAAGTGCAGTCCGGCTTTTGCCGTGCAGGTGAAAGAGTTGGCCGACTGGATGCGGGAACGCGGTCTGGTCGCCCATCCGGCGCTGGCGGTCGACCCGGAGCGCCGCAGGGTCAGCCATGGCCTGGTAGGGCACCTCGCCGTGCGGGAGTGGCTTGAGCGCTGTCACGGCTTCTCCCGCAGGGGCATGGCCAACCAGCTCGGTGGCATTGTCGGCAGCCACCACGGGGTGAGCCCCGAGGACGGTCAGCTGCAGCTTGTCCGCGGCCGGCCTGACCTTCGTGGCACCGGTCGTGGGAGCAGGGCCCGGGAGTTGTTCCTGGAGCGGGCGTCTCGGGGTGTCGATCTGCAGCGGATCAGCCGGAGTTCGAGTTCTCCCCGCGCACGCGGGGGTGATCTCTGCACGGGGAACGTGAGCGGGAAGCGGATACCGTTCTCCCAGTGCATGTAGGGGTCTCCCGTCCGTCTGGTCACGCGCCATGCCCCACGTTCTCCCTGGCGGACGCGGGGGTGGTCCGTTCCGCAGCGCCAGCACCGCCTGGGCGGCCTGGTTCTCCCCGTGCACGCGGGGGTGGTCCCGTGTACGGCGTTCCGTCCGGCAGCGCGACCATGTTCTCCCCGCTCATGCGGGGGCCAAGAGGCTTGGGCAGGTCAATCGAGCGCGGCACGTTCTCCCCGGCGCATGCGGGGGCGATCCGGTCGCGCCGCGTTCTATGTGATTGATCTTGGCGTTCTCCGCGCGGGGACTGCACCGCGGGCGTGCCGCCGAGCGGTTCTCCTCGCGCACGCGGGGGTGGGTCCGTCGGTCACGAGAACCGCAGCCGCGCCAAGCTCGTGCTCCTCGCGCACGCGAGGATGGTCTTGGTCCCGACCCCGGCCTGTGGTTCACCGCATGGTGCTCCCCGCGCACGCTGGGGGTGATCCGGCATCCGCAAGTCCGACACCGGCTCTGTCCTGTTCTCCTCGCGCATGCGGGGGTTGTGTGTGAGGATCTGCAAGTTCGGCGAGCGCAAGTCGTCCTCCGCACGCACGCGAGGTGGTTCTGACCACCTCGCGCACGTCGGCGACATCGTTCCCGGCCAGCCGCGTGATCCCGTTCTCCCCGCCCACGCGGGGGTGGTGCTCAGTAGTCTGCGCTGGAGTAGACCGTCATGATGTTCTCCCCCGTACGCGCGGGGGTGTTCATCGGGACCGGCGGGGCCGGCCGCTCCACCGGTGCTCCCGCACACATGCACGGGGACGGTCTGGAGCGGCTACCACTCCGGCTTGGCTCAACGCCGTGCCGTGCGGCAAAGGGAGTCCCGCGCGAACTCACAGCGCCGGTGTCGAGCGACCTATGTGATAAGGACACAGGCCTCCGCGATGTTGCCGAGGCGTGTCCCGACGCCTGCTTGCTGACAAGTCACTGGGCGAGGCGCGGGGGCGCGATGCTGATCAGGCCGCAGCCGTAGGCTTTCGCTGGCCCGACGCCGTTGATCAGCGCGTCGGTGAACGCCTCAGTGTCGGTGACGATCAGATGTCCATCGAATCGCACGGGTTCGACCGTGATCTTGCCCTGGTCCTTCTTCTGGCCGGTGAGGGTGGGCACGGGCGAGGGTGCGACGTCGGGTTCGCCTCGGCGGGTTGTCGGGATGACGAAGCCGTGTCGTTCTCCGCGGCCGATGAGCCATTCGATCTGGGCTTCTGGTTTGCGGTGGGCGAATCGTCTGTGGACGTTGCGGCCTTGGCCGGCGTGGGTGCTCCAGGTCGGGTTGGCGAGCAGGCGGAAGGAGAACTTTCTTCCTGGGGCGATGGCGTTGAGCACTGGCTCCAACGGTCGTACTTCTGCGGGTGTCATGAGGTGCCCTGCGGGGAGCTTGTGCCAGTCGGGGACGGTGTGGCTTTGGATGTACTGGGTGTATCCGGCCTGGGTCGCGTCGAGCCGCCAGAGGATCTTGTGTTCGAGCCGTGCCGGTGTGTCACCGGTGACGTTGGGGTAGGCGCTCATGATGGTGCGGTGCATGTCGTGGACGTTGGCGTAGTCGCGGCGGAACTCGCGTGACCGCACGTTGATGGTGAGTTTGCTCAGGAACACGATGGATCTCCGGTAGTGATCATGCTGTCACGCAGGGGGACCTGGTCAACGAGCACGGTCCGGGTGGCGAAACGCCGGCGGCCCTCCGCGAGGCTGAGGGGATGGTCGTGGCGGACCTCGGCGTTGGTGGCTTGGGCCGGGCAGTCGATGACGGTGCGCAGCCCGATCCGCTCGACCTTGGCCAGTTCGTTGCCTCGCGCGGATTTCGAGGTCTCCAGCCACGGATGGCTCTCGAGTAGGTCTTTCGCGGCGAGCGTGACTGGTCCTCCGTTCGGTGAGAGCAGCGGTCGTGCGGGGACGAAGGCTCGCCGGCCGAAGAACAGAGGCCAGTATGGGCGGTCGACGACCGAGGCGATGCGGGTCAGTAGGTCTTCGTCGCCTTGCAGTACGACGAGGAATAGTGCGTCGGCGAGGTAGTAGCGTTCGCTGACGACCGTGCGTCGGCCGGTTCCCATGGTGGTGGGAACATTCTGGGTGGTGTGGTAGTCGCGTTCGAGGATGCCTTCGCGGTCGACGCGGACAGCGAGCTGCAGCTGCGCGAGCTCGGCGATGGCGTCGTCGTTTTCGCGTGAGATGCCGAGGGCGGCGGCAAGCAGGCCGACGACGCCGGATTTAGTGGGTTCGGTGGTGGTGTCTCGGATGACGCCTCGTGACCGGGTTCCCCATGACTGCATGGGTGCGTCGAAGCACAAGGCCAGTGACATCGCCATGGTCAGGCCGTTGCTCCGGTGAGGATCCGGTTGGTGAAGTCGTCGATGCTGGTGACGATGTCGGTGTCGTCGAGGTGTGGCACGTCGCCGGAGACGGAGGCCGCGGCGACGGTGCGGAGGTCGGTGGTGCCGTAGAAGGTGCGCAGCCGGTGGAAGTGCTGGGTGAGGCGGTCGGTGGAGGCGCCCATGATGTCGGGGTCTGTGACGGGTTTCTGGAAGGCGTTGGCGAGGTTCCAGGCGCCGCGGTCGCGGACGACGCCGAGGAGGGTGTCGGGCATCGTGCGGGCGGCCATGGAGTTCTGTGCGCCGCTGGGCACCGCGTGGATGAAGGAGTACAACCAGGCTCGGGCGGTGCGGGTGATCAGGTCCTGGTCGCCGGCGAGGTTATTGGCGAGTTGGTCGAGGTTGAGGTTGGCGTAGCGGTAGTAGCAGGCGGAGTTGAAGTCGATGGTGCCGATCATGTCGGCGCCGGACTCTTCCTTGGGCTTGAGGTCGTCCACTGCGGTGTAGTAGTCGAACTCGTTGACCACGGCGTGGGTGCTGATGGCGTGAGCGACCTGGGAGGCTGCTTCGACGCTGAAGTCCTTGTTGTCGGCGATCATGCGACCGAACAGGGCGACGTCGGCGACGCGGCTGGCGTCGAGGATGCGGCGTGCTTCCGCGATCGCTTCCTTGCTCGGCTTGCTCACCTTGCCGTTTATCTTCGGCTCGTCACCATCGGTTTTCCTACCTCGCTTGGCTTTCGCTGCTTCGGCATCGGCGTCGGCCTTGGCTGCGATGGCGTGCAGCGTGTCCCAGTTCGTGTCGCAGTAGCTGGTCAGGTGATCGATGGCGTGCCGGCCGACGAACAGCAGGTACTCGGTGAGGCCTTTGTTCTTGTCCACGCCGAACCCAAGCTGCTGCAGTCCGGTCGCGACGACTTTCGCCGCGACCTCGGCGTCACGCCCGCTGGTGGCCAGTGCGTCGGCGGCACGTTCGAGCAGTCGCTTGGTGCGGACCGCGGTTTCGGATTTGTCGAGGCCGTAGTCGTTGAACAGCTGGCGTGCCGCGCGCTTGAGGCACTGGCTGGAGACCCGGCCGCGGGTGTGGCCACCGAAGGTGGCGGTCTTGGGCTGGCCGACATCGTCGCGGTTGAGGTTGCTGACCGGGAACGACTGGAGCAGGTGCAGTTCGATGATCACTGGAGGTTCTCCGCGATTTTCAGTGGATGTCGGCGGGTTCGTCGGGTTGGTCGTGGTCCTCGGTGGACTCGCGGGGTGCCGGGCGGTAGTGGAATTCGCGGGCCCAGCGGAGTCGGATGCGCTGTGCGTCGTCGTCGCGGTAGCGATCCCCGAGGAGGATGACGAGGTCGGTGAGGAGCTGGTCGTAGTCGACCGGTACGTCCTCGCTGTCGAGCAGGCGGATGGTCTGGCGCAGTTGATGGGCCAGTGCGGTGCGGTCGCGGGCGAGGAGTTGGGTGAACCGGCGGTTCACCGATGCTCCGCGCTGTGTCGCGAGCTTTCCCATGGAGGCGCCGAGCGAGCGCGTGTTCCGGCGGGGCTGCGGGTGCAGGGCGAACAACCCGGCCACCAACAGCCAGATTTCTTGCTCGGACTCGGGCGGGTTGTGTGCGAAGACGATGTCGTAGGCCTCGGCCTGCTGTCGGGGTCCCGAGAAGCTGCGGCGCAGCCGGGCCAGGATCTGCCGGCACTCGGACACACGTTGAGAGTTCGACGACTGCACTCCGCGGTGCAGACTGTAGAGGTAGCTGGTGAACGCGCGGCGCCGGTCGACGATCGGGGTGCTCACGCGGCTCCTTCCGTGGTGACGTAGGCGGCGACCTCGGCGTGGAAAATGCGGGTCAGCTTGTCGAGGCGTCCGAGGAACTGACCGTGGTACTTACCCAGGACCACAAGGTCGTGCCCTTCGGCAGGACAGCCTTCCGCCCAGTGCTCGACGGCGCGCAGTGCGATCACGGCAACCCGCTTCTGCCACGTCTGCGTGGCGTCCGCCTCGGAGACGCCTGCGTCGTGCGCCCGAGCGACGTCTTTGAGGAACGTCCCGAACGGTCGGCTCAGTTTCGGCCAGTACTCGACATCGAGACTCCAAGTGGGCGTGACCCGCTTGTTCTCCCGGTTGCCCTGCTTCTCTGTCCGATAGCCGCGTTGCATCTGGCGCAGCACGGCCCCGACATCGTCGGCGTAGGCAATCGCACAGCCCAGCAGCGCGCCGAGCGTCTTGTCCTTCGCACGCAGCAAGGCGACCGGTGCGGGGACGACCTCTTCAAGCCAGGTCTCGACCACCGAGGCTTTCGAGTCCAGCTTCTGGTCGAACACGCGCAGCGTGTACTCCGCGCCGGCAGGAATGTGTCCGTGTTCGGCGAGCTCGGAGATCTGTTCCAGGGTGCGAGGTCGCTGCCGTGTTTTGCCTTCTTCCCAGAGGTTGGTCATCAGCAGTTCCACGCTGTGGCGCCACACTCCGCGTACCGGATGCAGCCGAACCGGAAGCATCGGCGCGTCCCGTTTCGGTTTGCCTTTCTGGTCGGTCGGCTTGCGGAACGCGGCCATCATCTCCTCGCTCGCGAGGTCGGCTTGCAGGCGTGTGCCTGATGTCAGGGTGACGCCGTCGACCATGACGCCGTCGTCAGTCCGCCTTGTCGACAGCAGGATGCGGCGGGCGGGCCACGTCAGGAGCTCTGTCCATCCCCGCGCCGTGCCTCTGTCGGGCCGAGGGTCTGGAGGGTCGGGCTGCTCCCACACCGGGCTGTCGTCCGCCGCCGTGTTCGGCGCTGGCTGGCCGTGCTCGGGCCGGTAAATCAGCGCGTTGAGGAGCAGCGTTTCCTTAAGTGTGTGGCCTTCCACGATGATGACGCCGAGCGAACCGCAGGGTGCGCGTTCGGAGGACTTGTCCTTCTCGAACGGTGTCTTCATACCTCCGGGATCGAAGGCTTGTGCAGTGACAAGCCAGCGCGCTGCCTCCGCGGGCGTGAGCAGGATCCGGTCGGTCGCGAGAGTTTTGTCGAACAACGTGACGTTGTTACCCACGGACCGGTAAGGCACCAGCTTGGCTGCGGTGGCGGGTGTCAGCGTGGACAGGCCTGGGCACTGCATGAACGGATGGCGATCATCGAAGAGGTT
Organism: Lentzea sp. NPDC037011; assembly: GCF_055607425.1. NCBI lineage: Bacteria > Bacillati > Actinomycetota > Actinomycetes > Pseudonocardiales > Pseudonocardiaceae > Lentzea > Lentzea sp. NPDC037011. Next base: position 496,317 of record NZ_JBVJRT010000007.1, on the reverse strand, counting down.
GAATCGGCTCTTCTTGTCGCGCAGGTACGTGGCCAGTGGCGCGAATGGCAACCGCGGTGCTTTCCACAGTTCGGCCCATGCGGCTTCCGAGGGCGGTCCGTAGACCCTGTGTATCAACGCGAGCAGGAGCCGGTGCAGCGCCGCGGTCATGGACGACGTCTCTCCGGCGAGACGGCGCAAGCGATGTGCGCTGGTCAGGAGACGAGCCAGGCTGACGAGTTCCTGGTGGCCGTTGAGGTCGACCACGGGTAGCCAGGGCTCGGTGCGCAGGTCGAAGGAAGCGGGTTGGGTTGTGGTCACTGGACTTCTTCGGCGTAGACGCCGATCCTCTCGTCGTAGGCGAGAACGTGGTCACCGACCTGACATCGACCGTCGACGAGGACCAGTGCTCGATGCTTGCTCAGCCAGGGCGACTGTTCGAACAACGGCGGTACCGCGGTATCCAGCAACATTTTGACCACGGCTGCCGGCACACCTGCGGGCGAGGTCAAGGTCGTGCGGGAGTCCAACAGCTCCGGGAGCACATCTGCCGGAATGGGCTCTGCCGTGGACAGCAAGACCGGCAGGCCTCCACACACCGCGACAGTACGTCCATCGTCGATGCGATGCAGCAGCACGACATCGACTCGGATTTCACGCGTCTCCTTGTCATGGTCTTCGATCACCGGTAGCGGCTTTTTCTGGTCTTGCTGGGGTTCTGAGGGCGCACGGTCATGTCGGCCAGCCGGTCCGTCGCGACCGGCAGCGGCAGATACATCAGTCGCGCATCGTGAGTGTCCTTGGCGTGCGCACGACGCAGCCGCTCGTCGGCACGCTGCCACACTTGCTCCCACCCCGGCGGACACTCAACCGCCTCGGAGGGCCCGTACACCGCGTCGATCAGCACCGGCACTTCATCAGGCGAAGTCAACTTCTTTCTGTGGCGCAGGAGGGCCCATGTCCGCAGCAGCACCATCGGCGCGTAGACGTTGGTCAGATACGGCGGGAACACCGGGCCTGCCAGCGTGTCCGTGACGCCGGTGATCGCCAGCGTGAGCGCGCCGCGTGCCTTGTCCTTGTCTCGGTCGTGGCGATGCACGCGTCCGGCACGCTGGATCAGCGAGTCGATCGGGGCCATGTCGGTAAGCATCACGTCGAAGTCCAGATCGAGACTCTGCTCCAGCACCTGTGTTCCGATTACGATCGCGCCGTGCTTGGGTCTGCTGCCGCCAGGTCCGAACGTCGCGCGCAGATCGGCTTCCACCGTCCTGCGATGACCAGCGGCAAGCTGACCGGTGATCGTGATCAACTGCGGCCGCTTCGTCGCCGGCAGCGTGGCGATCCTCTTCCTCAGCGCGTCGCTGGTTACTTTCGCCCGATTGACGAGATTGTGCACGATGGCGACGCTCTTGCCGCCGATGGCGCGTTCAAGGGCCCAGGTCACGATGTCGTCATCGTCGACCCATTCCAGCTGTACAGAGCGTTCGCGATTCAGCTCGGACACACCTGTCGGCTCGACCACGCTTGTGCCGCTGCCGACCATGGTGACCCGCGGATACGCCGTCGACGACGGCAACGCCGACACATCGCCCGGCACACAGTCCAGCATTCCGGCTCGCCACGCCGCAGTCAGCTCCTCACGTCGCCGTGACGGCAGTGTCGCCGACAGCAGCAGCACCGATACGCCCATGCGTCCCAGCCACATCAACAGCCGGTCCAGCAAGGTCGACATGTAGGTGTCGTAGGCATGTACCTCGTCGATCACCACCACTTTGTTCGACAGCGCTGCCAGCCGCACGAACACATGCCCCGACCGGATCGCCGCCTTCAACACCTGATCGACCGTGCCTACCCCCAGCGGCGAGAGCAGGCTCTTCTTGCGCGTGAACCACTCCTGAGCGGCGACATCGGAGTCCTCGGGGTGGTCCGGTCCGACTTCGGTGGGTGTGGCGGCTTTGTTGTCCAGGAACTCCTTGACGTTAGAGTGAATCAAGCGCACTGCCGTCGAGTCGCCGAGGTAGGTCAGCATCGTCTCGAACTCGGCCAGTATCTGGTGGCTCGTCGCCTGCGTCGGCATCCCCACGTAGCTGCCGACGAGGCCGAGGTCGCGGACCAAGGTCGCTATGGCTTGCAATGCCCCTTTGGACTTGCCCTCGCCGGTCGGGGCTTCGACCACGAGCATCGTGGGTTCGGTACGACCTTGGACCAGCCGCTCGATCACCGCCTGCACGGGCCGCGGGGCGGCGGTGAACAGAGCGGCAAAGCTGGTGTCCTGCGGGGGCTCCCATGGCTGCAGGTCAAGTCCATCGACAGCCTTGACCGCTCGAGCGTCGGAGACGCGGAGGTAATCCTCTAGATCGGCTTCGTGCTCGGGTGATAAGAAGTTGCGTTCGTCCGAGGCGATCCAGTCGCTGACTGTGGTCAACCCGGCCAGAGCAACAGCAGCTGCCGCGCTCAGACGCACCTCGTTCCACGGAAGCGTGCGCGGATCAGGCAGGCCGCGCGCCTTAATCACCATGTCGACCAGATCGTCACGCCAGGCCTTCCACCGTGCCCCGCCGTGATTGTTGACTTGCGCCCGCGCCTGCCCAAACTCCTGACCGGCCGGGAAATAGCCATGATGCCCGCCGAGCGCGACTGCGATCCGCTCGGCCGCGCTGCTCTCCGCGCCCCAGCCGAGAAGCATGTCTTTCATGTGTAGCGCCGTGACAAGTCCATGCGGTGTGTCCAGACGCGGGAGGCCGCGTTGCCGTTGCACTCGTCGCAGGTCGGCCTCCGCTACCTCACCGAAACGCTGTTCTGCGAGATCCACATGCAACGCCTGGAACGTCGGCGAGTACTTCCCCAGGTCATGCAGACCACAGAGCAGAGCTATCCAGCCAACGGCATCACCCAGCACCGAGAACGCATTCCGCAGCTCATCGCGGCTACGTGGCCCCAGCACCAGATCGAACAAGCGCGAAGCCACACTCGCCGTGTCCACCACGTGGCACAACAGCGGATGCGGAACACCGCGACCCGCAGACTTTCCCCAAGCCGCCCAGGTCGACGGCTTGTGACCATCAACGCTCACCGCACTCCACACCCGATCAGAAGACTCACCACCACGACAAGCGAGAGCGGCCATAAAAGCAGATCACGAAGCACCGATCGACGAGATTCGGAGGCAGTACGCCATTCGGATCAAGAATCACCCACTTGCAGTAAAGGCGCTCTGATCTCCAGGTAATTTCGACTTATCGACAGTTCAGTCGGCTGGCCCGGAGCCTCCAGAGACCGTCGGCGGTTAGGTACAGCTATCTTGTTCCACTGTCACTCGCCCCAAGGACCCCCTGGACGCCCAACCGATCTTTGACAACTCCACAACGGATAAGCAGTCGACCTTCGCTTACACCTCGGTGACTCATACGCCTGGCAGGCCTGAAGACCGGTGACGCCGGCCTGCGAGGTGCTTCCACGCACGCAGGGGTGACCCCTATGGACGCCGCCGGAATAGCCACCGTTCTCCCCGCGCACGCGGGGGTGGTCCCACCGCGCTCTGGCGGGTGCGGTTCGCGCCCGGCGTCTCCCTGGGCACGCAGGGGTGGTCCGCACAGCGGGGTGATGTCGGCCTCCGGCTTGTGGTGCTCCCCGCGCACGCGGGGTGGTCCCGTCCGCACCGCCACCGCGACGCCCACGTTGGTGTGCCCCCGCGCACGCGGGGGTAGTCCCGTGACTTCCGGCTTCTCGGTCTGGCGTGCGGTGTGCTCCCCGCGCACGCGGGGGTGGTCCGTTCCGCGTCGGCTGGCAGGTCGCGAACACCATGTGCTCCCCGCGCACGCGGGGGTGGTCCCGGCACGGTGTGGCTCACCAGGTCGGCGAGCGGGTTCTCCCCGCGCACGCGGGGGTGGTCCCAGCCTCGCCGCGTTCGCCGCGAGTTCGGCCCGTGCTCACCGCGCACGCGGGGGTGGTCCCGCCCGCGGCGACCTCACCGCGAGCATCCCGATGTGCTCCCCGCGCACGCGGGGGTGGTCCGTCGACTGCGTCGTCCCGGTGGAACTCGAACGGGTGCTCCCCGCGCACGCGGGGGTGGTCCCAGGCAGAGCAGGAACATGGCGCACCTCCTTTCGTGCTCCCCGCGCACGCGGGGGTGGTCCGCCCTCCCACATGAGCAGGATGCTTCCGCCGAGGTGCTCCCCGCGCACGCGGGGGTGGTCCGCCCTGGCAGGGCCACGAAGCGTGGATCGCGTCGTGCTCCCCGCGCACGCGGGGGTGGTCCTACCCCACTTCCACCCGATCCGGACCTACGCTCAGTGCTCCCCGCGCATGCGGGGGTGGTCCGTCGAACGACCAGCTCGCGAACAGCCTGTCGTCGTGCTCCCCGCGCACGCGGGGGTGGTCCGTGGCCGGTCTTGGTCCGAGCCTGCTCGTTCGAGTGCTCCCCGCGCACGCGGGGGTGGTCCCTCACTCGGGGCATCCGGGCCCCGAGGCTCGACGTGCTCCCCGCGCACGCGGGGGTGGTCCGTCGACGAGCGCCTGGTCGGGACCGGTCACGGCGTGCTCCCCGCGCACGCGGGGGTCCGTCATCCGCACTGCCGACATCAACCTCACCGATGTGCTCACCGCGCACGCGGGGGTGGTCCCGAACACTGACGAAGCCGGCCCGTCACCACCACGTGCTCCCCGCGCACGCGGGGGTGGTCCGTGGGATCCCGGCTACGCACCAGGCCAGACGATGTGCTCCCGCGCACGCGGGGGTGGTCGCGGTTGAGCCAACCATTGAAGGCTGCCAAGTGATCATGATGGCCACACAGCACCAAGCAACCTGAAGCTAGAACAACGCTAGACTCCACAACGCCCCTGGTCAGCAAGTGTTCTCCCCGCACGCGCGGGGATGGTCCCTCGATGGAGCGAATGGCGGCATCGGGCATGACGTTCTCCCCGCACGCACGGGGATGGTCCGTCAATGAGCTGCGGAAGGTCGTGCAACGCCTTGTTCTCCCTGCATGCGCGGGATGGTCCCCCGGCGACCTGTGCACCCGCGGGCACACAGGAGTTCTCCCCGCACGCAGGACGGTCCGTACACGGCTGCCTCCAGTTGAACCGCACGGGCGTTCTCCCCGCGCATGCAGGAGGCCCGCAAGTTCTCCCGCGCACGCGGGGGTGGTCCGTCGTTGCTCACCCGGCCCTGGATGCGGGAGTTGTGCTCCCCGCGCACGCGGGGGTGGTCCGTTCCCGCCGTCGATCTGGCGGCTGATCAGCGAGTGCTCCCCGCGCACGCGGGGGTGATCCCTTGGGCTTCGTGCTCATCCGCTCGGCCGCCCGATGCTCCCCGCGCACGTGGGGTGGTCCCTGGAAGTGGCCGAACCCGGCGCTGGACCAGTTGTTCTCCCCGCGCACGCGGGGGGTTGGTCCGTCACGAAGCTCGGACGGAACGGCGATGCCGATGTTCTCCCTGCGCACGCGGGGGTCCGCGCCTACCTGGCGTGCGGCCCCTCGCCGAGGAGTGCTCCCCGCGCACGCGGGGGTGGTCCCTGGTGCGCGAAGTGATCGCGCGGCACGGCGCCGTGCTTCCCGCGCACGCGGGGGTGGTCCCAGGTAGCCCACCTCGTTGCGGCGCACGAACATATGCTCCCCGCGCACGCGGGGGTGGTCCGCCGAGGCAGTGGTGGCGGAAAGGAACGCGATGGTGCTCCCGCGCACGCGGGGGTGGTCCCGCGGCGGCGAGCACCGTCTCCGCCGTCGTGTCGTGCTCCCCATTCCCGCGGCGGCGAACACCGTCTCCGCCGTCGTGTCGTGCTCCCCGCGCACGCGGGGGTGGTCCCATGCGCCGCACGGCGACGCCGTCCGGGCCGACGTGCTCCCCGCGCACGCGGAGGTGGTCCCCCGATCCGGAACTGATTCCCGACACGGAGTACGTGCTCCCCGCGCATGCGGGGGGTGGTCCGGACTGTGGAATCGCCTCGTCGAGCCGTTCGAGGTTCTCCCCGCGCACGCGGGGGTGGTCCCAGCGCCATTTCCATGACGCCGAATAGCAGGACGGTTCTCCCCGCGCACGCGAGAGGTCCCTCGGCCTCGTACCGGAGCACTGGGCAGCGGTGGTGCTCCTCGCGCACGCGGGGGTGGTCCCGCGCCGTGGCTGCTTTCGATCTCGATGAAGCGGTGCTCCCCGCGCGGCGGTGGTCCCGACAGGGGAAGAGTCACGCTCGGCACAACCAGGTTCTCCCCGCATGCGCGGGGGTGGACCCAAGGTCGCGTTGCGCTCCAGCGACCCGCAGCTGGTTCGCCTCGCACGCGCGGAGGTTCCGGCTGGCCGTAAGCAGATTCTTGTCCGGCGTGGCGTGCTACGGCACGAGCACAACCACCCGATCGGGGCCGCGCTGTCCGCGGTGGTGATGTCGCAGGCCAGTTGTAGTGCGTGCCGGATTCGTGGTGGATCGACAGCCGGTTCCCGATCTGGTGTAGGGCGAACGGGCGGAGGTTGGCTGTGTACCCGTTCATATGACGGGTTCCAGTCACCACGAGGAAGTCGCATGTTGTCACGAGGGACCACAGCGAGAAGCCGCGAGTTCGGGCATGCCTTGCGAGCCGCGGTCGCGGCTACCACCTTCTCCGGCCGCGAGATCGCCGCCCGGTTGGGGTGAGACCCGTCCAAAGTGTCGAACCTGATGCACGGCAAGGTCGGGGCCAGTCAGCTCGATCTGGCGTCGCTGCTGGGAGTTTGCCGGGTCGATCCCACTGAGCGTGACCGGTTGCTGGCCTTGGCCAAGAACATGTTCGACGTGAGTTGGTGGCAGCCGCACGAGGCGGGCATGCCGGCGCGCACCATCGTGGAGCATCTCGCGCGAGCCAAGAAGCTGGTCAGCTGGCAGCCGTTGCTCGTGCCGGAGTTCCTGCAGACGCCCGCGTACACCAGTGCGGTACGCGCCGCTGCGGCCGCCACGTCGATCACGGACACCCAGTCGCGTCCGCGCCTGCGGTCCGAGCACCGTTCGAATCCTGTGTGGAGGGACATGGAGTACGTGTGTTTTCTTCACGAGTCGGTGTTGCGGCTGAACGTGAGTGGATCCGATGTTCACAGCGAGCAGCTCCATCACCTTCTTCGGATGGCCGTGCGTCCCCAGGTCGACCTGCGGGTGCTGCCCGCCGCGACGGGTGCGCACGCGGGCATGCGCGGGCCGTTCACCATGCTGACCTTTGCCGGGTGCGCACCGCTGGTGTACGTGGAGTGCGAAGGTTCAACCTCATTATCGAAGGCGAGACGGCCACCCGTGGCTACGAGCCGGTCATCCGCGCGCTCGATCGAGCCAGCCTCGACACGGAGCGGTCCACGGCGCTCATCGCGCTGCTCGGCCGGGAGTTGGCCGGGCGCAACCTCGCCGGCGATCACAGCACACTGTAGGCAGCGTGGTGATCCAGGGCCCAGAAGCCGGTGTGCTCGATCTAGGGTCGCGGTCGTAGCACGTGAAAGGGAACCAGTTGGTCGATCAAGTGCACTTTGCCCGGTCTGCCGTCGGCGTAGCCGATCTCGTAGTCCACCACACCCAGCCAGTCGCCCTCGGCGCTCGGGAAGCGTCCGTGCAGACGGCCTTGCACCTCGCCCGTCAAATCCAAGCCGGTCTCGATGACGTGCCACGGCGCACCTGGCACGCGGGCGAACAGCCGGACCAGCCGGATGCCGACGCCGGTGAGCACAGGTCTGCAGCCGTGCACGTAGTCACCTTCCCAGGTGGTGAACGGGCTGTTGAGCGTCATGGCTGCCTCAGCGGGACGATGGCCTTGCGGCCGCGGCGCAGAACGAGGTCGAAGTAAAGCTTCTCGGACAGTTCGGCGCGGCCGGGAGCCGACGCGGAGGTGATCAGCGTCCAGGTGTGGTCCACGCCGTCGGCGGCGCAGGCCAGACAGCTGATATGAGCGTGGCCGGAGTGCACGACCGCGCGGAACTCGAAGTGGCGGAGCGTGTGCCGTCCGAGAGTGCATCGCGCGGGCAGGACAGCCACAGGCTGGCCGGTGGAGTCGTACCTGACGGTGAGAGAACCGTCCACGTGAGACGGTTCGAGATGCGGCCGGTCCATGATGGAAGAACCTACCAGCACGATCGCACGTATGTTCGATTCGATGCGTGCAGCGTCGGATCGGTCATCCTGCGTGCGGTTTTGCAGTGACGTCGACTTGCGCGCTGAGCGTATGCGTTTGGCGCGGTCCAGCACTCGATCATGGTGCCGACGGTGACCAGGCGGGCGTGTAGCGCTGAGCTTCCTTGATCAGTTCGATACCGTGATCATCGGCCGCAAGTCTCTGAAGCCGGGGGGTCGTCGACGTGCAACGAGTTGGCCTGGACGCTCTCGATGGTGTGCGGCTCGACGCCGCGTTTCACCGGTCCGCCGTGAACTCGCGCGGGGCGGTGATCTTGGCGCATGGCATCACCGTCGACATGGACGAGGGTGGCATGTTCGTGCGGCTTGCCGAGCAGTTGGTGGCGAACGGTTTCGACGTGCTCAGGTTCAGTTTCCGCGGGCACGGTGAGAGCGGTGGCGCCCAGGAGGGCGTCACGATCGCCGGGGAAGTTTTGGACCTGCAGGCAGCGGTCGAGTACGCCCGGCAGGAACTGCCCGCGCCCCTGTCGGTCGTCGCCGGCAGCTTCGGCGCGGTGTCGACTGCGGTTTCCTTGACGTGGTGGCGGCATGTTGTGGCGCGCATCGTGTTGTGGAACCCGGTACTCGATCTTCGACGGACTTTCGTGGCACCCGAGCTACCGTGGGGCATCGAGAACTTCAACCACGATCAGCAGGAGTTTCTGCACGCCCACGGCTACCTGCTCATCGACGGCGAGTTCCGGCTCGGTCGCGTCATGTTCGACGAGTTCAGCAGGTACGAACCAGTCGAGGACTTCATCCGTGACATCCGCCCGGCGCTGGTTGTTCACGGTGATCAAGACAGTTATGTCTCCTATGACGTGGCACGGGAGGCTGCGGCTGCGCGCGTGAACTGCGACTTCCACACGGTCGCGGGATCTGACCACGGCTTCGACACACGAGAGCGTGAAGCCGAGGCGATCCTGGTAACCGTTGACTGGCTGGTACATGGCATGTCGGAGGAGTCGTGAACTGTGAGTCCCTGTACGCGCCGGTCATCGTCGGCACGACGTCCGTGATCGGTATGCACTGCACGCTCGGCTAACCCCAAGGAAGCGCGGATCCGCGCCGAGCAGCAGACCCATCCTCACTGGACGGCATGCGCTTGGAGCTTCTCCAACTTCAATTTGCATTAGACCAAGCTGGTTACAGTCTAGCGCTCGCTTCACTCACATGGATGAGGCACGCAGCCAAAATCGGTACTCGATCGCCCGACTGTTCAGCAGCAAGCGCGATACATCACCACGAGCGATCAGCGTCGCGGTCGCCATACATCCAGGTGTGTTCAGCTTCCGATCAAGGCGTCGTGGATGTGGTCGTCGAGTTCGACCAGGAAGCTCTCGGTCCGCCAGGGCCGGAGACTGCGCCGAGCCAGTCGGATCCGCTGTGCTGCAACCCGACCACCAGTGGTCGCAGTGATGTCGACGGCCTCGTGAAGGAGGTCGACACAGGCGGCGGGATCACCGAGACGCAACCGCGCGAGCGCCAGATCGGTGCTGACGATGCCGCGCTGGACGGCGTCCCGTGATGACCGCAGAGTTGACACCGACCGGTTGAGGCTGTCGTGTGCGTGGTCCGCGTCGCCTGCGTGAAGAGCGCACAGGCCGTCAAACCCGTGCAAGCGGTCACCGTTGAACCCGCCGTGCGGGTCATCGACGGTCAGCTGCTCGACGGTCTTCCACGCTCGCTCCAAGGCGGAAGCTGCCTCGTCGGCTTGGCCAAACCGAGCACAAATCTCGGCATGCACTGCGTGAGCGCGAGCCCGAACCGCGTAACTGGAACTATGGTGAGCGTCAAGGGTTGCGGTACGAGCGATCTTCCGCGCCGCCGCCAGGTCGTCAGTCGCGTGCAAGATCACCATGGTGCGGCTCGTCTGGATCGCGGCTCGATGGCTTCGGTCCGCCAGATGACCAGCCGCGCGGACGGCCTCGTCGTACAGCGCCATCGCCGCCTCATCGTCGCGAGTCTCGAAGGCCAAGCGACCGGCCAGCGAATAGGCATTGGCTGCAAGCAAAGTCAGCTCTTGTCGTGTGCCATCTTTATCGTGCTTCAGCAACCGACGGCAGGACTCGACGATGGGGGCGAGCTGAAGTTGGAGGCGGACGAACGGAACCGCGCCGACCTGACCGTTGATCGCCGTGACCGACTCGTGCAACCGGCTGATGACCTCATGGTCGAGCTTCGAAGGATCGCGCTCGATCATGGCGATGCTCGACCGCGTCGCGGGTGAGAGCAGCGTGATCACTTCGCCGCCATTGCGTTCTGTGCCACGGGTGACGAGCTCGATCAGCTCGCGTACTCGCTGCGGCGACGTTCCGAAATGGCGAAGAGCATCCAGAAGCGTGTCGAAGTCAGATCCAGGGCCGAGCGCCAGGTCACCAGTTGAGGTCCGCGCGTAGAGATGCGCCAGAAGGAGCTGGTAGCGATCGCCAGGGCTGGTGCGGTCCGAAACGCTTTCCCATCGCGCAACGGTGCGTTGGATGCTGGCGACCTGCCTGTTCGTCAACGGGGTGACCGCAAGCAGGCGCGCGGTGTCCCGTAGTCCTCGAGCCAGATCGGCCCAAGACCAGCCACGCCCCTCGCGCAGCAACCGCAGCAAGCGCGCCCCTGATTCCCGATCGGTAGTGGTCACAACGTCCAGTACACCATCCGCGTCCAGCAAATCGTCCGAGTGCGGTCAGATAGGAATGATCATTCGCGGTTTCCCCAGCTCGGCGGCGTAGTTCAGGGTGTACCAGGTGCCGCTTGTCGATTCGTTGCCGTGGGGGAAACCGACCACGAAGCCGCTTCGATCGACCATCCAGCGATTGCGCGCGTGGTAAGCCTCAGTGCCCAACCGGTCAGCGCCCAACTCCACGACATCAGCGAGCCGGGCAGCTGCCTGCAAGCGGCGGATGGAAGCAGCAGCCTCCGCCGGCTGGTCGGCCACTCCGCAGGGCACCACGACGGTCAACGATGCCTCGCTGTGGTCAGCGAGCCAGTTCAAGGTGACTGTGTCGATGCCGACGGCGCCCCCGATGTAGAAGTGGGCTTCTGCGTGGGCGAACGGCTTGAGGTAGTCATCAAACAAGCCGGGAAGCTTGCGCTCATCGAGGATCGTGCGGCTACCGGTGATCGTCAGGTGTCGAACCATCTTCGCTAGTTCCTCCGCGGATGTCATCGAATGTCATCTGCCCCGTTGTGTCTGGTCACGATCTCATGGAACCCGTCGGCTGCGGTGGTGGGTTTGCCCTGCTTCAGCAGTCGGCCGCCCGTCCGATGACAACCACGGTGATCACGATGAACTTATAGAGCAGGGCGGAACTCTCAGCGATCAACCACGGCAGACGCGCCCACGCTTGTGGGTCAGCGCCGCACGGGCCCTGTTGAGGAGGGAAGACTCGCATGGCGCAGCCCGTCAGGGTAGTTCGGGTCGTTGTCGAATTGACTCTTGCTGAGGCTCAGGTGCTGGCGCGGGCAGCAGTGGCCGTCACGTCGGCGTTGGACTGCAAAGAAGTCAATACTGCGGACAAAGGCCTTTGCGTCTTCCGCAGAGCCGTGGCAGGTGCCTTGCCGAAGGACGTTGTCCGCGGCGTAGTCGATCAGCCGGATGTGACGGCTCAGCCGTCGCTTCGAGCCAGCTAGCCGCGGAGGGATCACGATGAGCAACCTCGTCCTGTTCGGCGAGCTCCGACGACGTTTCGACGATCACCTCGACCGTGTGTCGTGCGTCGCGGCCGATGGTGACGCCGCGTCCGCTCTGTCGGTGATGCGACTGGATGTTCCAGGTCTGGTCGCCGCGCTGCGTGTGTTGGCTGCTGAGCATCTACCGGACGAGAACGGGCGTTGCAGGAAGTGCAGGAGCGGGCCGTTCTGGCGCAGGGTGTCAGCGCCGTGCCGGATGTTGCTGAACGTCCACCTTGCTGTGGATGCAGCGAAGGAAACGACACGGGACCGCACATGCTGGAGCCCGCGACGCCACAGGCTACGTGAGTCCTCTATGGACTGACCTAGATGTTCACGTGTGGTATCAACGCAAGGAATTGTTATGCCAACAAGGGTTTCTAGCGCTCGCGGACGTGAATTCGGTGCAGGTATGCGAGCAGCCGTCGCTGCCGCGAAGTCAGGGGTGTGCGAACTCGCCAAGCAGCTCTGCTGGGATGCGTCCAAGGTCTCCAACGTGCTGACCGGCAGAGGTGGAGTTACGGCCATCGAGGTCGCGCTGATGCTGGGCGCGTTGAAGGTCAACGCTGTGGAGCGCGAGCGCTTGCTCGAGCTGTTCTCGGAACGAGCTGTGGAGAACTGGCATCAGTCGCATGGGATGCGTGCGCCGATCTGGCCACGCACCGCAATCGCTCACCTCGCCACGGCAGACAGCTTGACCAGTTGGCAGCCGGACGTGGTGCCGCTTTTGATTCGGACGCAGGACTACATGCGTGCGGCGCTGGCCGCGTCCGCCACCGTGCCACCGACCGAGGTCGAGGAACGGCTGTGCGCGTTGCTGGAGATGCAGAAGATCTTTGACCGCGGTGCAGATTGTGCCTTCTACGTCCACGAGTTCGCGCTTCACCTGCCGGTGGGTGCGCCACAGGTGTGCGCCGATCAGGACCACCACCTGATGCTGATGGCGAACCGGGCCAACGTCAGTATCCGGATCGTCCCCGCGACAGCAGGTGCACACGCGGGTCTGGCTGGCTCGTTCACGCGAATGGGGTTTAAGAAGCACAGGCCGCTGATCTGGCTGACGCAGGAGAACTCCAGTCTCTTCGTCGAGGAGAGAAAGGCGGTCGAGAGCTACGACGCGATTCTGCGTCAGCTCGACAGTGTGAGCTTGGATGAGAGCGCTTCGCTCGCGCTGTTGGTCAGCCGGTGCGTCGGCTCACAGGACGCTGCTCGTGCGCATGCGTCGGCGCACAACGAAAAGATCGAAGCTTTCCCGCCGTCGTAGGCGAGCTCGATACAGCCCCTAAACCGTAGACACGTTCGAGATACGAGAAGCACATGATGAAAACCAAGGACCCTACGCGGCCGACCGAGCCTGGCCGGATCATCGCGCCATACGTTACGGCATGGTCGACTGAACAAGCCGTGCCGCGCGATCTGGTGATGCGCCCTGATGGCCTGGGCGTCGGCTACACCGACGAACTCTCTTGCGACCGCGACAAGAACGGTGTTCTGTGGGCTCAGGAAGAGGATCGTCACGGTGAAGGCACGCCGGAGTTCGGCAGGGTGCACTCCATCCGGCAGCGTCGTGCGATGCGCAAGCTGCTGTGCCAGGTGTGCGCGGCACCCGCAGATCGGACGCGGAGCGGCGTCCTGTGGCTGATGAAGGATCACCGGGACGACTGGCCTGGCTGGCCGGACGGAATGGGGTCGGCAGAGCCGCCGGTCTGTGCCCGCTGTGTCCCGCTCGCGATGCGGTGGTGTCCGGCACTTCGACGCGGTGCTGTAGCCGTCCGGGTCCGTAAATGCGCGATTGCGGGCGTGTGGGGAACGCTGTACCGCCCGAGCAGGCTGGGGCCTGTTCCGGTCCGGGGTGTCCAGGTTGCCTACGGTGATCCGCTGACTCGCTGGATGGTCGCGGTGACGCTGGTTCGTGAGCTGCAAGGCTGCAGCTTCGTCCCGCTGGACGAGCTGTACGACGCGACGGATGTGGGTCGACGCGAGGATGCCTAAGAACTTCCACGCCACGACGCTCGAACGCGCTATCGGGCGACAGCTGGCCCAGTGGCGCGACGCCCGTCACCTCAGCCTTGCTGAGGCAGGACAACGAGTGGGGTTCAGCAGCGCCAAGCTGTCGACAATGGAAAACGCTGTGCAACCGTCGGTGCCGCTCGACATCATGGCGCTCGGATACGTCTACCAGGTGCCCACTCCCGAGTGGCAGGCCGTCGTGCAGCGGGCGTATGAGGCCGAGCAGGTGCGGGCTGTCGGCGGCTCGGAGAGGTTGTTCGATCCGGCTGCGGACTTCCCGCAACTGGTGTTCGAGGCCGTGATGGTGCGCACGTTCACCACGGACTTCGTACCATCGCTGCTCCAGCTCCCCGATTACGCAAAGATCACCTTGCACAGCGATGATCTGGCCCGCCTCGAACAACAGGCTGCGGTCAGGGACTCGTGGTCACGTCGATTCGACAGTAAGGATCCGCTCACCGTCCACGCGGTGTTCCCGGAGGCCGTGCTGCGACTGGTCGTCGGCGGCCGGCTGGTGATGAGGGCACAGCTGCTGCATCTGATGGAGATGAGCGAGCAGCCCAGGGTCTCCATCCAGATCATTCCTCGCAGCGCCGGTGCGTATCCGGCGATGGGCGTGCCGTTCACGTTGCTCAGCTTCGCGCATCGCCTGCACAACGACGTCGCGTACTTCGAAACCTTCCTCAAAGGCGACTACGACGAAGACCCAAGCCTGACCGAGCGATGTATGCAGCGGTTCACGAAGCTGAGCGAGATGGCGCTGAGCGATGGTGAGTCGTTGGAGCTCATCGCCGAGGCTGCCGCCGAGCTGCAACACATCCGGTAGTCCGCACCCAGACCACCACCTGGCCCGCCGCGACCGCGCACGCCGACGGCCTGACCGACTGGCAGCCGCAGGCGGTGCAGAGCCTGTTGTCCTGCAGTACGACGAGGGCAAGACCTAGTACGTCAACGGGGCAGCACCGCGGTCGTGCGATGACCTCGCACCCAGTTGCGCTTGATCAGCACGGACAGAAGTCGCGATCGCAGGGTGGTATCTCGATCGGGTGAGGCCCTCGGTCGACACCATGTCGTCATGACCTCTACGACCACGGCGGAAGTCGATCACGGTCGCCCTGCGGCTGGCGACATCGATATTCACCTCACCTGGCTGCATTGGCTCGTCAGCGCCGGCTTGGTTGCCGGGCAGTTCGCCGGCCGGGCCGGTGAGTTCATGCGTAAACAGCTGCGCTCGGTCCCGCGCATCGGCGGCAAGAAGGACATCGTCATCCTGACTGACCTGCACGGGAGGCAGGCGTGAGTGAGCGGTCGCTGGGTGCGCTGGCGGCCCGGCACGATCTCGGTGAGGCCACCACCCTGGAGGGTGTGGTGCGCGCGCATCTCGGCCCGACCGCCGGTGTTCACGACGTCGAAGCGATCGTGGGCGACTACCTGGCGGCGTTGAACAGGGTGCTCGACCCGGTCGGGCTGTACATCGAGGACGACGAGGTGTTCGCGGACGGGTGGGTCGACGCCGAGGTGGATGTGGCGATCGACGACGCGTTCTTCCGCGTCGACCTGACGGCCATAGCGGCAAACCACCGGCGCTGAGGCCCTTTCGCTCAATCGAGGCACGGCGCGATTCGTATTAGTCGCTACATCAAGCACGGCAACTGCGCCCGCCAGGCCGTGCGTCTGGCGGGGTCCCTGCTTTGTCGGTGCCTCGTGCGAGCATCGATGCCGATCGGAGGGGCGCGATGGCAACGATCGGCGAGGTCGGGGACGGACTCAACGGGGCACTCAACAAAATCGAAGAAGCGATCAGTGCGGCACACGCGGCGGCGGATCTCGCCGAGGAGGCTTACGAACTTCTGGGGGCTGCTGGGACGGGTTCGCTTCAAGCGGATGTTGAAGAAACACGTGCCATGTTCACGAAGGCAGTCGAGGGCATACGCGAGCCCGAGGGGTTGACGTCGGGTCTCGGCTCGGCGGCGGACGCGATCAAGAGCATGGTCAGTCGGTTGCAACTCGACGGCGGCCCGCCAACTTCGCCTTCACCCGCGCCTCCCGCATCTCCGGCGCGTTCTGGTGGTCCGAAGCCGGGCTCACCCGAGCACGTTCAGAAGCTTCGCGATCAGCTTCCCCCGCCCGTCGAGGCGAGCACGGGTCAGAAGACGCACGGGCGGTGGTTCGCGGACGGGGTCGATGACACGGAGATCGTGAGCGGGCAAGGCGCCGACGCCGCTGACGTCGCGGAGTGTCTGAAGTCGCTCCAGCTTCCGCGTCCCGGGCTGCCGTTCTCCGCGTGGCACGTGGAAACGAAGCTCGCGGTGCACATGCGCAACAACGACATCCGGCACGCTACGGTTCTGATCAACAACGTTCCGTGTCCCGGTGACTTCGGGTGCGAGGTGCTCGTCGGGGCGATCCTGCCCGCCGGCTCCACGCTCACGATCTACGGTTCGGACGGGTACAAGCAGACGATCGCAGGAGGGACACGGGCACCGTGGCAACGCTGAAGGCCGTTTTTGATCGCGAGTCGGCGAAATCTCCCGTACTGGTCAACTCAGAGGAAGAGTTGTCCGCGTTGATCGATCGCGTGATCGCGCTGCCCGGCGACAAGCCGGTTCCCGCGATCGTCGAGCTCGCGATCAACGACGACCCGTATGGCTTCCCTCACCTGTATGCGGGCATCGGCGCAGAGTCCGGTTTCGTGCACGAGCTGTGGGAACCGGCCCGCGCGACGCTCAGCGAACAAAACGCCGCAGGAACGGAGCTGTTCGACTTCGCGGCCAACACCCAAGAGATCCCCGCCGAGCAGGTAGTACCCCTGAAGACGGTGCGGAGAGTCCTCACCGCGTACTTCGAGCACGGCGGCAACATCCCCGCGGACTTCGCGGATCTCCACCGACTTGCTGCTGATCAAGGTTGATCGTTCGGCCCCGTCGTCCGGCGGTAGGTGCAGGTGCAACAGCAGCTCCACCGCCTTGCCTTCCGCCTTCGTGCCGGGCACGGCTTCAAGCAGCCCGGCGACGTCAAGCATGAAGTAGCAACCGACGCGGTCGAAGAACTCCACGACACTCTCCACGTGCAAGCCGGGCTCGACGCGCAGAAGGATGGGGCCGTCTTCCATACGACCGTCGACAACGACCGTCGCACCATTCGCGCACGGCCACCTTGAGGTGGGGTGAGCAGTTGGCCGGACGCCGGAGGACGTTGGCGCCGTCCTCGTAAGTCTCGCGTTGAAGTGCGGTCATGTGACCCATGCGTCGCAGAAGCGCACACGCGTTCAAACCCCTGCCAAGACGAGGGCCCCACCGTGACGCAAGTGGCGGGGGCGCCAATGCCTGAACCAGAGGCTCGCAATCGACCAGGTCAGAGATCTGGAGTGCTCGTCTTGCTGCCTGCGGGTAGTTGCTGAGGCCGGCCCAGCTCGCGCAGCCTATGGACAAGCCGCGGAACTCATCGATCCGGCTGTCGTGGAATCCTTCGCGCAGCAGCCGTCTGCTCCACGAGCTCTGAGTGGTGCAGGGAAGGCCCGGCGTCGTCCGTACCATGATCGAGCAGAACGCGCGACATTCTCAACAACCGCATCGCGGTGTCGAGGTCGAGGCCGCTCCACGGTGACTCGTGCAGCCAGTAGGCCGACAGCACGTAGTGCGCGATGGGTGTGTCCGAGCCGGTCCGCTGGCGCAGCCACTCGGTTGCCCACTGCCGGGTCTCCCGGTAGGTCTGCCGACGCCCCATCGCCAGGCCGGCGATGTTCGGCACGCTCAGCTCTTCCGCCAGGTGGAAGACCGCGACACCCCAGGGGAACGCGTACAACTCGCAGCGACCGGCGGTTCGCCGCACCCGCGTCGAGGGTGCCGAACAGCTCATGCGGTGTGGCCTCGAACGCGGCGCAGTACAGGCGGATGTAGATCTCGTCCCGTACCGCGGCCCTGTCGGTCTCGTGCCGGTAGATCGCCTTGGCCATGGCGCCCAGCTCAGGTGTTGTGAGCTCCGGTTGACGACCGAGTCGCTCGAACTCCCTGGCGAGTCGGTCTCGTCCCCATCCCCTGGCCTGCCGTCGGGCGATCAGCACGAGGTTCGGCGTCGGACGCTCCCCTCGCCGTCGCAGCGGCGTCGCTGGACATGATCGATGTCCTCCGGTGTCCCTGCCTGTCGTCTGCCGTGTGGTCGCCGTCCACACGATATTTGAATCGTCCCGAACGACTGTTACCTGCTCGAACGGCACCTGAAGCAGAAAATGACGCCTCAGGTGGCCTCAGCGATCGCGGACGGCATCACCGCGTCGTAGGAGCCGGCCGAGGTGGTGTGGCATGGCGGCGAGCCGTTGGCGGTCGGGCTCGAGCGGTTCGTGGAGTTGCTGCAGCCCTTCGACTCCATGCGCTTGGCGGGCGCGTGCGGCACAAAGTCCAGACCGGCGGCGGCAGGTCGATCACCGGCACCTGGTGCGACGTGTTCGAGCAGTACGAGATCGGCGTGGGCGTGAGCATCGATGGACCTCGGGAACTCAACCACCACCGCGTCGACCGCGGTGGCCGGCCGATGTTCGACCGGACCGTGGCAGGCATCGAGACGCTGAACCGACGCGGCATCCCTTTCACCGTTCTGGCGGTCGTCAGCCAGGACGGCACCGGGCAGGCCGCGCAGGTTTTGGACTTCATGCGAGAGCTGGGCACCTCATGGGTCGGGTTCAACGTCGAAGCCAAGGAAGGCGCGAACGCCGACGGGCAGACTCCCCCGATCGAGCACGCTTCGAACACGGCACCTTCGCCGCGACCGAGACCGACCACTGCCGAAATGCGGTTCAAGCGCCTGTCCTGGCGCTTGCCGAACTACTCCAGGCGGAGGGAAGCGATGACGGTCTTGGAGCACATGGTGCGTATGGTGTCGAACGGCGACACTGAGTGGGCACAGTTGGTGGCCGTGAGCACCATGGCGAGCGCGAACGCCAGCGGCGTGGACTGGGGTCGCAAGGGCGGCAGTTGGGGCAAAGAAGGCGAGTTCCACAAGAAGTGAGCATGGACGCCCTGGAGGTCGAGAGGGCCGTCGAGCGACGACGGGTCTGGCTCGACAAGCAGCTCGACGTGGCAGAGACGACGCTGGACGTGAGCGTGGCCGGCGAGCCGGTGAACACCTTCGACATGCGCTCAGCCGGCGCAGTCGCCCGCGACCAGGACGGTGACGTCTGGCTGAGGGTCGTGGTGGAGGACGCCGACTACGAGCCCGTCTGCCGCTGGGACGGCAACGTCGCCGCCAACTCGATCCGTGGCGTCGCCAAACCTGCGGTTCTCCGGTGGCACGACTGGCAGAACAACGACGAATACCTGCGGGGCCGTCGTCTCCGGGGCGAGGTGATGACCCTCGCCCCAGGGACGACGGTCGCCCCCGGCGGCGTACTGCACGACGACCCCCAGCTGCCCGGCACCTGGTGGCAGGACCTGCGCCGGTCACTGACCGCGCTGGCGACGCACCCGCTGGAATGGCACAACGAACTGGGTGCGGTGGCCTCCACGATCCGCGGCGTCGAGCACCACTTCGGCATCGTGTTGTCCGAGGATGTTTTCAGGGATGTCAGCTGGACGACCGCACACGCGGACTTGCACTGGGCGAATCTGCGTCGGCCGCAGATGTACATCCTCGACTGGGAGAGCTGGCGTCCCATGTTCGCCGGGTACGACCTCGCCACGCTCTACTGCAACAGCCTTCTCCACCCGGCAACCGCCCGCCGGATCCGCGACATGCCCGAACTGCACACCCGCAGCGGCAACCTGGCTCTCCTGTCCGCGATCTGCCACTACCTCTGGATCGTGGGCGAGGGCAGCGACTGGGACCTGCTCGAACCACACCTCCGAACCGAAGCCGAGCCGATTCTGTCCAGCGTGACGCGCAGGAGTTAGGTGAAGTCGGCGCGTCGCGCCTAACCGTGTCCACCACGATGACCGCCAACACGCACGGATCTCCGACATGGCACCCAGATCAGGTGCCGCAGACCTGGTGAGCGGCGTTTGGCACCGCCGGTTGCCACCTCGCAGACCACCTCCAGGATGTGTCCGGCGCCGGCGGCAGCGTTGCCCCGAGGAACTGCGAGCGCTGTGCCTGCCGACAACTCCATCCATGCAGGTTGAAGCCGCGCGTAGTGTAAGGGATCGAAGAGCTCCTGGGTACGGCCGCAGATCCGCAGCGCCCTCGGGTGACGCGGCATGATGACCGGCCATGCTGCTCCGACTGGTTTGCGTGGGCATGACCAATGCGTTCGCGCTACTGCGACTGCTGCCCATGAGCGACCGGTACAAAGACACGGAGATCCTGGCGCTACGGCATCAGATCACCGTCCTGGAACGCCAACTGGGGCCAGACCCGGCCGCGGTTCTCTCCCGGAGATCGCGCGTTCCTCGCGGTGCTGCTGCACCGATGCCCGGTCGCCACGCTTCGTCGGCTCCGACTGCTGGTGCGCCCGGAAACAGTCCTGCGCTGGCACAGGGACCTGCTTGCCCGCCGCCACGCAGCCAGATCCCGTCCCAAGCGTCCCGGCCGACCACGAACCATCCGATCAATCCGACTCCTGGTGCTGCGCCTGACACGGGAGAACCCCACCTGGGGCTACCGCCGCATCCACGGCGAGCTGCTCGTGCTCGGCATCACGGTCGCCGCGTCCACGGTGTGGCAGATCCTCAAAGACGCCGGGATCGACCCTGCTCCCGAGCGCACCTCGACGACCTGGTCGGCCTTCCTCCGCTCGCAGGCCGACGCTCTACTGGCCTGCGACTTCTTCGAGACCCGCACGGTGAACGGCACCAGCCTGTACGTACTCGCGGTGATTGAGCACGCCAGCCGCCGGATCCGCGTCCTGGGCGCCACCGCGCACCCGACCGCCTCCTGGGTCACCCAAGCCGCCAGGAACCTCGTCATGGACCTCGAAGACGCGGGCAGCCCCGCACGCTTCCTGATCCGCGACCGCGACGGGAAGTACTCCGCCCTGTTCGACACCATCCTCGCCGACGCCGGCATCCAGATTGTCCTCAGCGGCGTCCGCATCCCGCGGATGAACGCGATCATGGAACGCTGGATCCGCAGCTGCCGTCGCGAACTCCTCGACCGCACCCTCATATGGAACCAACCACACCTACTCCACGCCCTGCGCGAACACGAGCAGTTCTACAACACCCACCGACCCCACCAAGGCATCAACAACGCACGACCACTACACGCCCTGCCACAACCCATCACCGACCAAGCAGCGGTCACCCACCTCGACATCCGCCAACGACAGCGACTGGGCGGCATCCTTAACGAGTACTACCACGCAGCCTGACCTGCACGGACGACGTTTTCGGCAGACACAACGTCGGGGGGCGACTCTTTACCTGGTCTCCTGGTCCGCGCCGTCGCTGATGATGCCACCACGTTCGATGAGCAGCTGAGCCAGTTCCGAACTCACCTGCGTGACCGTGTCGCCGGGCGACCCCACTTCGTCCGAGGGAACCACACATCGGCCAGCACGGTGTCACTGCTCCTTGCGTAAGTACCGCTCAGCACGGGTCTGAGCTGCCTGTCAGCTGTTGTCGCATTGCGACCTCAATCGCCGAGTAAGACACACGTTCCTGTTCGAGGCGAATGGCAGTGCCGAACGTGTCCTCGACAAGATCGGTATACAGCGCGGCCTCGTCCGGACGAAGCGACTCCAGATGGGTGTTGACCGGGGTGGATTCGTGCACCCACTGCTGCTCGTGCGCCAGAAGTGTTGCCCGGTCCATGAGCATCGAGCGAACGTGTCCGAACCTGGCCCGCAGCCGATCCAGGATGGCGAACCCGTGGGTATCGATGTCACCCCAATACACCAGTTTCCGCTCAGACAGCCAGGTCAGCGGCTCCAACCGAGACAGTGCGTATCCGCCTCCGAAAACCACAACGGATTCCTCGACCGGCGGGAACGCCAGGTACGTGACCTCGTTCTCCACCACGAATACGGTGGAAGCCGGGAGAGATTGCGTGGCAAGTTCGTCGACACGAACGGTCAGTTCACTGAACCCCCCGTAGCCGCCTAGCCAACGGAACCGCACATAACCGGGTTTTCTGCGGAAGCGATACCGGCTGGCGAACTCCGAGTACGGATGGGCGGAGTCGATCCGATGTGGTGGAAGCTGATGGTCCAGCAGGAGGCCGAGGATCTTGCGGTGGCCTTCGATGAACTTAGTGTCGACACCAGGAACGTCCACCTGGCGAACGTACATGTCGCTAGTTGCGTGGTCGTCGATCCAGAGCACGGTGGCGATCAGTTTGTCCCAGACGCGGCCGAAACTGAGTACCTCAAGGGGTTTTGCGATCATCCATCCGGCAGGTCCGGGCGCCAGTGCTTGTGTCGCATGCAGCAGTGTGGTGAAGCGCCGTACGTCCGCTGTGCGGCGCAGCAGCGACCAGAGCTGGTCGTAGGAGTCGATCCATACCCGGTCCGGCACCTCGTTCGTGCCGATGATCCTGCCGCCCACTGTCTTCGTCTCGACACGCTGCAAGCGCTGATCTACCTCGTGCCACTGGAAGATCCACTCCTGGGCTTCGCCGAAGCGGGTGGACAGGTCGTTGGCGGTGGGGCTGCGCAATGGGATGCCGAGCGGAACCCAATCCTCACCGGCGGCGAACATCCTCAGGAACTCGCCGGTTTCCCAACGGCGTTCCAGCCTCCTCACCACGTCGGTTGGTGTCGACCAGGTACGCGGCGACACCATCAGTCGCCTCGCGCGGGTGTGTCCTGCATTGCGTGCGCGAGCTGCCGCTGCTTGTACTCCCCGATCGTGAGGCTCTGCAAGCGCGAGTAGCTACCGGTCTTGTTGTCCACGAAACCCACCGCGGACACGTGCGGCTCAATCACGTGGATCTTCTGCAGCGGCGTGACAATCAGCAGCTGAAGCCCCAGCTGTGCGAACAGGTTCAGCGCGAACCGCGTAGACTCGTCGGACCCGCGGCCGAACGCTTCGTCGATCACGACGAAGCGGAAGGTCTTTGACCTCCCTCGGCCGTGGTCGAGCTTGAACTGGTACGCGAGCGATGCCGCCAGGATCGTGTAGGCGAGCTTCTCCTTCTGCCCTCCCGACTTCCCGCCAGAATCGGTGTAGTTTTCGTGCTCGGAGTCGTCGGAGTGCCAGCGTTCGGAAGCCGAGAACATGAACCAGTTGCGGACGTCCGTGACACGCCTCGTCCACGCGCGATCCGCCTCGGTCTGACCCTCGCGTCCCTTGAACCGTTCGATGATCTTCTTGACCTGCAGGAATTTGTGCTCGGAGTACTGATCCGACTCGTCACCGCCCAGCGTGCCGGTCGTGCAGTCTCGCAATTCGGTGCGGAAGTCTAGGATCTCGACATTGATTGTGGACTGCAGGTCCAGACGGATGTACCGCCCGGGGTTGTAGTCAATGCCGACCAGCGACTCGTTGATGGTCTCGACGCGTCGCTTGATCAAGTCAACCTGTTTGTTCAGCTGGGAGTTGAACCCGGCGATGTCGCGGATGGTATTGGTATTCAAGTAGGTTTTGAAATCCGTCTCGAACCTGGGCAGGTCGTCGTTGACGAGGCGGTCGTGGAACGCCCGGTACTCACCGGCCGCGAGCATCGAGTCATCGGCCTCCTCCATCTCCCGCGGGTACTTCCTGCGGAAGGTGCTCATCTTGGCGACCGCCTTGTTCCCGATAGCGGTCTGGCGGCCAGTTCGGTTCTCCACGAGGTTGGTGAGCTTCCCACTGACATCTGCCTGGCAACGATCACAATCCGTCGGCGTCGACAGGACCTGCGGGTGCAGATGTCCTTCGACAGCCTGGAAATGTACTTGTGCGTGCTGATACCCCGGCTCCGCCAGCTTTTCTTTCGCCGTGTCCAGGTCCTTCTGCGCGGCATCGCGGGCAGCGATGAGTTTGCCGATCCTGGTCGTGAGCGTCTCCTGGAAGTCCGCCGCTGTCCCGATCGTCGTCCCAACGAGTTCGAGCTCAGCCGTCACACGCTGCAGCTCGTCGGACGACTGCTCAAGACGCCGCTTCTCGTCGCTGAGCGCCGTAATGCCGTTGACCACCGACTGCCAGTCGATGTCCGCGTACGAGCCGAACTCCGTGAGCTTGGCGATTACGCCTTGCAGTTCGTTCGTCCTGCGGAAGTCTCCACTCAACCCCTGCCTCTTGCCGACGAGATCGTTTCGCTCGGCCTGCACCCTGCCGGCTTGGTCGAGCAGCGCGTCGATCTTCTGCTCGTTGCTCCAGCCCAGGACGTAGGTGCGTCTGTCGTCGATGCGCCGGGCGTCGTTCTTTTCGTGCCAGCCACGCGCACCCTTGATTTGGCCTTCACGGGTGACCGCCTTGGCCGCGCGCCGGAACTCGTCCATGGTGTCAACGCATTCGCAGTCGGCGCGGTGCCGCAGTTCCCGCTCCACCCATGCCGTGAACGGGGAGTCCTTGATCTCCAACATGGTGGCGAGTGTGCGACCGCTGGTCGCGGTGTCGGCATCGCTGCCGAACCGATCAGGTACTAGACGATCGGGCACCCGGTAGTAGACCAGTCTCGTGCCCAGGTAGTGGCCGTTGATCCAGGTCGACGCCGCGGTGTAGTGCTCGCTGGACACGAGCAGCGACAGGCCGAAGCTGTGCAGCAGCCGTTCGGCGGCTCCCTCCCATTCGGCGCAGTCCGGCCGGACCTGGATGAGCTCACCAGCGAACGGCAGGTCCTCCTCGTCCAGTCCCAGCTCGTCGCACAGCTGGGCGCGCAAGTCCAGGCTTCGCTTTGGGATGTTGGTGCGCCGGTTCCGCAGACTGACCAGCTCCTCGTTGAGCTCCTTGCCCTCGATCTCCAGTGCGTTGAACCGGACGCCGATCTCGGTGAGCTTGTTCTGTAGATCGGCCTGCGTCCCGTCGAGATCGCTCGCCACAGCAGTGATGTCGCGATGCCGGATCGAGAACTGTTCGGCGTTCTCCACCGGCCGAAGCCCCGCCTCGCCCAGGAGTTGATGGAAGCGCTGAGACCTTTCCTGGCGCCTGTCCCGCTCGGCGGCGTCGGTCTTGAGCTGCTTCTCGATCTCGGACAGCCTCCCGCCTCCGAACCCCGCCCGCGCCACGCTCAGCTCGGTTTCCCTGCCACGCATCCGGTCCAGCTCCGCCTTGGTCTGACGAAGCTCGTCCACGCGGGTGCGAATGTCCGTAGTCAGCGTGACGATCTGCTCTTGAAGCAGACGGGACCTACGGTCCGCGAAGTAGTGCGGCAGTGCGTCACGCTGCTCCCTGAGCGACTTGATCTCGATCGCGAGCTGGTCGTACACGTCGTACTCGGCCAGCAGCGGGCGAAGCTCGGCCAGCTGCTCACGAGCCTTGCGCACCGCGGCGTGGGCCTTCGCCAGGTCCTCGAAGTGTTCGACCAGTCTCTTGGTCCAGTCGCTTGCGTCGAAGGGCTCCAGCATGTGGTTGCGGACGAACTCGTTAAGATTGCCAACGGATTTCATCGAAACGGTCTGGTGGAACAACTCCATCGCCTGCTCTGATGGGATGTCCAGCCGTCGTCTGAAATCCTTGCTGTACTGGGGGAAGTGATCGTGCAGGCCGACACCGCCCTTGCGGAGCCGCCGCTTGAGCGTGGCGATGTCGCCGCCAAAGTCCGAAAATTCACCGGCGATCGTCAGGTCTCGCTCAGCGGTCACGAAGAAGCGGTCTGGCTGGCCCTCGGCGGCGCTGCCGAACCAGAAGACTTGTGCGAGCGTGACCCTGGAGTCATAGCCGAGGTTGGCGAACACACCCAAGATGACCGAGAACGAACGCCGGTCACGCAAACCAACCGGCTTGGACGAACCGGTCGCCTCGCTTCGCTCCGACTTATGATAGCCGAGAACGTACGACCGCAGGCTGCGTTCCTTGGCCTCGGCACCCGCCGCCTTGTTGTACGAGATGCGATGTGCCGGCAGCAAGAGGGTCGTGATCGCGTCGACCATCGTCGACTTTCCCGAACCGATATCGCCGGTCAGCAGGGCGTTCTCACCGCGCACCCCGAATGCCCACACCCGCTGGTCGAACGTGCCCCAGTTGTATACCTCGAGACGCTCCAGCCGATGGCCGGCCAACTCGGCGGGCACCTCACTCATCGATCCTCCTGGGCATCAACGGGAACTAGCTGACGCGCGTACTCGGCAAGGCGCTGGTCGAACTCCGACAGCCACTGCCCATCGACGAACGCCTTCAAGATCCGGCGGACTTCGAACGTCGCGTCCTGCCCCTTGATCCTCCGGAGAAACCCGAGCTCGACGACCTTGTTGATCTGAATGTCGATCTGGTCGACCAGCCTGGCCTCGTTGTTGCTCGCTGGCATGAACAGCCGCACCATTTCCACGATCTGATCATGGGTGAGGATCAGTCTCGTGTCACTGTCGCCTGCGTCGAACTCGGCGAGCTTCTTCCGCAACAACGCCAGCAACAAACTGACCGGGAACGACAGCGAACGCCGCGGAATCAGTCGGGGCACAGCGGCGTCCTCGTCGTCCACGTCGGGCTTCGACCGCAGAAACGCGTATCCCTCCGCCTCGTCGATGACCACCGTGAGCCCCATGACGCCGACGTAGTCACGTGCCTGCGCCTGCAGTGGCAACAGGTGCCGCCACACCTTCTCGTGTATGTCGCGGTAGACCACACCCTTCACCAGGTGCGTCACGACCAACGACAGATCAACATCATCCCCGGCGGATGTCATGGCTCCCCACCTCGCTGAGCATCTGCGTGAACGTGACCCGCGGAACCGTGGCCACCCGGTCAGTTCCGTCGAGATCACGCCAGCGCACCCGTTCCCTCACCTGCTCGTCGAACACCACGCGGAACGCCGGATCGTTCAGCGACAGGTACGTCACCAACTCGGCCAGACCCTGCTCCAGCGGTTGCTCGTCGAGCAGTTCCGCAAGGCCGATCTGCCCCCGCGTTCGCAACATCCGGTGGACTCTCTCGCTCAAGCGTTCCGGGTCGACGTAGATCTGCTCGAACAACAAGGACGAATCAATGTCTTCCTCGGCGGCGGCGATGCCGGCGCTGTGCAACGCAACCTTCTCCGGCGGCGTGTACAACGGGCGTTCCATCGGCAACGCAACTACCGGAGCGGTTCCCTCGATCTGGGACACAACATCTACATCGCGGCGCTCACGCAACTTCAACGCGCTCGACTCGATACCACGCAGAATGTCCATCACCCTTCGGTTCTCCAACCAGACCTGGTCATCGAGGAACCGGCGCAACTGCTCGGACAGCAGCCGGACCGTCGCCTGCGTACGTTCCGCCGCATCCATCCAGTCGTAATGGATATGCCGCATCCTCGGGTCGGCCTCCCCGACGGCATCGAGTGCCTGCACACGTTCGAGCAGCTCACTCAGCTCCGTCTGCTTGTCATAGGAGAGCAGGAAGTCGTAGAACGCCTGGAAACTTTTGCCCTGATCGGAGTCTGCGATGCTGCTGCGGCTGCCCAACACCTCATCGAGCAGGGCACCTTTGGCTCCGTCCCAGGAAGCGATCCGTTCCCGCAGGTCCCGGTCCAGCGCCCGGAAGTTGGCCTCGACCTCACGGAAGTCGGCGAGCAACTCACGCGCGATCGCCGCGAACTGCTGGTAGCGGTCTTTCTGCGCCGGCGAGTCGAGCAACTCGAAGTCACCCCGCTCGACCTGGGCGATCTCGACATCGATCTCGTGCCGGCGCCTGTGCAGTTCAGCCAGCCTGACCTCGGGGTCGGTCTCCGCGCCGAACACCATCTGCCGCAGCAGCTCGAACACCGTGTTCAACCGCGATTCGGCACCGACGAACGACCGTGCGCGGAGCGCGTTGGCCCACGCCAAGGCCTTCTCGACCGCCGATGTCGCGTCGTAGTGCGCCTCCTCGGCACCAACCGGGTAGTACTTGCGCAACCACCCCTTGTCCGGGGCCGTCCAGTCGTCCAGATACGCCCAGGCCGACTTCGGGAACCTGTGATCGAGCCGCTCGTTCAGCGCGCGAAGCTCGTCATCGAGCCTGCCTGCCAACTCACCTCGCGAGATGGACCGAACGTTGTCCTCGACGAACACCTTGCCCAGAAAGCTGAGGATGAACGGCGCATTGTCCGCGAGCAGTAGTTTCCAGGCAGGGCTGTTCTTACGCAGCGATTCGAGATCCTCGAACTTCACGACACCTGCCCCTTCGCCCTGTCACGGCGTCAGCCTCCTTGAGGGTAAGGGCAAACACCGACAGAACCGCGATCCCTCGATCACACATGTCGGCCTCGAAACCGAGATCGTTACACTCCGTAGCTCCATATTCTGATCAAGCAACCGCGCCTAGACGGTCGGCCGACCAGGGCGCGCGACCAGGGTGAGGACGACCGATCGTGGGACATGTTCGCGAGGAGCCAGCACAGCGTGACGGTCGTGGTGGTGCCAGACATCGCCGTGTGCGTGATCGTCCGACCATCGAAGCTGAAGGCGACGCTGACGGGTGTCGCCCGCGTGGCCGGTCAGCGTCGCTGATCTTGCGAGTCTCGGCCTAATTAACCCTCCCCTTACACATGATTGCCATTAGCTACAAAATCAACTGAGCCCGATCCGGTAGGGGTTCAATCCATCAGCCATCAGGTTCGCCGCTCGCCAATGGCAGATAGCACCGATGGTCGGCGTAACGTAGATCAGAATAAGCGCAATCCTACGGGATTTCAAACACGGCCCAATAGGCCTTAATTGCTCGGTATCCAATCATCGGACGACCGTGAAGTAACGTGGCACTGAGCCTGCTAGGTGCCCGATTCCCAGGCATGGTCTTTCATGCGATGTAAGTACTGAGCCTTTTCTATCCTCATGATCGGGTGCGTTGTTCGAGGGTGAGGATGGCGCGGGCGTAGGCGGTGACTCGTTCCGGACTGGCGCGAACCTGGCTGAGGACCTGCCAGCTCTTCACCGTGGCGATGCCGCGTTCAACGCGGCAGCGCACGGCGGAGTGGGCGCGGTTGGCGGCCCGCCGGCCGGGGGTGAACTCGTTTTTGTAGCGGCGGTAGGGCACGTGGACGCCCTCGCCGGCGCCGATGTAGCCGCGGTCGGCGATCAGCTGCAGCCCGGCCTGACGGCAGGCGTCGAAGACGCCGTGGACGCGGGCGGCGGTGAGGTCGTAGACCGAACCCGGCAACCCATCGGAGACCCAGGCCAGCCGCCCGTAAGGGTCGGTGAGCACCTGCACGGTAATCCCATGGTGGCGGACTTTCACGCTGTAGTAGGCCGTGCGGCGGTCGCGGTCACCGACGCGGTCGATGCCGATGACGGTGCCGTCGAGCAGCGCGTAATTGGAAAACGAGCCCGCCAGCTTGGCAACGGCTTCGGTGAGGGTGGGCGCTTGTGCGGCGAGCAGGTCGGTGGTCTCGCGGAGGTAGCGGTAGGCGGTGGCCAGGCCGATGCCGAACCCGCTGGCCAGGCGCTGGTAGGTGTCGCCGTTGCGCAGGTGCGCCAGCACCAGCAGGGCCTGGCGGTTGCTGGACAGGCGCCGCCACCGCGATCCGATGCTCACCCGGTGACGGCGGATCAGGCGTGCGACGTAGTCCAGGGTCTGCGTGGACAACGTGATCGTGGACAGATAGAACAGCATGCGAAGCTCCTGGTCGGCATCGGTGGATCTTGGTCGTGATGCCAGTGCTATCAGGAGCTTCGCCATGTTCAAGGCCGTGGGCTACACCGATCCGATCCTGTGACCAGCAAGATCAGGATGGAAAAGGCCCACTACACCGGCACGCCAAGGACTGGACACAGGCGCGTCCCACACAACAAAGCCCGTCAATGACACTGCGCTATGGCGACGCCTTCGAGACTCACACGATCAAACACGGCACCACACCACCATTCGTTGTCAGGTCAAGACCTCAACCCGGAGGCCAGCTCATCCTCCAACAGCTCGTCGCGCTCCTCCGCCGATAGCCACCTGGCGCTGCTGCCCCTTGGCGACTTCTCCACCATGAGGATGTTGTCGAAATTGTCCGCCACGTCACGCATATGACTGATCACCGCCACCAACCGGCCATCACCCGCGTTGCGGTGCAACTCTCCCAGCGCCTGATGGAGCGCGTTCGTGTCGAGAGTCCCGAACCCCTCGTCCAGGAACAGCGCTTCGACACGACCGGCGCCCCGCGAGGTGACCTCCACGAGCGCCAGCGCGAGCGCGAGGCTGGCCAGGAACGTCTCGCCGCCGGAAAGCGTCTTGACGTCGCGGACCTGCCCGGTGGCCGTGTCGACGATCCTGAATTTCGCGGCGAAGCCGAACCGCCCGTCCGTCATTGACTCGAAGATTTGGCTGGCCGTGCCGAGCAAGGTTCCTTGCCGACGCTGCATGACGCTGTCGACGAACTTCCCGTCCGCGAGCAGCTTCACGAGCTCCTGGAGTCCCTCCAACACTGGACGCGCCGCGGCGAGCCGGGCGTCAAGCTCCTGGCAGACGGGAAGAGCCCGTTCCGCCTCCCGGCGCTCGCGTCTGGCGGTCTCGACCTCGACGTTCGTGCTGCGGACGAGCGTCTCGAGGTGACCCTCGTCAGATGCCTCGACACCTGCGTACGCGAACGCGATCTGTTGTCGCAGTTCCGCGACCTCGGTCTGGCAGGCGTCCGCCTGCTGAAGGCACGCTTCGTGAGCGGATGCGACCGCCACGACCGTGTCACTGGCCCACGCCGAGTCGTCCGCGAGAGTGGGTTCCGTGCCTCGTCCGGGAATCCCCTCGCGATTCAGCGCGGCAAGCACCACCGAGGCGCGCTCCACGAGCACGCTCAGCTCCTCGACCAGCGCCGCTCTCGGTTTCTCGATCTGCTCGTTACGCCGCTGGCGAAGTTTCTCCGCCTTCTTTCGCGATGCCCCGGCGGCGGTCTCCGCTTGCTCCTGCCGGTCACGGAGGTGGCCAAGTGCGATCTCCTGAGCCTGAGCCCTCTCGGCAGCAGCCTGGATGGCCGCTGGGGTGATCTCCGCCTCACGGTAGAACGGAAGCTTCCGGAGGCTGTCCTCGATCGTCTTCCACCTCGAATTTAGACTGTGGACGGCGTTCCTCTCGTTCTGTGCCCGTTGCCTGATCAA
The DNA here is from genome assembly GCF_055607425.1 of Lentzea sp. NPDC037011. NCBI lineage: Bacteria > Bacillati > Actinomycetota > Actinomycetes > Pseudonocardiales > Pseudonocardiaceae > Lentzea > Lentzea sp. NPDC037011. Next base: position 465,504 of record NZ_JBVJRT010000007.1, on the reverse strand, counting down.
GGGCTTGGCCGCGTCGATGCCTCCGCGGAGATCGTCGTGTTCCTTGCGCACCTCGCTCAACCCGGTCGCCGTAGTCTCGGCGACCGTGCAGGCGGCACTCGCTGCAGCAATGACGGCGGCGAGCAGGACGTCGTCGGCGACCTTTAGGTCCACCGCCCCCAGACGGGCCCTTGCTTCGCCGAGAGCATCCTCACGCGCGACAGCAGCGAGTCGAGCTGCCTCGACCTCTCGTTCGAGCTCGCCCTCCGCCTTGTGCAACAACTCTTGTGCTTTTTGCACCGCCTTGTCCGTGGTAACGCGCGCCTTCTTCGCGTCGTCCACGGCTTTCTCTGCGGCGGAGATGTCGGCCCCCATCGGCGGCTGGTAGTTCTCGGGCAGGCTGCGGGCGCACACCGGGCAATCGTCACCGGCGCTGACCCCAGCAGCCGCATGGGCGACCGCGTCAGCCTGGTAGGCCGCGCGCAGGAAGTCCTGGGCGGCTTCCAGAGTCGCGGTTGCTCCCTGATGTTCTTCGCCGCGCGCAAGGGCTCGGTCTGCCAGCTGCTTGACCTTCTCGCGCTTGGTCTTCACACCTCCGTCCGCAGTGTCGGCGAGCTTCGCGAAGGTTCGCGCCTTATCGAGCAGCAACCGGCACTCGGTGACATCGGCCGTCGCGATGCTCGACTCGTCAGCCGCAAGCTCGGCCGCCTTCCGCGCCGTCTCTGTCTTCGCCGCGAGCACTGGGAGTAGTCGCTCGCTCGACTCCAGCTCGGCGAGCGACTCCGCGATGGCTGCGCTTTCGGCTGCGAGGCGTATCCGTTCCTCGTGCCAGGCCGGAACCTGCTCGGCCGTTGTGGCGAGAACGGTCAAGGCGGAAGCCGTCGAGGCCACGCCGATCCCGCGTTCCTCAGCGTCTTCCAGCTCGTCCTTCAGCTGTCGTACCTCGGCCTCGTACTGGTCGAGCTCCTGCCGCAGTGCGACCTCGTCCTCGGCGAAGCGCGTGTCCGCGATGATCAGGCCCGCGAAGCCCTCCTGCAGACCGGCACGGAATTTGTCCCCTAACCGCTTTCCGATGCGACGAAGTTCCTCCTCCCGGCGACCCGCTTTCTCTGCCCGCACACGTGCTTCGCCGATACGCTCCTGAACGCCTTCGAGCCGTTCGAGCGCCTCGGAGAACTGGGTGAGACGACGTGATGCGTCAGCGATGCCGGCTACGGGGTCGACGGGAAGCTCTCGACGCCGGAGCTCGGTCTCATGCAGAGGACGTGTGAGCCGTTCGATCATCGCCTTGGCGCGCTTGCGCATCTCCGAGAGCGAGTCGAGGTCCAGAACGCTCTTCAGCAGGGCGTTGCGCTCCGAGTCGCTGCTCTGCAGGAGTTCCTGGAACTTGCCCTGTGGCAGCATCACCGCCCGGAGGAAGGTCTTGGAGTCGAGACCGATCAGAGCGGTGATCCGCTCGGTGACTTTCCTCGACCCGTCGACCTCCTCCCCCGTGTCGAGGCACTCGAGGTGGTGGGGCGGCGTCACACCGCGGGAAGCAGCTGTACGAGTGACCTTCCACGTCTCGTTCTTGACGCGAAACGTGAACTCGACGCGCATCAGGCCGTCACCGCTGGACGCGATCAGAGGGCCACCACCGCCGCCCTGAACGGGCCAGGTGCACACGCCGTAGAGAGCGAAGCAGATGGCTTCCAGCAGCGAGGACTTGCCTGCGCCGGTGTCGCCGATGATCGCCATCATGTCGATTCCGGTGAAGTCGATCACCTGCTCCCCGCGGTACGAGCGCAGCCCGAACACCTTCAGCTCGACGGGCCTCATGCGATGTCCTCCTCGTCCACTTCTGCGGTCATGGGCTTGGCGAGCAACTCCTCGATCTGAGCCACCGCGGGAATCGTTGTGTCGTCCGTCTCGCCCAGCTCCAAGAGCGCAGCGAACAACGGCGGCATGTTCTCCGCGGCGGTCCCGGACGTTCCGTTCTCCTCCAGGTACTCGACGAAGAGGTTCTGAAGGGACGGTTCAGCGCCGGGTTCCCGTTCCTTTTCCACCACCTGCAACCGGCGGTCTTCTGGGTTCTCGGCGATGTCCAGGATCGTGGCGCTCGGGAGGAGCGCGTACACCTTCTCGGACAATGTCGGGTCCGGCGTCGGCGTCATCACCTCCAGGCGGCACAACTGGTCCGTGATCGTCGGTGCCACTGCCCGAAGCTCGTCCATCGTGCCCTTGAAGCGCCACAGACGGCGTCCGGCGGTCAACGGAACGAGCCGGATCTCCGCCTCCGCCCCAGGCACCAGGTTGACGATCACGACGCTCTTTTGTTCGCCCAGCTCGCCGAAGTCCAGCTGGAGCGAGGATCCTGCGTACCGGCCGACCACTCCGGCACCGGGAAGCCTCTGGGGTTTGTGGATGTCGCCGAACGCCGCGTACCCAACCTTCGGGATGTCACCGGCCTCGGTCGCGTAGCGGTCACGCACGTGAGAAGACGCCGAGTGGCGGGCGAGATCCGCCCCGCTGAGGTACTGGTGGCCCGCGAACGCGGTGACGTGGCGCTGCGGATCCAGGTCGCGGAACAACTCTTCCGCAAGCGCTTGCTGCATCGCGCTGACCCGTTCCGCGTACCGCTTTCTCAGGTCGTTCGCGTCCTCGTAGGCGTGCATGATCCTGTTGGGGTGCACGTACGGCAGCACCGCAAGCCTCAACTCGACTCCGTCGGCACCGACGAAGTTCAGGATGCCGCCGTCGGCCGCCGCGACCGGCCGGTCGACGAAACGGATGCGGCTGTCCGGGCCAAGCCAGCTCGCGATGAAGCGGAACAGGTCGGGCGAGTCGTGGTTGCCGCAGATCACCACCACAGGGGCGGTCTGCGCGAGCTCGCGCAGTACCTCGCTCGCCTTCACCATGTCCTTGTAGGACGGTCGTGGATGATCGAACAGATCACCGGAGTGGATGATGACGTCCGGTGCTTCATTCCTCGCGATGGCGACAATCTCGGCGAGAACCGCGACGTGATCGGCGAACCGCGGCTCCTTGTCGGTGATCCGGCCAAGGTGCCAGTCGGAGGTGTGGAGGATTCTCATCGTCTCTCTCAGGCCGCCGGATTTCGGTGGCGTCGCAGGTGTTCGAGCATGGAGTGGTTGGCGGCCCAGCCGTCGGGGAACTTCGCCGGCACGTCGATGTGCATGGGCTCGCTCGTGGGGTGCGCGTCGAGGAGTTCCTGGATTCCGGCCCTGGCGACGACGATGCAGGCGTGGCGGTGGCGCGAGGTCAGCACACAGAGCCGGCCGGACTCAAGGTGGAATGCCGTGGCGTCCCTCCGTCCGGACAGCGGATGCAGCACGATGACGACGTCGAACTCGGCGCCCTGCAATCGGTTCGCCGTGTCGACCGTGATGTCGGCGCCGCCGCGGGTGGTGAGCTCGCGCTCGATCGCGGCGACCTGGTCTCGGTGTGCGGCGCCGATCGCGATGCGGTTCGCGGTCACCGGCTGCTCGACGTGATCGGGCGCCGAGGTCACGACGGTGCCGCGTTCGAGCAGCCTCAGCGCAATCGTCACGATCGCCTCGACTGCCTCCGCGTCGGTGCGCATGGTGTGCTGACGTGGAAGTTCGTGCAATGCCCAGCCGGTCGTCGCGGCCATCTCGAGCGTGTCGTCGACCGCACCGCGACGGAGCGGGCGGGTGGTGAAACCCATCTGACGTTGTCCAGGTCCGGTTCCGGCGTTGAACGGCGTGAACGGGTAGAACGCCGTCGACACGACCGGCGCCGCCTCCGCCGACAATCTCCAGGACACCGGGAGCTGGTGGACGGGCAACTCCGGGTTGCTGCGCTGCATCGCCGCCACCGCGCTCTGCATCGGATCCCACGGCAGGCCTGCCCAGCGGTCGAGCTCCATGGTGGAGAAGGGGTCCAGCTGCCCGGGATCGCCGACGAAGAGAGCCTCGTCGAACAGCCTCGCGACCTGGAGAAGGGCGTCCGACCTCATCTGGTAGGCCTCGTCGATGATCGCCCTCTGCCAACTGACGTCTCTGACGTAGGACCACTTCTTCGCCGTGGCGATGGTGATCTGGGGCCGTCCCAGCTCGTCGAGCTTGCGGCTGTGGGCCACATTGGGATGTGCGATCCGGCGGTCTGGCACGTAGTCGGTGCCGTCCAATCGGCCGATCGTCACGCCGGGCGCGTGTCGGGCCATCCGGTCGATCAGGTCGTCGACCTGCGCGTTGGTCTGAGCGACTACCATCACGGTCTCACCGTCGGCCGCCATTTCGGTGCTCGCGCGGACGACCAGGGTCGACTTTCCCGCGCCGGGAGGTGAGTCGACCACGACTCCTCGATGATCGGTCTCGAGGAAATCGTGCAATGCGTCGGCCACGACTCGGTCCGCCGCGGCGGAAGGGTCCACTGTGGTCACGACCAGTCCTCCTTCACGTCCTCGTTCGTCACCCGCACCGGCACCGGCGGCCCGCCATGGGTCCACGGCGTCTCCTCAAGGCTCGGGAAGTCCCCATCTCGCTTGAACTCGTCGCTCAACGCGCTGTAACAGACTTCCTCGCCCTCCGCCGGCAGACTTCGGGGAGGAGGTGGTTCCTTCGTCTTGTTCCCCATCCCACCCGCGAGCTCCAAAGAGATGATCAGGGCGCCGGCGTCCTGCTCCACCTCCAGGATCTCGGCCTTCTGACGTTCCCGGCGTGGGTCGAGGAGCGTTCCGGAGATGAGCGACACGGGGTCGTCGGTCCGCACCTTGATCAGCGGTCGTCGCGCCTTCCCCGCGAAGCGGTCCACCTCGACCTCGACGACGGTGCCGACGAAGGCGTTGCCGGCCAGGCGGTGCTCGGCCATGACCAGTGGGTCGTCGAACGCCCGCTGCGCCTCGTAATTGGCCTGCGTCCGTTCAAGCCGACTCAGCCTCCTGGCCGCGGCCACCGCGCCGTCACGCTTCGGCTGAGGAGGACTGCCGTCGTTGAGACGGGCGTAGAAGGTCTGGTTCGACCGGACATCACGAACCCATCTCTTGACCACCCGCTGGCCCGGTGGCAGCTGCCTCATCAGGTCGATCGCCTGCCAGACGAGGTCCCACGTCGGTGCGAGCTGTCCTCGCAACGCGGACTCGAGCCGTTCCTTGGCGGTGCGGAGCGCGACCGGGGTGCTCGCGGCGTCGTAGGCCGCCATCGCCGGTGCCAGCACCTCTCGGTCGAAGGTCGGGTCGGTCGCGGGCCCCGCAGGCGGATGGGTCACCGGGTCCTCGGCCGCGAGCGCGGCCGCCCGGCCGTTCATGCCATCCGGCGGCAGCAGCCACGCCATCAGGGCGGGGAGGTGCGCGTCCTCCACCGCGCTCTGCCCGGTGGCCCAGTGCTGAGTCAGCACCGTCGTCGCCTCCAGCAGCATCGACTGGCCTGAGTACTCCGCCTCGTGGACGAACTGCGTGAGCCACCGGCCGAGCCGCGGCACCGTCTCCTCGACGGGATACGGGCCGTCCACCGAGCGGTACCGGGTCGAACGGCCGAACAGCTTCAGGAACGCGGTCGACCTCGGGTTGGGCACCCACAGCTGTGGTCCGTTCACCGGCCTGGTGGACTCGTGTACCCGTTCTTGGACGACCGACGGAAACCTCGCGATGTAGCCCTGGAACAGCTGCCCCATGCGGTGTGCAAACTCGAATCGCTGGTCGCGGTCACGCGGCTGGTGGACGACGAGCAGTCGAGGGCGCTCACGCTCGTCGCCGACCAGTGCGGCCAGTGGTGCGTTCGCCTCACCGGCGAGCGCGAACGGCACGCATACGAAGGGCCGGTCGGCGACGTGGACGTGCCGCACCGTGGTGATGGGCTGTGCACAACCGGATTCCACCGCGTGCGCCCGCGCCAAGGCGGTCAATGTGGTCATGCGGTCTCTCCCAGGCATTGGCTGCGGAGGCGGTGAGCGGCACGGAGCATGCGCGCGGCCTCTTCCTCGTGGACGGACGGCGTCCGCGTGCCCGCGGCCAACGACAGCACTTCGGAGACGAACTCGATCCCGCCGAGCTGTTCCTGGACGGACCGGCCCAGCGCCTCAGTCCGCCCCTGGGACTCCTCACGGCACCGCAACGACATCTCGCACGCCGAGAGGCACTCGGGTGCGTAACGGGGCTCGAGGTGCTTCAGCGCCTCGTCCAGCTCGCCGACCGGACGCGTCGGCGCGCCCGTGCTGTCGGGCCGCAGTTCCAGCGTCAGTCCTGGCGGGAGCACTCCCAGGATCGAGTCGAGATCCTCCAGGCGGTCGAGCTGGCGCCGGAGAGTGGTGAGCTGCTTGCGCACGTCGATCAGGGCTGCGGTCGGGGTGTTCGAAAAGTCCTTCGGGCACACCAGGACCACATCATGCGAGACGATCTCCGGGTCGCGACCGAGGCTGGCGACGAAGTCGCGCATCGCCATGACGTAGACCGCCGACTGGATCGCCGCAGCCGCCACCTTCCCGGGTTCCGCGCACCGGTCGATCACCGGGAACGACTTGATCTCCACGACGTGGAAGCGGCCCGCGATCTGAAACGCGATGAGGTCGGGCTCGAGGTACACGGCCCGGCCACCGATGTCCAAGCGCAACAAAGGGTGGGCGAACAACGTGCCGGAGTCCTCAGCGGACCGCGCGGCGTCGCGCAGCAGCTGGACCGAACGGCGGTGACGGGTGTCGAGCGACTCACGCCCGGCGACGTTGTCCAGGGCGTGGTAGGCGACCTCGGGCAATGACAGGCCGAGCATCTCCCGCAGAAGCCGGATCAGCTCTGCGGCGCCATTGGCCTTAACGATGGACTCGAACACGTTGCCGCGAGCGAGCGCGAACGGGGAATCGCCGAAAGGTGCGGGGGCACCGAGGTGCTCGGCGAGGGCTTTCTTGTCGACGCCCGCGGCGTCGAGGACTCGCCTGCGCGCACAGCCGGGGTTGCTGGTCAGCGCTGCGATCGTCCTGGCGTTGTGCTTCGTCGGCTCGGCCGGCCCCCGAATGCCGTCCAAGCGCGAGTTCGGTTCAGTCACCGTGCTTCTTTCTCGGGGTGCTCCGTGCGGAGGGGGTGGTTCAGGAGTCGGTCGCGGTACGATGTACGACCTTCAGGCTGGAGCCGAACAGCTGATGGGTCTCATCGAGCTGGGTTCGGGCTCGCTCGGCCGCGTCCTCGCGATGCGCGAGGTCCGCGTCCTCGTGCACGCTCAACTCCGCAGCCGCAGCGGCAGCGACCACCGCGGGTTGCATCGCGTCGAACGTGGGTGCGGCATCCGGGATGTTCGCCGCGTACTGCCAGAGCAGCCGCAGCACCGGTGCGGTCGGAGCGCTCATGCGCTCGACCTGGTGCGCGAGCGCGATGCCCACGCGGAGGAAGTCGACCCGCGCGCTCAACGGCCCGACCACCCGTCGTACCAACGGCCAAGTGGAGACGGCCACGAGACCGCGGGCGGGAACGAGTCTGTCGTAGGTCAGCGCGTTGCAGAGGTAGTACGGCCGGGCGTGGGGTGACGACCGGAACGATCGCTCTTCGTCGCGCTTCAGACTGGTGAGCTTGACACTGGTGAGGTCACCGCCGAACACAGCGGTGTGCACGGAGACGACCAGCTTGGGTGCTGACGGGACCGTCAGGAGCACGAGCGCCTGATGGACCTGTTCCCGCGCGGGGAGGATGGACCCGGTCTGCGCCGGTTCGCCCACTTCCGCGACAGGAGCGGTCAGCGCGGCAAGGGCGTTCTCCCACGCCTGTTCCACCCTGCGCAGATCAGCGCGCAACTCACGCGCCCGAACCGGATCACCCGCGGTCGCCGCGCGGCGCACCTGGGCACGCAACTCGTCGATCTGTCGCTCAAGGTTCTCCAGTGCCTCCGTCATGAACAGGACCGTACCATCATCTACCCAGTATCTCCCAGTATCCACCAGCATTGCATTTGCAATCACTGACGGGTAACGCTTTCTACCTGCTCTGACTAGATCAGTTCGATGTCGTCAACCACTTGGTCGAGCGACAGATCATTCGTTGGAGTGTTGGTCGAGCAGACCACTGAACGCGTTACAGAGAACCGTTGGGACTCCCTGAGTCAGCCAACGGACAGGCCTCCCACAAGCGCGTTCCATCAGACGGCCGACGGCATCGCCGCTACGTCGAAGAGGACGTCGACCGCGCGCCGTACCTGCAACGGCCCTACCTCGCACGGCTGAGCAGCCAGACGATTCTCGCCCTGCTTCCCTGGTGCTCGAGCACCCACCACCGACGACACCGATGCCGCCTTCACCTGCTGAGCGGGAAACGGGAAAGCTCGATAACCACATCGCCGAGCTCTCCCACCGTTGATTCGCTCGGCGAGCTGATCGCCGACAACCGCGCCTTACGGAGTCGCACACCTGGCGACCGAAGTGGACTCGCGCGACACCGGCTGACAACCGTGCTGAGCCCCTGGGCTCCTTGCTCAGCCAACTCCCGACAGCGAAGCCGATTGGTTAGCCTCCGGTCACCCGTGCTGGCTCTACGACACCCGCAACGCCGCGGGCTGGTATCAAGGGCACTTGTGAAAAAGACCGCCTTACCCGAACTTCGGCCGATGTCGTGGTGGTGGATCGCGCTCGCACTACTCAGCATGGCGGCGATCGGCATCGGCGTCCACGTCTGGGCGAGCAGCTACGTCCGAGCGACAGACCCCGCATCGGTGCGAGTCGACGTCCTGCGGTTGAGCTTGACGACTGCCGCCGGCACCGGCGGAGGTCTCGCACTCTGGCTCGCGTTCCGCCGTCAACAGTCGTCCGAGATCACCGATCGGCACACCATTCACGATGCCACCGAACGCCGGATCACCGAGCTGTACACGAGTGCTGCAGAACAACTCGGCTCCGATCAAGCAGCCGTGCGACTTGCAGGGCTGTACGCACTCGAACGGCTGGGTCGGAATTCGAACGACCGGACATTGCGGCAGTCGATCATCGATGTCGTGTGCGCATACCTCCGCATGCCGCTCCGCGAGGACGCCTCTTCTCTGGGGGCCAGCCGGCAATCCGAGCTTGAGGTCCGCCGTGTCGCTCAAAGGCTGATCATCCGACACGTCTACACGGTCGGGATATCGGATCGGGATGGCGAGGAGATCTTGAGCGAGGACTTCTGGCCTAACCTGGACATCGACCTGTCCGGTGCCTCGCTTGACGAGTTCGAACTGGTGTTCTGCGAGTGCCGATCTCTGACGTTGGACAGAGCGACGATCGCAAGGAGGATGGCACTCGACGGCACGAAGGTTCAAGAGAAGGTCAGCTGTGAGGGAACTAGGTTCCATGGCCAGGTTGTCGTCTCCGGGTTTGAGGCAAGGTTCACCAGTTTCAAAGGTGCGACGTTCGAATCGGGCATCTTCATGGAAGATTCAAAACCCGGTGCCGTGCTGAGCTTCTCCAGAGCGGAGGTACGCAGAAAGGCCGCATTTCAAGAGTGCTCGTTCGGTTGGGTGAATTTCTCGGATTGGACGCGCGAGGACGCCGATGTCAAGTTCAAAGACTGTACCGTAGTGGTGGACCCAGACCGTGACAGCGGCCTCCCGGAGGGATGGACGGTCGGCGCGGTGATTCAACCTTCACCGTTCGGGTCAGAACCGTGGCTCATAAGGCGAATTGAAGCCGCAAGGGAATGACTACCGGAAGAGTATCCGTTGCGCTTCCTTCTATCCGAAGCACCAAGTTGCGCACCGCAGCTCAAACCGAACAGCAATGACGGTGCTCGCCCGCCACTGAATCGACGTCCGCTCATAAAGCTGAGCGTGCACGTCGGCCTTAGGCGATCATCAGGTCCAACCCCGCATCAACCGCGGAGCGCGCACGCCTTAGACGAGACAGAGCCGATGGGCCTTGGGAGCACGGAGTGGGAGCAGATTGGGAGCAACCCTGTGCGTTGAACGTACCGGAACGGTCCTCAATGGACATTAACGGACCCACGCTGACCTGCGGGAATCATGTTTTCGCAGGTCAGCGTGGTCTCGGTGCCATAGTTCACACATATGTAGTCCTCGGACTGACCGAGTTGCGCTCGGTAGAGCCAAGCCGCAGGTCAAAGCGTTGAACGGCTTCCGGTCCTTGACCCCCAGTCATGGCTTAACCTGCGGAGAAACCGAACCGGCAGGTCATCACGGTGCAGTTGGACGTGCTTGAGTGCAGCTCGTTCCTGTTGCCACACCTTGACTTCTCCCAATTTCCTCCCATCTTCCTCCCACGACAGATTCGTGTCAGCCCCGGCGTGCATCGAACACCTGTTCGCGAACAAGATGTCCGTCGTTGCAGACGGGCGATCGTGTCCGGCCGTCAAGATCACCGCCGCCGATCACTTGGTCTTGCTGGAGCTCCTGAGATCTTCGAGAATCTGGACCGCGGCACCCTCCACCTCATCGTTCATCGGCACCCCGGAGACCGAGATCTTCACCTCCCAACGCCCAGCCACGCCACGCACCAAGAAACCCTCGCCGTCGCGCGTCGCGACCTTGCACGACTGATCCGGCCCTTCGAACCCGTTGCCAGGGCACAGCATGTCCACGGACTGCGCTGCCAACTCCTTGCTCGGGTAGCCGATCAGGCCGACGAAGAGCACCTCGCGACCGCCCTGCACCGAGACCGTGCAGGTGTCGTCAACAGGTCCACGGGCGACTTCCGCGACCTCGAAGCCCTTGGCGACAACCGCGACCGGCTCCGGCTTGATCAGGTCGGCACAACCCGACTTGACCTTGTCCACGAGTCCAGCGGGCATCTCCACCACAGACGCCTTGTCCGCCGGCGTGTCGACGTTGCCGCACGCGGCGATGGTCATGAGCGCGAGAGCCGCCGTGGCCTGCGCGAACGCGGTCTTCATCTATTCCCCATCGGTTCGGCACGAACGCCACGAAGCACTCGCGATCCTGGTCTTCATCAACTTTCCGGCACGCCTCATACGCCATGTCATGCAAAGATCGACCGGCAATCCAGATGCACCGCGGAGCTGATCGATCATTTCACGCACTGCCCACCTTGCCGACCAGATGCTCCGCGACCAGCCCCACCAGCCACACCGCCGAGCGCGCCTCCGGCCAGCAGCAGGGAGTAGCCCGTCGGGCCGAGGTCCAGCAGGTCGATCAAGAACAGCACGAACACGGCCACCTGGCCGAGGTAGACGGCGTTGATGACCCCCGCGGCCGCGTCAGCGTCGCCAGCAACCTGTCCCGCACGATGTACCGCGCGCCAGCTCGTCGACCTCGATGGCGAGCGCGTTCTTCTCGACCATCACCAGTTGCTGGCTCCACGCGTCACCGCACAACGAGCACTGGTGCAGGCAACCGTGGCTCGCGTTCAGTCGCAGCAACGGGATCTGGCCCCAGTAGCCGTTGAGGTGGCGGTGGTCGGGCGCCCACGTGATTAGCTCGTCGGACTTGTCGCGCCGCACCTCCTTCTCGAGCTCGCTGCCGATCTCGGCCAGCTGGATCGGCTTGCGCACTAGCACGGCGTCGAGCTGGCCGCGGTGGACCAGGTGCGCGTCGCCCGCCTTGGCGAGCCGGGCCATGTTGCCGCCCAGCACGACGCGGCGGCCCGCCTTCTCGAGCGACCGGGCGACCTCCAGCGTGAGCCGGAAGTTCTGGGCCAGCGGGGACATCAGGACGAGGTCGCCGGGCACCGTGGCATTGTGGATCCGCTCGAGGCACGCCCCGGCCTCGACGAGCACCTTCGACAGGGTCGCAGACTGGGACTCCAGGCCGGCGGAGCGCACGAGCGACGTCAGGTGCGCCACCCAGAGCGGCATCTCCCGGAGACCGTCCTGCGGAATGAAGTACTCCGGGAAAGCGGTGCGGAAGAACCGGTCGTAGTCGGTGTACGCGGACATCTTCTCGTCCGGATCACGCGTAGTAGGAATGAAAGTTAAACGATCACAACGCAAATCACAGGCCCCTAAGATGCGCCGGAACCGATACTCCAAGTACCGACGCGCAGCGGAGCTCGATTCTTCAGGTATCCCCATACATTCACACGACAGCGACCAGAAAGGCGCCGCCCGACTTCCATCGACAACCACGCCCATTCGAGCACGTCAACCACACCCGAAAGACCGACCAACGAGAAGATTCTTCGGCCTGTAGACCCAAGAAGAACGCAGGTGAGCAACTCGGGAACAGTTGAACGCATTCAACTGTTCCGGCGTCCTGTTCAACTGTCCAGGCAGGCCGGCGGCGGCCATTGCGCCGCTCCTGGAAGACTCGGGTGCCATGAGGGGCGAGCACACTCCGAGGTGGATCGACAGCAGCCGGTTGCCGGACGACGTCATCGCGAAGATCGAGGCGCTGCGGCCCGGCGAGGACCTCTTCGTCGTCCGCGACGGCGTGCCGATCGCGAAGATCGCCGGGGCCACCAGGCAGACGCGGGCGGGAACAACCGGCTCCCCAGCGGGTTCCCTGGAGGCATATGACGACGTCACGGTCGTGGCGAGCGCGATGAAGCTGTCGTCTTCGGCGCGCAACACGCTGTCGAGCCAGCTCGGCCCGGACTACATCGTGCTCGACATGCACTCCGCTCCCCGGACCGCCGAAGTGCTGCTGATCCCACCGCTGAGCCCGCAGCTGATCGGATCGCTGCGCGAATCGTTCCCGAACGCGCGAGTGGTCATCGCGGAGGTCGAGGACCGCGAACTCGGTATCGTCTACGAAGGCCCGGTCCGCCGTCTCCTGGACGCCGGTGCGGACGTTTACTTCCCGCCTAGCACGATCCCGAAGCTGGCGCAGCAACTCGACCGCGCGGTGACCTATTTCAACCAGCTCGAAGCTGCTTCCGACATTGCGGTGCCGTTGATCATCGAATCGGCGAAGAACGACGAATAATGACGAGAACAACGGCTTCTGCCAGCTGTTAGCCCCCTCGGCCGCGAGCACGGGCAAGCTGCCCGAGAACCTCGTCGACGTTGCGCTCGGCGAGACAGCCGGCGACCCGGCTGCTCGAGTTCACCGAGGCGGCCGAACGGGCTGAGCGCGACGCCGACGAACGTAGGCGGTCACGTCGACATCGTTGACGACGAGGCGCTCGAAGTAGCCACCGAGGTAGATGTCGCTGCCGTAGCAGTCGACGATCTTCAGACCAGTCACCTCGCAATCGCGGATCTCGAGACCATCGAGGTTGCACAGGTGGATACGAGCACCGCGGAATTGATCACTCTGGGCGTATTCGGAAACCATCGAGGCAGTCTCGCTCAGTCATCACGCCCGCGCCAGGTTCGGCAGTGGCCTGAAGCGGGCCCGCCACGGAAGGTGAAGTACGGCGTCAAGATCGTGGCCACGGTGGCGTCATGAGGTGCGGTGGCGCTCACGCCCGCACACCGCCCCGGCTTCATACGCCCCGACCGGCCTACACCTGCAATGACGTTCCTTCGTCAGCTGGAACGTACTCTCCTGCCGCTGGTCGAGTGCCGAACAGGTCCGCGCTCATGCCGATGAGCGGACGTTGTGGTGCAACACGCCGGAGTATCCCGACGATGTGGGTGTGACGGTGTACTGAGCGTGGGGGTGTTGTGGTGGGTGGGTCGGCTCGGCGGGTGTTTCTGAGCCATACCTCCGAGCTGCGGAGGTATCCCGTGGGCGGGTCATTCGTGGATGCGGCAGAGCGGGCTGTGTTGCGGTTGCGGGATGCGCCAGTGGACATGGCGCATTTCCCAGCAGATGTACGGACCCCCGCGGCGTTGTGCTGGCAGCAGGTTGCCGACTGCGATGTGTATGTGCTGGTGGCGGGATTCCGGTATGGGTCGCCGGTGGTGGATCGGCCGTCGTTGTCGTACACGGAGTTGGAGTTCGAGGCGGCGACGGAGTTGGGTAAGCCGCGGCTGGTGTTCGTGCTGGATGAGGAGGCGGAAGGGCCGGGGCTGTTGTTCCGGGATCTGGAGTTCGGGGACCGTCAGGAAGCGTTTCGGCGGCGACTGCTGCTCGACAGCGGCCTCACGGTGAAGATCGTGAGAACCCCGGCGGAGTTGGACGCTGCTGTCGTGCATGCACTGACAAAACTGCAGGCCGTCACGGCGGCGGACACGGCTGATCTCCCGGACGTCGCGGTCAACGATCGAGGCGCGGTTCCGGCTGGTGTACGGGTGTGGAAGGTGCCCGCTCGAGTGCAGGGTTTCACCGGCCGCGAGGGGCTGCTGACGGAGTTGGCGGAGGCCTTCGGTGAAGGTCCGGTGGTGGTGCGGGCTATCGAGGGCATGGGCGGTGTGGGCAAGAGCAGCGCGGTGATCGAGTACGCCCACCGGCACGCCGCCGGCTACGACGTGGTGTGGTGGATCACCGCCGAAAATCCTGACCTGATCGCTCAGCAGGTCGCCGAACTCGGCCAAGCGTTGCGTGTGACTGAGCCCGGCGAGCCGGTAGCCGCGGTCGTGCCGCGGGTATGGGGGGCATTACGGGAGCGGGAGCGTGTGCTCGTCGTGTTCGACAACGCCGAGTATCCCAGCGCCCTGGCCCCGTACCTGCCGGGCGGACGAGTGCACGTGTTGATCACTTCCCGCTATCCGTTCTGGACGGGGGTGGCGGTGGCGGTGTCGATCGACGTATTCACCCCGGAGGAGTCCGCCCGGTTCCTGGCCCTCAAGGCGCCGTGTCTGACCGCTGGTGAGATCACAGAGGTCGCCGAGAGGCTGGGGCATCTGCCCTCGGCGTTGGATCAGGCTGCGGCCCTGCTCTGCGACGGCACCTTCACCCTGGCCGGCTATCTGGAGCTGCTGGATTCGCGGGGCCGCGAGTTGCTGGACCGCGGCGTCACCGTCGCCGCCACCGGTGACGCACCGACAGCGGTGGCAGCATCCTGGATGGTGGCCTTCGACGCGCTGCAGCCGCATGATCCCGCCGCTCTGCAGCTGCTGACCCTGCTGGCCTGGTTCGCCCCCGAACCCGTCCCCCTTACCCTGATCACCAGCCACCCCGACCTGCTTCCCAAACCACTCGCCACGACCGTCGCCGATCCCCTGGCCGTGGCCGACAGCATGCGGCTGCTGCGTGAACGCGCGCTCGTACGGGTCGAGGCCGACAACCTGCTGCTTCACCGCATCCCCGCCGCGCTACTCCGCACCATCCCCACACGCAACCCGGACCCGCACACCGCAACCACGAACGACTGGCCAGTCACTGCGGCGTTGCTGCTGCACCGCGGCCAGCCCGAGGATCCGTGGAAAAACCCCGCCGTGTGGCCGCAGTGGCAGCGACTACTGCCCCACCTGCTCACCACCACCGCACCCGACCGGCACGATCTCCTCACCACCCATCACGACACCTTCATCGATTTGCTCAACAGCATCTCCGACTACCTGCACACCAGCGGGCAACCCCGCCAAGCGCTTTCCCACGCCCAGTACGCCCATCGGCTTGCCCACAACAATCACTGCCCCGACCACACCATCACGCTCGATGCTGGCACGCGCCTGGCCACCCGCCTGTCGGCATTGGGTGAGTACCGAGCCGCGCACGAACTCGACGAAGACACTCTCACCCGACGCCGCCGCATCCTCGGCGACGACCACCCGACACCCTCACCTCCGCCAACAACCTCGCCACCCGCCAATGGGCGCTAGGTATGTATATGGCCGCGCGCGAACTCAACGAAGACACTCTCACCCGACGCCGCCGCGTGTTCGGCGACGACCACCCCGATACGCTGGCTTCCGCTAGCAACCTCGCCATAGACCTGTCGGCGTTGGGTGAGCATCAAGCCGCGCGCGAACTCGGCGAAGACACTCTCACCCGACGCCGCCGCGTGTTCGGCGACGACCACCCCAACACCCTCAACTCCGCCAACAACCTCGCCATAAACCTGTCGGCGTTGGGTGAGCATCAAACCGCGCGCGAACTTGGCGAAGACACCCTGACTCGCTCCGGCCGCATCCTCGGCGACGACCACCCCAACACGCTGCGCACCGCGCACAACCTCGTTGCAGTCCTGCGCAAACTCGACCAAACCAACCAAGCCGACGCTCTGCAGGCATGGATCGACAACGCCACCAACCCTTGACCACGCGAGCCACGCAACACCGCGGTAGAACTTTTGTGTTCTCACGAACATTCGGTCATGCCACCGAGCGTGCGGGCGTCACCGCGATCCTCCGAGCCAGTAGAGGGCGAGAGCGACGTCGCAGGCGATCTAGGCGTGATCATGCTGGTGAGCCAGATCGAGCAGGTCGTCGATCAGCTGCATGTAGCGATGGTATCGATCACGTGAGGAGGACAGAGTCCTGCCCAGAAGTTCCAAGCCACGGTGGGCTCGTTTGTCGTACACGGCCATTCGGTGTGGGGCGACGGCTACGAGCACCGCGGAGGCCAGGGCATCCCCTGTCCTGAATCCCGGAAGCGAACTCAACAGCCGGCGGCTTTGGAATGCTGCCGCCGGTGTCGACGCGCGCTCGTCACGCACCGCGTCCACAGCGCGCGCCGTAGTGGTGCGCACCTTGAGGTCCGGCAGGCTCATCAGCCGGCGCACCCACGAGGTGTCTGCCCGAAGCCGCTTCCACAACAGCAACGCGCCGATGTCCGACTGGCCAACGCTTCCCGCGGCCTGAACGCGCCGCTACCTCGACGAGCACCCCGTCGTAAGCGGACGCCACATGGCGCTCGTACGCGGTGCGAGCCCGTAGCCAACCGCGCCCAACTTTGATCTTGAGCACCGCCTTGATCTGTCACACCCGTCAGCATGCAGGGCAATGCCCACTCAGTTCGACAAGCCCGGTGCCTAACCATCCGCATCTGCCGATGAGCGGACACTTGAGGGGCGCGGGTGCAAGTTAACAGCGGAGAGACGTGGCGTTCGGGGCGTTGCGTGGCGGCGCTCGACGGCTCCTCCATTCGGGACAGCGTGTTGGTTCCTGCTGGCTGTGGGCGTATTCCAGTCCGTGGCCACTGCCAGACGGCACCGCTCCATTCAGCAGCACCGACGGCGATCTACCCCAAGACTGGCACCTCAGCACGCAATAGGTACCTCAATTCGATTTGGGACCGGCTGGCCATGCCAGCACGCCGACTATGATCATGTTCTACGTTCTGGCATTCATGATGCAGGAGAACAATAATTGACTGAAGGTAGTTATCGCCGGTTGCACCTAGTGCCGCGTAGAGAAGGTCCCTAAACGCAGAGACCTCACCCCAGAAGATGTATCTTCTGGCAGTCCCGTTCGTCGCCGAGCAATGCGATGGTTTGATACTTACCGTGCCAGGCTCGACGAACCATCCATCCCCGCACACCGCGAGTACAATCTCGTCGGGTGTCTGGTATCGCGTTGTCACGTATCGCGCATAGGGACCGATCCCCTCCTTGGCGCGAGGATACTCCCCCAGTACCGAGTTCTGCAGCCAGACTCGAACACCATAATCGGGAAAGTACGGTGCCAGAATACCACCCAACGCCGGGTCATCGGCCCATGCCACCAGTAGTTTCATCCTGGCGCGAGGGCCCAGCCTGTCCCAGCCCACCTCGTCGGCCCTACGATAGACCCTAGAAACTACCTGCGTGCGGACACTCTCCGGCATGCGCTGGCGATACCAACTACTGCCTGCGCCTCCATCGCTCGCGCCAGTGGAGGTGCGAGGCTTCTGGGCGCCGCCTACGTCGCGAGCGCCGTAGGCGACTGCACGAAGCGGCTCCTGGGCACTTTTATCCAATACCTGTTGCTCAGGCACCAGAACCTTTGACCCGCCGGTCGAAGTCTGGACGAGCGTTCGGCCATTGATGAGCTGCCAATGGCAGCGACCTTCCTCCGAGTGGTACATGATGAGGACGACCGGCAACGAGTGATTCGTCCAGTAGCTCACGTGGTCGTCGGATGGCCTGAACCACCATCCACCTGGGCCCCGATCCCGGAAGAAACTCTCGCCACTCTTAATCTGTAGAGCCAGCAGCTTTCCTGTGACGATCTCGCCGTCGACAACCTCAATATGAGCGTCGATACCGAAGTCCTCCGCAGACTGCTCACGAAACAGCCACCCAAGTTCCTCTTCGACGGCTAGCCTGGTTCGAGTCACACCGAGACTCGCCGACTTGGCCGACGGCTTCCGACGCATCATGTGCTCATCTTCGCAGGTTGCTCGACGAAAACGCCTTGCGGACTGTCGATAGTCACCGCACTACAGCCTCCTGCGGTGCGGTAACCATGGTCATCGTGCCGGTAAGCGGTCGTGACCTGTAGTGGCCCCAGCCGCAGACCTCCAGTTGGGACTGGCGGCGAAGCCTGGCGGCGTTGTATCCGGCTGAACTGGCGGCACAAACGAAGCCTCGCAAGCCGGCTAAGTCGAAACGGCAAGCACCGCAGCAGTACCTCTCCTGTGTCGCCATGAACGTCCGGTCATGCCGCTGATTATGCGGCCGAGCACAGGCAAGACAGCGCCAATGAGCCTTGGGAGCACAGAGTGGGAGCAGATTGGGAGCAACTCCGCGCGTTGAACATGCCAGAACGGTCCTCAATGGACTTGAACTGAACCGCACTGACCTGCGAGAGTCGCGTTTCCGCAGGCCAGCGCGGTATCGGTGTCATAGTTCACACCTAAGTAGTCCTCGGACCGACCCGACCTGCGCTCGGTAGAGCCAAGCCGCAGGTCAAAGCGTTGAACGGCTTCCGACCCTCAGTGACCAGATGTGTCCCCTGGAACATCACCTGGATGACCACCGCGCGAGGAACACCGCGATGTCACCACACTGATCACAGCCCAGCGCTGCAGGTGCACGATCCATGAGATCACCAGGCTCTGCCGCGCTCGGACAACGCCGTCACACGCCGACCGCGACCAGGAAGAACACCCAAACGGAGGGTGCAATTCGCTTGAGGCAACGCAACCCCATTTCGCCCCGCGCAAACCGATTCTCCCCAAATCCTCCCAAATAGCGGGCTACCGGCCAGTAAGGACCAATTTGGACAGTCACAGCAAGATCGAAAGTGACGGTCGCGTTCAGGCTGGCCGGGTCAGCTCACCGAGCACCGCAAGCGCTCGCGCCAGCACCGGCGAGTCGTCGTCCACCCGCACGGCGGCGGCGAGGTCGATGCGGTGCTCCCCGGTCAACGGCCGGTAGACCGTGCCGGTGACGCCCAGCTCGGCCACCGGCTCCGGCACCACCGCCACCCCGAGACCGGACGCCACGAACGTGACCAGGGTCGAGGTCTCCGACACCTCGTGCCGCACCCGCGGCTCGAACCCGGCGGCACGGCACAGCCGCGCGACGATCCCGTGCATCACCGACCGGCCGCCGGAGGCGTGCACGACCAGGTCTTCGGTCTCCAGGTCCGCGATGCCCAACCGGCGGCGGCGGGCCAGGCGGTGGCCCTCGGGCAGTGCGATGATCAGGCGGTCGCGGCGGACCGTGCTCAGCCGCACCGACGGGTGGTCGACCGGCGGGCGCAGCAGGGCGAGGTCGATCGTGCGGGCCAGCAGCGCCGCAACCTGGTCGGGGGCGAGCATCTCGCCGCGGAACGCGAAGTCCACGTCGGGCAGCTCCTCGCGCAGGGTGCGGGCGAGGGCGGGCAGCAGGCTGTAGGTGGCGGAGCCGACGCAGCCGACGACGAGCCGCCCCTCCATCCCGGCGGCGACGCGGCGGGCCTCGGCACCGGCGTCGTCCACGGCGGCCAGCACGGCGCGGGCGCGGTCCAGGTAGACGGCGCCGGCACGGGTGAGCTCGACCTTGCGGGTGGTGCGGCGCAGCAGGGTCACGCCCAGCTCCGCCTCCAGCTGCTGGATCTGCTGCGACAGCGGCGGCTGGGCCATGTGCAGGCGTTCGGCGGCCCGGCCGAAGTGCCGTTCCTCGGCGACGGCGACGAAGTAGCGCAGATGGCGGAGTTCCACGCATTGATACTCACAGAGTCTCAGCCGACGTGAAATGAGTATTTCCAGATATGGACGTGACGATCTAGCGTCGAGGGCATGACCGACGTCGTGATCTGCGCGCCCCTCCGCACACCGGTCGGGAGGTTCGGCGGTGCTCTGGCACCGCTGAGCGCCACCGACCTGGCGGCCACCCTGCTGAAGGAACTGGTTCGCCGCACCGGGCTGGGCGAGGGCGACGTGGACGACGTCGTGCTCGGGCAGTGCTACCCGAACGGCGAGTCACCCGCGATCGGCCGGATCGCCGCGCTCGACGCCGGGCTGGGCGTCGGGGTGCCGGGTGTGCAGGTCGACCGGCGCTGCGGGTCGGGGCTGCAGGCCGTGCTGTACGCGGCGGGCCAGGTCGCGACCGGTGCCGCGCGGGTCGTCGTGGCCGGTGGTGCCGAGTCGATGTCGCAGGTGGAGCACTACGCGCTCGGGCTGCGCACCGGCGTCAAGAGCGGCGGCGTCGAACTGATGGACCGGCTGGTGCGGGCACGCGAGACGGCCGGTGGCCGGTTCCACCCGGTGGCCGGCGGCATGCTGGAGACCGCGGAGAACCTGCGCCGCGAGTACGGCATCTCCCGCGAGGAGCAGGACGAGCTGTCGGTGCGCTCGCAGCAGCGGTGGGGCGCGGCGCAGGAGGCGGGCCGGTTCGCCGACGAGCTGGTGCCGGTGACGGTCCCGCACCGCAAGGGTGACGTGGTCGTCGACCGCGACGAGCACCCGCGGCCGGACACCACGCTGGAGGACCTGGCGAAGCTGCGGCCGGTGCGGCTCAAGATCGACCCCGAGTCGACGGTCACGGCGGGCAACGCCAGCGGGCAGAACGACGGCGCCGCGCTGTGCGTCGTCACCACGCGCGCCGAGGCGGAGAAGCGCGGGCTGCGACCCCTGCTCGCGCTCAGGTCGTGGGCCGTGGCCGGTGTCGGGCCCGAGGTCATGGGCATCGGTCCGGTGCCCGCCGCTGCCGCCGCGCTCGACCGCGCCGGGCTCACCCTCGACGACGTCGGCGTCATCGAGCTCAACGAGGCGTTCGCCGCCCAGGTCCTCGCCTGCCTGCGCGAGTGGAAGCTCGACCCGGCCGACGAACGGCTGAACCCCAACGGGTCCGGCATCTCCCTCGGCCACCCCGTCGGCGCCACCGGGGCGCGCGTCCTCGCCACTCTGGCGCACGAGATGCAGCGCAGGGACAGCCGCTACGGGCTGGAGACCATGTGCATCGGCGGCGGGCAGGGTCTCGCCGCCGTCTTCGAGGCGGTGCGGTCATGAGCCTGGACAAGGTGGTCGGCTCAGCCGCGGAGGCGGTCGCCGGCATCCGGTCGGGGGCCAGCGTCGCGGTCGGCGGGTTCGGGCTCGCCGGCATCCCGTGGTTCCTCATCGAGGCGTTGCTGGAGCAGGGCGCCAACGACCTCACGATCGTGTCCAACAACTGCGGTGTCGACGGTGCCGGTCTCGGGCTGCTGCTCGACCACCGCCGGATCAGCCGGGTGATCGCGTCCTACGTCGGGGAGAACAAGGAGTTCGCCCGGCAGTACCTCTCCGGCGAGCTGACCGTCGAGCTCACCCCGCAGGGCACGCTCGCGGAACGGCTGCGCGCGGGCGGTTCCGGCGTCGGCGCGTTCTACACCCCCACCGGGGTCGGCACGCTGGTGTCCGAGGGCGGCCTGCCGTGGCGCTATCACGCCGACGGCACCGTCGCGGTCGTCTCACCGCCCAAGGAGGTGCGGACGTTCCACGGCAGGGAGATGGTCCTGGAGGAGTCGATCGTCACCGACGCCGCGCTCGTGCGGGCCGCGGTCGCCGACCGCGCGGGCAACTGCGTGTTCCACGCCGCCGCCCGCAACTTCAACCCCGCGGCCGCGATGGCGGGCCGGTTCACCGTCGTCGAGGCCGAACGCGTGGTCGAGGTCGGCGAGATCGACCCCGACCACGTGCACCTGCCGGGCGTGTTCGTGCAGAGCGTCGTCGCGCTCACCCCGGAGCAGGCCGCCCGCAAGGACATCGAGAAGCGCACCACCCGCGCCCGCCCGGAGGCGAACTGACATGGCCTGGACCCGCGACGAGATGGCCGCCAGGGCCGCGCTCGAACTGCGCGACGGCGAGTACGTCAACCTCGGCATCGGCCTGCCCACGCTGATCCCCGACCACCTGCCGGCGGGCTCGGCCGTGACGCTGCACGCCGAGAACGGCATCCTCGGCGTCGGCCCGTTCCCCTACGACGACGAGGTCGACCCCGACCTGATCAACGCGGGCAAGCAGACCGTGAGCGTGCTGCCGGGCGCTTCGTTCTTCGACTCCCCCACCAGCTTCGCCATGATCCGCGGCGGCCACATCGACACCGCCGTGCTCGGCGGCATGCAGGTCTCCGCGCACGGCGACCTGGCCAACTGGATGGTGCCCGGCGCGATGGTGAAGGGCATGGGCGGCGCCATGGACCTCGTCAGCGGCGCCGGACGCGTCATCGTCCTCATGGAGCACACCACCCGCAAGGGCGAGCCGAAGCTGGTCGAGTCGTGCTCGCTGCCGCTGACCGGCCGCGGGGTCGTGTCCCGCGTGATCAGCGATCTGGCCGTCCTGGACGTCGCCGACGGGGCGTTCCACCTCGTCGAGCTCGCTCCGGGCGTGCCGGTGGAGGAGGTCGTGGCGAAGACGGGTGCGCCGGTGGTGGAACGCGAGCCGGCCCGGCCGTGACCGCACCGCTTCCGCGGCGCGTCAGGACTCGCGCAGCTCCAGCGCCGCCTCGATGGCCGAGGTGACCGCCTCGGACTCGGGCTCGGTCGTCGGCCGGAACCGGGCCAGCACCTGCCCGTCAGCGGACAGCAGGAACTTCTCGAAGTTCCACTGGACGTCACCGGCGGTGCCGTCGGCGTCGGCGTGCTCGGTGAGCGCCGTGTAGACGGGGTGGCGGCCGGGTCCGTTGACGTCGACCTTCTCGTACATCGGGAACGAGACGCCGTAGGTGGCCGAGCAGAAGGTCGCGATCTCCTCCGACGAGCCGGGCTCCTGGCCGCCGAACTGGTTGCAGGGGAAGCCGACCACGCTGAACCCGCGGTCGGAGTACTTGCCCTGCAACCGTTCCAGGCCCGCGTACTGGGGCGTGAGGCCGCACTTGGAGGCGACGTTCACGACGAGCAGCACCTTGCCGCGCAGGGGGCCCAGGTCGCCGGGTTCGCCGGACAGCGTGGAAACGGGGATGTCGTAGATGCTCACGGCACGAACCTATGTCACTGGTGCCTGACTCCACACGGCACTGGTCGATCTTGCTCCGCCGCACCGCCGTGACCTGCGGTGTCGGGGTTCACGGAAGAACGCGCGCCAGTTTCTCGCGCACCGCGTGCGCCTCCGGGAGGTCCAGCGCGTCGAACAACGCCTCGGCCCGCTGCCACGCCTCCACCGCCTCCGCGGCATGGCCGGTGGCGGTCAGCGCGTCGCCCAGCTGGTCGGCCGTGACGGCCTCGCTGTAGGAGTCGCCCAGCTCGCGGAACAACGCGCAGGCGCGCCGGTGGTGCTTGACGGCGGCGGCGTGGTCGCCGCGTTGCTGCTGCACGAACCCGAGGGTGCGCCGGGTGTGCGCCTCGCAGTCGCGGTCGTGCACCTCGTCCTGCAACCGCAACGCGGCGAGGCTGTGCTCGACCGCGAGGTCGAGGTCGCCCAGCAGTGCGTGGAACCACCCGGCCGCGCTGAGGCTGAACGACTCCCACGCGCGGTCGCCGGTGGCGCGGAACAGGGTCAGCGCCCGCCGGGCGTGCTCCAGGGCCGCGGCGGGCTCGGCGCCGCGGGCGTGGGCGACGCTGAGCGAGAAGTGCGCGATGCCCGCGCCGGTGTCGTTGCCGACGGCGCGGAACGACGTCAGCGCCTCGGTGAGCTCCTCGACGGCGCGCGGCTGGTCGCCCGCGACGCTGGTGCCGCGGCCGAGCAGCAGCGACACCTCGGCCAGTGCCGTGCGGTCGCCCAGCCGGTGTGCGGCGGCGAGGGCGGTGCGCTGCGTGGCGACCCGGTCGTCCCACTGGCCGACGCGGGTCAGGAAGGTCGACAGCACCCAGGCCAGCTGCCAGGCGTGCACGTCCCAGCCGGACCGCGCGGCCAGAGCGGTGGCGGCGAGCAGCACCGGGCGTTCGGCGGTGAACCACTCGACCGCGTCGTCGTAGGAGTCGATCGGCAACGGCGTCACGCCGTCGCACGGCGGGGCCAGGTCGATCGGCGGCCAGTGCGGCGAAAGGTGACGCTCGGCCGCGAAACCCGTGTGCAGGTAGTGGTCGAGCACCCGGCTCAGCGCCTGCCGGGTCTCCTCCGGCGCGGCCTCGGCACGGGCGAAGGCGCGCAGCAGGTCGTGCGAGGCGAACCGGCCCGGCGCGGGCTCGTCCAGCACGTGCGCCCTGGTCAGCTCCGCGAGCAACGGCCGGACGACGCCGGGGTCGGCACCGGCGAGCGCGGCCGCGGCGGCCAGGTCGGCGTCCGGGCCGGGGTGGGCGCCGAGCAGGCGGAACAACCGGGCGGCAGCGGGCGAGAGTCGGTGGTAGGACCACGACAGCACGGCCCGCACGCTCGACGCCGGGTCCCCGGCGTCGAGCGCGTCGAGGCGGCTGCGTTCGTCGCGCAGCTCCGTCACCAGCACCCCCAACCCGAACGCGGGGTGCGCCAGCGCCCGTGCCGCGACGACGGACAGCGCGAGCGGCAGCCCGGCCGTGAGCCGGACGAGGTCGTGCACCGCGCCCGAGTCCGCGACCCGCGCCGCACCGAGCCGCTGGGTCAGCAGCGCGGCCGCCTCGTCGTCGGTGAGCACCGGCACCGTGACCGGCCGGGCCTGCTCGGCCACGACCAGCCCGGTCAGCCGGTTGCGGCTGGTCACCAGCACCAGGCAGGTGGTCCCGCCGGGCAGCAGCGGCCGGACCTGGTCCTCGTCGAGCGCGTTGTCGAGCACGACCAGCACCCGCCGCCCCGCGACCCGTTCCCGGAACAGCGCGCTGCGGGCATCGAGGTCGTCGGGCATCCGCTCGGGCAGCACGCCCAGCGCGCCCAGGAACCCGCGCAGCACGACACCGGCCGCGGCGGGCGGCGCGGACGGGTCGAAGCCGTGCAGGTTCACGTGCAGCTGGCCGTCCGGGAACGCGTGCGCGTGGTCGTGCGCCCAGCGCAGGACCAGCGAGGTCTTCCCCACCCCGCCGGGCCCGCCGACGACGACCACCCCGCCGGCCACGCCGTCCAGCTCGGCGCGCTCCCCCTCCCGCCCGACGAACGCGGGCGGTGGCGCCGGCAGCTGGCGCGGCACCGCAGGCGGCGTGACCAGGGCGAGCGCGGCGTCGTCGGTGAGCATCTGCCGGTGCAGGCGCCGCAGCTCGGGGCACGGGTCGACGCCCAGCTCCTCGGCGAGCCGCACGCGCAGGTCCTCGTAGCACCGCAACGCCTCCGCCGCCCGCCCGTCCCGGTACAGCGCGAGCAGCAACTGCCCGGTCAGCCGCTCGTCGTGCGGGCGCTCGGCGACCAGCGCCATCAGCTCCGGTACCAGCGCGCTGTGCCCGCCCCGCCGCAACGCGATGTCCGTGCCGAGCAACCGGGCGGCGAACCGCTCGTCCGCGAGCACGGCGCGCTGCGCGGCGAACCAGGGCGTGTCGGCGCCGTCGAACGCTTCGCCGCGCCACAGCCCGAGCGCCTCCGCGAGCAGCCCTGCCGCCGCGTCGTCGGGCAGGTCGCGGGCCTGCCGCACGAGTGCGCGGAACCGGTGCACGTCGACGTGGTCCGGTGCGACGTCGAGCAGGTAGCCACCCGGCCGCCGCACGATCACCACGCCCGGCACGCGCCGCAGCCGGGCGACGTAGGTGTAGAGCGTGGCCCGCGCCCGGTGCGGCAGGTCGTCGTGCCACACCGCGTCGACGACCTGGTCGACCGGCACGACCTCGCCCGCCCCGACCAGCAGCACCGCGAGCACCTTGCGCTGCATCGCGGGGCCCAGGTCGAGCGGCCCGTCGCAGGACCGCGCCTCGATGGTTCCCAGCACGGCGAACCGGGTCCTGACACCGTTCACGCCGCCACCTTACCGAGGTGGTCACGGACCGTTACGACCGGACACGCTGCGCTGCCGTCCGCCGGTCCCCGCCCCGGCGGGTCCGCTCGCTGTATCGTCGCGTTTTTCACCTCGTACAGGTACTGGTGCATGACTGACGCCGATGACCGCTCCGGCCGCGACACGTCCGTCGCCGGTGTTGCTCGCCGCCTCTGGGGCGTCGAGCCGGCACCCGCGATCCCGCGCTACGCGGAACCTGGCTGGCAGCCCTCGCCCCACCCGATCGACCGGCCGTGCCCGCGGTGCTCCGGCGAGCTGCACGGGCTGTACCGGGTGGCGGGCAACGTCGGCAAACCGCGGCTGCAGGCGGCGGTGGTGTGTCCGGGGTGCCCGGCGTCGTTCAAGCTGAGCGACCTGCACCTGGCGCAGCGCGCGGTGCTCGGCGAGCTGCGGCCGGAGGCGGTGGCCCGGCGGCTCGCCGACGACGAGCGGTTGTCGAAGCTGGCCGTCGAGCAGTGGACCAGGCCCGCACCGCCGGAGCCTCGGGCGGCACCGGTCGTGGAACGCCCTCGGCCCACCGAAAAGCCCGCCGAAGAACCCGCCGGAAAACCCGCCGGGAAGCCCACCGGGAAGCCCACCGGGAAGCGCGCGGAACCGGCACCGCAGCCGCCCGCGCCACCCGAACCAGTGGCGACAGAGCCGATCTCCCCGGAGCCGATCGCCCCTCCCCCGCGGCGCACGTCGACCACGGTCATCGCGGCGAAGATCCGCCGCATCCTCGCCGACGCCGACGGCGCGGAGGAGCGCAGCCACCCGGTCGCGGTGCCGCTGGCCCCGGCCGAGGACGTCACCGAGCACCGGATGCTGTTCTGGTGCAAGACGGTCGACCCGGACCTGACCGTGCCGCGGCTGCCGGAGGGCACCGACGTCCGCGTCGTGTTCCCGGACGCGGACGGGTTCGCGGACCTGCGCGCCCGGCTGAGCGCCGCCGGGGTCCCGTTCCGCGCGGTGCCGCACTGGGTCGAGGAGGAGTGGATCAGCTCGGTCGGCGAGGACGCGCTGGGGCCGTTGCGGGTGACGCCGTCGCTGACCGGGATGGCGGGCATGGTCGCCGAACCGACGGCGCCGCTGACCGACGCCGGTGCACGGGCGGCGCGGGACGCGTTCGAGCTGCTGTGGGACCTGCACGAGCCGGTCGACCACGCCACCGAACCACGACCGGTGCCCGCGGCTGACCTGGTGCCGCGCGACTGGCTGCGGTTCCTGCCCTACTCGACGCTGAACCCCGCGCAGGCGCAGGCCTGCCCGTCCGTTGTGGACGGTGACGGGCACGTGGTGGTCACGGCGCCGACCGGTGCGGGCAAGACGGTGGTCGGGATGCTCGCGGTGCTGCGCAGCATCCTCGAAGAGGGGCGCAAGGCGGCGTGGCTGGTGCCGCAGCGGACGCTGACCGACGAGCTGGACCGCGAGCTGGAGACGTGGCGCGGGCAGGGGCTGCGCGTCGAACGGCTGTCCGGCGAGTACACCGTCGACGTCGAACGGGTGCGCGCCGCCGACCTGTGGGTGGCGACCACGGAGAAGTTCGAGGCGATCTGCCGGGCGTCGTCGCTGCAGACGGCGCTCGCCGAGGTCGGCTGCATGGTCGTGGACGAGATCCACCTGCTCGGCAGCGCGGGCCGCGGTGCGTTGCTGGAGGCGTTGCTCGCACGGGTGCGCGGGGCCGAGTCGCCGGTGCGGATCGTCGGGTTGTCGGCGACCGTGGCCAACGCCCAGGAGGTCGCGGACTGGCTGGAGGGCGACCTGGTCACCACGACCTGGCGGCCGTCGCGGCTCACCTGGCAGCTGCCGATGCTGCCCGCCACCTCCCGGCACGCCGAGGCGTCGCGGATGCGCGAGCAGGCGGTGGCGGAGCTCGTGCAGCGGCACACCGCCGACAAGGGCAGCGTGCTGGTGTTCTGCGGGTCGAAGCCGAAGGTCCGCTCGACCGCGCTGATGATCGCCGCCGAGCGCGGTGCGCCGGTGCACCTGGTGGGGCCCACCGACTTCGACAAGCTGGAGACGGTGTGCGCCGAGGTCGGGGTGCGGCTGCACTACGCCGACTGGGACGGCAAGCACGCGGCCGAGCAGGCGTTCCGGGCGCGCGAGGCCGACGTGCTGGTCGCCACGACCACGGTCGCCGCGGGCGTGAACCTGCCGGCCCGCGCGGTGGTCGTGCGCGACACGAAGATCGGCACCGACCCGATGGACACCGCCACGGTCATGCAGATGTTCGGCCGGGCCGGTCGCGTCGGCGCCGGCGAGACCGAGGGCTGGGCGTACCTCGTGACCGACGAGACCGAGCGCGCGGACTGGCAGCGGCGGCTCATGGCCGGGTACGCCGTCTACTCGCAGATCTACGACAGCCTGGCCGACCACGTGCTCGCCGAGGTGTTGCAGGGCCGCATCACCACGGTCGTCGAGGCCGAGGCGTGGTGGCGGCAGACGCTGGCCTTCGCCCAAGGCGACGAGGACGTCGAACCGGTGCACGACGCCGTGGCGTTCCTCGTCGAGAAGGACTACCTGGTGCAGCGCGGTACCACGCTGACGGTCACCGACCTCGGCCGGCTGACCGCGCAGCTGATGGTCTCCACCTACACCGGCGCCCGGCTGCGGCAGGTGCTCGGCCTGCTGCCGGCACCGGAGGACGCCGACACGGCGGAGGAAGCGCTGACGTGCGTGCTCGGCGTGACCGTCCCCGAGCTGGCCGACGCACCGGTCGCCGAGGCCAACCGCCCGGCCGTGGCCACCGCGATCCGGGCCCGCGGCCGCACCTCGCGGATCACCGACACCACCGCCGTGCAGGGCCTGGGTTCGTCGGCGAACGTCCAGCGCGGTGACCTGGCGTGGGCGGCGCTGCTGCTCGTGGCCCGCTCACCCGAGCTGTTCGCGGGCCGCAGCCGCCGGGCCGTCGCGGGCATCCCGCTGGGCTCCCTGCACCCGGTGCTGGAGCAGGCACCACGTTACCTCGCCTGGCTTGCGGCACAAGGACATCTGGGCACCGTGCACCCGTGGGTGGCGATCGTGTCGGCGGACCTGGACCGGCGGGTGCGGTGGCGTTCCTGCACTCCCGGCCGCGGCGCGGGCCGCCTGCTGTGGATGTGCGAGCAGATGGCGACCCGCGCGCACGCCAAGGAACTCGTGCCGGGCATGTGGCGCTCGGCGGTCAGCCGCGGTGTGCGCGCACCGGACTGGGCCCCCGGCCGGCCACCGGCGCACTGCCAGCTCGACCAGGCGTCCTACACCGCGTTGCTGCGCGAGCGGACCACGTCGGCGGTGCTGACGGTGAGCGCGCAAGGCGTTGCGGTCACCGGGATCGCGGGTGCGGCGGCGGTCGCGTGGACCGGCCGCAAGCGCACCGCGGTGACGATCACCAGGGCCACCACGGAGATCGGCTACCCGGTCGTGGACGAGGGCGACCCCGACCTGGGCGCCGCGTCCGGTGCCGCGGTGTTCACCCGCCGCGGTGACCACCGGGCCACGGGCTGGCTGGCGGAGTACGACCGGATCAGCCCGACGGTCGAGTCCGACGACGAACCCGCGCCCAAACCGGCCCGGCGCGGGCTCGGCCGGGTGCGCTGAGCGTCAGCGCCAGCCGGTGACGGTGACGTCGTCGCCGACGGCGATGGTGCCGGGCCGCAACACGGCCGCCTTCAGGCCGAAGACAACGCCGTCGGGCCCACGGCGGTAGGTCGCGAGCGTGCGCAGCGGTTCCGGTCCGGCCCGCACGCCCTCGTCCTGGTCGACCAGCGTGACGGCGCACCGGATGGCCAGCTCGCCGAAGCCGAGCTCCGCGCCGCCGACGGCCATCCGCTCGGCCCTGTCCTCGGTGCAGGGCTCCGGCCAGCCGCTGACCACGACGTTGGGCCGGAAGCGCTCCAGCGCCACCGGGTTCCCGCCGCGCTCGGCGATCCGCGCGTTCAGGTCGTCCACTGAGGACAGTGAGAGGACGTGCACCGCGGTCGGGTCCGTGCCCGCGGCGGCCCGAGCGGCCCTGTCCGGCTCCCGCACCAGGCGGACCGGCTTGCCGACGACCTCGGACAGCCACGCGGCCGCCTCGTCGCCCTGGTCGATCCCGGCGTCGGGCCACTTCTCCACCGCCACCGGCCGGGTGGCGCCACCCGTCACGACGGTCAGCACCAGCTCACCGGCGCCGGGTGCGCTGAGCTCCAGCTCCGCGCCCTCGCGCAGCACCCGGCCGCGGACGAGGGCCAGCCGCGGCAGCTCGCCCTGCCACTGGGTCGACCCGTCCACCCCCACGACGGCGAACAGCCGATCGCCCGCCGGCCCGGCCGGGGTGAGCTCCGCCCGGTCCACGGCGACACCGGCGCACCCCTTGATCGGGTACAGCGTCAACGCGTGCACGTGTGCCATGTGCGCCAACGTACTCGGCCTCGGAGACCGCTGGGTCGAATTCGATGAGAACGCTCTCACGGTCGGCGGAACTGCCCGGCGCACACAGCGGCGGGGCCGGCCTGAGCCGACCCCGCCTCGTGATCACCTGGTGGTCACGCCTTCACGGAGTGCTTCCCGTGCGCCCAGGACGTGGCGTCGCCGCCGTCGCCTGCGGGACCGGAGTGGCCACCGACCGTGGTGCTGTGGTTGGTCGCGTCACCGGTCGAACCCGTGGCACCGGTGTTTCCGGAGTCGCCCGAGGTGACCTCGGTCCAGGACTCGGTGCCGTGGTTCGTCCAGCCGTGCTTCCAGTCGTGGCCCTTCCACCCGTGGCACTTGTCGCCGCGGTGGCCGGGCTGTTCGTTCTTCACCACGGCCGTGTTGCCGCCGGTGGCACCGGAGCTCCCGGAGTTGCCCGAGTTGCCGGTGGTGGCGTTGTTCGAGCTGGTGGCGTTGCCACCGTCACCCGAGTTGCCGCCGTTGCCCGCGGTGGCCTTGGTGGAGCCGGACTTGCTGTGGTGGCCCCACTTGTCGCCGTGGTGGTTCCAGGACTTCTTCTGCTCGGTCACGGCCCACGCGTCGCCGCCGTCACCGGCCGGGCCGGAGTTGCCGCCCACGGTGTTGCTGTGGTTGGAAGCGTCACCGGTCGCACCGGTGGCACCCGTGTCGCCGGAGTCGCCCGACGTCACCGCGGTCCAGGACTTCGTGCTGTCCCAGGACCAGCCGTGGCCCCGCTCGGACCCGATCGTGCGGACGACCGCCGTGTTGCCGCCGGTGGCACCGGAGCTCCCGGAGTCGCCCGAGTTGCCGGTGGTGGCGTTGTTCGAGCTGGTGGCGTTGCCACCGTCACCCGAGTTGCCGCCGTTGCCCGCGGTGGCCTTGGTGGAGCCGGACTTGCTGTGGTGGCTCCACTTCTGACCATCGGTGGCGTGCCCACCGTTGCCCGCGGCACCGGAGTTGCCGCCCACGGTGTTGCTGTGGTTGGCCGCGTCCCCGGTCGCACCGGTGGCACCCGTGTCGCCGGAGTCGCCCGACGTCACGTTCGTGTGGCACTCCGCCAGCACGCAGAGCCCGTAGGCGCTGTTGCCGCCGGTGGCACCCGAGTTCCCGGAGTTGCCCGAGTTGCCGGACGTGGCGTTGTTCGAGCTGGTGGCGTTGCCGCCCTGACCCGAGTCACCACCGTTGCCGGCGGTCGCGGAGGTGTTCCGCGCACGACCCGTGGCGGTGGCGTCGCCCCCGTTGCCCGCGGCGCCGGACTTTCCGCCCACGGTGTTGCTGTGATTGGAAGCGTCACCGGTCGAACCCGTGGCACCAGTGTTCCCGGAGTCACCCGAACTCACGTTCGTGTGGCACTCCGCCAGCACGCAGAGCCCGTAGGCGCTGTTGCCGCCGGTGGCACCCGAGTTCCCGGAGTTGCCCGAGTTGCCGGACCGCGCGGTGTTCGAGCTGGTGGCGTTGCCGCCGTTGCCCGAGTCACCGCCGTTGCCGCCCTTGACGACCGAGCTCACGATGTCGTTCACCCCGCCCAGGAGACCGTGGTCACCCGTGTCGGCGCTGGCCATCGCTGTTCCGAACAGGAGGAATCCTCCCGAGAACGCTGCGGCCACGAGACCGCGTCGCACAGAGCTGTGCATGTCGAACCTTCCCGTCAATCAAGCTGGTGATCTGGTCGGCTTGGTTGCGGGACTGCTCAGCTGGGATGATTTCGGCCGTAGTAATAACACCACGAGCCGCGGAACTGCTGTTTTCCACTCGCCATCGGCGACGCGTTGTCCGGGTGCACTCCCGAAAGAGCCGGGAGGTCCGAGACGGCGGTGCCCGTCGATCCGCTCGACGACGCCGATCCCGTCGTGCCGGGCAAAGCGAGCGGCACAGCGGGCGACTGCCCTTCCGGCGACTGGACCGGCAATTGGACCGGCGTCTGGACCGGCGTCTGGGCCGCTGGCACCACGTCAGGCGCGGAGGTCTGCTCGGCCTTCGCCGGCACGACCTGCTGGGGCAGCGCCACCGCGGGCGCCTCGGGAACAACGGCCGGCACCACGGGTGCGACCACCTCCGGCGGGGCCGATGGCAGTGGCACCAGCGGTTCCACGACCTGCGGAGGTGGAGCGTCCCGCACCACGCCCACCACGGGGGCGAGCACCGGCGCGGTCACGGGCCGCAGCGGCTCCAGCACCGGGTCCAGGGTCTGCACCGCGGTGTCGACCACGGGTGTCAGCAGCGGTGCGGTCACCTGGGCGATCGGCGCCACCACCTCGGCCACCGGGGACACGAGCGCGTCCAGCAAGCCCGAGTCGTTCTCGTCGGCATTCGCCACTCCCGCCGAGAGCAAGCCGAATCCCAAGAGGAACCCGGCCACTCCCAGAGTTCGCCGCAGCGTTGTGGAACATGTTGATTTCATGCGTATCACCCCCTTTCGCTGAATCAGCACCTGTCATCGAGGCATTCGGTGCCCCACGGGTGCCGGTTCACTCGAAAGTGGAAGTTTTTCTTCTGCTCCAGGTCAGCGATCTGAATTAGTTTGAAACACGCATTTCCCACTACTTTGCGACACCGTTCGAGGCCGAAAGGTCAACGCGGAGTGAGAGTGGCGGAGCGACCGGTTGGATCATCGGCGATCGGCGGTCCGTGGGTTACGGTGGTCGGCGTGCTGACGACCACGTCGCCTGCGACCGGGCACCAGGTGGCCGAGCGGATCAGGCGGCTGGAGGCGCGGCTGGTTCGCGACCACGACGAGGTGCCACCGAGCCTGGTGC
Source organism: Lentzea sp. NPDC037011 (assembly GCF_055607425.1). Taxonomy (NCBI): domain Bacteria; kingdom Bacillati; phylum Actinomycetota; class Actinomycetes; order Pseudonocardiales; family Pseudonocardiaceae; genus Lentzea; species Lentzea sp. NPDC037011. The sequence goes on along the minus strand of NZ_JBVJRT010000007.1, from coordinate 432,538 downwards.
ACGAGTGGGTCGAACGCGCCATCGCCCGCTTCGGCGGCGCCCGCGTGCGCGACTACGTCCCGCTGCTGGTGGAACGCTCGGTGCGGGCCTCCGCGCAGGACTTCTCCTCCGGCTCACCCGAACTACCCGGCACGTGGCTGTCGGCCTGGGCCCGCAACACCGCCCGCCGCCTGCTCGCCACCGAGCTCCCCCGCCGCTGGTCGCACACCGCCGGTGTGGCCCGCCGCGCCGAGCAGGTGGCCCGCGTCCTGCCCGCCGGCCAGCGGGACCTGCTGGTGGCGGCCGCCTGGGTGCACGACATCGGCTACGCCTCCGAGCTGGCCGACACGGGCCTGCACCCGGTCGACGGCGCCCGCTACCTGCGCCGGGCCGGGATGTCCCCGCGGCTGTGCGGTCTCGTCGCCCACCACTCGGGCGCCGCCGCCGTCGCCGAGCTGACCGGTCTGTCCGACGCCCTGGCGGAGTTCCCCGACGAACGCGGCCGGCTGCGCGACGCGCTCTGGTACGCCGACATGTCCACCTGCCCCGACGGCCACGCGATCACGGTCGAGGCCCGGCTCGCGGAGATCCGCCGGCGTCGTGGCCCCGACGACCCGGTGGTGCGCGCGCTCGCGCTCAACGGCGAGGAGCGGCTGGCCGCGGTGCGCCGCATCCACCGGCTGCTGCGCCGGGCGAGCTGACCTCAGCCGCGGCCGGCCTCCGGCCACCGGAAGATCCCCGAAGTCGCCATCACCACCCGCCGCCGCGCCTTCTCCTCGTCGTCCCCGAACCGGTCGATGGCCCAGGACAGCGCCAGCACCAGCTCGAACACCTCGTCGGCGCTGATCTCCCCCGCCACCTGCCCTGCCTCCTCGGCCGCGTCCAGCAGCACCCCGACCCGTTCCACCAGCGGCGCGTTCGCGGAGTGCAACGCCGAGCTGTCGTCGTCGTGCGCGGTCGCGAGGCACACCGGCAGGTCGTGCCAGATCCGCAGTCCCCAGCCCACCCGCACCAGCCACTCGGCCAATGCCTCGGCCGGAGGCAGTGCACGGGACAGCTCGTCGGCCTCCGCCAGCGCACGGGCGTAGAAGCCCTCGATGACGGCGGCCACCAGGTCGTCGCGGGTGGGGAAGTTCCGGTAGAGGGTGGCGTTGCCGACGCCGGCGCGCAACGCGATCGCGTCGAGCGAGGCGAGCACTCCCTCCGCCTCGAACGTCTCCCGCGCGGCGACCAGGATCGCGTCGCGGTTGCGCTGGGCGTCAGCGCGAAGAGGGCGTGTTCCAGCCAACGCAACTCCTCCTCGACAAAGTGGGGAGTGTCCCCACATACTCGTATCCGGGGAAGCTCCCCACTTGTCCCAGGAGTGTAGATGACCTACGACGACCTGACCGGGCTGCGGATCTCCGTGGCCGGCGGCATCGCCACCGCCACGCTCGACCACCCGCCGCTGAACCTGATGGACGGCGTGCTGGTGCCGTCGTTGCGCGGCTTCGTCAACCGGGTGCGCCACGACACCGGCGTGCGCGTCGTGGTGTTCGACAGCGCGGACCCGGAGTTCTTCAGCGCACACGGCGACATGGCCTACCTGACCGACCCAGCGGCGTTGCCCGCCGCCACCGCCGCCGCGATCGCCGCCGCGCCGGACGTGCCCGTCCCGGACGGCATGAACATCCTCCAGGCCGTTGCCGACGAGGTGCGCGGGCTGCCGCAGGTGACCATCGCAAGATCGCCGGCTTCGCCCGTGGCGCGGGCAACGAGTTCCTGATGGCGCTCGACCTGCGCTTCGCGGCCATCGGCCGGTCCGGTCAGGCGCAGCCGGAAGCCGTCATGGACATCCTCCCCGGCGGCGGTGGCACCGTGCTGATGACCCGGCTGCTCGGCCGGGAACGGGCGCTGGAGGTGCTGCTCGGGACCGACCTGGTCGACGCCGAGCTGGCCGAGCGGTACGGCCTGGTCAACCGGGCGCTGCCCGCCGACGAGATCGACGCGTTCGTCGACCGGCTGGCCCGCCGGATCGCCCGCCTGCGCCCCGAGGTCGTCGCCGCGATCAAGGCCACCGTCGAGACCATCGCGCCGAAGATCCCCCACGAGGCCTACGCCGCGGAGAACGCCGCCCTGCACTCGCTGTTCACCGAGGACATGGTCGCGTCCGCCCACCGCCAGCTCGCCGCCGGCGTGCAGACCCGCGAGGGGGAACGCGACCTCGAAGGTCTCCTCGACGGGCTCTGACCAGCACGGCGACGCCGGTGACGTGGGCGGTGCGGATCGGCAGGAGGTGGTCGTGGTGCGGCGGATGCCTTAGCCGCCCGCCCGGAGGGTCCGGGAGCACGGGTGGCTGGTTCCGGAGGAACGAGATGTCCCGCACGGACAGACGAAACCGGCGTGGGTGCGGCACCGCGAGCACGGCGGCCGGCCGCTGCACGACCTCCGGAGCGGCCCCTGCGACCTGCCGCCACTGCCCACCAGGGAGGACACCGGCACCCGGTGCCGCGGTCACACCTGGACGTAGCCGCCGTCCACGAACAGCTCCGCACCGTTGACGAAGCTCGCGGCGTCCGAGGCGAGGAAGAGCGCGGCCGCGGCGATCTCGTCCGGGTCGGCGACCCGGCCCAGCGGCACGGCGCTCGCGAGCTCGTCGAGGAACCCGGACCGCTGGTCCTCCGCCACCAGGCCGACCAGGCCCGGCGTCTCGGTCGGGCCGGGGCTGAGCACGTTGACGCGGAAGCCGCGCGTCTTCGCGTCGCGCGCCCAGCTGCGGACGAGGTTGCGCACCGCGGCCTTCGAGGCGCCGTAGACCTCCAGCCCCGGGTCCGGCCGGAGCGAGCTGGTCGAGCCCGTGACGATCACCGACGCACCGGGCGACAGCAGCGGCAGCGCCTTCTGCAGTCCGAAGATGACACCCTTGACGTTGCCGGCGAACGTGCTGTCGAACTGCTCCTCGGTGATCTCCTCCAACGGCGCCATCACGCCACCGCCCGCGTTGGCGGCGAGCACGTCGATCCGCCCCGCCTTCTCGCGCACGACGGCGTAGAGGGCGTCGAGGTCGGCGAGCTTCCCGACGTCGGCCCGCACGGGCACGACCGCGTCACCCAGCTCGGCCGCGACCGCGTCGAGCTGCTCCTGCCTGCGGCCGGTGACGAAGACCCGTGCGCCTTCGGCGACGAACCTGCGCGTGATGGCCAACCCGATCCCGCTGTTGCCGCCGGTCACCACGGCCACCTTGTCGGCGAGCACACCGGACATGAAGCACCACTCCCTAGTTCTTGACTGGTTCGTCCATAACGTAGGCACTTATGGACGATTCAGTCAAGAACTGGGTACGATGAGGCATGCCACGTCCGCGGAAGTTCGACGAGTCAGCCGTCCTGGCCGCCGCACGCGACCAGTTCTGGTCGGCCGGGTACGCCGGCACCACGATGGACGCCGTCGCCGCGGCCACCGACCTGGGCAAGGGCAGCCTGTACGGCGCCTTCGGCGGCAAGCAGGAGCTGTTCCACCGCGTGTTCGACGACTACTGCGCGCAGGCGGAGGACGGGGTCCGCCGCGAGCTGACCGGCCCCGACGAGGAGGCCTTCGCGCGCCTGACCGCCCACGTGCACGGCATCGCGGCCTCCGTCGCCGCGGACACCGCGCACCGCGGGTGCCTGCTCGCCAAGGGCACCGCCGAACTGGCCGAGCACGACCCGGTCGTCGCGGCCCGCGCGCTGCGGACGTTCGACGAGCTCGAACGCCTCCTGGTCGCCGACATCGAGGCGTGTCAGCGCCACGGCGACCTCTCCCCCGGCGCCGACCCGCACCGGCTGGCCGCGCTCGTGCTCACGGTGTTGCGCGGCATGGAGGCCCTGGGCAAGGCGGGCAAGGACGCGCGCTTCCTGGAGGCGGTCGCGGAGAGCGCGCTGGCCGCACTCCCGCGACCCTGAGCGCCGTCAGACCCTGGCCTGCTCCCGGACCGGCCTGACGGCGTCCGGCACGCGCCCGCCTTCGGGATAGGCGCAGGTGAAGGTGCCGCGGTAGCCGAAGAGCGGCCCGAACCGGTGGTTGGTCACCTCGACGTCGATGCGGAACCGGCCGAGGTCCTCGTCGTAGGACTCGCGGACCGTCGCGGCGCCGGTCACCAGGCCGGGGACGCGGAAGTGGAGCGGGCCCTCGTGGAAGCGCTGCTCACCGCTGCGGATCAGCAGCCCGCCGCGGTCGTCCACGGACAGGTCGAGGTCGACCGAGACGTGCTGGTGGGTGCCCAGGTAGTCCACGACGCGGCCGCGTTCGGGGCTGTAGATCATCGTGGCGTCCCACCGCCGGGGCCGCTCGAAGGCGAAGGTGCGGACGAACGTCATCGTCTCCCGGCCCAGCGAGTCGCGGTAGGGGTAGTTCTCGATGGTGAAGGGGACGTCGCTGCCGTGGCCGGGGAGCAGGATGTGGCGCTTGGCCCCGAGCCACAGGAACGGCCGGGTGAAGCCGCGCCCGTGCCACACCCGGTCCATCGTGCCGGTGCCGACGCAGGCGATGCCGTCGTCGCTGGTGAAGCCGAACCGGCGTTGCAGCTGCGGGTGCAGGCGGTCGAAGTCGGCGCCGAGGGCGCGCTGGAAGATCGACGTCACGGGCGCTCCAAGGTCAGCAGGGTCGAGGGCGCCGTCGACGACCGGCGGTCCGGCGGCGTGCGCCGGCACCTCCTGGCGGCCGGGGTGGACGGCAGCGGCGGAGCCAGCAGGGCGGCGAGGGTGAGGGCCGCGGCGAGCACGGCGGGCCCGGACAGCCAGGCCACGGCGCAGACACCGGCCCTCGTGCCCGCGTCCAGCAGCGCCCACCGCAACGACACCTCGGGACGGACGCCGCGTTCGAGCCACAGCCGGAGCCGGTCGAACGACCAGGCCGTCCCCCACCCCATCAGCAGGCGGAACGGGCGGTCGGCCAGCGCCCCCAGCCGCCCCCAGCCGGGCCGGTAGTCGTAGCCGGTGAGGAACCGGACCCCCGCGGCGGTCGGCACGTACCGCCAGTACCCCGACCCGGAGCGGATCGGGGACAGCGGGTGCGCCGAGCTGAACCGCAGCGCCGACGTCCGCGAGCCGTCGGCCTTGACCCGCTCACCGACGCTGACCCCGGTCCCGTCCACCTCCAGACCGGGCAGGACGCGGACCGAGTACCGGAAGCGCTGCTCCGCGTCCTGGTCCGCCTTCGGCAGGTGGTCGATCGTGGTGAACCGCAGGTCCCACCGCTGGTGCTGGTGCGGGTCCTGGGTCCGCAGCCACACGTCGTCGAGGTCGGCCCTGATCACCGTCTCCACGTAGAGCGTCCGCCGCCGCGCCATGGCACCCCCTCCTGTTTGAGCAGTTGCTCAAACAGGAGGTTAGCCGGATTTGAGCATATGCTCAAACAGGGCGTTGAGCTGGGGTTACTTCGCCTTCCCGGCCGTCTTGCGGAGTTTGGAGCGCAGCGCGCGCACCGCGATCGGCCCGAGGTCGTCCACCACCTCGATGAGCACGGCCAGCCGGTCGAGGGCGTCCATGGCCGCCTTCGACCCGTCCGGGTCGACGCCCTCGTACAGCTCCAGCCCGATGAACCCGGCGCTCACCGCACGGGCGAGACCCGCCGTGTCGATCAGGTCGGAGACCGGGGAGCCGGCCAGCGACCGGGTCAGCGCCCGCTCGATCGGGTTGATCCACAACCGCAGGGACGCCGCAGTGGCCTCGGCGAGCCGGGGGTCGGTCTGGGCGCCGGCCAGCAGCTGGGCGAGCACCATGACGTTGCCCTGCGCCCGTTCCTCGGCGTGCAGCGCGCGGCCCAGCTCCAGGAGCCGGCGCAGGTCGGTGATCTGCTCGAGCCGCTCGGCGAACAGCTCGACCCGCGCCTGCGTGGCGGCCAGGCACGCGGCCTGGAGCAGGTCGTGGACGGTGCCGAAGTGGTAGAAGACCAGCGCCTGGTTGACCCCGGCGGTGGCCGCGATGCTGCGCGCCGTGGTGCCGGTCAAACCGTGCGTGCGAATGGTCTCGATCGCGCCGTCGATCAGGCGTTGTCGGGTGTCGGCCACGGCATCACCGTAGAGGCCGGTGCCGGTCGCCCGAGGTGAGGCGGCCCTCGACTGGACGCGCACCGGACGCGCCGGTACCGGTGGGTGCTCCACGGCCTCACAGGGCGCACCGACCGGCGGGTCACCGACGAGCCGTTCCTGTCACCACGCATCGCCGAACACCACGTCGCCCGCGCGATGCGGAAGCGGGACGTCGGGTCCCGCGCTGCCGCCTCGGTGCGGCGGCGGTGTCGAACTCGGTCCTCGTGACCCTCGACCTGAGGTCACCACCGGCCCCAGCGGCTCCAGTCGGCGAGGGCGTACGACCCGACCACGACCTGCGGATTTGATCGAATTCGGCCGGGCGTTCGCGCCAATCGGAGATCGTGGTGTAAGGTAGTCCCATCAGTCATGGTTACGAAGTAGAACTCGCCCGTGATCAATATCACGGGCTTTTTGCTGTTTCAGCGTTTCCGCAGGCCGTGGCGGATGATCCCCAGGCACCCGCGACAGTGCGGATGCCAACTCATCACAGGAGTGCACATGGCTACCGGAACCGTGAAGTGGTTCAACGCCGAAAAGGGCTTCGGCTTCATCGAGCAGGACGGCGGCGGCGCCGACGTGTTCGTCCACTACTCGAACATCGCCGCGCAGGGCTACCGGGAGCTCCAGGAGGGCCAGAAGGTCTCCTTCGAGGTCACTCAGGGTCAGAAGGGCCCGCAGGCGGACAACGTCGTTCCCGCCTAGTTCTGCGTCGGCTGCCGGTCCGCTCGTCGGACTGAGCTGGTCACACCGAAGCCCGGCCTGGGTCCACCGATCCCGGCCGGGCTTTGACGTGCGCGGTGGCCGCTCGCCGGCTCCGGTGCCACCACCCGCCGCGCCGAGCCGGACCGAGCGTCGTGCGCTGGTCGAGCAGGCCACCGACTTCGCGTACTCCTCGTTCACCGCCGGCACGGCTGATCACGCCGATGGAGCGCGAGTGGTGTGCCGCTCGACGTCCGGGGTACTCGACCGAGCGACCCCGACGGGAGAGAGCCCATGCGTGGCGACATCGAGACCTACTTCGAAGACGGCCGGTGGAAGAACAAGGTCCAGGGCAACGACCAGGTCTCCAGCACACACCTCACCAAGCAGGACGCGGCCGCGAACGGTCGTGAGATGGCGATCGTGCACGCGGTGGACCACATCGTCCGGGGCCGCGACGGGGTGATCAGCGAGCACGACGTCTACCCCCGCGGCCGCGACCCCCACACCTTTCCCCGCTGATGTCGCTGTCGGTGTTCTCGCACCGGGAGTGCGAGAACACGGCACGACCTGGTCGGCGGGTGAGGAACGGCGGGGTGGCGACCGCGGAGCCTGCCCGGCGACGCGCCCGCAAGCCGCCGGCGAGACCGTACTGCGCGCCGCGGGCATGCGCGCAGTACGGTGAAGAAGTTAAACCTGATGCGGTCACGCAAGGCGTGGGCCCAGACCTCGCTACGTCCACGAGCGACTGGAATCAGTCGACGTGGTGGAGGAATGCTGTGCCAGCCGTGGACGACCGGCCGTTGTTCGGCGGTGTGAGCGAAGGTGCGCGCACCTGATGGGCCGCATCGGTCGGTGAGCGACGCACGAGCGGCGGTGATGGCCGCGCTTCGGGACAGCGGGAGCGGGCTCGACACCATGGCGCGCGTGATCCGCGCGTGCGTGGACGTGCTGCCGGTCGACGGCGCCTCGATCTCGGTGATGAGCAGCCCGCGGGAACGTGAGACGTTGTACGCCAGCGACGAGATCGCGACGAAGATCGAGGACGTCCAGTTCACCCTGGGCGAGGGCCCGTGCTTCGAGGCGTTCGCGAGCCGCAAACCCGTGCTGGTTCCCGACCTGCCCCGTGCGTCGGTCCTGGAGTGGCCGGTGTTCGCGGCTGCCATCGCCGCGCTGCCCATCGGCGCGATCTTCGCGTTCCCGCTGCAGGCGGGGGCGATCGGCATCGGCGCGCTCGACCTCTACCGCAGGCAGCCCGGCTGGCTTTCGGCTGACGAGCTCACCATGGCGCTGGAGGTGGTCGACGTCGTGACCGCGGTGCTGCTCGGTCTGCTCCTGGGCGAGGTCGACGACACCACCGGCCTCCGCAGCGTCATGGCACCCGGTCGCGAACAGGTCCACCAGGCGACCGGCATGCTCATCGCCGCCCTCGGCGTCCCCGCGGAGGAGGCGCTGTCCCGGTTGCGGGGCTACGCCTTCGCGAGGGGCAGGTCGCTGGACGAGATCGCCAGGGACATCACGAGCCGCAAGCTGTCACCGCTGGAGCTCGCCACATGACCACGTACGACACAGCACTCCCGTCCTGCGCGGCACCCACCGCAGGACGACCAAGACAGGAGCTGGTGATGAGCGATAACGCACTGTCCACGACAGAGCGGGAGTCGCGGTTGCTCAGGGCGCTCGTCCAGCTGGCGGACACGCTCGTCGACGACTACGACGTGGTGGACGTGCTGCACCGGCTGGTCGAGCACTGCGTCCACCTGCTGGATGCGACGGCGGCCGGGTTGATGCTGTCCGACCAGCACGGCGGCCTGCGGGTGGTGGCCTACTCGTCGGCCCAGACCCACATGCTCGAGCTGTTCCAGCTCCAGGCGAGCGAGGGCCCGTGCATGGACTGCGTGCACAGCGGTGAGGCTGTGCTGGTCGCGGACCTGACGACGGAGGTGCGGCGGTGGCCCCGGTTCGCACCGCGCGCCGTCGAGGAGGGTTTCGCCTCCGTGCACGCGGTGCCGATGAGGTTGCGCCGCGAGACCATCGGGACGTTGACCCTGTTCCGCCGCGAGACCGGGCTGCTCAACGACGAGGACCTGCTGGTCGTGCGCGCGCTGGCGGACACGGCGACGATCGGGATCTTGCAGGAGCGCGCGATCCGGCGCGGTGAGGTCGTCACCGAGCAGCTGCAGACGGCGTTGAACAGCCGGGTCGCCATAGAGCAGGCCAAGGGGGTGCTGGCGTTCGCCGGGGATCTTGAGATGGAGCAGGCGTTCCACACACTGCGCAGCTATGCGCGCAACGGCGGTCGCCGCCTGGCCGACGTGGCCAGGGAGCTCGTCGTCGGAGAGCTGCGGCCCGAGGACCTGCTCTCGGTGCGGCGTCGTCCTTCCGACGTGTGATTCCGACTCACGTCGCCCGCACGCCGATCGCGGGCTGCGCTCACCGCGTCACCGCGTGTGGGACCCACCGGGTCCGGGTAGTCTGATCTCGCTGGTAACAAGGAACAACCGCCCGGACCCGCGGTCTCATCACCTCGTCGTGAGGAGAACGCCGTGGGCGTCAGCACCGAGTCGATCGCGTTCACGCGCAAGAGGATCGCGCTCGTGTCCCAGCAAGCCAGTCCGCTGACCGATCCGGGTGTGACCGGTTCCGGGAGCCAGAGCCGCCACGTGGCGGGGCTCGCCGCCGCCCTGGCCGCGCTCGGCCACAGGATCGTCGTCTACACGCGGCGCGACCACCCGCACCTTCCGCAGCACGTGCAGACCCCGCAGGGCTACGAGGTCGTGCACGTGCCGGCCGGGCCGGCCGCGGCGCTGGACGCGGAGGAGGTCCTCGGCCACGCGGGCGACTTCGTCGAGTTCCTCGAACGCGCCTGGACCTCGCAACGCCCCGACGTCGTCCACGCCCACGGCTGGCAGTCCGGCATCGCGGCCGTGCTGAGCGCGCGGAGGAGCCTGGTGCCCGTCGTGCAGACGTACCACTCGCTGGGCCCGGCGCAACCGCAGGACCGCTGTGCGACGGACCGCGACTCCACCAAACGCCGCACCGTGGAGCGGCTCGTCGGTCACGAGGCCACCCGCGTCGTCGCGACCTCGTCCGCGGAGGCGCGGGCCGTGCTGGGGATGGGCGTGGACCGGTCGAAGCTCGTCGTGGTGCCCACCGGCGTCGATCTCGACCTGTTCGCGGCAGGACAGGGGACCACCGACCGGAATCCTCCGCGCAGGATCGTCTCGGTGGGCAGGCTCTTGCCGCACAAGGGGTTCGACGACCTGATCCGCATCCTGTCCACTGTGGACAACACAGAGCTGGTGATCGCCGGCGGGGGCGCGCAGGGCGACGTCCGCGGTGACGCGGAGAGCAGGAGGCTGCTCGCGCTGGCCCGTTCGACGGGTGTCGGCGACCGCGTCGTGTTCGCGGGCCACGTGCCCTACGCGCAGCTGCCCGTGCTGCTGCGGTCCGCTGACGTCGTGGTGTGCACGCCGAGGCACCAGTCGTCCAGTGGCGTGGCGCTGGAGGCGATGGCCTGTGGCACTCCTGTTCTCGCCACCCCGGTCGGCGGTCTGGTCGACCTCGTGGTGGACGGGCTGACCGGGGTGCTGGTCCCGCGCGACCGGCCGGAGGCGACCGCCAAGGCGTTGAGGGCCCTGCTCGCCGACGGCACGTACCGCGATCTGCTCAGCGTCGCAGGACACGACAGGGCACAGGCGCGGTACTCGTGGCAGCGGGTCGCCTCCGACCTGGTGCGCACCTACTCCACGGCGGTGAACGCCCGCAGTGCCGGTACCTCGGTGGTCGGGTCGCGGTCCTCCCGCGCGCGGACGGGGTCGACACCGAGGTGAGCGCGTCGGCTCCCCCCGCCGCCGCCCCGGACTACCGATACGCCGGACGCCACCGCCCCCGACCACCACCGCACGTCACGGGGGCACCGCCGTCACCACCGGCGCCGCCTGGCCAGCCAACGCCCGTACGCCCTCTCCCGTGCCGCGACCGGCTCGAACACGTTGCCGGAGGTGGGTGAGACCGTCTCCCTCGTCAGTGCCGCGAGACGGAACAGCGGCCCGACGAGCCGGTCGTAGAGCTCCGGCAGGCAGCGGAACGCCGAGACGATCAACGGGTTCGCCGGGCCGACCGGCACGGAGACGTGCCGGCGCGGCCGGTCGGCCAGGCGCACGATCGCGGCGGCGACGCGATCCGGGCTCAGCACCGGGACCGGTGGGCGTGCCGCACGTCCGCCGTAGTTGGCGGCCTGGTCGTACACCGGGGTGTTGACGCTGCCGGGGCTGACGATGCACACGTGCACGCCTCGTTCGTCGCGGGTTTCCTGTTGGAGGGTGCGCAGCAGCGCGCGCTGGCCCCACTTGGCCGCGGTGTAGGCGCCCATCCGCGGAACGGTGATCGAGCCGAGCAGTGAGTTCACCCCGATGAACACCCCCGTGCGCTGACGCCGCAGGACCGGCAGGACCGCTTGGGCGAGGTGGAGCGTGCCGTGGACCGCGGTGTCGACGACCGAGGTGAACACGGCCGCGGGCATCGACTCGACGGGTCCGTAGGCCATCACCGTGGCGGTGTGCACGACGACGTCGATGCGGCCGTGCAGCTCCAGCGCCTTCGTGACGATCCGGTCGGCGGCGGCGGGATCTCCGACGTCGTCGACGACGACGTCCACCGCGGCCACGCCCACCGCGCGGCAGGCCTTCTCCGCGGCGTCGAGCGCCTCTCCGCTGCGGGAGACCAGCACGACGTCGTCCCCGCGGAAGGCGAACGCCGTCGCCGCGGCGAGCCCGATCCCGCTGCTGGCCCCGACCACGAGCACGACGCGCCCCGTCACGGGTTCAGCACCACCTTCACGCAGCCGTCGCTCTTGGCGCGGAACACCTCGTACCCGTGCGCGGCGTCGGCGAGCGGGAGGCGGTGCGTGGTCAGGTCCAGGGTGCCGAGCGGATCGGCCGGGTCGAGCACGAACGGCAGGATGTCGTCGGTCCAGCGGCGCACGTGGGCCTGTCCCATGCGCAGCTGGATACCGCGGTCGAACATCTCCATCATCGGCATCGCGTCGAGCTCTCCACCGTACACACCGGACACCGACACCGTGCCGCCGCGCCGCACGCCCTTCAGAGCGGTGTGCAGGGCGTCGAGCCGGTCGACGGCCAGCTTGTCGACCACCTTCTGCGCCAGCGCGTCGGGGAGCAGTCCCGCGGCCTTCTGCGCCAGGGCGACGGCACCCCCGCCGTGCGCCTCCATGCCGACGGCGTCGATGGTGGCGTCCGGACCGCGGCCGTCCACCATCTCGACCAGCGCGGCGGCGAGCTCGTCGGAGCCGCCGAACTCGTCGAAGTCGACGGGTTCCGCGCCGTGCCGTTCGGCCAGCGCGAGACGTTCGGGCACCCGGTCCACGCCGATCACACGGCCGGCGCCGAGCAGCCGCGCGATCCGGACGGCGAACTGCCCGACCGGGCCGAGGCCGAGCACGGCGACGGTGCCGCCCGGTGGCACGTCGGCGTACCGCACCGCCTGCCACGCCGTCGGCAGGATGTCGGACAGGAACAGGAACTGGTCGTCGGGCGTGCCGTCCGGAACGACGATCGGCCCGAACTGGGCCTGCGGCACCCGCAGGTACTCGGCCTGGCCGCCGGGCACCGAACCGTAGAGCGAGGTGTAGCCGAACAGGCTCGCGCCCTTGCCCTCGCCGCGCACCTGCGTCGTCTCGCACTGCGCGAACAGGTCGCGCTCGCACATCCAGCAGTGCCCGCACGAGATGTTGAACGGCACCACGACCCGGTCGCCCACCTCGAGGTGACCGCTCGCCTCGGAACCGACCTCCTCGACGACGCCCATCGCCTCATGGCCGAGCACGTCACCCGGCTTCAGATAGGGCCCCAGCACCCCGTACAGGTGCAGGTCCGATCCGCAGATGGCGGTCGAGGTGACCCGGACGACCGCGTCGGTCGGTTCCTCGATGCGCGGGTCCGGCACGTCGACGACCTCGACGTTCTCATTGCCTTGCCATGTCAGCGCTTTGATGACATCTCCTCGGTCAGGTCACGGCCGAGCTGACCGCGGACGGTGTCCGCGAGCTCGTCCCAGCTGTCGGTGAACTTGCGGACCCCCTGGCGTTCCAGCTCGTCGGTGACCTCGCGGTAGTCGATCCCGAGCCGGCCGATCTCGCTGAGCACGTCGCGGGCGGGGCCGTAGAGCTCCCCCGGCACGAGAGGTGGTACCGAGCCGTGGTCGGCAAAGGCTTCCAGGGTGGGCCCGGGCATGGTGTTGACGGTGCCCGGGATGGCCAGTTCGGACACGTACATCGTGTCCGGGTAGGCGGGGTCCTTCACCCCCGTGGAGGCCCACAGGGGCCGTTGTGGCCGGGCTCCCGCCTCGGCCAGGTGGCGCCAGCGCTGCGTGGTCAGGCTCGACACGTGGATCTCGTGGGCGAGGCGGGCGTTGGCGATCGCCGCCTTTCCCTTGGCCGCGAGCGCGCGGTCGGTGCCGATGGCGTCGAGGCGCGCGTCGATCTCGGTGTCCACGCGGGAGACGAAGAACGAGGCCACCGAGTGGATGCCGGCCAGGTCGTGCCCGTTGAGCCGGGCCGCCTCCAGACCGGTGACGTGGGCGTCGACCACCTCGCGGTAGCGGTCCAGGGAGAAGATGAGCGTGACGTTGACGCTGATGCCCTCACTGATGACCGCGGTGATCGCGTCCAGTCCGGCGGTGGTGGCCGGGATCTTGATGAGCAGGTTCGGCTCGTCCACCACCGACCAGAGCAGACGGGCGCGGTCGACGGTGGCCTGCGGGTCGTGGGCGAGGCCGGGGTCGACCTCCAGCGACACCCTGCCGTCGACACCGCCCGTGCGGTCGTACACCGGGCGCAGGACCTGACAGGCCGCCCGGACGTCGTCGGTCGTGATGGCGAAGACCGTGTCCTCGACGCTCGCCTCTGCCTCCGCGAGGCGCCTGAGCTGCGGTGTGTAGCGCTCGCCGCGTGCCAGCGCGGAGGCGAAGATCGTCGGGTTGGTGGTGATGCCGACGACCCCGCGGTCCGCGACCAGCGCCTTCAGGCGGCCGTCGGAGAGGAGCTCGCGGGACAGGTCGTCGAGCCAGATGGACACGCCTGCGGCGGCGAGTTCGGTGAGCGGGTCGTGGCCCGTGGCCATGATGCCTCCGTGGTCGGGAAATCCTGGTGGTTCAGGCGGGGCGGTCGCCGGTGCTGCCGGTGGTGGGCGCGGTGCTGCGCTGCACACCTCCCGGGCGGACCGACGTGACCGCGTCGTGCAGGCAGTCGTGCGCGGCCTCCGCGACCGCAGTGGCGGTGACGCCGAACTCCTCGTAGAGGCGGCGGTGGTCGGCGGAGGCGCCGAAGTGTTCGAGCGACACCATCCGGCCGGCGTCGCCGACGACGTCGCGCCAGCCCTGGGCGACCGCGGCCTCGACGCTCACGCGGGCCCGCACGCCCGGCGGGAGCACTTCGTCCCGGTAGGACGGTTCCTGCGCGGCGAACCACTCGAGGCAGGGCATCGAGACCACGCGGGCCTCGACGCCGTCCTCTGCGAGCAACGCGCGGGCGTCGAGGGCGATCTGCACCTCGGACCCGGTCGCGACCAGGACCACGTCCGGCTCTCCTGGTCCGGCGAGGACGTATCCGCCCCGCGCGGCGCCCTCCGCCGGGGCCAGGCCGCCGGGACCGCGGTCGAGCACGGCGACGTCCTGCCGCGTCAGGACCAGACCGGCGGGACGGTCCCGGTTCTCCAGAATCCGCCGCCAGCACACCGCTGTCTCGTTGGCGTCGGCCGGGCGCACGACGTCCAGACCGGGGATCGCGCGCAACGCGGCGAGGTGCTCGACCGGCTGGTGCGTGGGTCCGTCCTCCCCCAGCCCGATCGAGTCGTGGGTCCACACGTGGGTGACGGGCAGCTGCATGAGGGCGGCCAGCCGGATCGCGGGCCGCTGGTAGTCGCTGAAGACCAGGAACGTACCGCCGTACGGGCGGGTCAGGCTCTGCAACGCGATGCCGTTGAGCGCGGCGGCCATGGCGTGTTCGCGGATGCCGAAGTGCAGGGTGCGCCCGTAGGGACCGCCTTGCCACTTCGTGGTCTGCTTGCCCATCGGGACGAACGACGGTTCGCCGTCCATCGTGGTGTTGTTGCTCCCGGCCAGATCGGCCGATCCACCCCACAGCTCCGGCAGCACGGGAGCCGGTGCCGAGAGGACCTTGCCCGACGCCGTGCGGGTCGCCATCCCCTTCGGGTCGGCGGGGAAGACCGGCAGGGCGTCGGTCCAGCCGTCCGGAAGCCGCTGATCGCGCAACCGGTCCAGCAGCGCCGCGCGGTCCGGGTTCGCGGTGCGCCAGCGCGCGTAGCCGGCTTCCCAGCGCTCGTGGGCGGCCGCACCGCGGTCCAGCACCGCACGGGCGTGCGCGAGCACCTCGTCCTCCACCGCGAAGCTGCGCTCCGGGTCGAAGCCGAGCAGGGTCTTGACGGCGGCGACCTCCTCGGCGCCGAGCGCGGACCCGTGCGCCTTGCCGGTGTTCTGCAGGGTGGGCGCGGGCCAGCCGATGACGGTGCGCAGCACGATCAGGGACGGACGGCCGGTGTCCGCCTTCGCCGCCTCGACCGCGGCGAGCACCGCGTCCACGTCCTCGACGTAGCGGCCGGTGCTGGTCCAGTCGACGGACTGGACGTGCCAGCCGCAGGCGGCGAAGCGGGCGGCCACGTCCTCGCTGAAGGAGACGTCGGTGTCGTCCTCGATGGAGATGTGGTTCGCGTCGTAGAACGCGACGAGGTTGCCGAGCTCCTGATGCCCCGCGAGCGAGGAGGCCTCGGCGGTGACCCCCTCCATCAGGTCGCCGTCGGAGGCCAGGACGTACACGTGGTGGTCGAACGGGCTCTGCCCCGGCGCGGCGTCCGGGTCGAGCAGTCCGCGTTCGCGGCGAGCAGCGAGCGCCATGCCCACCGCGCAGGCGAACCCCTGGCCCAGTGGTCCGGTGGTGATCTCCACACCGCGGGTGTGGCGGTACTCCGGGTGGCCGGGCGTGGCGGAGTTCCAGGTGCGCAACGAGGCCAGGTCGGTCAGTTCCAGCCCGTAGCCGCTCAGGTAGAGCTGCGCGTACAGCGTCAGGCTCGTGTGGCCGCAGGACAGGACGAACCGGTCGCGGCCGAGCCACTGGTCGTCGGCGGGATCGTGCCGCATCACCTGCTGGAACAGCAGGTAGGCCAACGGTGCGAGGCTCATCGCGGTGCCGGGGTGGCCGTTCCCCGCCTGTTGGACGGCATCGGCGGCCAGCACGCGGACGGTGTCCACGGCACGGACGTCCGCGTCGGTCCAGCCCGCGGCCTGCGCGACCGGCAGCGGCAGGGACGGGTCGCGGTGAAGTGGTGCGGTGGCCGTGCGTGTCATCTGTCGAGGCCTTCCCGGAGCTCGGTGCGTCCCCGTGCTGGATCAACGAAGTCGCGGGTCCGGGCGGCTGTTGAAGCTTCCCCACGCGAATAGCCGCAATCGGGCCGCCGAAACTCGCCGTGCACCTCGGTGTCGCCGATGTGGTGGAACCGGCGGACCGGGTGACTGCGGGACCTGAGCCGGTCGCTCGTCCACGGGGACGCGCGCAGCACTGTCGCGACCGCCTCGGGCACACCGGTGGCTCCGCGCAGGTTCCGCTTGACCGCCTCGGCACACCTCGGCGGTTCGGGGACGGCGCCGGACCGCGAAGCCGCCTGCCCCGCCCGGTGCGCCGGGCGGGTGTTGCGGGTGACGTGCCAGGGCGGCAGAGCACCGGAGCTGGTCCTGGTGCTGCCGGGTCTCGGCGGCAGGTGGCGGTGCACGGGGCACCGGGCGAGGGCCACGTCCCGGTGCCCTGTGCCGCCGCCGACGTCGTTCCGGCGCGACCGGCGCGTCCCGGTCAGGGGCGTAGAGTGAGTGGTCCGAGGGGACCTCGCGCATCGGCGTCCGAGCCAGGTGCCCCCTCCGGAGTGTCAGCGACCCCGCCCGGCTGGTCCGGACGGAGGCGGGAGCACCGGGATGATCTCGGGCCCGACCAGCACCAGTCCCAGCACCGAACTGACCGCGCCACGCGGGCTGCGGGTGACGAGGAAGCCGGACGCCCTGTCCGGCGGCCGGTTCCCCGGCGGCTGGCGACCTCTCGCCACCGACCCCGCCACCACCGTTCCGGCGCTGAACCCGCCGACCTGGTGCACGCGGCCGTGACCCGGCTCGTCTGACCTCCGCACCGCCTCACTCCTGAACAGACACCGCCCCGCCCCGGCCTCACGCCGGGGCGCGAAGCCGTCTGCCCCGATCCGAAAGGCCCACCGCTCCATGGTTCGCACCTATGGCTTCTTGAGCACCTATCCACCAACACAATGCGGGCTCGCGACGTTCACCGCCTCCCTCCAGCGCCACCTCGCCGCCGTCACCCCCGGCAGCGGGAGCCGCGTCGTCCGCGTCCTCAGCGACGTCGAACCGCACACAGCGGAACCGTCGGCGGGGCACCCCATGCGTCCCGGTGGGGTGGAGGCCGCGGCCGCGGTCCTCAACCGGTGCGACGTCGCGCTGGTCCAGCACGAGTACGGGATCTACGCCGGCAGTGACGGCGAGGAGGCGCTGGACGTGCTCGCCCGGCTGCGGGTCCCGGTGGCCGTCGTGCTGCACACGGTGCTCACCACGCCCACGCCGGGACAGCGCCGGGTGCTGGAGGCGGTCGTCGACCGCGCCGACGCCGTCATCACCATGTCGGAGGCGGCCAAGAGCCGCCTCCTGGCGGGTTACGCGGTCGAACGGCCGGGCGAGGTCGTGGTGATCCCGCACGGCGCCGTGCCCGCCGACAGGCCGGCCTCCGCAGCACCGGGCCGTGGCCCGCTGGTCCTCACCTGGGGCCTGCTCGGACGCGGCAAGGGCGTCGAGTGGGGCATCGCGGCGCTCGCCGCGCTGCGCGACCTGCGTCCGCGGTACCTCGTGGCGGGTCAGACCCATCCCAAGGTGCTGGCACACGAGGGCGAGGCGTACCGGACGCACCTGCGTGAGCAGGCCGCCGCCGCCGGGGTGACCGACCTGGTCGAGTTCGACCCGGCCTACCTCAGCGCCGAGGCGCTGGCGGACCTGGTGGGCAGGGCCGATGTCGTGCTGCTGCCGTACGACTCGTCCGAACAGGTCACCTCCGGAGTGCTCGTCGAAGCCCTCGCCGCGCGCAAACCGGTGGTCGCGACGGTGTTCCCGCACGCGGTCGAACTGCTCGCGGACGGCGCCGGACTGCTGGTACCGCACCGCGATCCCGCCGCCATCGCCGCGGCGCTGCGGCGCGTGCTGACCGAACCGGGTGTCGCCGCGGGCATGCGCGACCGGTCCGCGGAACTGGGTGCCGTGCTGAGCTGGCCCGCCGTGGCGAACCGCTACCGCAGCCTCTGCGACACCCTCGTGGCGGACAGGCTGTTCGCCGACCGCGTCGCCGTGACGCGATGAGCGGCCTTGATTTCGCCCACCTGATCCGGCTGAGCGACGACACCGGTCTGCACGAGCACGCCGACGGCCCGCTGCCGCGCCGCGAGCACGGCTACTGCCTCGACGACGTCGCGCGGGGCTTGGTCGTGCTGAGCCGCGAACCAGCCCTGTCGGCTGAGCTGGCCGCTCTGGCCGAACACTTCCTGGCCTTCACCGCCTACGCGCAGGCCGAGGACGGGCGCTTCCACAACCGACTCAGCCCCGATCGCCGGTGGATCGACGAACCGGGACTGGGCGACTGGTGGGGACGCGCGCTGTGGGGGCTCGGCACCGCCGCCGCGCGCAGCACGGTGCCCGCGATCCGGCGGACCGCGCTGGAGTGCTTCGACCGCAGCGCCCACCACAGGCCACCGTCGGTGCGCACGATGGCGTTCGCCGCACTCGGTGCCGCCGAGGTGCTGAGCTCCGAACCCCTCCACGCGCCCGCCGCCGCCCTGCTCGGCGACATCACCTCCTACATCGGTGGTCCCCGTCCGGACCCGAACTGGCCGTGGCCGGAGAACCGGCTGTTCTACGCCAACGCCGTGCTGCCGGAGGCGTTGATCGCCGCGGGTGACCTCCTGGGCAGCGACGAGGTCCGCGACGACGGGCTGCGGCTGCTGGACTGGTTGCTGGCCGTGGAGTCCAAGGACCGCCACCTCTCGCCGGTCCCGACCGGCGGGTGGTTCCTCGGCGAGCCGCGACCGGCGTTCGACCAGCAGCCCATCGAGGCGGCCGCCCTGGCCGACGCCTGCGCCCGCGCCTACCGGGTCACCGGGGACTCCTCGTGGCTCACCGGTGTCCGCCGCGCGATCGCGTGGTTCAGCGGGGACAACGACCTGGGCTCGCTGATGCAGGACGAGCACACCGGGGGCGGCTACGACGGCCTGACACCGCACGGCCCGAACACCAACCAGGGCGCCGAGTCGACCCTGGCGCTGATCTCCACCCGGCAACACCTCCGCACGCTCCAGCGGAGCGCCGGGTGAACGCCCGCGTCACGCGCAGCCCAGTGCGGCTGCGCCCGGACCCCCGCCGGGTGATCACCAAGCTGTTCGTGCCGGGAGAGGAGGTTCCCGAACACGAGTCCCGGTCGGCGGCCGTCATCCGGCGGGTGATGGCGCTGGACGAGACGACCGCGTGCGCCGCGCTCGAACGCACGGTCCGGCTGTTCGCCGGACGGCACCGCGACGTCCGCGCGACCTTCGCGGACAACTTCGCGAGCGTCAGCCACCGGCTGGCCCCGGACGTCGAGCTGTCCGAGTCCCGCCGTCTGCTGATCGGCGCGTACTTCACCCACGAGTACGCCGTCGAGGGTGCCGCGCTGTGCAACCCGTCCATGGTCCCCCACCCCGACCAGAGCGGGATGGCGCAGGGACAGCTGAGGTTCGTGCTGAGCGTGCGCGGGATCGGTGAGGGGCACCTGTCCTCGATCGGTTTCCGGACCGGCACGGCCGGTCCGGATGGCGTTCTCACCGTGGACCCGCAGCCGGGCACCACCAGCACCGGTCTGCGCAGGGACTCGGTCTACGACAAGGGCCTCTTCCAGGGCAAGCTCGCCGAACGCGGTCATGACGACGAGGTCTCCGCCGTGCTGAACCGCTGGCTGCCGGTGCGGTTCACCGGAGCGGAGCTCGACGAGCTGCTGACCGGTCTGCACCCGAAGCTGGTCGAGCGGCAGGCCGCTCACCGCACCGTCGAGCTGGTCAGGTGGATAGCCGCGTGCAACTACACCACCGAGTTCCCGCAGGAGTCGTCGGTGGGTGGACGGGTGCTCTGGCCGGCCGGCCCGTCGGAACGCCACGGCATGGAGGACGCCAGGTTCGTGCGCTTCACCGACGACGACGGCTCGCAGACCTACTACGCGACGTACACCGCTTACGACGGTGTCGACGTGGCGCCGCAACTGTTGCAGACCGACGACTTCCGCACGTTCCAGGTCACGCAGCTGACCGGTCCCGCCGCGCGCAACAAGGGGATGGCGCTGTTCCCCCGCCGCATCGGCGGCAGGTTCGCCGCGTTGTCCCGCGGAGATGGCGAGAGCACGGCCGTGACCACCTCCGCGGACCTCAGGACGTGGCAGCGACCCCAGGCCGTGGCGGCACCGGCCAGGGACTGGGAGCTCGTCCAGGTCGGCAACTGCGGCTCGCCGATCGAGACGCCCGAGGGCTGGTTGGTCCTCACCCACGGAGTGGGTCCGATGCGGCTCTACTCCATGGGCGCGATGCTGCTCGACCTCGACGACCCCTCGAAGGTGCTCGGCGCACTGCCGGAACCGTTGCTGACGCCGAGTCCCTCCGAGCGCGACGGCTACGTGCCGAACGTCGTCTACTCGTGCGGCGGCCTGCTGCACGGAGACACCCTCGTGATCCCGTACGGCGCGAGCGACGCGACCATCGCTCTGGCCACGACGTCGGTGACCGAGGTGATCGCCGCGATGGTCCCGTGACACCGTCCTGCGCGCGTGCCGCGACGGCACCCGAGCGACCGGCCTGACCGGCACGAGCGCTCGCCGGAGAGCTGTTCCGCACGACCGGGATCGCCGCTCCGGTGCCGGTCGCGCGGAGCCGGGAGAGCCTGCCACTGCTCGTCGCGCCGGCACCGCAACAGGTGCGGCGCCGCCTGCGCGTCGCCTTCGCCGACCTGCGGAACCTGGCAGGCTGGGTGTGCTTCGACGCCGGCCTGGTCACCGCTGCGCAACCACTTCTCGCACGCGCCGGCGCCGGCCGAGGTGGCCCGTGACGACGGGCTGATCGCCAACGCGTGCCACCGGCTCGGGCGGGTGTCCCTGCGCCACGGGCAGCTCGACGAAGCGTTGCGGTACTTCGACCTCGGCCGTCTCGCGGCCGCGCGCTCCGGCGACCGGCTCTCGACCGGCGTCCTGGCCGTCAACTCGGCGTGGGCGTGTGCGCAGAAGGGCGTCGAGCACAACGCCCTCACGTTGCTCGACCGCGGCCGGGAGGAGTTCGGCGCCGCGGACCGCGCCGAGGTGGTCGGCTGGGCGCGGTTCCTCACCGAGCCCGACCTGTCGGCCATGGGCGGAGCGGTGCACACCGTGCTGGCCGGCACCACGCACACCGCCGTTCCGCTGCTCCTCACGGCGGTCGACGGCTACGGCGAGGACATGCTCCGCAGCCGGGTGCTCAGCCTGGTGCTGCCGGCCACCGGTCAGCTCGTCGGGGGAGACCTGGATGTCGGTGTCGCCACCGGCCTGCGGGCCGTCGAGTCGGCGACCGCGGTCGGCTCGGCCAGGGTGCGCGACCGCTTCCGCTCCCTCGCCGCGCAGGCGCGCAG
The DNA here is from genome assembly GCF_055607425.1 of Lentzea sp. NPDC037011. NCBI lineage: Bacteria > Bacillati > Actinomycetota > Actinomycetes > Pseudonocardiales > Pseudonocardiaceae > Lentzea > Lentzea sp. NPDC037011. Next base: position 411,063 of record NZ_JBVJRT010000007.1, on the reverse strand, counting down.
CCACCCGTCCCACGCCGGGGCGCTCGACCTCGCCCACCGCATCGACTCGGGAACGCCACGGCGGCGTCGTGAGCGACGAGCGGCCGGTCGCGGCACCGAGGTCCGCGTACCGGCCCGGTCGTTCCGGTCGACCCGCCCGCCTCCGCGAGGACGACCGCAGGTGGCGGCGGGTTTCGGGGCGGTGCGGCGGACGTCGCGCCAGTCCACCGGCTCCGGGCGCAGGGGGTGGACGATCCGGCCGGGTGCGGCACGCGCTGCGCAGCAGGGTGCTCGCCGACCGGGCGGAAGTGGTGCTCGCCGGGCACCCGCGGATCGCGCTGGGCGAGGCGGTCGTCCTTCCGCGGCGGCGGGGTCGACGTGGCGGCTCCACGGCCGGCGGGTCGTGGCCACCACCTGACTCACCGCCGGGCGGGCGCCAGGTCCTCCTCCACGTGGACGACCATCGACTCCAGCACAGGACTTCCGAACGTGGTGACCATCGCGACGTCGGCGGCGTCCCTGCCGCGGCCGACCACGACCCTGCCCTTGCGGGGCCCGCCGTTGCGCGGGTCGAAGGTCCACCAGCGGTCTCCCAGCCAGACCTCCATCCACGCCGCGAAGTCCATCGACGCCCCGTCCGGCCGCGCGTCGAGGTCGGGCAGGTAGCCGAAGACGTAGCGGGCGGGGATGTCGAGGGCGCGGCAGAACGAGATCGCCAGGTGCGTGAAGTCGCGGCAGAGCCCGATCTCCGTGGCGTTGACGCCGGCGGACAACGCCGTGGAGGTGCCGCAGCCGCTCTCCAGCGACTCGTGGACGTGTCGGCAGATCGCTCGCACCCTGCGGTATCCCGGCGGATGGGCGCCGAACCTCGACCAAGCCTCGTCGCCCAGCGCGTCGGACGCGCAGTGGCGGCTGGGCAACGTGTAGAGCAGCGCGTCATCGGGGAGGTCGTCGGGCCACAGCTCCGGCGCGTCCTCGTCCACGTCCTCGACGCGGTCGGGCACGTCCACCCACCCGACGTAGTTCACAGTGGACAGTCCGGGTGGCAGCACCAGGCGCGCGAGCCGGTTGCCGTACACGTCGAAGTGCTCCCGCACCGGCAGGTCGGGTTCGGTGAACAGGTCCTCACCGCTCACCCGCACGTGGTCCCGCCGGTCCGGTCCGACCAGGAACACCGCCGGGGTCGGCACCTCGGCGCGGTAGGTGAACACGCAGCCGACGCGGAGCAGGCGAGTGCTCCGCGTCGGTCGTGCCTCGCCGCTGTGGCGGAAGGTCACCGCACTCGCTCGGGGATGTGGTCGAGCGCGTGCAACACGTGCACGGCCAGAGCCCGCGCGGCCTTGCCGCCGAGCTCGGTGCGGCCGGTCAGCACGTCCTCCACCATCTTGAGCCGGCGGTCGTAGGCGGACGTGAAGGTCGATTCAGTCATTCTGCATCTCTCGTCTTCTGCTGGGGTACCCGGCCGCCCTCGGCTTCCCAGAAGTCCACAGTGGACTCCTCGGCTTCCAGGGCACCGATGCGGAACAGGTCTTCGACGGTGTCGGTGTTGTCGCGCCGGACAGCGCGCATCATCGTGTGGTGGGCGGCGGACGGGTCGGTGCCGGGCGGTACGACCAGCAGCGCGAGGCGGCTCCGGTCACCCGCGATGAGGTCGAGGGTGTGCGCCGGCCTGGACCAGAACCCGTTGAGGCGGACGCGGACGCCGTCCACCGCGATCTGGCGCGGCGCCGTGTCCCAGCCGGTCAGGTCGTAGCTCACCCGCGGGATGTCGCCCAGCCGAACTGCCAGCACCGAGAGCAGTGCCGGCAGTTCGGCGGCGAGGTCCCGGGAACGCGGCCACCACGCACCGTCGACATGCCCCATGACGAGCGCCTTCGGCCGCAACCGCAGTCGCAGCTGGTGATGCCGAGGCTGCTCCGTGGCCGTGACGGCCGGCGGGGCGATGGACCGGTGCGGAGCCGACGTCATGCCGGGACTCCCGTCTCCGGCCGAAACGGCCGGTTCTGGTTTCGCCGAGTACGACGTGAGCTTGACCGCTCAGGTACGAGATGTTCTCGGCACAATTGACACTACACTCTTTTTTCGCACTCAACCGATTGCACGTCCACTGATTTCTGACCGCCACCACCTGCCGACAGCGCTGCCGGCAGGTGGCACGCAGGGGCAAACCCGTTGCGCGGCCGTCCGCCCGCAGAATTCCGCCGCGCCCACCGGAACGTTCTCGCCACGGTGCGCGAAATGATCCGAGGAGGTTTCGGCCGGCGATTTCCTGGCTGAGCCGGAAAATCGCCGGACGCCGGCGGCCGTTCCGTTCTCGCGAGAAATCGCCGACGAGCACGAACGTTCATCGGGCTCGCCGACGGGGGAACAGCCGCCCGGCGGATCAACGGAGGTCGCCGGGGTCGCGTGCTCGCACACCACCGCCCCGGCGACGTCGAGGTGGAGGTCGAGGACGGCCGACAGGCCGTGATCGTCAGGGGCATGCACACCTGGCGGTTGCGCGCGACGACGCACAGCACCGCGCCGGCCTGCCGTGCCGTCTTCTCCAGGGCGACGAGGACGGTGAGTCCGGCCGCGCAGAGGAAGTCCACCCCTCCGAGGTCGAGAACGAGGTGGTGGGTGAGCCGCAACTGCCAGAAGACCTGATCGTGCAGCACCGCGCAGGTGATCCCATCCACCTCACCGCGCACGGCGACCACGACCGCTCCGGTGGGGGTCGTCCGCGCGGTGGTGGTGAGCAGTTCGGCGGGGCACCGGCTCGGCCGGGCCGCCCGCAGGCCGCCAGCACCGGTGAGATCGATGTGCACCACAGGAACTTCCTTCGTCGGCTGGCGCGACGCCGGGTCCAGGGCACGTGCCGCTGACGTTGCACCGCAGTACCACCGAGGCGGAAGCTCCGCGTGCCGCGACGTCTCCCCCGCCGCACCGGAAGATCCACAGTGGATGATCGAGGACACCGGTCCCGCGGAGGTGGAGTAGCGTCGGAGGCATCAACGACTCCGAGCACGAAGAACGACCGGCCGCGGGCCCGACTCAGGTCAGGGGGAGGATCCGCGCGGGCGTCGCCGTGGTGGCGGTCCTCCTCGCGCTCCTCGCGGCGGTGCTGGCGGTGCTGCTCGGCCTCGACCAGGCCGGTGTGGTGCTGCTGGGGGTCCTGGGCTGGCTGGTCGCCCTGGCGGCTCGGCTCCCGGTGCTGGGCTCAGCCGGGCGGCTGCACGCCCTCCGGCGGCGCGAGACCATCATCGCGGTGGTGTCCGGTGCCACCGACGAGGTGGTCCGGCTCGCGCTCGTCGTGATCGTCGTCAGCGGTGTCGAGTCCGCGCTCTGGGCCGGGTTCGGCTGGGCGCTGGCTCAGCTCGTCTTCCTCGCCGCCACCGAGCTGACCAGGTTCAGCGGGCCCGTCGGACGGCTGGCCGCCGAACAGCTGAAGGCACAGGGCGGGTTCGTCAGCACGCACCCCGCGCACAGCGCGGCTCGTGGCATTACGACCATGTCGTTCCACCTCGGTGCGACGCTGCTGCTGAGCACCGGCCCGTGGTGGGTGGTGGTGACGGCGTTCGCACACCTGCTGGTGAACACGGGACTCGTGCGGTGGGCCGGAAGGCGGCTCGTGCCGGTCGAGCTGTTCGGCGCCTTCGTGAGCGCAGCGCTGCTGCTGGCAGGACTGGTCGGCACCGGGGTGCTCGGCTGACCGCGGGTGGAGCGTGCGCCGATCTTCTCCACCGGCTCCTCAAGCCGCCGGACTCGGCGTTGGAGCCGGTCCTTCCTCCCACCTGACCCCCGGCGGGACGTCGATCCCCGGATGCCCGGCGCCGCCGAGGCCCGACAACGCCACAGCTCATCCGGGTTTGTGGTCCGGGCGGCGGGGAATCCCGTGCAGAGGTGCGCGGGCAGACCGCTGCCCCACCGATGACCCCGGACCCGGCGTCGGCGACCGACACCGGAGGTACAGCCGTCGTGACCACCGACCGCGGGGACTCGTCGCCCACGCGGACCGCAGTCCCCTTCACACTGCGCGTCAGCGCGGCTCTCGGCTGGCGCTTCCTCGTCGTCGTGGCCTCGCTGTACGTGATCGGTGTCATCTTCGGCCGGCTGGCATCGCTGGTGGTGCCGCTCGCGATCGCGTTGCTGCTGGCCGCGTTGCTCACACCGGCGGTCGGTTTCCTCATGTCGAAGCGGTTTCCGCGAGGTGTCGCGACGCTGGTGGTGCTCGTGGGCGGGCTCGTCGTCCTCGGCGGACTGCTCACGTTCGTCGTGACGACCTTCGTCAACGGCATACCGGCCCTGGCCGCGCAGCTCGTCCGCAGCATCGACGCCGTGTCCGGCTGGCTCGTCGACGGCCCCCTGCACCTCAGCGAGACCCAGCTGCGCGAGTTCGCCGACCGGGTCGTCAAAACCTTGCAGGACAACCAGTCCGGCATCACGTCGAGCGCCATCACCACGGCCGCCACGGTCGGGGAGACCCTCGTGGAGATGCTGCTCGTGTTGTTCGCACTCGCGTTCTTCCTCTACGACGGCCCGAGGATCTGGCAGTTCCTCATCCGCGTCGTCCCCGACGGCCCTCGCCGCAGGGTGGACGTCGCGGGCAGGCGCAGTCTCGCCGCGCTGGTCAGTTACGTCCGCGCGACCGGGGCGGTCGCCGTGGTGGACGCGCTCGGCATCGGCATCGGACTGGCCGTGCTGGGGGTACCGCTCGCGGTTCCGCTGGCGGCGCTGGTGTTCATCGGCGCGTTCGTCCCGATCTTCGGCGCGGTGGTGGCGGGTGGTGTGGCCGTCCTCGTCGCGCTCGTCGCGAACGGCCCGGTGACCGCGGCGATCGTGCTGGTCATCGTGATCGCGGTGAACCAGTTGGAAAGCCATGTCCTGCAACCGTTCCTGCTGGGACGGGCGGTGAAGCTGCACCCCCTCGCGGTGGTGCTGGCCATCGCGAGCGGGCTCCTCGTCGCGGGCATCGCCGGCGCGTTGCTCGCGGTACCGCTGTTGGCGGTGCTCAACTCCGCGATCCGTTCCCTGCTGAGCGAGGCCGACGAGCACGTGGCACCCGCCGACGTGCACACCAGCGAACCCGAAGAGTCCGGACCGGACGAACCCGGACTGGACACCGAAGCCGACACACCGAAACCCGGAGCAGGCAGATGACCTCGACGCACGACGTGCTGACGAAGACGGCCGACCGTCCTCGCGGCAGCGACTTCGCCCTTCTGACCAAAGAGATCAAAGCCGCCGGACTGCTGGAGCGCCGTCGCGGCTACTACGTGCTGCGGATGGCGGTGAACGGCGTCCTGCTCGGCGCCATCGCCGCCGCCTTCGTGCTGCTGGGCGACTCCTGGTGGCAGGTGCTGCTCGCCGTGGCCCTGGCCGTGGCCTCGACCCAGCTGGCGTTCATCGGGCACGACGCCGGGCACCGGCAGATCTTCCGCAGCCACCGTTCCAACGACGTGGTCGGGCATCTGCACGGCAGCCTGACCGGCATCAGCTACCAGTGGTGGGTCGCGAAGCACAACCGCCACCACGCCAACCCCAACCACGAGGACCACGACCCCGACATCGAGATCCACGCCCTCGCCTTCAGCCGCGCCCAGGCCAAGGACAAACGCGGCCTGAACGCCTGGATCACCAAACGGCAGGCCTTCCTGTTCTTCCCGCTGCTGCTCGCCGAAGCGGTCGTGCTGCGGATCTCCGGCATCGTCGCCCTGTGCCGCAACGAGCTGCGCAACCCGTGGCGCGAGGCCGCGCTCCAGATCGTGCCGCTGGCGGCGTACCTGCTGGCGGTCTTCGCCGTCCTCTCACCGTTGAAGGGGGTTGTGTTCATCGCCGTGCACCAGGGCCTGATGGGCGTGTACCTCGGGTGCTCGTTCGCACCCAACCACAAGGGGATGCCGATCATCACCGGTGAACAACGCCTCGACCACCTGCACAAGCAGGTGCTCACCTCCCGCAACGTCACCGGCGGCCGGTGGGTCGACGCGCTGCTCGGCGGGCTCAACCACCAGGTCGAGCACCACCTCTACCCGCACATGCCCCGCCCCAACCTGCGCCACGCGCAACCCGTCGTCGAGGACTTCTGCGGACGCCACGGAATCCCGTACAGCAAGACGACCATGGTCCGGTCGTACGCCGAGGTCCTGCGGCACCTGCACGACGCGGGTGCGCCGCTGCGCGGCACAGCACGATGACCGGTCCTGGGGAGACGCCGACGAACGCCGTGTCCGCGGACGGGACGCGTCCGCGGTCGACCAGCGCCTGCACCTGGCCATCGGCTTCCCGGCGTCCGAACGCGACTGGGTCGTCGAGCGCCTGGCGGCTCTCGGTGCCCGCCTGCGCTCCTACCGCGACGACCGGGCGGAGCCGGAGAGAGCGGTGAAGTGCCGGGAAGCGCCGACCGGCGGGTGGGCTGGTCGGCGAGCGCGGCGTCGAGTTCGGGCCGATCACGTCGGCGCGATCCCGTGTGGTGCGTCCCAGAGGTGGCGGCCAGGCTGTCGAGCGAGGAGCCACCACGCCGTCAGGCCTGCTCCCGCTTCCTCCACCGACGGCGCAGCCACAGGCTCACGCACACGAGCGGGTCGTGGTCCGCTCGTACGACAGTCCGGACGCCTTGCCCAGCGCGTACGAACCGGCCTACATGATCGCGAAGTAGACCAGAAGCGGCACCGCGATCCGGACGACGTCGAGCGGGCGGCTCGTGACGGTCCCGCCCCGCAGCGCGAACAGGACGACGATCGTGAACAGCAGCCCGTACAGGGCGATCGGGCCGCCGCGCGGCAGGTACTCCGACTCGTACGACTCCCGGCCCTTCGACCGCTCCCCCAGCCTGCGGCTGATGGCGGTGTTCTCGACGCGGTACCGGCTCAAGTCCCGCGCCTCTCCCCGTTCAGCACGCCGTTCCGGACTCGTCATGGCCACGACCCCGGCCACTTGGATTGACGAAAGTCGATACAACAGGTGTGACCTGCGACGGAGGACCTCACCGGGACCGAGGAGGACCGCCGTGGCCGACACCCCCGAGGTGCTGGTCGTCCGCGTCCACAACGCGGGCCGTTCCCAGCCGGCCGCGGCACTGCCGCAACACCTCGGCATGGGCCGGGTGTGAGGCCGAGCGCCACGTCGGCCGTTCCGGGCGCTTCGCAGCACCCTCCGCCGTCGGCCTGCTCATCGGGCGCGTCGAACACACCGGCACCGCCGCACACACCGGCCTCGGGCAGCACCAGCTCGACCCGCCGGGTGGCCGCGAGGTCACCGGAGACCGCGCCAACGGCAGACCGGGCCCGCCCGGAGCCGGTCAGCGACAGGAACGTCGGCGCACGGCCGTAGCTCTTCATGCCGACCGGGCAGACCCCGGCGGGCGCTTCCGGCCGGGCGACCTCAGGCGTCCTGCGCGGCGTGACCGGAGCGCGCACCCCGGCCCGGTCGCCCGAAGAGCCGCACACCCTGTTCGAGGTCCAGGGCCGTGCGCACACCATCGAGCGCGAGGCCCAGCTCGACGAGCGTGATCGCCACGGCCGGGCGCATGCCGACCACGACGGTGTCGGCGTCGAACAGCCGGGAGATGGACGCGATCGTGGCGAACATCCGGCCGATGAACGAGTCGACGATCTCGACGGCGGAGATGTCGATGACGACGCCGTGGGCGCCGGTCGAGCTGATCTTCTCGGCCAGGTCCTCCTGCAGCGCGAGCACTCCCTGGTCCCGCAGGTCGATCTGGACGGAGACCAGCAGCACGCCACCGATCTCGAGAATCGGGACGCGTTCCATCACACGGCCTCGTGGTCCGGGACGCCAACGCCCTCGTGGCGCAGGGCGTGCCTCAGGGCGTCGGCGAGCGAGGCCTTGGTGACGATGTCGCCGAACTCGATGCCCAGCGCCACGATCGTCTGCGCGATCTGCGGGCGGATGCCGGACACGATGCACTCCGCACCCATCAGCCGGGCCGCGACCACGGTCTTGAGCAGGTGCTGCGCGACCTGCGTGTCGACGGCGAACACGCCGGTGATGTCGATGATCGCGTGCTCGGAGCCGGTCTCGACCAGCATCTCCAGCAGCTTCTCCATCACCACCTGGGTGCGCGCGGAGTCCAGCGTGCCCACCAGCGGCACGGCGAGGACGCCCTCCCAGATCTTGACGACCGGCGTGGTCAGCTCCAGCAACTGCTCCGACTGCTCGCGGATGATCTCCTCACGCGCCCGCGCGTACGACTCGAACGTCCACAACCCCAATGCGTCCAGCAGCGCGGAGAACGCGAGCGCCTGCCGGAACAAAGCCGGATCTTCGCCGTTCTCCACCAGCGCGAAGACCCCGCGCTTGAGCGAGAAGACGCTCGACGCGGTCTCCGTGGGCGTGAAGCCGCCCCGCACGCCGGAGCGGGAGTACTCCTGGAGGAACGACCGGACCTCGTCGAACGCCGGTCCGGAGACGTCCCGGCCGTCCGATCCCGCCAGCGGCAGCACGAGCTGCAACAGCTCGCGGAAGTCGATGGTGAGCTCCGCCCTGGTCGAACGCCCGCGCAGCGGGGCCGCCACGGCGTCCACCCACTCCTCGACCACCCTTTCGGCGTTGGTCCGCAACAGCTCCGCCAAGTGGTTGGCTTGCCCTGCGCCTGCAGTCATACGAGCCTCCTGGGCTTCCACCTCCGCGGCCGGGGCTGACCACCCGCACGCCTGGTGGGGGCCAGGTCCGCCGGCACGAGGTGCGTTCGGTGCCGATGCGGTCAGTCGCGGTCTGGCGGGTGGGGCGAGGTCGGCGCGGCCGCGTCGAGGTCCGCCGCGCGGAGGCGGAACACCTGGAGTTCGGTGCCGAAGTACTTCGTGGTCTCGCCGACCCAGTGCATGCCGTTGTTGCGCACGGTGGCCGCAGCGCGGGTGTTGCCCGGCCGGACGACGGCGAACACCTCGTTCACGTCCTGGCTGAACGCCCAGGAGGCCAGGGCGTGGGTCGTCTCGGTGGCGTAGCCGTTGCCCCAGGTGTCGGGACGCAGCTGCCAGCCGATCTCCAGGTCCTCCTCGCCCGGCGGCAGCGGCAGCAGGACTGCCCCGCCGATCACCAGGCCGTCGCTGTCGCGCTGGATCGCCCAGCGGCCCGACGGCGCGGGCAGCCGCACGCTCTCCGCGGCCCACTGCTGCAACAGCAGCCGCATGGCCGCCCGGTCCGGGACCTGGTCCATCTCGGGACTGAGCCAGCGCGTCACCTCGGTGCGCCCGTACACGGCGAGTGCCGCGGCGGTGTCCTCGAGCTTCCACGGGCGCAGGGTCAGCCGCCCGGTGGTGAGCACGGTGGTGGTCGTCATGAGCAGATGCACCCCCGGGGCAACGCGGAGACCGCGGTGGCGGTGCAGTACCGCACCCCGAGGGGGTCGTGCTCGCGCCACAGGTGCGGGCAGACGCCGCACACGCGACCGGCTTCGGCTTCGGTGTCGATGGTCAGTGGCTCGGACGTGGTCATGCGGGAACTCCGATGAACGGTGCTGCGAGGAAGAGGACGCCGGTGGAAGAGGCGCGAGGACACCAGGGCCGCGAAACGGGTCCGAGGTCGCCCCGGCGCTCCCAACCTCCAGCCGGACGGCCGGGTCTCGTGATGCGCCCAAGGCGGCACCAGCTCGACCGCTGCTGCACGACATGCCCTCGGTGTTCCCCAGTCTACGCCAGTCCCGGAGCCCGGCTCGCCGGTGCCGCCGCACAGCGCGACGCGCCCGCGAGTCCGCGGCGAAGTTCGGTCCTGTTAGGACAGTTCGCGCCGCGGCCGGGCCCCGGCGCACCCCGCGCCAGGGCCCGGCGGGTTCCTCCGAGCGCGGCGCACCGCGTTCGCGCTGAACGTGGGCGCCGGTCCGGCCGCCACCGCACGTCCCCGCGAGGTCGAGCCGGAGGAGCACCCAGCCCTCATCGTCCGAAGTGGACAGACATCGCGGGTCACCCGTCTCCTGTGCCGTGATCGGGGTCTTCCTGCCCGCCACCGGTCGTGTTCGCGGAGCAGCGCGACCCGGCCCTCGCCGTTCGCGGGGGTGAGCCGGGCAGCCGGTCTCCGCGCACTCCCCCGCCCCACGCCCGTGACATCGCGGCGACGAGAGCCGGTGCGGGGAAACCGGTCAGGAGCAGACCGGTGCGCGATGGAGTACTGTCGGCGGGGTTGGGGTTCCAGTTGCCGCATCCAGCCGCCGCGGGCCCCGATCCAATCCGGCGCTGTCGCCTTCGGCCGGAGATCGGAGCACCGGCTTGCCGCCGGACCGCCAGCTCTTCACCTCGTCCTCCCGAAGCCACCGCACCGCACCGGACGAGCAGGTGCGCTCATGACACGGACCGGCCAGATCGGCAGGCAGACCGGTGCCGCCGCGGATTTCACCGAGGCCAGGCTCGCCGCCGACGAGACGGGGGTCGTCCGGCAACGCCAAGCGGCCCGCCTCGTCGCGCAGCACTGCCACGACGCGCAGGACTGCCGCGACCTGCTCGCGATGCTGGGCCTGTCCGAACTCGCACCGCGTACCGCAGGTCCGACGCGGGACGAGCAGAAGACCACGACTTCCCCGGAGGCGCTCGGCGTGCACCGGACGACCGAAGGAGCACGTCGATGACCCAGGGAACCGTGAAGTGGTTCAACGGCAGCAAGGGGTTCGGTTTCATCGCCCCCGAGGGCGGCGGACCGGACGTGTTCGTGCACCACTCCGAGGTCCACGAGTACGCCTACCAGGGCATACCGGAACACCAGCCGGTGCAGTTCGAGATCAGGCAGGGCGACAGGGGGCCGCAGGCCACGTCGGTCCGCCTTCTCTGACAGGACAAGGCATCCGAAAGCGGGCCACCACCGGGTGGTCCGCTTTCTCCGCCGGTTCGCCGGTGGCGGACGGCCCCTCCTCGCGCGCCCGCTGAAGGCGCCGGCAGTACTGTCGCCCCATGACTGATGCACAGGGCGGTCCCACGCTCGGTCCCACGTTGTCCGAGTGGCTCAGCGCTCGCGGGGAGACCGAACGGCACCTGGCGGCGGCAGTCGGCGCCCCGGTCGACGCGAAATGGGTGCAACGACTCGCGGACCTGCTCGCCACCGAGAGGTCCTGGCAGGAGCAGTACACCGACCTCCTCGCGCTCGGCAGTGCCGGTGGTCAGTTCCCGTCCTCGAACCGCTGAGCCGCCGACTGCCGGGACCACGTCTCCATGACGCCGCCGGCGCGCGCTGCGGTCAGGCTTCGCGCGCGTCCGGCCCCGTCACGTCCGCACGGGCAGGCGGTCGACCTCGGGCGCGTCCACCTGCCGGGTCGCACGGGACAGCAGCGCGCAGAAGCCCGCCGCGATCGTGGCCAGCACCGCGATCGTGACCGCCATGGGCCACGTCGAGTGGCCCTCCCCCGCACTCACCAACGGTGACACGACCGCGGCAAGCCCGAACTGCGACGCCCCCAGCACCGCCGACCCCGTGCCCGCCGCCTGCGGAACGGCGTCGAGGGCCAGTGCCGTGGCCGGCCCGAGCACGAACCCGAGGGACGCGACCGCGAAGAAGATCGGCACCACCAGCCAGCCCGCGCCGATGGGCAGCAGCGCCAGCACGAGCAGCACCACCGCGGCCGAGAAGAGCCACGTGACACCGATCGTGAGGATGCGGCGGGGGTTGCCGCGACGCAGCAGGCGGGAGGCGACCGCGCTGCTCGTGATCAGACCGAGCGCGTTGAGCCCGAACAGCAGGCCGTAGCTGACCGGCCCCATGCCGATGACGACCTGGTACAGGAACGGCGAGGCCGAGATGTAGGCCATGAGGACGGCGAACGAGAAGACGAACGTGGCCGTGGCGGTGAGGTAAGCCTTGCGCCCCAACGCGTGGAAACCGCCGGACCGCGCCGAACCCCGACGTGAACGCGGGTGGGTCTCGCGCACCACGACCGCGGAACCGGCGAGCATCGCGACAGCGAGACCGGCCAGGACGAACAGCACACCGCGCCAGCCGATGCCGTCGATGAGCAGGCTGCCCAGCAGCGGGGCGACAACGGGTGCCACGCCGCTGACGATCATCATGAGGCTGAACGCGCGCGCGGCGGTGCGGCCGGTGGCGAGGTCGGCGATGACCGCGCGGCCGATGACCATGCCCGCGGCGGCGCTCAGGCCCTGGAAGAGGCGGCCGGCCAGCAGGACCTCGATCGTCGGTGCGGTGGCGACGAGGAGGCTCGCGGCCACGAACACCGCCGAGCCTGCCAGCAACGGGCCGCGGCGGCCCCAGCGGTCCGACAGGGGGCCGAAGACGAGCTGGCCGGCGGCGAGGCCGAGCAGGAACGTCGTGAGGGTCAGCTGGACGGCGGTGTCGGTGGTGGTGAGGTCGGTGGCCATGCGCGGGAACGCGGGCAGGTAGAGGTCGATGCCGAACGGGGCCACGCTCGCCAGCAGGGCCAGCACGAGCAGGAGCGGCGTGGGGACGGCGCCGCGCGCGGGGGTGTCCACGCACTCTCCTATCGGTTGATAGCTATCAGGTGACAGCGAAGTTATCATGTGGCCGTGGACGAGGACCAGAAGGCGCGGTTGTTCGAGCTCGCCGACCTGATCGCGGCGGTCGGACGGCAGATCCACGCCGCCAAGGAGGTGCTGCACCGGGAGCCGTTGACACCGGTGGAGATCGCGGCGATGCGGTTCATCGACCGCAACCCCGGCACGTCGGCGGGGGTGGCGGCGGAGGCCACCCACCAGATCTCCAGCAACTTCAGCCGGGCGTTGCGCAGCCTGGAGAAGAAGGGGCTCGTGCACCGCGAGGCGGATGCGGAGGACGCGCGGCGCGTGCGCCTCTACCCCACCGCCCGCGCGCAGGAGAACCTGCGGCGGTTGAGCGTGCTGTGGAGCGATCTGCTCGACGACGCGCTGTCCGATGAGGACGACGTGGAGTCGATGATCTCGACGCTGCAGCGGATCGAGGCGAAGCTCGGCGAGAAGGCCCGCGCCCGCGCCGGTCAGGGCGGTGGGGGCGAGCCGGGGTCAGGCTGACGGGCCGCCGAGGTGGCGGGCCGGGAAGCGGCCGGCAAGACACCGGCCGGGGACACGAGGGTGCCGCGGTGTTCCCAGGGCCACGGAAAGGCCCCACCTGGCCGTGACCGGAACACCGCGGCGGACTCGTGCGACCCGGTCAGAGCTGGCCGGTACCGGGCGCGGTCTGGCCGGGCGCGGTCTGGCCGGGCGCGGTCTGGCCGGGGCGGTCGACGTCACCGCGCCACGCACCGGTCTCGGCTCCCCCGCGCTCCTCGATGAAGGTCTTGAACCGGTCGAGGTCGCCCTGCACGCGGCGGTCGAGGACGCCGAGCTTGTCGGCGACGTTCTCGACGAAGCCCTCCGGGTCGATGTCCATCTGCACCGTCACGCGCGTGTGGCGGTCGTCGAGGCGGTGCACGGTCACCACACCGGCGTGGTCGGGGCCGCTGTCGGAGCGCCACGCGACCCGCTGGTCGGGGTGCTGCTCGGTGATCGTGGCGTCGAACTCGCGCTTCACGCCGGCGATGCTGACCGTCCAGTGCGTGTGGGTGTCGTCGAGCTGGTCGATCCGGTCGACGCCCTCCATGAACCGCGGGAACTCCGCGAACTGGGTCCACTGGTTGTAGACGCTGGTCACGTCCGCCTCGACGTCGACGGACTTGGTGATCGTGCTCATGCTCGGAACTCCCTGCGGTTGAGGTGAACGCGTTGGCGGACGCGGACGACCGGCGGTCAGCGGCGCAGGCCGAAGACCCCGCACAGCACCGCCCAGGTCACGGCGAACACCGCGACCTTGCGCCGTGCCGCGGGGTCGGGCAGCGTCAGGCCGAACACCGCCGCGTCCGAGAGGTCCGCGGCGACGCGCGTGGCCACGGCCGTGCGCAGCGGTCGCCCCGTAGGTGCGAGGACCATCGCCAGGCCGATCGCGGTGTCACGGGCCCCGATGGCGGCGACGAGCGTCCGCACCGGTCCCGGCACGTCATCTCCCCGCGTGGTCAGGCCCGTGGGCTTGGCCAAGATCCGCGGGGACACGATCAACGCGGCGCTGTACGCGGCGGTCACCGCACCCAGCACACGTGTCATGACCACACCGGCACCATCACGGGACATTCCCGTCTCCTCTCGACACGACCGGGTCATCCGCCGCTATAGCGATACCCGAGAAATCGACTCAGAAACGGTTCACACTGGGATTCGCACCGATTCGGTGACGGTGCGGACGAACGACGCGAGCGTCGGCGACCGGTTGGCGGGCTGCCAGGCGAGCACCGTCGTGACGTCCGGCGCGTCCACGACGGGCACCGCCACGTGCTCCGGCCACTGCCACGCCCGGCTGGACGCGGGGATCACGAGCAGCGTCCTGCCGAGCGCCACGAGCTGCGCGAGCTTCGACTGGGTGCGCACCTCCGGCCCCGGACCGTCCGGATAGGACCCGTCCAGCCGCGGCCAGCGCGCGATCGGCAGGTCCGGCACGTGCTGGACCTCCGCGAGCGTGAGCTCCGCGCGGGCCGCGAGCGGGTGGGCGGCGGGCAGGATCGCCACCTGCCCCTCCACCACCAGGTCCTCGGTGTCGAACCCGGCCAGGTCGTCGTAGGGGCGGTGCATGACCGCCACGTCCGCGCTGCCGTCGCGCAGCAGCCCGGCCTGCTCGCCGACCTCGCACAGCAGCACCTCGACCGGCACCGGGTCGGGCGCGCTGCCGACGGCGTCGAGCAGGCGCTGCAACAGCTCGTGGGACGCGCCGGCCTTCGTCACGAGCACCAGCGGGCGGCGTTCGGCCGCGGCCTGGCGGGTGCGGCGCACGGCGGCCGAGACCGCGGCGAGGACCAGGCGGGCCTCGTGCAGCAGCACGCGGCCGGGTTCGGTGAGGGAAACGCCGCGGCGGTCGCGGTCGAGGAGCTGGACGCCCAGGCGGTGTTCGAGCTGCCGGATCGCGCGCGAGAGCGGCGGCTGGGCGATGCCGAGGCGGTCGGCGGCGCGACCGAAGTGCAGCTCCTCCGCGATTGCGACGAAGTAGCGCAGCTCGCGGGTCTCGACGTCGTGCACCCCGTCCAGCGTACGCGCGCTGATACCCGTGGAGTATCACGAGGTACTGGATCGATCTTGGACACCGTCCGCGGCGGCGCTGAGCATGGGTGGTGTGAACAAGAAGACCGCGCTGGTCACCGGCGCGAACAAGGGAATCGGTTTCGCCATCGCACGCGGGCTCGGGACGATCGGGTTCCGGGTGGCGGTGGGTGCACGTGACAGCGCACGGCGCGAGGAAGCCGTTGCGCGCCTGCAAGATGAGGGCATCGACGCGTTCGGGGTGGCGCTGGACGTCACGTCCGGCGAGAGCGTCACCGTTGCGGCGAAGACGATCGAGAAGACCGCGGGCGGGCTCGACGTGCTCGTCAACAACGCGGGCATCGCCGGCCGCTTCGACGGTGGCGCGCAGAACCCGTCCACACTGGACCTCGATGTCATGCGGACCGTGCTGGACACCAACGTGTTCGGCGTCGTGCGCGTGACGAACGCGGTGCTGCCGCTGCTGCGCCGGGCCGAGTCGCCGCGAATCGTCAACATCTCCAGCAACATGGGCTCGCTGACGTTGCAGACCGGGCCGGTGCTGGCCGCCTACGCGCCATCGAAGTCGATGCTCAACAGCATCACCGCGCAGTACGCGCGCGAGCTCGCCGGCACGAACGTCATCGTCAACGCCGTCTGCCCCGGTTACGTCGCGACGGACTTCACCGGGTTCAACGCACCGCGGACGCCCGAGCAGGGTGCGGCGGTCGCGATCAGGCTCGCCACGCTGCCCGACGACGGACCGCGCGGCGGGTTCTTCGACGACGGAGGCCCCGTTCCCTGGTAACGCGCTGGGGCGGGTCGAGCGCCGCGCCCACCCCTGCCTCTACCGGCATCTGCAAGTACCACCAACTCAACATCAACAGGCTCGTAGCTACTACCAACAGCACCTCGGGCTCTCCGCGGACGCCGATCGGGTTCGGCGGGTGACAACGGTGAGGACGGCGGTCAAGGCCTTGCGATCAAGTCGGAGACCCCCGGGGGTGAAGGCACTGCCGGCGTTCAGGGAGAGGCTGGTGCGGTGACCGGGCCGAACCAGCGGGCCAGGTGCGCGTCGAGGTCGTGCTGGTCCTCCCCCGCCCACGCCACGTGCCCGTCGGGACGCAGCAGCACGCACGGCGCGTCCACGTCCGCGGAGGGATCGGCGAGGAGGTCGACCCGGTCCGCCCAGCCACCGACGCCGAGGCGCCCGGTGCGGTCGAGCAGCAGGCCGCGGCCGCGGTGCAGCCGGTCGTAGAGCCGGCCCTGTGCCACGTCGAGGTCGCGCAGCCGCCGGCCGACCAGGTCGTGGCCTCCTCCGAGGTCGTAGCGCAGGCCGATCGCGGTGGTCTTCTCGGTCAGGTGGCGGTTGACCACGTCGAAGTCCATCAGCTCGGTGAGCAGCCGGCGCAACGCCCGCGCGCCCGGTTCGGGGGACGCCAGCAGCACCTGGGCGCGGGTGCTGTCCAGGACGTCCGCGGCGACCGGGTGCCGTTCGCAGTGGTAGGTGTCCAGCAACCCCTCCGGTGCCCGGCCGCGGACCTGCGCGGCGAGCTTCCAGCCGAGGTTGACCGCGTCCTGCACGCCCAGGTTGAGGCCCTGGCCACCGGCGGGCGGGTGGACGTGCGCCGCGTCGCCGGCCAGCAGCACCCGCCCGACCCGGTAGTGCTCGGCGAGCCGGGTGGCGTCACCGAAGCGGGACAGCCAGCGCGGTGAGTGCACGCCGAAGTCGGTGCCGGCGATGGCCAGCAGCGCCTGCCGGAAGTCGTCGAGCACCGGCGGTTCGCCGCGGTCGCTGACGTGCGGGGCGGGGACGACGACGCGGTGGACGCCGTCGCCGAACGGGTTGACGTCGAAGAACCGGCAGGTCCGCCTGACCTCGGCCACCTTGGCGTCGATCTCGTCCTGCGGGGCGCTCACCGCCAGCGCGCCCATCAGCGTGTCGTTGCGCGAGGGTTCACCGGGGAAGCCGACACCGAGCAGCTTGCGGACCGTGCTGCGCGCGCCGTCGCAGCCGACGAGGTAGCGGGCGCGCAGCCGTTCGCCGCCGGCCAGCTCGACGGTGACGCCGTCGTCGTCCTGGTCGAGTCCGGTGACCGCGCAGCCGCGCCGGACCAGGGCGCCCAGGTCGGCCGCGTGCCGTTCGAGGACGTCGACGACGACCGGTTGCGGCATGCCCAGCAGGTAGGGGTGCGCGGTGTCGAGGCCGGTGGGCGCCGGCTTGTCGATGGCGGCGAAGAACGCGGAGGCCGGTCGGCGGCGACCGCGGTAGAGCAGGCGGTCGAGCAGGCCGCGCATGGCCATCAGTTCGAGGGTGCGGGCGTGCAGGCCGACGATGCGGACGACCGAGGCGGGTTCGGTGTCGCGTTCCAGGACGAGCACGCGCACGTCGTGCAGGCGGAGCTCGGCGGCCAGCACGGCGCCGGTCGGACCGCAGCCGGCGATGATCACGTCGGGGTGGTCGGCGGGGTGGCCGGTGGGATGCATCGGTGGTGCCCTTCGGGAGTGGCTCGGTGGTCGAGGCGCTCCCGGCGACACCTGCGTCAGTCGCCCGGCCGTGACGGGAGGGAGAGCGCCCACGGCGTTGCGGTCATGGGTCTCACCTCCTCGGTCAGCGTCACGTTCGCCGGGAAGCTACAAGCCCGGCGCGTTCTCCGTCCACCGCTTTTGCCGCGGGTGGCGTTCGGCAAGGCCCGCCTGAAGTTCCTCGTCCTGATCCGCTGACACTCGTCAGGGCGAACGGACCGGCGACACCCACGGTATTAAACCGTCCAGCCGGTACAATAAGTCCGTGACTCCTGAGAACACCCCTGCGGCGGCGACAGCGCCGACTCTCTATCGCCGCAGGTGGGCGGCGTTGGCGGTGCTGGTCGGCTCGATGTTGCTGCTGGCCATCGACGGCACGGTGCTGTACCTGGCGGTGCCGTCGCTGACCGCCGACCTGGCCCCGAGCTCGACGCAGGTCCTGTGGATCGGCGACGTCTACGCGCTGGCGCTGGCAGGTCTGCTGGTGACGACGGGCACCCTGGCCGATCGGCTCGGACGCAAGCGGGTGCTGCTGGCGGGCACCGCGGCGTTCGGTGCGGCGTCGGCGCTGGCGGCGTTCGCGCCGGACGCGGAGATGCTGATCGCGGCACGGCTGCTGCTGGGCGTGGCGGGCGCGACGATCATGCCGTCGACGCTGTCGATCATCCGGAACATGTTCCCCGACCAGGCCGAACGCACCAGGGCGATCGCGATCTGGTCGGCGGCCTCCGCCGGAGGGATGGCGCTGGGGCCGCTGGTCGGCGGGCTGCTGCTGGAGCACTTCTGGTGGGGCTCGGTGTTCCTGATCAACGTGCCGGTGGTGCTGGTGTTCCTGGTGGCGGGCGCGGTGCTGCTGCCGGAGTCGCGCGACCCGCGGCCCGGCCGGTTCGACCTGCTGTCCGCCGCGCTGTCGATGGCCGCGGTCGTGCCGCTGGTGTACGCGGTCAAGCACGCCATCGGCTCCGGGGTGGACCTCGCGGCGGTGCTGACCGCGGTGGCCGGGGTGACCGCGGGCGTGCTGTTCGTCCGCCGTCAGCGGCGGCTGGAGACACCGCTGATCGACGTGGGGCTGTTCGCGAACAGGGCGTTCAGCGGAGCGGTGCTGGCCAACTTCGTCGCGATCTTCGCGCTCATGGGCGTGCTGTTCTTCTTCTCCCAGTACCTGCAGCTCGTCCGCGGTCTGCGCCCGCTCGCCGCCGGGCTGGTCGAGCTGCCCACGACGGTCGCGTCCATCCTGGCCGTGGCGGTGGTCGGCGTGCTGGTGGCACGGCTGGGCACCGGCCGTGCCGTCGCGGCGGGCCTGCTGTTCGCCGCGCTCGGCCTGGCGCTCGTCGCCGTCGCCGAGAGCTCCGACCACGTCCTGTGGCTGGCGGCGGCGCTGGTCCCGCTGGGGCTGGGCATCGGCGTGGCGATGACGCTCACCACCGACGCCGTGGTCTCCGCGGTGCCGTCCGAACGCGCCGGTGCGGCCTCGGCCATCTCCGAGACGGCCTTCGAGCTGGGCGGCGCGCTCGGCATCGCGTTGCTCGGCTCGACGGTGAGCCTGGTCTACCGGGCGGCGCTGGAGCTGCCCGCGGGCCTGACCGGCACGGCACGGGCGGCCGTGGAGGACTCGCTGGCGGCGGCCGTCAACACCGTCCGCGACAACGCGGGCGTGCTGGAGGCGGCACGGGCGGCGTTCACCACCGCCATGCAGGTCACGTCCGTGGTCGCCGCGGCGACCACGGTGATCGCCGCCCTCATCGCCTGGCGCACGATCCCCTCCGGTAGGAAGAGCGGCACCACCACGGCCCCGATCGAGGAGTAGTCCATGCCGCGTGTAGCCGGGCGCACCCCCGAGGACACCCGCCGCGCGCTGCTGGACGCCGCGGGCGTGTGCATCCGCGCCCGCGGCACCTCCGCCACCCTCGACCACATCGCGCGGGAGGCGGGCGTGTCCAAGGGCGGTCTCCTGCACCACTTCGCCACCAAGGACGACCTGGTGCGGGCCCTGGCCCAGGACCTGTTCGACCGGTTCCGCGCCGACGTCCTCGCCGCCGTGGACCCCGCCGACACCGGGCCGGGCCGCCTCACCCGCGCCTACGTCCGGGTCAGCGCCGCCTTCTCGCAGGACCCCGGCAACTTCCGCGACCTGGTGCCGCTGCTCAGCCACCTGGTCGCGATCCCGGAGATCATCGACCTCGCTCGCGACGACACCCTGCGCTGGCACGGCGACCTCGCGGCCGACGGCCTCCCGCCGCACGTCACCGCACTGGTCATGGCCGCGGCCGACGGGATCAGCGCCATCCCGACCTGGCACCACCACCCCGACCGGCAGCCGCTGGTCGACCTCGAGGCCCTCCTGCTGAGCCTCACCACGCCCGGCCCAGCCTGGGAGCACCTCGCCCCGGCGTGAGCGACGGCTCAGGCGACCTCTTCCAGCTCCCGCGGTTCCGCCGCTGCCTTGCCGCGGCGGCGCAGCACGACGACCGCGCCGACCACCACCGCGATGCCCAGCAGCACCCACATCGCGCCGTTGAAGACGGACTCGACGTACTTCGCGGAGGCACCCGCCGCCGAGCCGATGCCGATGTGCAGCGCCGACCAGCACGCCGCACCGGCGACCGAGGCAGGCAGGAACCTGCGGTACTCCAGCTTCGACGCACCCGCCGACGCCGGCACGAGCGTCCGCACGACGGGCATGAACCGGGCGACGAACACCGCCCACGCCCCGCGCCGCCGCAGCAGGTCGCTCGCCTTGTCCCAGTGCTGCCGCCCGATCCTGCGGACCAGCCGGCTGTCGCGCAGCCGGTCGCCGTAGCGGCGCCCGAGGTAGTAGCCGATGCTGTCGCCCGCCACCGCGCACACCGTGACCACCAGCCACATCACCGCGAACCGGGGCACGCTCGTCACCGTCGTCGAGGCGAGCAGCAACGCGGTCTCCCCCGGCGCGAGGAACCCCACGCCGAGCGTGCACTCGGCCAGCGTGAGCGCACCGGTCACCGCCAGCACGGCGGGCTGCGGCAGACCGGCCAGGCCTTCGAGGGCGTCGGTCAAGAAGGCCATGAACTCTCCCGCGGCAGGCGTCGGCGCGGTGGCTCGACGGTGGACTTGCGGACAGTTCACCGGAGCGGCCGCTGCGCGCACATCGGTCCGCGGTCTGAAGAGCGGTACACCTCAGGGGGTAAGGGGACCCCCCGAGTGGTGGGGGACGTCCCCGTCAGGTGGATGCCCCGGAACGATCGTTCGCCTCCGAACCGGAGCACCGGTCAGTAGGCTGGGCGTGCTGTGAGAGGAGCGCGATGAGCTACTCCACCCCGTTCCGGCGCGACGACGGTTTCCACCGCGAGAAGCGGCAGGAGGACACGTCGGTGGTCGCCCAGGCGCGGCAGGCGGCGGAGCAGCTCCCCGCACCTCCCGCGGACGACAGGGTCGTCGCACGGCCGCTGCGGCAGAAGGAGGTGCCGGCTGCCACTGCGCCGCCCGTGCTCGAACTGCTGCTGCACCACGAGGAAGAGCGCGCGGCGGCGCGGGCCTCCGGTGACCTGCGGCTCGCGGCCACCGCGCTCGTCGGGGTCGTCCAAGACCTGGACGTGTTGCTGGACAGCGTGGAGGACCACCTGCGCCAGACCTCCCGCCGCAGGTCGCGGCAACGGGTGCGGGAGGCCATGCCGCACCTCGTGGCGATCTCCGCGATCTCCGCGCTGCCCTGGGCGGAGGTGGGCGAGTTCCTCGACCTGCCACCCGACCGGGTCGCGGCCGTGCTGGACTCGCTGGCCCGGCACGGTGGCATCAGTCCCGCCCAGCGGCAGCGGGCGCTGGAGCAGATCAGGTGGCTGCGCGGCCAGTTGCGGCAGGTGGTGGCCACCCGGGACCACTCGTTGCTCGACCGGCTGCTGGCGTTCGTGTCGAAGTTCGTCCTGCTCGGGTTCGTCGTCCTCGCCTCGGCGGCCTCGGGCGCGTTCGCCGTGAGCGAGTCGGTGCTCAAGGAAGTCGTCAAGACGGGGGTCGTCGCGCTGGTCGCCGCCGCCTTGCAGATGAGCGTGGACCACGTGCTGGGAAAACGCACCAGGCAGGGCCGGCACAGCGCTGCCCGGGACGAGCACGCCGCGCTGGTCTCGGAACTGTCCGCGGCGGAGAGCCTGTGGGAGGCACCCGCGTACGACGGGGAGCACGCGGTCGTGCGCACGCGGGTGGCGGTGCGCATGTGCGCTGTGCGGGTTGCGTCGATTCCGTTGGAGTGGCGGGAGAAGTGGCGCTACTGGGACCTGCTCGACGAGCTCACCGCGGCGCTGGCCGAGGACACGCCGGACCGCCTTCGGGTCGGGCTGAGGAGGATCACCGCCCTGAGCCCACCGGCGTGACGCCCTACTCCGCCGCGGGCTGACCGTCGGCCTCCAGCCACGGCACGACGGCCTGGACGAAGCCGTCGGGGCTGGTCATGGGCCGTCCGTTCAGGCACGCCACGAGGTGGCCGACGCCGAGCAGCGCGTCCCAGGTGCGGGCCCGGTGGTAGGTCTGCGCGGACACGGCCCTGCGCACGGTGTCCCAGCCGTGCCAGGCCATCAGCGCCGCGTCGATCGCGGGGTCGGCGGGCATGGCGGTGTCCCAGTCGAGGACGCCGAGGAGCTTGCCGTCGGCCGACCAGTGGACGTTGCCGCCGCCGAGGTCGCCGTGCACCAGGGCGTCGGGGACGGGGTCGAGGGCCAGTGCGGCGTCCAGGCGGCGCAGGACCTCGGCCTGCCAGCGCCGCGGCAGGCGGGGCACGACGTCGGTGCCGATGACGTCCGACCAGTGCCTGCCTTCGACGCGGCCGTCGACCGCGGCCAGCAGGCCGGCGTCGAGCGGTACGGAGCGGACGGCCTCCAGCACCTCGGCGACCTGGTCGGGTGAGCCCTCGCCCTTCGGCAGCGGGGTGCCGTCGAGCCACGACACGGCGACCGCGGTCTGATCGCCGAACGGGGTGACCGGCGTCAGCGGCACCGGGACCTGGAACGGCAGGTCGGCGGCGGCCAGCGCGTGCAGCACGGCGACGCGCCGGGGCATGGTGGCCGCGGCCAGCGGACGCTTGCTGACGCGGACGGCGGCGGTGCCGGGGACCAGCAGCACGCGGTGGACGTTGCCCTCGGTCGCGAGGACGGCCCGGTCGAGGTTGACGCCGGGCAGCAGGGCGGCGGCGATCTCCAGCAGGTCGTCCACGACGGGTGTCCTCCGGGCTCGGGTGTGGATCTTCGACGGTAGCCGGTGCACCCGCTGGCGCGAAGCCGAGTCGTTCGGCGGGCAGCGGGTACCCGCAGGCGTCCGGCCGACCAGGACGAGCCGAGGAGATGCCCACGATGCGCCTGATGCGGGCGGGGAACGTGCCGGTGCGCGAGGTCGTGCTCGGGTTGCGGGAGAAGAGCCTCAACTACGACCCGGCCGAGATCCGGGCGTCCACCTGGCACTTCGACCACCACCGGTTCGTGCTCGGGCAGGACCCGGCGGGACGGCCGGAGGAGGGGTCGCTGTGGTGGCACGCCTGCCGCGAGCTGGGTGCGTACACGTTCACGCCGAAGAAGCTCCTGCGCGCCCACTACGTGCCCGAGGAACCGCTGCTCGGGCGCAACCTGCTGCTCGTGGGCCGGTTCGCGTTCGCCCGGTTCCTGATGGGCGTGCGGATCACCGAGACGGCGTTCGACGAGGACGGTGTGCGGTACAGCTGGGGCTGGAGCTACGAGACGCTGCAGGGGCACCTCGAACGGGGACGGGTCGACTACCGCGTGGTCAAGCACCTGGAGTCCGGTGTGGTCGCCCTGGAGGTGAACAGCTACAACCAGGTGAACCCGCGGGCGCACCCGCTGGTGCGGCTGGGGTGGGCGGTGTTCGGCCGGGGCGCGCAGCACCGGTTCTACACGGCGGTCGGCGCGAACCTGCGGGAGCTGTCCGAACGGGCCCATGAGACCGGGGTGAGCCCGGCCGTGAGCGGGGAGGGCCTGGTGGAGGTGCCGGTCGAGAGCGGGCCGGAGTCGTCCTGGGCGGTCGCCGTGCTGGACGGCGCGCGGGACTCGCACCCGGACGAGGTGGTGGCGCATACCGGGAGGTCGCACGGGTACACGCCGTAGGACGGAAGTGGACGCCGAGGCGGATCGAGGTCGATCGTGAAGGTCGTGATCACCGGTGCGTCGGGGAACGTGGGCACCGGGCTGGTGCGCGCGTTGGCCGCCGACAGCACCCACCACGAGGTGATCGGCGTCTGCCGCAGGCCACCGGATGCCGTCGCACCCTACGCCGCGGTCCGCTGGGTGGCGTGCGACCTGGCCGACGACTCGGCGCCGGACGTGCTGGAGGAGGCGATGCGCGGGGCCGACGCCGTCGTGCACCTGGCGTGGATGTTCCAGCCGGTGCGCGATGGCGAACGCTTGCAGCGCACCAATTTCAAAGGCACCACAGCGGTGCTCAGGGCGGCGCGGCGGGCCGGTGTGCGGCAGGTCGTGCACGGGTCCTCGATCGCGGCCTACGCGCCCGCGCCGGCACCGGTGGACGAAAGTGCCGCCACGACGGGCATTCCCGGCTCCAGCTACGGCGCGGGGAAGTCCGAAGTGGAGAGCGAGGTCGCGCGGTTCGCGCAGGAGAACCCGGACATCGCGGTGGCGCTCGTGCGGCCGGCGCTGGTGGCGCAGGCCGGTGCGTCGGCGAGCTTCCTGGCGCTGTTCCTCGACCCGGTCGTGCCGCGGCAGCTGTTCGGGTTGCTGCGCAGGGGGAAGCTGCCGCTGCTGCCGCTGCCGTCCTCGCTGCGGGTGCAGCTGGTGGACGCCGACGACGTGGGTGACGCGATCGTGCGGATTCTGAAGACCCGTGCCCGCGGGCCGTTCAACATCGCCGCCGACACCCTCGACGTCACCGACCTGGCTTCCACCGCCGGTGCGCGCGCTGTGCCGGTGCGGCCGGGCATCGCGCGTGCACTGGTGAGCCTGCTGTGGCGGCTGCGGGTGCTGCGGATGTCGCCGGGCTGGTTCGACGTCGGCACGCGTTCGCCGCTCGTCGACACCGCACGGGCGCGCACCGAGCTCGGGTGGGTGCCGCGCAAGTCCAGCGCGGCCTGTGCGCGGGAGCAGCTCGCGGGGCTCGCGGAGGCGACGGCGCTGCCGAGTCCGGCGTTGCGCCGCGACCGGTTCAAGACGGAGTCCCCGGTTTCCTGACCTGGCACAGGGGGATGTGGTGACGCGCAGGCCGGCGTGGTTCCTGGTGGCCGCCGTCGTCGCCGGCACGCTGTCGGGGGTCGTCACCCGCAGGCGGTAGCGCACGGCTCCGCGGGGTCCCACCTGGTACGAACGGCGCTACTATCCGGTTCGGTGGATCACAGCCACCTCCGGTGGCGCCGACAGGGAGTGGCCGAACATGGGAAGACCCGAGGAGCCCGGCGCAGGCGGCGAGCAGGAGTCGCTGCTCGTCGGCCGGCCCGGCACGCTGGAACGGCTGGACGAGGCCACCGTCGCGCTGGAGGCGCTGCGCGACGTCTTCGCGCTCGCCGAGCCGCTCGGCGCCGTCCTCGACCGCGTGGCGCACAGCGCCGTCCAGGCCTTCCACGACGCCGACGGCGTCACGATCACCGTGGTGACCGACAGCGGCAGCCACACCGAGGCCGCGACCGACGAGCACCTCGCCGAGATCGACCAGGCCCAGTACGCCGCCGGACGCGGTCCGTGCCTGCAGGCCGCGCACGCCCGTGAGACCGTCCGCGCGGTGGTGGGTGAGCACGAGCAGGTGTGGCCGGAGTTCGAGGAGGCGGCGCACCGCCTGGGCATCAGCGCCCACCTGGCCGTGCCGATGCTGGTGACGAGCACGAACGGCGACGAGCTGCTCGGCTCGCTGAACATCTACAGCGCCACGGCGAGCGCGTTCGACCCGTTCGACGAAGGGGTGGTGCGGCTGTTCACCACTGCCGCGTGCGCGGCGATCACCAACGCCCGGCTGTGGCACGACACCCGTTCCAGGGTCACGCAGCTGGAGACGGCGCTGTTCTCCCGCGCCGAGATCGACCAGGCCAAGGGCATGCTGATGGCGTTGCACGGGTGCAGTGCGGACGAGGCGTTCGCACTGCTGGTGAAGCGTTCCCAGGAGCAGAACACCAAGCTGCGCGAGGTCGTGCACGAGCTGCTCAGCTCCGTCCGCAAGGCCTGACCGGGTTTCCCGGTGCTGCCCGCGTTCACCGAGGCCGGGTACCGCACGCTCACGCAGGACCTGCCCGGTCACGGCGCACGGTCCACAGAGGACCTCTCGGTCACCGGTGCTGCGCGCGTCGCGGGTGCTGCTGTGACTTGGTGTCGGCGTGGTTGCTGCGCAAGCGCTTGGCCGCTCACAGCACACGCACCACCACCGCCTACGACCACGCGCGCCGCTCGGCGACACCGTCAGTCGCGCACCGGCACCTCGCGGCGCAGGACGACGTCGGACGGCGCCATGACGTGCCTGGCGTTGAGCGACCCGAACAGGGTGGCGAGCGGCTTGACCGCGGCGACCAGCCGCAGCACCGGCGCCGGCCCGTCGAGCCCGCGCCGCAACCGCTTGGCGCTGCTCTGCTCGATGCGCACCTGCCGTTCCTGCTCGGCCTGCACCGGCGGCCGCCGCCGCGCCTCCACCTCGGCGCAGGCCGCGTCGAGCTCGGCGTCGGTCCCGCCGTCGAGCAGCACCGGCACGACCTGGTTCGCGGTCTCGGCGGCGTCGCAGATGGCGAAGTTGATGCCGTTGCCCCCGACCGGTGAGATGACGTGCGCCGCGTCGCCGATGAGCAGCACCCCCGGCCGGTACCAGCGGTCGACCGCCGTGATCCGGACCGGCAGCAGCGTGAACTCCCCCGGATCGGCGACGGCGTCGACCCGGTCGCCCAGCCACGGCAGGCTCTCCCGCAACGCCGCCACGACCGGCCCGGCCCCCTCCTCCCTGAACCGGGGGAACGAGCCGGCCTCGATGGTGAACCCGACCTGCCACCGGTCGAGCTGGTTGAGCACGGCGATGGTGCCCAGCCGGTGCCCGAACAGCTGCAACCCCGACAACGCCGGATCGCCGCCGCGGCGCGGGAACTCCCGCCACAGCAGGTCGAGGCTCGCCCCCAGCTCGGTGGTCCGCGCCTCGGCGAGCACCCGCACCCTGGAGTTGCGCCCGTCTGCGGCCACCACGAGCCGGGCCCGCAGCTCGTGCCGTCCGTCGGCGTCGGCGTACTGCACACCGCACACGCGTCCGGTGTCGTCGCGCAGCAGTTGGCTCACCTTGGCCTGCATGCGCACCTCGAAGCCGTCGTAGGCGCTCGCGAGCCCGACCATGTGCGGCAGGAACAACGCCTGCGGGATCAGCGCGTAGTACGGGTACTTGGCGCTGGTCTTGTCGTAGCGGGCAATCGTGTACGTCTTCTTCGCCGTGTGCCAGTCGAACGTGCGGGCCGTGGTGTGCGGGATGGTCCGCAGCAGCTCGTCGGCCAGCCCCAGCTCGTCGAGGTAGTCGAGCACCGCCGGGGCGAGCGTGTCGCCGCGGAACCGGCGGTTGAAGTCCTTCTTCGCCTCCAGCAGCACGACCCTCAGCCCGGCGCGGGCCAGCAGGTGGGCGAGCACCACACCGGCCGGCCCACCGCCGGCGACGACGCAGTCAGTTGCGCGTTGTTCGACCATCGAAAGCTCCCGTGGCTGACTACCTGCGGAATCTGGTGAGGTGGGCTCAGGCCTGCATGACGGGCGGGAGGTAACGACGCATGCCGTGCCTCCGATCCAGATCGAGCCAGGCGAATCCGAGCGAGAGCGGAGTGGCCCGTTGAGCGCTGCCGAACCCGAGGAACCGAACCGCACCGGGACATCTCCCCAGCAGCACGCGCGACAAGTCACCGGGAACAACTTCTCGGGCACGAACTACGGGACCGCGCTGCAGGCCGGCGTCGTCCACGGCGGCATCAACGTTCAACCCGAGTCGTGCCAGTGCGGCATCAGAGCGATCGGGGCGTGCGTTCGGTGCCGAAGACCCCTGTGCAGCCGCCATGCTCCGATCTACGCGGACCCGTTGCTGTGCACCTCGTGCGCCGTCGCGGACAGCGAAGAGCGGAAAGCGGCCGCGCCCGCGCTGGAAGCGGCTCGCAAGCTGCAGGAACAGGAACGACAGCGGCAGTACCTGGCACTTCCGCTGATGGACCCGCTGGCCCTCGCCACCTGGCTCACGACTCGTCCGGGCCTGGACGGCGAGACACTCGTGATGCGGCCTGGGCCGGTCGACGGTGCGCGCTTGCTCAGAGCGCTCCAGATCACGCGCATACCGCCGCGAACGCGCCCCAACAACGACGGCTCCTGGTGGGACCGGCGCCGGAACCCGGTGATCACCCTCGGATGGCCGGTGCGCGACGAGCACAAGAGCTTCACCGAGACCTCGGGCTGGAGCGAGAAGAGGTACCTCCAGCCCGACGGTCGCACGCTCGTCGAGCGGTGGGGGATGCGGACCTCGCTCCCGACCGACGACGAACTCCTGCCGTCCTCCCACCTGTACGAGCACGACGACCTGTTCCAGGCGCGGATGATCCTCCACAGGTGGAAGGACCACTACCCCGGCGGCGCGACCCTGTTGCCGGAGGTCTGACCGCCGCAGGTACGCCACCGCCACCACGTCGACCCTCACCGCACGCCCCCCGAGCGCCGCCCTCGGCTCGGATCTGGTGCGTGGAGGGACCGCCTGGCTGGTGGAGCGGGACAACGCGACTCCTCGGACACGCGGAACCCGCAACCTGGGATCACACGACGCTCATCATGCAGGCCTGGCAGGGCCGGGCAACCATGGATCGCATGGACGCCGAGGCGTGTCTTGTCACCGGTGCGAGCCGTGGTCCGGCCGTGGGGCCGCCGCGCGGCTCGCGGACGAGCGATGACGCGCCAGGACCTCCAGCAGCTGTGCGGCGCCGCGGTCCGGGCCGGCCGCGCGGACCGCGGCGCGCAGGGAGGCGAACGGCTCGGGCTGGTCCAGCACCGACAGCAGCGCCTTCGTCACGTCCTCGGGGGTGGCGGCGTTGGGGTCGAGGCACACGCCCGCGCCCGCCCGTTCCGCGTCGTGGGCGATGCAGAACTGGTCGCTGGAGAACGGCAGCACCACCGCGGGAACCCCCGCCTGCAGGCATTCGGTGAACGAGTTGTTGCCGCCGTGGTGCACCATCGCGGCGACGTGCGGCAGCAACGCGCGCTGCGGGACCACGGACTCGATGACCACGCGTGGATCCGTTGCCAGGTCGGCAAGTTCAGCGACGCGGCCGCCGGCGGCGACCACCACGGTCAGGTCCGGGACCTGCAGGGCGCCGCGGACCACCGTGCGCAGCACGTCGTGGCGTGCGGACAGGAACGTGCCCAGCGCGACGAGCAGGACGCGGCGGCCGCGGACGCGGGCGAGCCAGGTGTCGTCGAGCGGTTCGGGAGTGGTGCAGTGGCCGAGGAACACCTGCTGTTGCGGTGACGGCAGCGGCGGAAGCCAAGGCAGGTGCGGGTAGTTCACGACGGCGGCGTGGGAGGAGGTCGAGGCGAACGCGCGGGGCGGCACCGGCCTGGACGGTGCGTGCTCGGCCAGGAACTCGGCGAACGCGGCGGTGAGGGCGCGGTCGGTGAGCCGCACTTCTGTTGCCAGCTCGGCGAGTTCGGCCGGTGACGGACGCACCGCGGACGGCCACAGCTG
The DNA here is from genome assembly GCF_055607425.1 of Lentzea sp. NPDC037011. Taxonomy (NCBI): domain Bacteria; kingdom Bacillati; phylum Actinomycetota; class Actinomycetes; order Pseudonocardiales; family Pseudonocardiaceae; genus Lentzea; species Lentzea sp. NPDC037011. The sequence goes on along the minus strand of NZ_JBVJRT010000007.1, from coordinate 381,943 downwards.
CGGCAGGCCGAAGAACTGGTCGTCGCGCGTGACGAGGTAGGTCGGGTGCCCGGTGACGTAGGACACGAACGGCAGGTCGAGCGCGTGCAACGCGAGCGTGGTCGCGTAGTCGATCTGGTCGACGACGTAGAAGTCCGGTCGCACGTCCTCGTGCAGTGCGCGGATGTCCTGCAGCACTTGGGCGGGCGCGGTCAGCGGCTCCGTCCTGCGCCGCCGGGTCTGCGCGAGCAGGGCCGCGACCGCACCTCCTTTCGTGGCTTCGAGGAAGTCGGTCACACCACGGGCCGCGCGGGCGTCCTGCGCGGTCCTCTCGGCGATGCCGCTGTTCGACTCGCGGGTCGTCCTCATTGCCGCGAAACGAACATCGCGTGCCAGGTCGGCGAACTCCGCGCCACAGGCGAACGTCACCTCCCGGGCACCTGCCGCGGCCAGCGCGGTGGCGAACACCGACATGGGCTGGGCGTGCGAGCGGAAAGGGGGACTCACAACGACAAAGCGCGGCACCTGGCTCCTCCTCCTCCTTGGCAGAACTCGGAAGTTGTTCGATCCGAACGCGCCTCCCGGTTCGAACACCGGGTGTGCGGACACATCCAGAGGTTCAGCGAGCGCTGGAAGCCCGGCAGAACACCGCTGCGGCGCCGGCCCCCGAGTCCGTGGTCGCGGCACTGACGAGCGACCCGGCCTTCTTCTCCCTGCTGTGCGAACAACTCCCCGCGATCGTGCGGGCACACGGCGCAGCGGCCGTGACCGCGCGGCTGCGGCACGCGTTGCGGTCCACTCAGGACGGCGAGCTCGGCACGTGGCTGCTCGACGCCGCCACGCTGCACCGCCTCACCCCGCTGACCCCCGACGAGGCACGGGCGCTCCTCCGCGGCCCGGCGCTGTGGCGGTACCTGGACGCGCTGGGCGAGCCGGTCGACGCCTCTCCGCGGTCCCCCTACGAGAAGCTGATGCTCGACCTGCTGCACGACGACCTCGCGCTGCCGGTGGCACCGCCGGCGGACGGGCCGGTCATCGCCCAGTCGATGCTCATCGGCGGCACGGCTCGGCCGGGTGAGGGCGCGAGCGGCGGGCTCACCGTGTTCCTGTCGTCACTGGCGGACGCGCTGGTGCGGCGGCCGGACGTCGGCCGGGTCGTCACCGTCGTGCTGGCGCCGGAACCGACGGCGGTGACGGTGACGCGGCACGCCGGGCTCGACCACTGGACGGTGCACGTCCCGGTCGACTCGCCGGTCGCGCTCGTCCAGCCGGACATGGCCCGCCACCGGGCCGGGATCACGTGGTGGCTCAGCCGGTTGCTGCCGAGGTGCGGTCTGGCGCCGGACGTCGTGCACGTCCGCTACTCCGACGACGGGTCCCTCGCCGTGGCCGACGCCGCGCGGCTGCTCGGGGCGCGGCTCGTGTTCACCGTGACCCCGGACCCGCACCGCCACCTCGCCGAACGCCACCTCGACGGCACCGCGGACGTGGCGGCGATGCGGTTCGACCTGCACCGGGTGCGGGCCGCCGACCACCTCGTCGCACGCGCGGACCAGGTGATCACCATCGGTGGCCGGCAGGACGAGGTCCTGGCGCACTTCCCGCAGCTGGACGCGGCGGCGTTGTGCGCGTTGGAGGAGGGCATCGCGCCACCACCGGCACCGGTGGGCCGCTCGCTGGTCGCCGAGCTGTTCGGGCCGTCCGCGCTCCCCCGGCTCGACGACTCGGCCGCCGGGTTGCCGGTGCTGCTCAACGTGGGGCGGCTGCACCCGATGAAGCAGCAGCCGCTGCTGGTGCGGGCGTGGCTGGAGGCGGGTCTGCACGAGCGGACCGCGCTGGTGGTCATCGGTGGTTCCCGCACCGACCGGACGCCGGACGAACAGGCCGTGCTCGACGAAGTGCTGGCGCTGGCCGAGTCCACGCCGTCGGCACGCGGCCGGATCGCGGTCCTGCCCGCGTGGTCCAACGACGACGTCCGGCGGTTGCAGCACGAGCTGGCGGCCACGGGTGGACCGCACGTCTACGCGTGTTCCAGCGTGAAGGAGGAGTTCGGCATCGCCGTGCTGGAGGCGATGGAGGCCGGGCTGCTCGCGGTGGGCCCGCAGCGCGGTGGCATGCACTGCTACCTCGACCACGGGCGCAACGGGTTCCTGGTCGACACCTCGACCGCGCGCACGCTCGGGGCGGGGCTGGCCCACGTCGTCGGACTCGGCGCGGCGGCGGCACCGGTGGCGGCGGCCGGGCGGGCGACCGTGCGCGAACGGTTCGCCATCGACGCGGTCGCGGAACCGTTCGCGGACCTCTACCGCCGGCTGGCGGGCCGACCGGTCACGCCGAGCTGACCCGCACGAACACCTCGTCGGCCCCCAACCTGCTGAACAGGTCCTGGTTGGCCGGGTCGCGGACCGCGGCGACGATGATCGCGGTCCGGTTGAGGCTGCGGACCGCCAGGGTGATCTGCAACCCGTCGAGGTCGTCGGGCACGGCGACGACCACCCGTCCCGCGAACGGCACCCCGGCGTGCCGCAACGCGCAGATGTCGCGCCCGTCGCCGCGGGTGGCCCTGGCGCCGTTGGCGAGCGCGCCGGTGAGCGCGACCGCGTCCGGGTCGACCACCACGACCTCGGTGTGCCCGTGGCGCAACGGCAAGTGGCGTAAGACGTCCAGCGCGGCGTCCCCGTAGCCGACGACGACGGTCAGCCCGATCACAGCGCACCCCGCCTCTCGTCACCCGCGCCGAGCGCCTTGCGGGACGGCGTGAGCTTCTCCGGCGACTCCGACTTGCGCGGCGGCCGGTCGTTGGCGATCAGCACCGCCATCCACGGCAGCGGCACGGACAGCAGGATCAGGGCGAGCGCGAGCCACCAGACCTTCGCGAACAGCACGGCCAGCACGAAACACGGGATGCGCAGGCTCATCATCACCGCGTACCGGCGCCGCCGGGCCGCGAGCTGGTCGGAGTAGGACGGCGCCGCCGAGGTGATCAGCACGGGGTGTTCGCTTCGATGCGAGTTCACAACCGATACCTCCGTTCTCCTAGTGGTTCGGCACGGGGACCGATCGGGTTCGTGTCTTGTGCGTCACTGCGGCGATCCCCGGAGGAGCTCGCGTCGGTGCGCCTGCGGCGGCCTTGTCAGTCGTACCCACGGCGCCCGGTTCCACACGACGCCGGACGGAGTGCTTTCGATGCGCGGCCGCGTGGAACACACCCCCTGGGCGGCGGGCGGGCCGACTGAGGACCACCTGCGCACCTGTGCGGCGTGCCGGTCCGGGCTCGCCGCGCGAGATGGCCGGACTGGGCCGGGAGACGCGCCGGAAGGGCTCTACCGGGTGTGGCTCCACGACGGTGCGGCCACGCTCGGCGTTCTCACCGGCGGCACCGGCACGGGGCGGGGCGATCTGAGCTGACGGTCACGCCGCGGCGGTGCGGCGCATGCGGAACCACGCGGTCGCGGCGGCCACGAGCACCAGCGCCACGGCCGCGACCACCGCCAGCGCGGGCTGTCCGGCGTCGGCCGCGGCGATGACCACCGCGACGAGCGCCCAGGCCACGGCGAGGCCGTAGGACAGCAGCCCGGAGGTGCGCCACAGCAACGCCACCGCGGTCGCCGTCGCACCGGCGAGGACCGCGACCTGGCCGGCGACACCGGCGGTGCCGTCGATCGGCGCCCCGCTCCCGGTGAGCGCCGTGGTGAGGTTGACCCAGATCGCCACGGTGCTCCAGCCGGTGTAGACGCCGAGCATGGTCCACAGCAGCAGCCGCGGTGACCGGTGCCAGCGCGCGATCTCGGCGCGGTGGGCGAGCGCGAGCCGCAACGCCTTGAGCAGGAACACGACCATCACGACGAACACGGCCACGGTCGACCACACCGGTTCCACCTCGGCCGCGACGAGCCAGACCGTGAACCCGGCGAACACCACCGCCAGCGGACGCGCCAGCCGGTCGCGCAGCTCACCGCCCGGTGCCTTCGTGACCAGCGCCCACACCGCGTACCCCAGGCACAGGGCCTCGACCAGGCCCCAGATGGAGAAGGCGTACCCGGCGGGCACGATCGGCGGCTCCCCCGCGCGGTCGGACGTGCGGAACTCCCCGCCGCCCAGCGCGGTGACGACGAGCGGGCTCACGACCTGCCCGGCCGCCAGCACGGCGAGCAGCACCCGCCACCCGAGCCCGGTACCGGTCCTCGTGGTCGTCAGCACTGCCTTCCTCCCCGCTCGGCGAACCGCTGCACCTCCATCGTCGGGGTCCGGTGCTCGGCCCGCACAACGGCCGGACGTCACCCGTTCGTGCAGTTCTGCCGGGAGGGGCGCCCGAACTAGGTTCGAAGTGCCGCCGAGGTGGGCCACGACGACAGGAGCAGGTGGGTGAACGCGTCAGCACGGGACGCCAGGGCGGGACTGCTGACCAAGCGCACGCTGGTGATCGCCTCGCACGCCGTGGAACGGGCCGCGCTCGCGGGCGACGGCTCCGAACCGCTGCTGGTGATCGCGATGTTCCAGCGGCTGCCCTACTTCGAACGCGAGAGCGAGGTCTACCGCCGCATCGCCGGGCTGGCGGAGGTCACGGTCGTGGGCATGGTCGCCGACCGCAGGCCGGACCTGCCGGCGGGGGTCACGCCGGTGCTGCTGCGCAAGGACGAGGAGCTGGCCGCCGAGTGGTCGGTGGTGGTGCTGTCGGCGCGGTTCGGTGCGAGCGTCGTGGCGACCGACCTCGGCGAGGTGGCCCTCGACGGCACCTCGCTGGAGCCGGCGCGGCTCTTCCACGGCCGCTGGGGGTTCCGGCGCGAGGAGGCCTACGCCGAGGCGGTCCGGCTGCGCGACGTGCTGGGCGACCGGGTGCCGCCCGACGTGCGGCGGCGGCTGGACGACGTGCTGGCGAGCGCGGTCGAGCCGCCCGCGACCGAGGTGGAGCGGCGGGCGGAGGCGGCGGTGGTGCACCTGGTCACCGGTATGGCCCGTGCGCGTGACCGCGTCGAGCGGCTGACCGCGCGGCGGGCCGACGAGGTGCGCGACGCGCGCGACCCGTGGACCGGGCTGCACACGCCGGAGTCGCTGGACTCGTGGCTCGGCACGGACTTCGCCGACACCGTCGAGCTGGGGCTGATTCGCGTCCGGGTGCCGGACCTGGAGGACGTGGAGGGCCTGCACGGGCCGAGCGCCGCGGTGCACACCGAGAACAACGTCGCCGACCTGCTGCGCCGCGAGCTGCGGCCGGTGGACCGGGCGGTGCGGATGAGCCGCACGGAGTTCCTGCTCGTGCTGCCCGCGGTCCCGGCGCCGCGGGTGTGGTCGATCGCCGACAACGCCGCGGAGGCACTGGGGCGGCTGGAGGAGACGTACCCGCACGTCCCCGTCCGGGTGGAGGTGCAGACGGCGGCGACGACCCGGCGGCCGCTGCGGCTCGACGAGGTCTTCGGCACCCGCGGGCCCGCGGAGAACCGGGAGATGGTGCTGTCGGGCAGTTTCGACGACGACGAGTGGGACCACCTCCGCCCGGCCTGAGACGCCTGCCGCCCGTTGTGCGGCGTCGAACGAGGTGCGGTCCGGGCGGCGCCCCGCGGGACTGGTTCCGCTCATCGTGCAGATCCCGCAGGGCCTGCTTAGCGTTGGTGCATGTCCCTGATCTACTCCAGCGTCGTCGACGCACCGCTCGACGAGGTGTTCGCCTGGCACGAGCGCCCCGGTGCCATCCACCGGCTGACGCCGCCGTGGCACCCGATGAGCGTCGTGCGCGAGGCAAGCACGCTGGACGGCGGTCGCGCGGTCCTCGGCTTCCCGCTGGGGCTGCGCTGGGGCGCGAAGCACTCCGGGTACGCGCCGCCGCACCGGTTCGTCGACGAGCTCGACTCGGCGCCGCTGCGCTGGGCGTTGAAGTGGCGGCACAGCCACGAGTTCCGGGCCGAGGGCGACGGCACCCGGATGACCGACCGGGTGGACACGCAGGTGCCCGGCGCGCTGCTGCGGTCAACGTTCGCCTACCGGCACCGCCAGGTGGCGGCCGACCTCGCCGCCCAGCGGGCCGCCCGGCTCGCGGGCGACCGGCCGAGGACGATCGCGCTGACCGGTGCCGGCGGTCTGGTCGGCCGCGCGCTGGGGCCGTTCCTGACCACCGCCGGGCACCGGGTGGTCAGGCTGGTGCGCGGCCAGGTGAACGGTCCCGGCGAACGGCGCTGGGACCCGGACCGGCCCGCGCCCGACCTGCTGGCCGGGGTCGACGCCGTGGTGCACCTGGCCGGCGCGTCGATCGCCGGGCGGTTCACCGACTCCCACCGCGCGGCGATCCGCTCGTCCCGGATCGGGCCCACCCGCGCGCTCGCGGACCTGGCCTCGGCGGCCGGGGTGGAGGTGTTCGTCAGCGCGTCGGCGATCGGGTTCTACGGTCCCGACCGCGGTGACGAGGAGCTGACCGAGGAGAGCGAGCGCGGCGACGGGTTCCTGGCCGACGTGGTCGCCGACTGGGAGGCGGCGAGCAAGGCGGACGGGGTGCGCGTGGTGACCGTGCGCACCGGGCTGGTGCAGTCACCGGCCGGGGGCACGCTGCGGATCTTCCACCCGTTGTTCGCGGCCGGGCTGGGCGGCAAGCTCGGTGACGGGCATGTGTGGCAGTCGTGGATCGGCATCGACGACCTCGTGGACGTCTACCACCGCGCGCTCTACGACACCGCGCTGTCGGGGCCGGTCAACGCGGTGGCACCGGAGGCGGTGCGCAACAGCGAGTACACGGAGGTGCTGGCGCACGTGCTGCACCGGCTGGCGCTGCTGCCGGTGCCGTCGTTCGCGCCCAAGGTGCTGCTCGGCGACCAGGGTGCCCGCGAGCTGGCGCAGGCCAGCCAGCTGGTGCGCCCGGCGGTGCTCACCAAGGCGGGGCACGTGTTCCGCTACCCGCGGCTCGACCCGGCGCTGCGCCACCTGCTGGGGCGGTGAGCGGTGGACGGCACCTGCGAGCTGTGCGAGGGCAGCGGCTCGATGACGTGGATGCAACCCGTTCCGGGCGCGGACGGCGGCATGACGCTGACGGAGATGAGCCACCCGTGCGTCAACGGGTGTTCCGGCTGGTACCGGGCGCCTGCCGCTGAAGCGGGTCTGGTGGTCGACGGCGGACGGGACGCCCCCGCGGTCGGCAACGTCGCCGAGACCAACCTGCACCACCGCAGCGACTGGTCACGGCCGGAGCGCTGAGCGGGCGTAGGTGCTCGGCGTCGTGCCGTACCAGCGGCGGAAGGCGTGGATGAAGCTCGCCGCCTCGGCGAACCCGAGCTGACCGGCCGCCTGCTCCACCGACAGCCCGCCGCGGGTGAGCAGGACCGCGGCGCGCTCGGCGCGGACCTCGTCGAACAGGACCTGGTAGCTGGTGCCGGACTCGGTCAGCCTGCGCCGCAGGGTGCGGGGGCTGACGCCGAGGGCGCGGGCCACGACCGGCATGGTCTCCTCGAACCGGGCGGAGCCCTCCAGCAGCCGGCGGACGTCCCGCGCGGTGCCCGGCGTCCTGCGGCGGCGGGCGGCGAGGTCCTCGCACTGCCGTGCGCACAGCGCCGTGGCCTCCGGGCTGGCCAGCGGCAACGCCCGCACGAGCACCGAGGCGTCCACCACGGACCGGTTGTGCGGTGCGCGGAACCGCGGCCGGGTGCCGAAGACCTGCTCGTGGTCGCGGGTGTCGGCCGGTGCGGGGTGGGCGAGGTCGACCGAGAGCACCGGCACGGCACCGGCGAGGAGTTCGCCGATCACCGTGTGGATGGCGGCGAGGTCGCGTTCGACGAGGAACGGCACCACGTCGGCGGGCAGTGCGCCGGGGTCGAGCGTGATCACCAGCCGGTCGCCGTCCAGCACGGCGGCGGGCGCGGTGAAGGTGAAGCTGAGGTCGAGGAAGCGCAACGCGACGTCGACCGCGTCCTGCACGGTGGCCGCGCTGAGGAACGCGTGACCGAGCACGCCGAACGTGGTGGCGTGGTAGTGCCGGCCCGCGGCGATCCCCGCGTGCGGCAACCGCGCGGCGAGGTTGCGCACGACCGCCAGCTCCTGCCGGGCACCGATCTCCGCCACCGGGTCGGCGAGCTGTTCGGCGGTGAGGTCGCTGCCGTCGAGCAGCTCCGCGCGGGACAGGCCCTGCCCGGCGCCGAAGCGCAGCAGCAGGGCCGCGCTCGCGATGCCGCGGGGGAAGTCCCAGTGCCGGGTCGCGGGTAGGGCCAACGTCCTCATGGCCGCGATTGTCAATCGCGCGGCCGGTGTTGTCCTGGTGCGAACGGGTGGTTGTTCCTAGCTTCGGTGACGTGCGAGAAAACCCCGAGGTGGTGGTCATCGGTGCCGGTTTCGGCGGCCTGGGCGTGGCGTTGTCGCTGCACAGAGCCGGTTTCGACCGGGTCACGGTGCTGGAGCGGGCCGACGAGGTCGGCGGCGTCTGGCGGGACAACACCTATCCGGGCGCCGCGTGCGACGTGCCGTCCTCGCTGTACTCGTACTCCTTCTTCCCCGACCCGTCGTGGCCGCGCCGCTACGCCGCCCAGCCCGACGTCCTGGACTACCTGCGGCGGGCGGCGGCGGTCGTGCGCGACCGGATCCGGTTCGGTGCGCGGGTCGTGGCCGCGACGTTCGACGAGGCACGGCACCGGTGGCGGGTGGAGCTCGCCGACGGCGAGGTGCTGGAGGCCGACGTGCTGGTGTCGGCGGTCGGCCAGCTGAACCGGCCGGCGGTGCCGGTGCTGCCCGGCCTCGACCGGTTCGGCGGCCCGGTGTTCCACAGCGCCCGGTGGCGGCACGACGTGGACCTGCGCGGCACGCGCGTCGCGGTGGTGGGCACCGGGGCGAGCGCGGCGCAGTTCGTGCCGCGGGTCCAGCCGCGGGCAGACCACCTGACCGTCTTCCAGCGCACCGCCCCGCACGTGCTGCCCAAGCCCGACGGGCGGCTGCGCGGCCGGGCTCACCCGCTGGCGGCGCGGGCCGCGCGCGGCGGGGTGTGGCTCGCGGGCGAGGCGTTGACCGGGTTGCTGCACTCCGGCCGGTTCTCCCGCGGCCTGGTCGCCGGTCTCGCGGCCGCCCACCTGCGGGTGCGGGTGCGGGACCGGGCGTTGCGCGAACGGCTGCGGCCGACCACCCCGGTGGGCTGCAAGCGAGTGCTGTTCAGCAACGACTGGTACCCCGCGCTCACCGCCGCGAACGTCGACGTGGTGACCGAGCCGATCGCCGAGGTCACAGCGCGGGGCGTGCGCACCGCTGACGGCCGCGAGCACGCCGCGGACGTGCTGATCTGGGGCACCGGGTTCACCGTCGCCGACTTCGCCCTGCCGATGCGCGTCACCGGCAGGCGGGGCCGGGAGCTCGCCGGGGTGTGGGGCGGGCGGCCGCGGGCGCACCTGGGCCTGTCGGTGCCCGGTTTCCCGAGCTTCTTCCTGGTGTACGGGCCGAACACGAACCTCGGCGGCAGCTCGGTGATCACGATGATCGAGGCGCAGTGCCGTTACGTCGTGGCCGCGGTGCGCCACCTCGCGCACACCGGTACGGCGGCGCTGGAGGTGCGGCCCGGGGTCGCCGACGCGTTCGACGCGGAGATGCGGGCGCGGCTGACCGGCGGGCTGTGGAGCGGCTGCGGGTCGTGGTACCGCGCCGGCGACGGGTCCGTCACGACGAACTGGCCCGGCAGCACGCGGGAGTACCTGCGGCGCACCGCGGAGCTGCGGCTGGGCGACCACGTGCTGACGTACACCGGTGACCTGGCAGCGGAAGGGGTGTGACGCCGTGGACCACGACGTGCTGGTGGTCGGGTCGGGGTTCGGTGGCGCGGTGACCGCCCTGCGGCTGACCGAGAAGGGCTACCGGGTCGGCGTGCTGGAGGCGGGGCGCCGGTTCGCCGACGACGAGTTCCCGCGCACGTCCTGGCAGCTGCGCGACTACCTGTTCGCGCCGCGGCTGGGGTGCACGGGCATCCAGCGGATCACGCCGTTGCGCGACGTGCTGGTGCTCAGCGGCGCCGGGGTCGGCGGCGGGTCGCTGGTGTACGCGAACACCCTGTACGAGCCGGGCGAGGCGTTCTTCCGCGACCCGCGCTGGGCGCACGTCACCGACTGGCAGGCGGAGCTCGCGCCGCACTACGACCAGGCGAGCCGGGTGCTGGGGGTGGTGGAGAACCCCTGCCGCACCGCCGCCGACCGGTTGCTGCGCGAGGTCGCCGTCGAGCTCGGGGTGCCGTCGACCCACCGCCCGTCCCGGGTGGGCGTCCACTTCGGACCCGACGGCGAGGACCCGTTCTTCGGCGGTGCCGGGCCGCGTCGCACCGGGTGCACCGCCTGCGGCGCGTGCATGACCGGCTGCCGGTACGGCGCGAAGAACACGCTGCCGAAGAACTACCTGCACCTGGCCGAGCAGGCCGGTGCGCGGGTGTGGCCGTTGACGACGGTCACGGACGTGCGGCCCCGTCCCGGCGGCGGGTACGCGGTGCGCACGCGGCGGACCGGCGGGCGGGCGGAGCGGATCTTCACCGCCGGCCAGGTCGTGTTCTCGGCGGCGTCGCTGGGCACGCAGCAGCTGCTGCACCGCATCCGCGCCGGCGGCGGTCTGCCCGGACTGTCGCCGCGGCTGGGAGCGTTGTGCCGCACGAACTCCGAGGCGGTCGTAGCGGTGCGGGTGCCGGGCGGGCGGATCGACAACTCGCTCGGCATCTCGATCACGTCGTCGATCCACCCGGACGCCGACACGCACGTCGAGGTGGTCCGCTACGGGCGCGGCAGCAACCTGATGGGCCTGCTGATGACCACGCTCGTGGACGGCGGACCCGGCCGGTTGCGCCGCGGTCTGGCCCAGCTGCGGGCCGAGTACCGCACGGCCCTGCGGATGCACTCGCCGCGCAGGTGGTCGGAGGAGACGATAGCGTTGCTGGTGATGCAGAGCCTGGACAACTCGCTCACCACGTCGTTGCGGCGGGGTCGCCTGACGACCCGGCAGGGCGAGGGCGCGCCGAACCCGTCGTGGATCCCGGCCGGGCACGAGGTGGCCCGCCGGCTCGCGGCCCGCGCCGGCGGCGTCGCGCGGGGCGCGTGGAACGACCTGGCGGACGTCCCGCTGACCGGCCACCTGATCGGCGGCTGCGTGATCGGCGACTCCCCCGCCACCGGCGTCGTCGACCCGTACCACCGCGTCCACGGCCACCCCGGGCTGCACGTGGTGGACGGCTCCGCGATCCCGGCGAACCTCGGCGTGAACCCGGCGCTGACGATCACCGCGCTCGCCGAGCGCGCGATGTCGTTGTGGCCCAACAAGGGTGAACCGGACCCGCGGCCCCCGCTCGGAGCGACCTACGCCCGGCTCAGCGCCGTGGCACCGCACCGGCCGGCGGTTCCGGCGGGGGCGCCGGCGGCGCTGCGGTCCGCGGGCGAGGTGACCGATGTCCGCTGACTTCCCCCCGGCGCCGTGGAACCTGTGCGGCCAGGGCTGGCTCACGGTGTGGACGGCACCACGTTCGGCGACGACCCTGCGGTTGCCGGGCGGCGTCGTGCCGCTGTCCCTGTTCGGCCGCGTGCTCGTGGTGTCGGCGTTCGTCGACTACCGCCCGCCCGGACTGCTCTCCTACCACGAGCTGATGACGGCCGTGGTGGTGCGGCGCGGGTTCCGGCCGGGACTGTCCATCACGGACATCTGGGTCGACGACACCCGGTCGCAGCAGGGCGCGCGGGCGATGTGGGGCATCCCCAAGGAGTTGGCGGACTTCACGCTCTCCGCCGGCCCGCTCGACGCCGTGGCGCTGGTGGACGACACGACCATCGCCGCCGCCGACGAGCAACCGCTCCGGGCACCGGGCCTGCCGGTGTGGGCGGGGACGTCGGTGTGGCAGTCGCTGCACGGGAAGGCGCACCGCACCGCGCTGCGCACCTCGGCGCGGGTCCGGCCGACGCGGGTGCGCTGGCGGCTCACGCCCGGCGGGCGGCTCGGCTGGCTCCGCGCGGGCAAGCCGTTGCTGCACCTCGCGGTGACGAACCTGCGCATGCGCTTCGGCTGACGCCCCGCCGCCGGACCGACCGCGCGCACCGACTCCGCGGTCGTGTTCGAGGGCATCGGGCAGACCCTCCCGGCACCCGGTGGGTCGCCACCGGAGCGCGGGCGCGACCGGCGGCGGAGGCCGCCCGCCTTCGCCGCGGCGGGGCGGTCCGGTCCCCCTCCACGCCGTGGCGCGGGGCACACCCGTCGGATCTGGTTGTGCAGCCGTCGCCGGGTTTGGGCACCCTGGACAGGTCAACTGTCGAGGTGTGGCGAAGGGACGGTCGGTGACCCGCTCTGACGACACCGGTGGAAGAGACGACCGGCCCGCGCTCACCGGTGTCTTCGCCGAGGACCCGCTGGTCGGTCGTGACCTCGCCGCGGTCGACTGGACCGCCACCCCGCTCGGCCCGCCCTCCGCGTGGCCGCAGAGCCTGCAGACCGCCGTCAGCGTGCTGCTGTCGTCGCGGTTCTCGATGTGGCTCGCGTGGGGCCCGGAGCTGACCTTCTTCTGCAACGACGCCTACCGGCGCAACACGCTCGCCCGCAAGTACCCGTGGGCGCTGGGGCGACCGGCGGCAGAGGTGTGGGCGGAGATCTGGGAGGACATCGGTCCCCGCGTGGACAGCGTGCTCACCACCGGGCACGCGACGTGGGACGAGGCGCTGCTGCTGTTCGTGGAACGGTCCGGCTACTCTGAGGAGAGCTACCACACCTTCTCCTACAGCCCGCTGCGCGACGAGAGCGGCGCGGTGGCGGGGATGCTGTGCGTGGTCAGCGAGGAGACCGACCGCGTCATCGCCGAGCGGCGGATGGCCACGCTGCGCGACCTCGGCTCGGACCCGAGCGTCGCGCGCGAGGAGCAGGAGGTGCTGGCGTTCGCGTGCACGCAGCTCGGGCGCAACCAGCGCGACCTGCCGTTCACCCTGACCTACCTGTTCGACGACGGCCACGCGCGGCTGGCCTGCGCCACCGGCATCGAACAGGGCCACCCGGTCGCGCCGGAGGACCTGCCGGCGCCGCCGGGTGCCGTGGACTGGCCACTGGCGGCCGCCAAGCGCGGCGAGTCCGTCGTGGTCGGGCTCGACGACCACGACGGCCTGCTCAGCGGGGCCTGGAGCCGGCCGCCCACGAGCGCGCTGGTCGTGCCGCTGCAACGGCCCGGTGGCGCGCCGTACGGGTTCCTGGTCGCGGGCCTGAACCGGCACCGGCCGCTCGACGACGGCTACCTCGGGTTCGTGGAGCTGGTCGCCGGCCACCTGGCGGCGGGCATCGCCGGTGCCCGCAACTTCCAGGCCCAGCAACGGCGGGCCGAGGAGCTGGCCGAGCTCGACCGCGCCAAGACCGCGTTCTTCTCCAACATCAGCCACGAGTTCCGCACGCCGCTGACGTTGATCATGGGTCCGGTGCAGGACCTGCGCGACCGGCTGTCCGCCGCCGACCCGCAGGCCGGTCAGGAGCTGGAGGTCATCCACCGCAACGGCCTGCGGCTGGGCAAGCTCGTCAACACCCTGCTGGACTTCTCCCGCCTCGAAGCGGGCCGCATGCAGGCGCACTTCCAGCCGGTCGACCTCGCCGCGGTGACCGCGGAGCTCGCCAGCGTCTTCCGCTCGGCGGTGGAGAAGGCCGGGCTGCGCTTCGAGATCGACTGCGCGACACTGCCGGAGCCGGTGCACGTCGACCTCGGCCTGTGGGAGAAGGTCGTGTTGAACCTGCTGAGCAACGCGCTCAAGTTCACCGTCGAGGGATCGGTCGGCGTGTCCGTGCGGGCCGGGTCGAACCGGGCGGTCGTGACGGTCAGCGACACCGGTGTGGGGGTGCCGGAGCACGAGATCCCGCGCCTGTTCGAGCGCTTCCACCGCATCGAGAACACGTGGTCGCGGTCCAAGGAGGGCAGCGGCATCGGGCTCGCGCTGGTGCAGGAGCTCGTCGGCCTGCACGGCGGCACGATCCTCGCCGAGAGCACCGAGGGCGCCGGCACCACCTTCACCGTCGAGCTGCCGTTCGGCACGCACCACCTGCCCGCCGACGCGCTCGCGCAGGACTCCGCCGCGCCCGCCACGTCCGACATCGCCGCCCCCTACGTGCAGGAGGCGCTGCGCTGGCTGCCGGAGCCCGGCCTGACGGTGGAGGAGCTGCTGCCCAGCACGGCCGCCGGTGCCGCGCCGGAGCTGCCCGCGACGGTGCTGGTCGCCGACGACAACGCGGACATGCGCGAGTACCTGACCCGGCTGCTGCACCGCGCGGGCTACGAGGTGCGCGCGGTCGACGACGGCCTGGCGGCGCTGGAGTCCGCCCGCGCCCGGCCGCCGGACCTGGTGGTCAGCGACGTGATGATGCCGCGGATGGACGGGTTGTCGCTGGTGGCGGCCCTGCGCGCGGACCAGCGCACGCTGGCGGTGCCGGTGCTGCTGCTGTCCGCGCGGGCCGGTCAGGAGGCCTCCGGCGAGGGCCTGCGCGCCGGGGCGGACGACTACCTGGTCAAGCCGTTCGCCGCTGCGGACCTGCTGGCGCGGGTGCGGGCGAACGTGGACCTCGCCCGGTTGCGCGGCCGGCACGCCCGCTGGCGGGACGCGTTGATCGACTCGTTGCAGGAGGCGTTCTTCGTCTGCGACGGCGCCGGCACGGTCGTGGAGATCAACGCCGCGTTCACCGACATCCTCGGCTACGGGCCGGAGGGGCTGCCCTACCCGGTGCCGCACCCGTGGTGGCCCACGGACCCGGAGGCGCGCAAGCAGTTCGCCGCCGCGTTCGAGCAGCGGTCCGGCCGCGACCAGCGCAGCCACACCGTGCCGGTGACCCACCGCGACGGCCGGCGGTTGTGGCTCAGCGCCCTGATGAACCCGGCTCGCGACCCGGACAGCGGCGACACGATGACGGTCGGCACCTTCCGCGACGTCACCGCAGAGCACCACGCCCGCAGGCGGGAGGCCGCGCTCGCGGAGATGAGCATGCGGCTGTCGCAGGCCACGGACACCGGCGACGCGCTGACGAGTGCGATCGAGCAGCTGGAGGGTCTCTGGCGGACGGAGCACGTCCTGGCCGTCGTGTTCGCACGGCACCACGACCCGCTGGTCGTCAACGGGTCCGCCGGCTTCGTCTGGGAGGACATGCCGGAGCACGAGCGGGTGGTGCTGACGTCGTTCCGGGAGCACCAGGCGCTGGTCCCGGTCGTGCTCGGCGACGGCAGCGTCGTGGTCACCGTCGAGCACCCGGACGGACCGATGGTGCTGTGGCTGCGCATCGACGCGTTGCAGCAGTTCACCGAGCAGGACGAGCTGCTGTTGTCGGTGCTGGCCGGTCACCTCACGCAAGGCCTGTCCCGCGCGCACCAGATCGACCAGCAGCGGGAGACCGCGATCGCGTTGCAGCGGGCCATCCTCGGTCCGTCGCTCCTGCCGGGCGGGTTCGCCGTGCGCTACGAGCCGGCCGCGCGGCCGCTGGAGGTCGGCGGCGACTGGTACGACACGTTCGAGCTGCCGGACCGGCGCATCGGCATCGTCGTCGGCGACTGCGTGGGCCGCGGGCTCACCGCGGCGGCCGTGATGGGCCAGCTGCGCAGCGCCTGCCGCGCCCTGCTGCTGCAGGAGATCGGTCCCGCCCGCGCGCTGGAGGCGCTCGACCAGTTCGCCGCCGGGGTGCCGGGGGCGTTGTGCACCACGGTGTTCTGCGGTGTCCTCGACGCGGCTACCGGTCACCTCGTCTACTCCAGCGCCGGGCACCCGCCCGCGATCCTGGCGCTGCACGACGGCACCACCCGGCTGCTGGAGGACGGCCGGTCGATCCCGCTCGCGGTCAAGCCGGGCGTGCGGCGCGCGGAGGCCGAGTGCACCCTGCCGCCCCGCTCGACCCTGCTGACCTACACCGACGGCCTGGTGGAACGCCGGCGCCGCTCGCTGACCGAGGGCATCGAGAAGGCGGCGGAAGCGGTGCAGCAGGGCCGGTCCAGCGGCCTGGAGGACCTCGCGGGCGAGATCATGCAGACCCTGGCCCCGGCCGGCGGCTACGACGACGACGTCGCGTTGCTGCTCTACCGCCACCCGGCGCCGCTGGAGCTGAACTTCGCTGCCGAGCCGAACCAGATGCACGGCGCGCGCAACACGCTGCGCACCTGGCTGGGCCAGTGCGGACTGTCCACGACGCTGGCGCAGGGCGTGCTGCTGGCCGTGGGCGAGGCCTGGACCAACGCCATCGAGCACGCCTACCGCGACGAGACCCGCGAGAACGTGCGGGTGCGCGTCGAGTCCGCCGGCGACACCGGGCTGCTCGTGACCGTGGTCGACACCGGCACCTGGAAGACCCCGAACACCGACCCGGCCGCGCGCCGCGGCATGGGCACGACGATCATGCGGACGATGATGGACGAGGTCGCCATCCTCCCCGAACCGACCGGTACGACCGTGACGATGCAGGTGATGATTCCTGATGACGACGCCGCTGAAGCTGACCAAGACCACCGCCGCGGACGGCCGATCGGTGGTCAAGGCAGCGGGTGAGATCGACCTGAGCAACACCGGGGCGTTCGCCGCCGCGCTCTCCGGCACCACCGGCCCGCTCGTGGTGGACCTGACCGAGGTCCACTACATCGACAGCGCCGGCATGAGCGTCCTGTTCGCGCACGCCGAACGGGCGGAGCTGATCGCGACGCCGCTGCTCACGCCGATCCTGGAGATGTCGGGCCTGACGTCGATGACGACCGTCCGCGGCGTGGAGGGGTAGCCGGTGCGCAGCACCTCGGTGACCAGGACGGTGCCCGCGGCGGCGGAGCGGATCTTCGACCTGCTGGCGGACCCGGCGAAGCACCCGCTGATCGACGGGTCGGGTACGGTGCGCGCTCCCCGGCCGGGCGCGCCGGCCCGGTTGTCGCTCGGCGCGACCTTCGGCATGGACATGCGCATCGGTGTGGCGTACCGGATCGAGAACACCGTGGTGGAGTTCGAGGAGGACCGGCTCATCGCCTGGCGCCACTTCAACGGCCACCGGTGGCGGTGGCGGCTCGTCCCGCTCGGCGACGGCACGACCGAGGTGACCGAGACGTTCGACTGGTCGACCGCGCGCACGGCGTGGCTGCTCGGGCTGTCCGGGATTCCCCGGCGGAACGAGGTGGCGATGAAGCGGTCGCTCGACCGGTTGGCGGGGCTGTTCGGCGCGGCGGCGGCCTGAGCGGTCAGCGCCTGCGGTTCTGCTGTTTGCCCTGCTTGTGCTTCCTGCGGGCGCTGACGAACCGCGCGTACCCCTCTTCCAGCCCCACCACGGGTCCCGGGTAGTCGAGTCCACTGCGGACGGACGCGTCGAGCTCCCACGGCCGGTGCACGAGCGGACCGGGCACGGACCGCAGCTCGGGCACGTACCGGTGGACGTAGGCGCCGTCCGGGTCGTGCTGCTCGCCGTGCCACACCGGGTCGAACACCCGGCCGGGGCGGGTGTCGGTGCCGGTTCCCGCCACCCACTGCCAGTTGAGCTGGTTGCTCGCGAGGTCGCCGTCGACGAGGTGGTGCAGGAAGAACGCGGCGCCCGGCCGCCAGTCGAGGTACAGGGTCTTGCAGAGGAAGCTCGCGGCCAGCAGGCGGGCGCGGTTGGGCAGCCAGCCCTCGGTGGTGAGCTGGCGCATGGCGGCGTCGACGACCGGGTAGCCGGTGCGGCCCCGTTGCCAGGCGAGCAGGTCGGCCGGGGCGTGGCGCCACCGGTCACCGCGGTCGCGGTAGTCCTGCCACGCGGCGTCCGGTCGTGCGGCGAGGACCCGGAGGTAGAAGTCGCGCCACGCCAGCTGGCGCACGAACTGGCCGGCGTGCGCGCCGACGGCGTGACGGGTCTCGGCCGCGGAGAGCGAGCCGAAGTGCAGGTGTGCGGACAGGTGTGACGAGCCCTGGCGGGCCAGGTCGTCGCGGTCGTCGGCGTACCGGTGCACTCCGGTTCGCGCCCAGGAGTCCAGCAGGGCCCGGCCGTGGCGTTCGCCGCCGGGTGGCAGGCCGGGTGCCGGGATGCCGCGGGAGAAGGTCTCGGCCGAGGGGAGCTCGCCGGGGTCGACGCTGGGCAGCCGCAGGCCGCCGGGTGCGGGCAGCGGGGTGCGTGGCGGGACCTCGTTCCAGCGCTGGAAGAACGGTGTGAAGACCGGCTCGAACGGACCGGTCGGTGCCACGGCGGGAACGACGTCGTCGTGCACCACGAGCCGGTCCCCCACCGCCTCGCGCAGGGCGCGCTCGCGGCGGTGGGCGTATGCGCTCGCGTCGGCGGACACGTGGACGCGGGTGATGTCGTGCTCCCGCACCAGGTTCGCGACGACGGCCGCGGGGTCGCCGTGCCGGACGACCAGTGCGCTGCCCCGGTCGGCGAGGCCGCGGGCGAGGTCGCGCAGGCAGCCGGTGAGGAACGCGGCCCGGTTCGGCCCGGCGAAGTCCGTGCGGGAGACCACGAAGAGCGGGAGCACCTCGCCGGCGGTGGCCGCGGCGGTGAGCATCGCGTTGTCGTGCACGCGGAGGTCGCGCGTGAAGAGCGCTAGCGAGACGGGCAACGAACCCCCTGCGGCTGGGCGGTGAGCACCTCGTGCGTGCTCAGTGTCGCCCGGTACCCGAACAACAGCAGGGCGTGCAGCAGGAACAGCCACAGCGCGAGCGCCGCCACGACGCCGGGACCGGCCAGGCCGCCGTAGGGGATCGCCCAGTCCACCGGGATGGCGAGGAACAGCACGAACCCGTGCAGGAAGCCGGTGAGGACCGCGCCGACGGCGACACCGGCCGCGAAGCTCGTCCTGGCAGGCAGGTCGACGGGTCCGGCGAGGGCGAACACCAGGCCGACGGTCGCGCAGACCGGCACGAGGTCGGCGTGGAACGACAGCACGACCCCGAGCACCGCGGACCAGCCGCCCTCCGCGTACAGCGGGGCGACGACGGGGGTCACCGCGAGCGGCAGCGCGATCAGCAGCGGCGCCAGCGCGAGCACCGGCAGGAACGCGATGCGGCCCGCCCACCCGGTCCACTTGGTCACCTTCTCACCGGCCGCCTGGCCCAGGCCGCGGCGCAGCCCCTCGCCGTAGAGCGACGCGGGCAGCAACGACGCCGCCAGCAGCGGCCACGGCGCGGTCACCGCCGCCTCGGCCAGCCGCACGAGCCCCTCGGTCGGGTTCCGCGCGGCCGCCGGGAGCGCGTCACCGAGCAGGCGGGCGCTGTCGAGCACGAACCCGGGCCCGAACAGCAGTGCCGCGCCGCGCAGGGCCAGCAGCAGCAGCGGGACCAGGCCCAGGCCGGCGAAGAACGTCAGACCGGCCGCCCACAGCAGGAGGTCCCGGCCGTGCAGCGCCGAGCGGGTGGCTGCCACCACAGCGCGGAGTACCTGCATGATCGGGAGGTACCCGAACCTGCGTGATGTCACCCCTCCGCCTACGGTTGTGGTTGTGACCGGTGCTGAGCGAAATCCCGTCGCCGAGTGGTCGCGGGTGCACGGCGAGGACGTGTCCGGCAGCCGGCTGGTCGTCGGCTGGCTGCGGTTCGTGCACGCGCTGGCCCGCCCGTTCGACCGGGTCCACCCCGACGTGTTGTCCGCGGCCGGTGTCGTCGTCGCCCTGGGTGCCGTCGGTGCCGCCGCGGCGGGCGGGTGGTGGGCCCTGCTGGCGTTGCTGCTCGTGGTGGGCACCGGGGTGCTCGACGGGCTGGACGGCGCGGTCGCCCTGCGCACCGGCCGGGTGCGGCCGCTGGGTGCGGTGGTCGACGCGGTCGCCGACCGGCTGGCCGACGTGTGCCTGGTGCTGGTGCTGCTGGTGCTCGGGGCGCAGGCGTGGTGGTGTGCCGGGATCGCGATGTCGTTGCTGCTGCACGAGTACGCGCGGGCCAAGGCGCAGGCCGTGGGGATGACGTCGGCGGGTGCGATCACCGTCGCGGAGCGGCCGACGCGGGTGGTCGTGGTCGCGGTCGCCTGCGCGGGAACGGCCCTGTCGCCCGGTGGCACGCCCGTCACCGGGTGGGGCTGGGCGGCGGTGTCGGTGGTGCTGTGGGCGGTGTGCGCGGTCGTGGGGTTCGGTCAGCTCGCGGCCGGTGTCCGGCGGGAGCTCGCCGGCCGACCGTGGACCGGGTCAAGCCGGGCCCACCAGCCGAGCGACGATCTGCGCTGACATCGCCACGAGCGGCAGCCCGCCGCCGGGGTGGGCGGAGCCGCCGACGAGGAACAACCCCGGTACCGGCGACCGGTTGGCCGGGCGCAGCAACGCCGCCCGCGGCCCGTTGGACGACGAGCCGTAGATCGACCCGCCGACCGAGCCGGTGTCGCGGGCCCAGTCGGCCGGGGTGCGGATCTCCCGCAGCCGCACCCGGTCGCGCACGTCGAGGCCGCGGTCGGCCATCACCCGCAGGACGCGGTCGGCGTAGGCGGTGGCCAGCCCCGGCTCCGTCCAGTCCACCGGGCCCTGCCGGGGCGCGTTGACCAGCACGAACCACGCCTCGTCGCCCTCGGGTGCCACGGCGGGGTCGTCCGGTGCGCACACGTAGACCGTCGGGTCGGTCACCGGGTGCGGGTGCCTGCCGAAGATCGCGTCGAACTCGGCGTCGTAGTCGGCGGGGAACAGCACGCGGTGGTGGGCCGGGTCCGGTGTCCGGCCCCGCAGCCCGAGCAGCAGCACGAACCCCGACAGCGACGGCTGGGTCTTGGCGAGCATCCGGCGCGGGCGGCGGGCGCGCCGTTCGGTGAGCAGCTCGCCGTAGAGGTGTTCGGCGTCCACATCGGACACGACGACGTCGGCGCGGTGCCGTTCGCCGCCGGGCAGCAGCACCCCGGTGACGCCGCTCGCGTCGGTGTCGACGCCGACGACCGGTGTGTCGAACCGGAAGCGCACGCCCAGCTCGGCGCAGCGTTCGAACAACGCGTCGCCGAGCCGGCGCAGCCCGCCGCGGACGTACCAGCCGCCGAACCGCTGCTCGATGAACGGGACGACCGTCATCAGCGCCGGGGTGCGGCGCGGGTCGGACCCGCTGTAGGTGGCGTAGCGGTCGAGCAGCATGCGCAGCCGCGAGTCGGTGAACCGCCGCTCCCCCACCCCGCGCAGCGTGCGCCACGGCGCGATCGCCATCAGGTCGCGGACGCTCGCCGAGCGGCGCACGAGGTCGCGCACACCGCCGAGCGGGTTCTGCAGCACCGGTTCGCCGACGAGGTCCCACAACCGTTCCGCGTCGGTCATCACCGCGCGCCACTGCCGGGCGGCCTGCGGTCCGAACGCGTCGGCGATGGCGTCGTCCACCTGCTTCTCGGCGTGCGGCAGGTCGAGCTCGGAGCCGTCGGGGAAGCGGTAGCGGCAGGTCGGTTCCACCGGCACGACGTCGACGAGGTCGTCGAGCGGGGCGCCGGTGGCGGCGAAGAGGTCGCGGTAGACGTGCGGCAGGGTCAGCAACGAAGGCCCGGTGTCGAAGGTGAAACCGCCGCGCCGCACCGTGCCGAGCTTGCCGCCGTGCCCGGCCGCCTGCTCGAACGTCGTGACCTCGTGCCCGGCCTTCGCGAGCCGTGCGGCCGCCGCCAGTCCGCCCATGCCCGCGCCGATGACCGCCACCCGTGCCACGTCAGCTGCTCCCCTTCAACGAACGGCCCTTCCAGTGCAGGCTGCCCGCCCGCCGGGCCCGCCACGACCGGGCGACCAGGGTCAGGAACACCCCCACCGACACCGGGTGCGCGAGCGCGTCCGGCCAGACCCGGCCACCGGTGTGCCGGGCGGCCACGACGCGGCTGAGCACCCCCGCCGCGTACCCGACCGCACCCGCGCGCGACCCGGTGAGCGCCGCCAGCGGTGGCAGGACGTACAGCCAGGCGAACAACGCCGACACGGCGACCGCCGCCGCCGGGGTGCCGGTGGCCGACCACAGCGACTTCTCGTAGCCCTGCCGCACGTCCGCCCAGTCCTCGTACATCCGGCAGGCCGCCACCGTGCTGCCGTCGACGACCACACCGCGGCCGCCGCTGCGTTTGACCGCCCGCATCAGCGCGATGTCGTCGAGCACGGCGGTGGCGACACCGGCGAAGCCACCGCAGCGGTGGTAGGCCTCGGCGTCCACGACGAGGAACTGGCCGTTGGCCGCGGACAGCGCGGGCCGCGGCGAGGTCTCGGCCAGCCGCAGCGGCAGGAACACGAGCCACGACCACTGCAGCAGCGGCTGCACGAGCCGGGTCACGGCACCGTCGGCGAGCTGCCGCGGGAACGGCGAGACGATGTCGAGCCGGTTGGCGCGCAACAGCTCCACGGCCGCGGCCACCGCGTGCGGGGCGAGCACGACGTCCGCGTCGACGAACACCAGCACCCGCCCGCGGGCCAGCTCGGCCAGCTGCGCGCAGGCGTGCGGCTTGCCCGGCAGCCCGGCGGGTGGCCCGTCACCGGTGACGACCTTCAGCCGCGGGTCGCCGGCCGCCACCCGGCGCACCTCGTCGGCGGTGCCGTCGGCCGAACCGTCGTCGAGCACGACGACCTCCAGGTCGGGCACGCCCTCCTGCTCCAGCACCGAGCGGATGGTCGGCGCGATCCGATGGGCCTCGTCGCGTGCGGGCACCAGCACGGACACCGGTTCCACGCACTCGCGCGGGTCGGCGGGCGGCACGCGCATCAGCCGCGCGTTGACCACGGTGTGCACGGCGGCGGCAACGGCCCCGACAGCGGCACCGCGCACCGCCGCGGTGACCAGCCGCCTCATCGGTGCGCTCGCCACAGCGCCACCGCGAACGGCACCGCCACCGCACCCATCAGCAGGCCGGCGACCACGGACACCATGGGGCGGCCGAAGAACGCCGTGTGCGCCCACACCGACGACCCGTACGTCCACAGGTACAGCACCGGCGCCGGTCCGGACCGCAGGTCCAGCTCGTGCGACCGGCGCGCTTCGGCCGCCGCGTGCGGCACCGGCGCCCGGTCCAGCTCACCCGACCGGCGCGCCTCGGCAGCCCGGTGCGGCACCGACGCCCGGTCCAGCTCACCCGACCGCGTCCCGACGCCCCGGTGGGGCACCGGTTCGCGCGTCCGGATCAGCTCCACGACCCGCCGCCCCAGCGGCACCCGGTGCAGCTCGCGCGCCTCCCCGACGGTGCGCTGCAACGCGGTCATCATCAGCACGGCGACCAGCAGCCAGCCCGCGTAGTTCGTCAGCGGCACGTCGGCCACACCGGGCAGCGCAGGGGTGGGGTGCGCCCACTCCCAGTGGCCGGCGTCGACCATCTGCGGGTCCAGGAACACGTCCCACGCCGCCAGCGCCCACGCACCGAGCGCGACCACCGGCCACACCGGCCGGTCCGCGCGCAGCCACCGCGCCAGCGCCCGGCCGGCGAGCAGCGCGGGCCAGCACATCATCACCCAGGCCAGCGGCACGACCACCGGCACTCCGGCGACCTCCAGGCCCAGCGTGCCGGTGTAGCGGTAGTCGCCGAACGGGAACCCGGTGTGCACGCCGATCGTCTCGGCCAGCAGACCGCCACCACCGGCGACGGCCACCAGCAGCCCCGCCGCACGCGGGCCGAACCGCGCGTACGCGTCGCACACCGACGCGACGGCGAACGCGAGCACCGAGCCGACCGTCGTGAACAGGCGGTCGGCCGGGTCGGTCATGGAGTAGACGATCTGCGCCAGCACCACCAGCGCGCCGAACAGCCACGCGACCGCTGCCGCCGCCCGTGCGCCGGTGGCCCCTCTGCCGACCGGCTGCCCGGCCGCGGTCACGCGGACCTCCGCCGGCGGGCCGCGGCGCGCAGCAGCGGCACGCGGCCCTCGGACGGCACGGTCCACAGGTCCGTGCCGGTGACGCCCCAGCGGCCGAGCAGCTGGTTGGCGGCGACGAACCCGGTGGTGGCCGCGCGTTCCATCAACGCGACCGGCAGGTCGACCCGGACGAGGTCACCGGCCAGCACGACGAAGTCGTCCGGTGTGCTCACCCGCGGCCGGTGCTCGTAGCCACCGGCGGGGAACAGCGGGCAGTCCTCGCGCCATTCGTGCCGTTCGTCGACGACGGTGGCCCGTTTGGTCTCGGGGTAGATCTCGGTGAGCTGCTGCCAGAGCCGTTGGCGGGCCTCGGTCTCGTCCACGTCGGCCGGAATGGCGTACCCGTGCAGCTCCACGACGGAGCCGCCGGTGCGCGCCGCCCACGCCCGTGCCTCGTGCTCGTAGTTGTCGAGCACGCTGACGTTGTCGAGCAGGTCGTACCCGCTCGTGCCGACGAAACCGGGCCGGTCCACGGGTTCGTCGAGCCAGTACCGCGACACCAGGAACGGCGGTGCGGTCCGCAGCGCCGCGATCCGCTCCCGCCACGGGGCGTCGCCCAGGTCCGGGGACGCGGCCACGACCTTGCGCAGACCGGGCACCTCGGCGGCGAGGACCACCGCGTCGGCGTCGATCGTGCCGCCGGCGGTGGTGACGGTGAACCGCCGCTTCCCGCCGCGGGCCACCGACCGCACCTCGGTGCCGGTGCGGACGTCGGCACCGAGCTCGACGAGCCGGCATCCCAGCGGGTCCCACAGGCCGTGCGGGAACGGGTCGGCGGCGACGTCGAAGAGCAGGCCCTCGCTGGAACCGAGGAAGTAGATGTGGAACATGACCGCGAGCTCGGCGGCCGACATGTCCCGCGGGTGCGCGAAGAAGCTGCGGGAGAACACCTCGAACGCCAGCGCGTGCGCGGCTTTCGGGAACCGGACGCGTTCCAGGTACTCGACGGCGTCGATGCGGTCCAGGTCGTCGTAGACCTCCGGCACCGACACGTCCAGCAGCTTGAGCGCCGCCTCCGGGTTGATGCCGGGCAGGTCGCGCCACCGGAACGTGGGACTGCTGCGCAGGAACGCGAGCACGTTCCACGGCGCGGTCGTCGGCAGCCCGGCGAACGAGTCGCGGTCGCCACCGGCGTGCCACAGCGGGTAGTCCGGCATCGGCGTGAGCGCCCTGCCGCCGGGGTCGACCCGCCCGAGCAACGCGCGCAGGTTGTAGTACTGCCGGAAGAACGCGTGGAAGCCGCGGGTCATCGTGACCTCGCTGCCGTCCTTCAGCCGCGTGCTCCAGCCGCCGACCCGCCCGCCGAGGTAGTCCTCGCGTTCGCACAGCACCACCCGCGCGCCGCGCTCGGCGAGCACGGTGGCCGCCGAGAGCCCCGCGATCCCGCCACCCACGACGACGACGGCGGGAACGTCGTCGGTGAACCCCGGCCGTCCCGCGGGCGCGGCGATCCGCACCGCCTTGCGATCCCTCACCGCTGCTCCTGTCCAGCCCCAAGCCCTTTGGTCGACCGTATGGGTGACCGGGCCGGTGTGCACGACGAGCGGGTCAGCGACGTCGAAAGCGCTGGTCAGGAAGTGGGCTCGCGGAACAGGTCGGTGTAGAACCCCTGCTTGGCCGCGACGGCGGTCTTCGTGGTGGCCGGCTGCACGTCCGGGTGGCTGAAGAGCCCGTCCGCGACGACGTCCGCCGTCGACTGCGCCGAGGCACGCTGCGAAACCATCTGGTTGTTCATGGGAATGCGACTCTCCGAGTGCTGTGCCCGCCGGCGGCAGGCGGTGGTGCTCCAGCTTTCCCGCGCGGGACCCACCGGAAACCGGGAACGGCGACGAATTCGTCCATAATGGAATGCAGGGGTCCGCGGCCAGCCCGTGACGACGCTCACCCGGTGTTCACCTGATCAGGGCGTGACGCCCGCCGCGGAGCACGTGTCCTCAAGACATCCGGAACTCGACTGAGGAGGACGCGATGTCGCTGGCGGACAAGTTCGGCAACAAGGCGGAGGACCTGGGAGGCAAGGCCAAGGAGGCCGCCGGCGAGGCCCTGGGCGACGAGCGGCTCGCCGACGAGGGCCGCGCCGACCAGGCCAAGGCTGCGCTCAAGGACGGTGTCGAGAAGGTGAAGGACGCGGTCGGCGGCATCGTCGACAGCGTCACGAAGAACCTCAAGAAGTAACCGGAGCGAGCCGGGACGCCCGCGCCGGGGTGTCCCACCCGCTCGCGGGGAGCACGGAGGTTCGCGGACACCGGTCACCGGGAACCCGGTGCGACATGGACACGCGAACGGCGACGGCCCCATGAACGCCCAGCAGCTCGACATCAGCTTTCTGACCTGGGCGGTGACGGTCGGTCTGGTCGTGCTGCTGCTCGCGGTCGACCTGCTCGTCGCGGCCAAGCGCCCGCACCACGTCGGGTTCGGCGAGGCGACGGCATGGTCGGTGTTCTACGTGGCGGTGGCCCTCGGGTTCGGCGTCTGGTTCACGCTGCACTACGGCGGCGGGCCGGGTTCGGAGTACTTCGTCGGCTACCTGGTCGAGAAGAGCCTGTCGGTCGACAACCTGTTCGTGTTCGTCATCATCATGTCGACGTTCGCGGTGCCCGACCAGCACCGGCACAAGGCGCTCACGTTCGGCATCGTGCTCGCGCTCATCATGCGGACGATCTTCATCGCGCTCGGCGCCACGCTGCTGTCGTTGTTCTCGTTCGTGTTCCTGCTGTTCGGGCTGCTGCTGATCTACACGGCGGTCCAGCTGTTCCGCCACCGCGACGAGGACCCCGACATCGAGGACAACGTCGTGGTCAAGACCTCGCGCCGGGTGCTGCCGGTGACCGACGACTACGTGGACGGCAAGCTGTTCACCCGCGACAACGGCAAGCGCATGGTCACGCCGCTGTTCGTGGCGCTGGTGGCGATCGGGACCATCGACCTGCTGTTCGCGCTCGACTCGATCCCCGCGGTCTTCGGCATCACCGCCCAGCCCTACGTCGTCTTCGCCGCGAACGCCTTCTCGCTGCTCGGGTTGCGCGCGTTGTTCTTCCTCGTGCAGGGGTTGCTGGACCGGTTGGTGTACCTGTCGGTCGGGCTGTCGCTGATCCTCGCCTTCATCGGCGTGAAGCTGATCCTGCAGTGGCTGCACGAGGACGTCGACGAGAGCGTCCCGGAGATCCCCACGCTGCTCAGCCTCGGGGTCATCGCCGTGGTGCTGCTGGTGGTCACGGTGGCGAGCCTGGTCAAGACCAAGCGCGACCCGTCCGCGAAGGCCCGCCCCGCCTCGCTGCGGACCCGGCGCGCGTCCGCCGGACGGACCCGGCGCGAGGAAGACGACCGGGCGCGTCGCTGACCGTTGCGGCGGGCCGGTTCTTGGACACTCCACAGTGGACTTGCCTCCCGCGTCGAGATCACCACGCGTGACCCCTTCCTCCCGGTCGGGCGGAAGTGCGCACCTCTCCCGGGTGACAGTCGCACGTCGAGTTGTGGGCCCTGCCGTTCCGGGCCTAGGTTCGGAGTCCTGACGACCTGACGTGCGAGTTGAGCCTGCAGCTCGGTGACCGGCCTCGTGCGAGGGAGAACCCGAGATGCCGCACCCCGTTCCAGGGCTGACCGACCGCTGGTCGCTCCACTCGACGTCGCACGACGGGATCACCGTGATCGCCGTGGCCGGCGAAGTGGATACAACCGCGGCCCCGGCACTGGCGGCCGAGCTGACCGCACAGGCCGAGCAGCAACCCCGTGCCCTGCTGGTGGACCTGGGACAGGTCGTCTCGCTCAGCCCGTGCGGGGTCGGCGCCCTGCTCGACGCGCACGACCAGACGGCGAACCGGGGCGTTCCGCTGCACCTGGTCGCCGCCGGGCCGGAGGTGCTGCACGCGCTGGAGGTCAGCGGCCTCGCCGACCTCGTGCCGCGGCACCGGACGCTGCTCGACGCGTTCCGCTCGGCCGGCCCGGCGGTGGTGCGGCGCATGCGCGTCGCCCTGGTGTCGGAGCAGGCAAGCCCGCTGGTGGCCGACCACGGGCAGGGGGCGCACGTCGGACAGCTGTCGGCCGCGTTGAGCGGGCTGGGTCACGAGGTGGTGGTCTACACCCGGCGGAACGGCCCCTCACCCCTGGACCGCGTGCGGACCGCCGAGGGCTACGACGTCGTCCACGTGCCGGCCGGGCCACAGCACCCGCTCACCGAGGACGAGACCGTGCCGCACCTCGGCGAGTTCGCGGAGTTCCTGGCGCGGGAGTGGCGGGCGCGTCCGCCGGACGTGGTGCACACCCACCACTGGACCTCCGCGCTGGTGGGCGTGATCGGCGCCCACCTGGTCGGGGTCCCGGTCGTGCACACGTACACCGCGGTGGGGGCGGAGCGGACCGGCCGGCGGGCCGATGCCGAGGTGCTGGTCGCGCACAGGGCGTCGGCGATCGTGGCGATGAGCGCGCAGGAGGCGCAGGAGCTGTGGCGGCTGGGGTTGCGCCGCACGCAGGTCTCCGTGCTGCCGTGCGGGGTCGACCCGGTGCTGTTCCGCCCCGAGGGCCCGGTTGCGGTGCGCAACGCCCTGCGGCGGGTCCTCGTGACCGGCGGGCCGGCGCACCGCGGCGGGGTCGCCGACACCCTCACCGCCGTGTCCACGATGGACGACACCGAGCTGGTGGTCGCCGGGAACTGCGGTGACGACGCGGACCTGCGCGAGCTGGCGGGCCGGCTCGGCGTGCGGGACCGGGTGGTGTTCGCGGGCGCGGTGCCGCGGGCCGAGCTGCCGCGACTGCTGCGCTCGGCCGACGCCGTGGTGTGCGTGCCGTCGGCGGAACCGTTCGGTGTCGCGGCGTTGCAGGCGATGGCGTGCGGCGTCCCGGTGGTGGCCACCGCGGTCGGCGCGTTGCTCGACGTCGTGGTGCACAACGTCACCGGCCTGCACGTGCCCGCCGGCAAGCCCGCCACACTGGCCAGGGCGTTGCGGCGGCTGCTGGCCGACGACACCTGGCGGGAGGAGTTCGGCGTCGCCGGACGTGACCGGGTGCTGGCGCGCTACTGCGGTGACCGGATCGCGAGGGAGGCCGTGGCGGTCTACGAACGGGTCGCGGCGTGCCGGGGTGTCACGACGAAGTCCGACTGAACCGGGTGCTCAGCTCGGCCACACGAACGCCTCGTGCTTGGCCGCGTGGTGGTGCTGCGCCGCGGGCGGGTGCTGTCGCTCGTCTCTCGCCGTCGCCGGAGGAGGCAGGACGGGCCGTTCCGCGACCGCCGCCCCGGCGCGAGGCGCGCCGGTGACGTACTTGGCGTACAGCTCATCGAAGATCGGCGTACCAGTCATGCGGACATTGTGGCGGCAAGAATCGCGGAAAAGGACCGAAAACCTGCAAACCGCGAGATCGGGT
Source organism: Lentzea sp. NPDC037011 (assembly GCF_055607425.1). Taxonomy (NCBI): domain Bacteria; kingdom Bacillati; phylum Actinomycetota; class Actinomycetes; order Pseudonocardiales; family Pseudonocardiaceae; genus Lentzea; species Lentzea sp. NPDC037011. Next base: position 352,929 of record NZ_JBVJRT010000007.1, on the reverse strand, counting down.
GACGCCACGTCGTGGCAAGCGGAACAATGTCGTTGCCCGGCTGCGGAGGTCACCGGCAAATCTACGGGTTCCGAACGCGAAGCAGCGCCCGGCTGGTTTGCCCAGCCGGGCGCTGCTTGGTGGGGACCACCGGTCCGCTGAACCGCGAACCGGCACCCGCCGACCTCAGTCGCGATGTTCGCCCAGGTCACCCGCGTCGTCTTCGAGAAAACGGAACCGGACGTCCGGACATCGCCGAAACGGTCGGGGTCACGCAGCGGTCAGACGATCAGTCGTCGTCGCCGTCGTGGGCGTGGGCCTCGACCACGTCGATGTCGGTGTCCGGGTTCGCGCAGACGCCGCTGTCGTTGTTCGAGAGGATCGGCACCGCGATGACGTTGACGTCGACGTGGCAGACGTTGATGTCGCTGAGGACCTCGGAGTCCTCCAGGTTCAGCAGGCCGACCTGGTGGGTGTGGTCGTACTCGGCGGCCATCGCCATCATGTGGCCGAAGTCCTCGGACTCACCCGCGAACGCCGGCGTGCCGACCAGCAGGAAAGCAGCACCGACAACAGCAGCGGCAACAGTCTTCTTCAGCATGGAGAATCGCTCCTCTTCGAGCACTCGTGGTTGGGTCTGACTACGTGCAGGTGCTGGAGAAGGGGAACGGAGTGCGGCACCCCGGCCTCGGCCCCGCTCCCACCCACGACAACGGCGCAACCTGGGTTGCGCCGTCGCGTCACTTGTCGTCGGGGTTGCCGCACAGACCGCTGTCGTTGTCCGACAGGACCGGCACCGCGATGACGTTGACGTCGATGAAGCAGGCGTTGAGGTCGCTGAGGACCTCGGAGTCGTTCAGGTCCGCAACACCCACCTGGTCGGTGATGTCCAGCTCGGGGGTGTCGGCCAGCGCCTGCGAACCGAAACCGAGGAAAGCGCCCGCGATAGCGACGGCCGCCCCTGCCTTCTTCAGCACGAAAATCTCCTTGAGTGATTGAATCGATCGGAATGCGCCGAGAAAATCGAACCGGCCGCAACTCCGCGAGAACCGTATCCAAGTGCTCTCGGAACGCAAAATCAGACATCACGCGATGGTGTGAACGAATACAATTCACCACTCGATCGAGTGATCTTGCGTTTCCCGCGTTTGGGGAATTTTCGGCACAGGAACCGGACTGGTGCCGGAAATGGCGGCGGGGATGGCCGGTGCGCCGGCCGCCGGCCGCCGGCCCGCGTCGTCACGGACACCGGTCGTGCATCGCGCGTCCGCGACCGGGATGCTTGTCGGGAGCGGAAGGCGGACTGGTGATGCGGATAGCGGTCTCGGCGCAGGACGGTGTCGCCGTCGTGCGGCTGGCCGGCGAGGTCGACATGACCAACGCCGACCAGGTGCACGGCGCACTGGCGAAGGAGCTGGAGGCGCGCCCGCGGGGTCTGGTGCTGGAGCTCGCGGTGGAGTTCTTCGACTCGGCGGGCCTGTCCGTGCTCGTGGCGGTCAACCGGCTCGCGGCGGAGTCCGGGGTCGCGTTCGGCGTCGTGGCGAGCGAACGCGCCGCGCGGCAGCCCATCGAGATGACCGGGCTGCACGAGCTGCTGACGATGTTCGCCGACGTGCCCGCCGCGGTCGGGGCGTTCACACCGGCGTCTTCTGCCACCGAGTGACCACCGGTCCGCTCGCGGACATCACCCGTTCGTAGGTCGTGGCCGTCTCCAGCGCCACCCGCTCCCACGCGTAGCGCACGCGGGCGCGGTCCTGGGCTGCGAAGGAGAGCTCCTGGCGCCGGACGTCGTCGCGCAGCAGTGACCGCAGCGCCCGTGCCAGCAGGCCGGGTTCCCGCGGTGGCACGAGCAGTCCGGTGGCGCCGTGCACGACGCTCTCGGCCAGGCCGCCCACCGCCGAGGCCACGACCGGCACACCGCAGGCCATCGCCTCCAGCGCGGCCACGCCGAACGGTTCGCGCCGCTGCGGGCACGCCACGACGTCCGCGGAGCGGTAGAGGGCGGGCAGCTCCGCGTGCGGGACGGGGCCGCGGAAGGTGACGCGGTCGGCGACGCCGAGCTTGACGGCCAGGGCGCGCAGCCGGCGCAGCTCGGGGCCGTCCGCGCCGCCGGCGACGACGAGCTCGGTCCACGCCACCGCGGGCAGCGCGCCGATGAGGTCGTCCACCCCCGCGTCGGGGCCGAGCTCGCTCACCGCGAGAACGCGGCACATCCCGGTGCGCGGTGCGGCCGGGCCGGTCGGCGTGAAGACGTCCGCGTCGACACCCCACGGCACCGTGGTGATCGCGGAGCGGCGCAGGCCCAGCCGGACGAGCTCGTCCACCTCGTGCCCGGACGTGGCGATCACGGCCGCTGCCGTGCGCCCGACCAGCCGCTCCGGTCCGGCGGAGTCGCCGCCGACGGGTGCGTGGAAGCTCTGCACGACCGGGATTCCACTCGACCGGGTGGCGAGCACCGCCGCGAGCCCCGACGTCCAGTGGTGGGCGTGCACGACGTCGGGTGCCGCCGCACCGGACCAGCACCCCTGCAGCCGCCGCACGAACTCCCCGATGTGCGCGACGACGACGTCCTCCTCCAGCGGTTGCTCCGGGCCGGCCGGCAGGTGCACGACGGCGAACCCGTCGGCGACGCGCACCCGCTGCGGCAGCCTGCGGTCGGTCCGGCGGGTGTACGCGGTCACCTCGTGGCCCTGCCGGCGCAGCGCCTCGGCGAGCTTCGCGACGTGCAGGCGCGGGCCGGCCGCATCCGGGTCGGTCAGTGCGGTCAACGGGTTGGTCTGCAGCGAGACCATCGCGATCTTCACCTGGTCACCTCCGGGTTCGGCCACGGGTTGGGCCGGCACGTCCTGCCGTCGCGCGGCACCGTCCTGCCCTGCGGGGTGGCGGCGGTGACCTCGGCGAGCCGGTCGTTCGAGACGGAGAGGGTCTGCTGCATCATCACCGGCGCGAGCGCGCCGTCCTGCGGGCAGACCTCGTGGCCGTGACCGAGGTGGTGCCCCACCTCGTGGTTGACGAGGTACTTCCGGTAGCCCGCCAGGTCTCCCCCGAACGACTCGGCGCCGCGGAACCACCTCGGAGCGCTCACGTACACGACCCCGTCGATGTAGCAGGACGTGTCGTAGGGCAGCTCGAACCCGCAGGTGGCCCTGGCGGTCGCCGGTGCGGTGAGCCGGATGCGCACGTCGGGTTCCTCGACGTCGACCCGGCGGAAGGCGACGGTCCCCGACGCCGTCCACCCGCGCGGGTCGGCCAGCGCCGCGTCCACGGCGGCGGCGAACGGCTGGTGCTGCGAGGGCAGCACCGCGCCCTGCTCCACCTCGACCGAGTAGGTGTGCACCTGCCCGCGCCCGACCTGCGGGGTGGTGCCGGCGATGGTCCGCCACCAGCCCTCGCCCGTCTCGCGCACGTACTCGCCGGGCGGCAGGTCGGGTCCCGGCTTCGGGGTGTCCGGGCTGGTGAGCGCGAGGACCTCGGTGCCGGGCGCCGGGCTCGGTGTGCTCGACGGGCTCGGCGGCGTGCTGGTCGAGGAGGGTCCAGGGCGCACGGAGATGCGCGAGTCGATCACCGGGACCTGGGGCTGCGCGACACCGTTCTGCACGTCCGATGGCGGCCAGCTCCTCAGCAGGCCGAGCGTCACCCCCGCCAGCATCGCGGCGAAGACGTACATGACGATCCTGCCGGTGGTCATCGGTGTTCCCCCGTCATGAGCAGCTGAACAGCACCGGGCAGGGTGCGCGGTGCAAGGCCGCGAGCGCGGCCGGTTGCAGACCCTCCGCCGGCCCGCGTTCCCGCCCGGACACCACGAGCAGGTCGCTCGGGTAGAGCCGGGTCTCGTCGTCGACGGACCTGGTCTCGTGCACCAGCTCGACGATCACGTCCGGGCACGCGGAGTGGACGACGTCGGCGGCGTCGAGCGAGTCGACGACACCGGCGTACGGCCGCGTCAGCACCCGCAACCGGGTGGCCCGGCGCGCCCGGCAGTGCACGACCGCCCGCCGCAGCACACCTTCACCACCCACGGGGTCGATGACCGCGGTCACGACACCGTAGCGCCCGGCGAGCGCGGCGGGTTCCCCGCACACCACCACGACGTCGCGGCAGTCCCGTCCGGCGAGCGGCGGCGCGGCCTGGGCGGTCGCGCGGGAGATGACCACCAAGCCGCCTTCCCAGCGCGCGGGTGGCTGGTCGGGGTGTTCGACGTGGACGGTCAGGTCCGGGTGGCCCTCCAGGAGCTGTGCCACGCGGTGCGGGGCGTTCCCGGCCCGCACCACCAGGCCGACGCCCAACGCCTCGGCGCACGTGGCCGCCCAGCGGACGCCCGTGCCGCCGCAGTCCTGGAGGTCGACGACGACGCAGGTCGCGGTGACGTCAGCAGGGTCGGCGGTGAGGTCGTCGGTGGTGAGGTCGTCGGTGGTGAGGTCGTCGGTGGTGGGGCGGTCGGCGATGGCGGTCATCGGGTCACGCTCAGCGGGTCGGTGGTGGTGCGGGTGGTCTCGGCGGGCGCCTCGGGCGGCGCGGTGACGGCGGCGGGGCCGGACGCGGGGTCGGCGTCGAGTTCGGCGCCAGGCTCGGTGCCGGGTTCTGCGCCGGGTTCGGTGGCCGTGGAGTCGGCCGGTGCGGCGTCGGACTGAGCGACATCGGACTGAGCGGTGTCGGGCTGGGCGGGGTGGGTGAACAGCTTCTCGACCAGGGCCGGGTCGGCCAGCGTCGTCTCGGCCGGTGCGGCGTCGGACTGAGCGGTGTCGGGCTGGGCGATGTCGGTCGGTGCGGGGTGGGTGAACAGCTTCTCGACCAGGGCCGGGTCGGCCAGCGTCGACTCGGCCGGCGCGGGTGCGGGCTCGTCCAGCAGGGGCAGGCCCGGGGTAGTCTCGGTCAGCGCGGCCATGGCCGGAGCGGAGTCGAGCGGCGCGGACGGCGCAGCCGCGGCCAGCGCGGTCCCAGCCGGTGCGGGCTCGATCGACGCGGACTCGGTCGCCGCGGCCATGGTCAGCGTCGACTCGAGCGGCGCGGACTCGGGAGCCGCGGGCTCGGTCAACGCGGCCATCGTCAGCGTCGACTCGGCCTGTGCGGGCTCGGGAACCGCGACCTCAGCCCACGCGGGCTCGGCCAGCGCCGACCTGCGCAGCCTGCGCCGCACCACCGCGGGCTTCGCGTCCTCGGCCTCGGTCCGCACAAGCGCAGCCGGTGCGAGCTCGGTCGAACCCGGCCTCACCCGCCCCGGCTCCGCCCGTCCGGTCTTCCCCGACCCGGGTTCGTCCACACCGGACTCACCCACCCCGGACTCACCTCGCCGGATCTCGTCCACTCCGGACCCACCCCGGCCGATCCCACTCCGCGCGAGCTCGTCCCGGCGGGAACCGTCCATCCCGGACTCACCCCGGTCGTCCCTACCCCGCTGGAGCTCGTCCCGGCGCGACTCGTCCACCCCGGCCTCCCCCAGCCCGGGCTCCTCCCACGCGGCACGTGCCTGCTCCCCCGGCTTCCGCTCCGGTTCCGCCTGCCGGGGCAGTGGCAGGCCCTGCACGGTCGCCAGCTCGGTGTACCACTGGTCCAGCAACCGTTGCCGTTCCCCGAGATCGGCGAGCAGGGAGCGGGACTGCTCCAGCGCCTCTCCTACGATCTGCCGGGCGCGCTGGCTCGCCTCCGCGAGGCGGCGCTGGGTCTCCTGCTCGGTCTCGTCGAGGAGCCGGGCGTGCCGGCCGGCGGCCTCCTCGGCGCGCTGCACGGCGTTCTCGGCGCGGGCGCGGGCGTCGGTCTCGATCTCCTCCGCCTTGCGGCGGGCGACGTGCAGCAGGTAGCGGATGCAGCCGGAGACGGCGTTCTCCTTGCTGTGCCCCGCGTGGATCATGCGGTACTCGGTGAGCTCCGAGCGGGCTTCCTCGAGGTGCCGGGCGAGGTCCTCCGCGGTGGCGAGGGCGGCGTCGCGGTCGGCGCAGGCGACCTCCAGCTGTTCCTCGAGGCGGGCGAACGCCTCGTCGACCTGCGCGCGGTCGTAGCCGGGCCAGCGGGTGCGGAAGCCGTCGTGGCCCTCGTTCAGGAGTTCGTCGATAGCCATTGCCCCTGTCCTTTCCCTGAACGTGGGCTGTGGTCGTGTCGTGGTCGGCAGGTACCCGCGACCTGGCCATTCAGTCGTTCCGGACCAGGTATGCACTCGCTCTAGTGAATTCCTCACGGAGTGTCATCAATTCTGGTGGACGGTTCATCCGTCACGGGGGCGCAGGGCGGTGACCCTCGGGTATCCCGGTTCAAATCCGGTTGGAGGTGGATGCGGTGAGCGAACACGGAGCACTCGACAACGCCGACTGGCGGCCGTTCACGACCGCCCTGTGCACGGCGGCGGCCACGTGGGACGCCGACCTCGGACGGCTCCTGGTCGGCGACGACACCGAGGTGCCGATCAGCCCTGCCGACGCCGAGGACGTCATGCGCGCCATCGCCGCACTGTCGCAGCGGATGGGTGCCGCCACGGCCTCGATCGTGCGCGCCACCGCGCAGACCCGGCTCGACGTGGCCGACACCGGCGAGCTGGCCGGGCACGTCGAGTCGCTGGGCCTGATGGCGCTCTACGCGGAGGCGATGCACCGCGCGGCCGACCTCGCGCGCGCCGTGGTGGCGTGCGCGGAGACCGCCGACGCCTGAGGCGGCCCGGGAGCACGGGCGGGACGCCCGTCGAACGGGACCTCGGCACAGACCCGGCACCTGTCAGGAGCCGCCGGCGGGCGTGCTCACCTGGAGCCCGGCCCGCCACGGTTCCGAGGTGTTGTCCACGGTGAACTCGAACGCGACCTCCGCGGTCAGCGACAGCGACGTCGGGCTGGGGGCGCGGACGACCAGCACGTGGTCGCCCTCCGCGAGCTTGACCTCGTTCAGCACCAGCCGTTCGCCGACCCGTCGTGTCGCGACCACGGTGTCGTCGACGAGGACCTCCACCTCGTTCAGCACGCTGGGGTCGCTCGCGGAGACGCTGACGTTGCGCATCGCCGAGACGGGCACGACCGACCCGTCCTCGATCCCCTCGACCACGAGGCCGGTTCGCTCGATGTGCACCACCGAGATCACCACGAGTGTCGACGACACCGCGAAGACCACGGCGAGGAACACGAGCAAGATGAGGTTCGACCTGCTTGCCGAGAGGCTCATGGCTCATCCTGTGGCCAGTGCGGCTAGCCGGTCGGCGCCGCCGTTGAAGACGTTCTGGTCGATCGGTGAGGACGTGAACTGCCAGATCGTGTGGAACGGCCACTGGAACGGCATCGGGCCCACCGAGGGCGCGTACCTGGCCACCCACAACGGGTTCGTGGAGCTGAAGTCACCGGTGCGGCCGGTGCACCTGTCCCACCACAGCGTCGAGGTGTAGATCACCGGCCAGCGCTTGGTGAGCGCCTGGTAGGTGTCGCTGAAGCTCTTGATCCAGCCCACCATCGCGGCGGGGCTCAGGCCGTAGCAGGTGTCGCCGCCGTAGGGGTTGTACTCGATGTCGAGCGTTCCCGGGAGCGTGCGGCCGTCACGCGACCAGCCGCCGCCGTTCGCGACGAAGTACCGCGCCTGCGTGGCGCCGTCGGAGCGGTCGGGCAACGCGAAGTGGTAGGCGCCCCTGGTCATGCCGACGTTGTAGGAACCGTTGTACTGCTGGGTGAAGTTGGGGTTCTTGTAGTTCGTCCCCTCGGTGGCCTTGATGTAGGCGAACCGCTTGCCGTTGTTCCACCAGTGTCCCCAGTCGACGGCACCCTGGTGGCTGCTGACGTCGATCCCGTCCACCCGGCCCACGCCGAGGTCCGGTGGTGTCATGAGCATCTCGCCGGTGCCCTCGTGCTTGGCGATCTGCGAGCCCGCGAAGTGGTCCTCGGCGCCTTCTGACGCCTGTGCGGGCGCGGTGCACAGCGCGCCCACGACCAGCGCGACCGCGGCGGCGCGAAGTACGAGGTGGCCAGCACTTGGTTGCGACGGCATTGGACTTCCTCCCCGTGTGTGAATCGTCTGATGGCCAGCTACCCGTGCCGGTAACGGAAAAACCGGACACCCACGGGTTGACACGAGCGGGTGGACGGACGGCCCGGAAAGCACTCTCGGTGACCGGTTTCGCGGACCGGGTTCATTCGAAGCGGGCGCCTGATCACGGGGACGGCGGGTAACCGTCGGAGGCCGAACCATCGAGGGGAGTCGACAGTGGACCGCAGGAGGATCGCTTCGTGCGTCGGAAAGCTCGCCGGGCTGTGCCTGGTGGCCGGCCTTCTGGTGGCGGGGCTCCTCTTCCCGGCCGCCGGGACGATCGGCACGGTGTCGAACCGGATCAGCGACCAGGTGAAGTCCACACTGGCCCAGATGCTGAACACCCAGCCGCCGTTGATGACGACGGTGGTGGACAAGGACGGCACGCCGATCGCGTACCTGTACGACCAGTACCGGGTGCGCACGCCACCGGACAAGATCTCGTCGCACATGAAGGACGCGTTGTTCGCGATCGAGGACCGCAGGTTCTACGAGCACAACGGCGTCGACTGGCTCGCGACGCTACGGGCCGCCGCGCGCAACAACGCCAGCGGTGAGGTGGAGCAGGGCGCGTCGACGCTGACCCAGCAGTACGTGAAGAACTACCTCGTGCACGTGCTGGCCCGCACCGACAAGGGCGCGCAGCAGGACGCGCAGGAGCAGAGCCTGTCCCGCAAGCTGCGGGAGGCGCGGATCGCGGTGGGGCTGGAGGTGGCGCTGAGCAAGGACGAGATCCTCTCCCGCTACCTCGACCTGGTGCCGTTCGGTTCGACGATCTTCGGCATCGGTGCCGCCGCGCAGGCGTACTTCGACACGACGCCGGACAAGCTGACGGTCACGCAGTCGGCCACGCTCGCCGGCATGGTCAACAGCCCGACCGCGCTCGACCCGGAGGCGCGGCCGGACAAGGCGTTGCAGCGCAGGAACATCGTCATCGACGCGATGGTGGCGGAGAACAAGCTGCCCAAGGAGGAGGCCGAACGGCACAAGGCCGCGCCCCTCGGGCTGCAGGAACCCGTCCGTCCGCTGCAGACCGGGTGCGTCGGCGCCGGGCCGTCGCACGGCTTCTTCTGCTCGTTCCTCATCGAGTACCTGACCGAGGCCGGGTTCAACCTGGAGGAGCTCAAGATCGGCGGGTACCGCATCGAGACCACGCTGGACCCGAAGATCACCGAGCAGGCCAAGCAGGCGGTCGAGGCGCAGGCGCCCAAGAACACGCCGGGCGTGGCCAACACCATGGCGATCGTCAAGCCCGGCAAGGACTCCCACGAGGTCGTGGCGCTGGTGGCCAACCGCGACTACGGCCTCGACAAGGAGAAGTTCCAGACCCAGTTCGACCTGCCCAGCGGTGTGGAGAACAAGTTCGGCACGGGCTCGGTGTACAAGGTGTTCACCGCGGCTGCCGCGCTGGAGAAGGGCATCGGCATCGACACGGTCATCCCCTCCCCCAACTCCTACACCTCGCGGGTGTTCAAGGGCGGCGCGGCGTCCTGCCCGTCGACCGGGGAGCCGAACACCTACTGGTACTGCCTGTCGAACCACAACGACCGCTACCCGCCGCAGATGCCGTTGCGCCAGGCCCTCGCGACCTCGCCGAACACGGCGTTCGTGATCCTGGAGGAGAAGACGGGCCTGGACGCGGTGGTGGACATGGCCTCCCGGCTGGGGATGCGCAAGACGATGGCCACGAACATCGCCGGTGTGGCACCGGACCCCAAGGCCGTCAAGGAGCTGCGCGTCTCCCAGGCCGAGTACTACAAGGCCAACGCCAACGCGTCGTTCACCCTCGGCCCGGCCCCGTCGAGCACCCTGGAGCTCGCGAACGTCGCCGCGACGATCATGAGCGGCGGCAAGTGGTGCAAGCCCACGCCGGTGCGCAAGGTCTACGACCGCGACGGCAAGCCCGTGGAGCTGGTCAAGCCGCCGTGCGAGCAGGCCGTGGCCGAACCGCTCGCCAACGCGCTGGCCGTCGGCCTGAGCGAGGACAACAAGGGCATGGGCACCACGGCGTACGCCGCGCGCCAGGCGGGCTGGACGCGCCCGATGATGGGCAAGACCGGCACGACCGAGGAGTACAAGTCCGCCGCGTACATCGGCGCGACCCCCGACTACGCGGGTGCCGTGCAGGTGTTCAACGACAGCACCTCGCCGCAGGGCATCTGCATCAGCTCGGGCCCGCCGCGGCTGTGCCCGGAGGGCAACATCTACGGCGGCACGGCTCCCGCGGCCACCTGGTACCAGACGATGATGACGGTGCACGCGGACCTGCCGGAGAAGCCGCTGCCGGAGGTGGAGGACCGCTACCGGCACGGCGACCAGCAGCAGAAGATCCCGGACGTGGTGGGCGCGGACCTGGAGAAGGCGACGGCGATGCTGCGCGAGGCCGGGTACCAGGTGTCGACGGTGTCGGTCAGCTCGACGAAGCCGTCCGGCTCGGTGATCTCCCAGTCGCCGCAGGGGATCGCGATCCGCGGCACGGCGGTGACGCTGTCGGTCAGCAACGGCGCTCCCCGGCCGGCCCCGGCGGCGCCGACGACTCCGGAGACGACCGCGCCGCGGCCGGAGCCGGTGGCACCGGTGTCCTCGCCGGCGGAGGAGCCACCGTCCTCCGCGCCCACCGGCTGACGCGGTTCTCGCCGGTGGTCTCAGCTCGGGTGCGGGCCGTGCTCGCCGTCGAGGCCGAGGGTGTGGTCGTCCGGGCCGCAGCCGAGCGCGGCGGCCCGTCCACGTCCACACCGTCCGAGCGGCACTGACCGGACGCGCACGGGCCGCGGTCGCGCCGGGTCCGGCGGGCACCGCATCGCAGAACGGCCTCCGGCCAACGCCGGCACCCCGTCGAGGCCGAGCGCGGCGGTCCGGTGAGCGTGATCAGGCCAGGTGCGCGGACCGGATGTCCCGCCGCGAGCCCAGCCCGAGCTTCCGCAGCACGCTCGACGTGTGCTGCTCGACGGTCCGCGGTGACAGGAACAGCACCTCGGCGATCTCGTTGTTCGTGAGCCCGGCGACCAGCAGCCGCGCCACCTCCCGTTCCCGCGGCGAGAGGTCGTCGCCGTAGCCGCGGCTGCCGCGCCGGGACGGGGTGACCGCGCCCAGGCCGCGCAGCAGGTGGCGGCAGCGGGCCGCGTCGTGGGAGGCGTCGAGCGCCTCGAACCGGTCGGCGCAGCGGGTGTAGGCGGTGATCGCGGCGCTGCCACCGCGGCGCAGCAGGTGCGAGCCGGCCCGTTCCCACGCCAGTGCCGCGAGGTAGGGGGCCCGGCAGTCCTCGTAGGCGCGGGCGGCGGCGGTGAAGCACGGTGTCCCGTCACCGCCGGTGTGCGCGGCGAGGGCGCCCCGGCAGGAGTGCAGCGCGGCGGCGGCCAGCGGTGCGGCCGCCTGTGCGATGCCCTCCTCCAGGTCGCGCACGACGTCCCTGGCGTCGTGGACGCGGTCAGCGGCCAGGTAGGCGTCGACCGCCGCCTCGGCCAGCTCCCCCGCCCACGCCCACACCTGCTTGCGCCGCGCGAGTGCGAGCCCCGCGTCGGCTTCGTGGCCGGCCCGTGCCACGTCGTCGCGCAGCGCGAGCCGGACCAGACCGGCGCTGCCGGCGAGCGCGACCGGGGTGACGGCGTCGCGCGGGGTGCGCACCCCGGTCTGCTCCAGGTGCGCCGCGGCGGCGGCCCACTGGCCGCGGGCCAGTGCGAGCAGGCCCAGCACCAGGTGCAGCTCGCCCGCCACCGCCACCAGCCCGCGGTGCTCGGCCAGCAGCGCCGCCGCCCGTTCGGCCAGCCCGTCCCACTCGCCGGTGAACCAGGCGAGCCGCACCTCGGTGCTGTGCGCGGTGCTCAGCACGTACCGCGCGCCGCTGTCGCGCGCGGCCCGCATGCCGAACCGCAGGTGGGCGCCCGCCTGGTCGAAGCGGCCGACGATGGTGAGCGAGTCGGCGAGGTTGCAGTGCGCCCGCGCGACCTGGCGCTGTTCGCCGAGGGTGCGGCCCGCCCGCGGCAGGCTGTCGAGCCGGTCGAGCACCGCCCGGTCGCCGACCGCCACGAGCGAGCCGACAACGTTGGCAACGAGCGAGATGCGCAGCTCACCGTCCTCGCAGCGACCGGCGATGGCGTCGGCCTCGCGCAGCCACCTGGTCAGCGACGGCAGCGGCGCGTCGCCGTTGAACGGCTGGGCCAGCGCGCTCACGCACTTCGCGGCCAGCTCCGGGCGCCCTGCCAGGTCGTCGACGGCGAGCTCCAGCTGCGCGCGGCCCTCGGCGAGGGTGTCGGACTGGCGGGCCAGCAGCAGCCCCAGGTGCATCCGCACCTCACCGCGCGCGGCGGGCGAGAGCCGTTCGTCGGCCAGCAGCGGTTTGAGCACCGCCACCGAGGCGGCGACGTCCAGGCCCAGCAGCGACGCCTCCCCCAGCTTGGCACCCAACCGGTCGACGTCGGCACCGGACAGCGACGCCTCGGCGAGCAGCAGCCGCAGCAACGCGGTGGCGGTCGTGGCGTCGGCGGAGGCCAGTGCCTGGTCGGCGGCCCGTTCGCCGTAGGTGAGCCACTCGTCGCGCCGGTGGGCGAGGCGGCTGTGCTCGGCCAGCTGCACCAGCGGCGGCGGGTCGGCCGCGGCCAGCGACCGGACCGCCCGCGCGTGCAGCTCGGTGCGGTGCATGACGCCGACGGCGCAGTACACGGCCTGCCGGGCCAGCGCGTGCCGGAACCAGTAGGTGTTCTCCCCCGTCTGGTGCAGCACCGGGCGGGCCAGCGCCTCGTCCACCGCCGCGCGCAGCCGCTGCCCTGCCAGGTCCGCCACCTCGCCGAGCTGCTCCGCGGTGACCGGCTCGGTGAACACCGAGGCCGCGCGGACCAGCCGGCGCGCGTCGGGCGTGAGCGCCGCGACCCGTTCCGCCACGGACTCCCGCACCAGCACCGGCACCCCGCCGTGGCCCGCACCGTGACCGCGGATGGCCTCCTCGACGACGAACGGCAGCCCCGCCGTGCGTCCGTGCAGCTCGGCGGCGACCGCCTCGCCCACCGCGGGCACCCCCAGGACCGCCGCGGCCAGCTCACCGACCTGCGCGACGTCCAGCGGCGCCAGCTCGACGATCTCCGTCGTCACCCCGGCGGCCGGCCGGAACGCGGTCCCCAGCGGCATCCCGCCGGTCACGTCCTCGCGCCGGAACGTGATCACGACCGCCAGCCGCGCGGGCGGGTCGGACAGCAGGAACCGCAGGAACGCCAGCGTCGCCTCGTCGGCCCAGTGCAGGTCCTCGACGACGAGCACCGCCGGTCCCGCGACCGCGAGCACCTCGCGGACCGCCCGGAACAGCAGGTGCCGGTCGAACCGCGGGTCGGCGGCGGTGACCGGCGCCGGCAGCACGTCCGCGAGCTCCGGCACGACGGCCCGCAGCGCGGCGGTGACCGGCGACAGCCCGCCACCGGCCAGCACCCCGCGCAGCCCGCGCAACGCCTCCAGCACCGGCCCCAGCACGAACGGTTCCGGCGTGCGCTGGCACCGCCCGGTCAGCACGGTCGGCAGCACCGGCGCGACGGCCGCGACCAGCTCCCGCACCAGCCGGCTCTTGCCGACCCCCGCCTCGCCCTCCACCTGCACCAGCGCCGGTCTGCGCCCCACGACGGCGGCCCGCAGCAGGCCCAGCTCGGCGGCACGGCCCACCAGGGCCGCGGGGGTGGACGACGACTGGGCTCCTGGCATGTGGTCCCTCCGGACGAACGTGCGTTCACCGGTGTAGAGGCGCCCAGGGCCGGAACGGGATGCGCGGGAGCGGAATCCGCCGGAAACCCGGCAGCGCGGGACGCCGCCGTGAGCCCACCGGCGACGTCCCGCGCTCACCGCCTACGCGCTGCGGTAGTCGATCGTGTGCCGGTAGACGAGGTTGCGGGTCGACGCGGACACGTCCAGCCCGGCGGCGGGCCTGCGGGAGAGGAACCACTCGCGGAGGTTGCTGGTGCGGTTGCCGGCGAGGCTGTCGAACGTGCGCACCGGCCCGTTGTCGACCTCGCGCCACAGCCGGATCAGCGCGCCCGCCACCCTGGCCTCCACCTGGTCGCCGTTCTGCAGGTTGGTGGCCGAGGTCGGCTGGGACGGGTCGAACCAGCGGGTGTTCATCAGGTCGACCTCGACGCCGTTGACGTAGACGTACTTGCCGTCGCCCATGACGTAGCCGGCCAGTGCGTTGGCGAAGCCCTCGGTCCACCCGCAGTTCGTGCCGCTGACCCGGTTCGGGTAGTGCGGGCTGGGGCAGTCGTCCCGCGGCCACCACCCCTGGTGGAGCACGTCCATCAGCCCGTGCCCGGCCTCGTGGATGACGAGGTGCTCGGAGTCGGGGTCGGCGGCGGCCAGCTCGACGTGGCGGTCAGGGAGGGCGACGGAGTTGTCCCAGTGGGCGCCGACCGTGCTGTCCGGGTGCCACCAGAGGGAGAGCTTGCGGCAGGTCCCGGTCTCGGCACCGGTCCAGCACCGGCTCTGGCCGTGCACGCCCCACAGGCGGGTGATGATGTCGAACGCCCGCCAGCCGCGCATCTGGAAGTCGGCGGGGGCGGTCGCGCCGAAGTCGACCTCGGTGCCGGTGGCGACCGAGGTCTTGGCCGCGGTGTAGCTGGTGTAGGGCGTGCTGGTGGTGAACGGCCGCACCTGCCACAGGCCGGAGTCGGCGGTGAAGCGCACCCACACCTGGGACAGGGTGGTCGTGGCGGGGAAGCACACGCGGTACGAGCCGTCCTGGGCGCTGGTCAAGCCGGTGCCGTAGGTCGTGACCTGGCTGCCGGCCGTGGTGCGTCCCTCGACGCGCACACCGGCGTTGCGGACGGGCTTCCACGTGTTGTCCGGGGTGGCGTGGCTGTAGCTGCCCTTCGCGCAGACCTGGTTCGCCGCGGCCTGCGCGTCCTGGACCGCGGTCCGCGACACGGTGGCCATGTCGGCGCCGTCCGCACCGGCCCTGGACGCACCGGGCTGTCCGGCCACGGTGAGCGTCGCGGCGGAACGGGCGGGGCGCAGCCGGGCGTCGGTGCGCACGGTCGCCTCGACCTGGGCGGGACCCGCCTGCACGGCCGTGACGCCGAAGCGCACGGTCCGCTCGGCGCTCAGGCCGATCGACTGCTCGGCGACCGTGCCGAACCCGGCCGTGCGCGGTGCGGAGAGCCCGCCGCGGTCGGTCAGCCGCAACCCGGCCGGCAGCCGCACGACGAGCTGGGCCCGGTCGACGCGGGCCTTCGGGCGCAGGTGCAGGGTCGCGGTCGCGGACTCGCCGACGGCGGGCAGCCGGTCCAGCGCGAGCTCCGTGTCCACACAGGACTCGGGTGCCGGCGGGCACTCGGCGGCGGCGGTCGCGGGCAGGGGGACGGCCAGCGCGGCCGCCGACGCGACCGCCAGGGCGGTGATGAGGTGGGGAACCATTGCAGGGGAGCCTTCCGGGCCTGGTCACACCGTTGTGACGACCGAAAGGATGGGTCGCGGGGCCCGCCGCGGCAATGACGTCGGGACGCCCTCGCCAATTGTGTGAAAAAGGTGCCGCCACGGCCGGGACGCGGCCTCAATGCTGTGAAAAACCGGTCACCAGTGCCAGCGGGTGCCGACCACGCACGGCCGCACGTCGTGGACGACCAGCGCGCTGGTGCCGGACGCGCCGACGTGCAGCGGCTCGGTGGTGTGCTCGGGTGCGGCCGGTCCGTCCTTGCGGAACGTGTGCCCGCCGGCCGGTGGGTCGCCTTCGAACCGGACCAGCTGCGCGTACTCGCCTACGGGACTGCGCAAGCGCCGGGAGTAGAACTCGACCGGCGGACCGGGCGGCGCGCACAGCCCGTACTCGACGACGGTGTGCTCGCCGGGTTTGAGCGGCCGGTCCAGCAGCAGCTCGGCCACGATCAGCCCGGAGGCGGCGTCGACCACCGTGCGGCCGACGCGGCAGAAGTCGACGGCCGTCAACGCGGGCGTGGTGCCCGGTTCGTCTGCCTCGTAGCGCACCAGGTACCGGTGGACGAGTCCGCTCAGCCCGCGCAGGACCACCCTGGACCGCACACCGCGTTCGGTGCGGTCGGCGCGCACGGTGAAGACGTCGTGCGCCGACACGAGCCCGCACCGGCCCTCGTCCGGGTCGTCGAGCTCGGCGACGAGCGGTGCGACGTGCGGGCTGTCCGGCCGGGTGACCCAGCGCCCGCGCGGGCGTGGCGCGCCCAGCAGCACGACCAGCGAGGCCGGTGGCAGGCCCAGCACCCGTTCCAGCAGCTGCACCGCGCGCAACGACTCCGGCCCCTCGGGGCGGCGGTGGCCGCGGCGCCAGTAGCTCAGGGTGGCGATGCCGATCTCGGTGCCCTGCTCGGCCAGCCGGTGGCGGACGCGGTCGAGCGTCAGCCCGCTGGCGGTGATCGCGGCGTCCAGCGCCTCGGCGAACGACGCGAGCCGTTCCCGGCCGACCTCCTGGGACATCACCGGCCTCCTGGAACTCGTCGTCCCGGTATGGTCGGCGGCTTCGTGCGGGAGTTCAAGTGCGGGGTTCGCGATGTGGACGGTCGTGTGGTGGCACAGCGCCCGGCGAGTCCTGGTCTCGCCGGGCGCCGTGCGTTCAGGGGGTGTTACGCCGCGCCGTTGAGGAACGCGGTGTACAGCAGGGCGTTGGGCGAGCTGGACCCGATGCCCGTCAGGCGGTTGGTGGTCGCGTTGCGCACGAGCGCGTCACGCACCTGCGCCGGCGTGGCGGAGGTGTTGCGCGCCAGGTACAGCGCCGCCGCACCCGCCACGTGCGGCGAGGCCATCGACGTGCCCGACATCGTCGCCGTGCCGGTGGTGCTGGAGTAGGAGGCCGACACGATGTCCGTGCCCGGCGCCCAGATGTCCAGGCACGAGCCGTAGTTGCTGTCGAAGCGGCGCTCGTCCTCCCAGGTCGCGTTGCCGACGGTGACGGCAGCCGCGACCTTCTGCGGGCTGTAGTAGCAGGAGTCGTCGGTGGAGTTGCCCGCCGCCTGCACCCACTGCACGCCGCTGGCCACGACGGCCTTGACGGCGTTGTCGATGGCGGGGGTGTTGCACCGCTGGCGGCAGCCGATGCTGTAGTTGACCACCGCGGGCTTCACGGCGTTCTTGGCGACCCAGTCGGCGGCCGCGAGGATGTCGTCGTCGTAGGCGTCGCCCTTGCAGTTGAGCACGCGCATCGGCACGATCGTCGCCTTCTTGGCCACGCCGTACTTCGTGCCCGCCGCGGTGCCGGCGACGTGGGTGCCGTGGCCGTTGCAGTCCTGGGGCGTGCGGTCGTCGTCGACGTAGTCGTAGCCCGCCGCGATCCGGCCGGTGAACTCGCTGTGGCTCGCGTTGATGCCGCTGTCGAGGATGTAGATCCGCACGCCCTGGCCCGCGCTCGACGGGTAGCTGTAGCTCCTGTCGAGCGGGTAGTCGCGCTGGTCGATCCGGTCCACGCCCCAGTTCGGCGTCGGCGTCTGGGTGTCCATCGTGGACATCCGGTTGACCTGCTGGACGTAGGCGACCTTCGGGTCCTTGGCGAGCTTCGCGGCCTGGGTCGCCGACATGGTGGCGGAGTAGCCGTCGACCACCCGGTCGTAGGTCTTGCGCACCGTGCCGCCGTACCGCTGGACCATCGCCGCAGCCGAGGCGTCAACGTTGTCCTCGCCCTTGAACACCACGATGTAGCGGTCGGCCACGGCGTCCGAGGCACCCGCGTTCAGGATCGCGGGACCGGCCTCGGGTTGCGACGCGGCGGTGCCGGCGGTCATCGCCACCACACCGGCCGCGGCAGCCGCGCAGGCGACCGCCCTCATGATTTTGTTGCGCATCGACGTGCACCTTTACTTCGCAGGGGATGCGGGTTCAGGGACCGCGGTGGTGACCGCGGTTGCTCCGCTCCACGAACGTAAAAGTGCGGTTGTGCAGCCGACAACACTCAAAGCTGCGGCCGGGACGACCACGTACCGCACCACCTACCGCTAACGGCGGGCGAACGACCGTTATCCGTTATCCGGTACGTGGACGGTCTTAGGGCGCTACCGCGCGGCGCACGCTGTCGCGCAGGAACGCCCGGCGCCGCTCGTGCTCCTCGGCGGCTTCGTCGGCGGTGGCCGCGTACACGTTGCTGACCGGCGACCACGCCATGGACATGGCGATCACCACGGCCATCACGTCGAACGGCTCGCCGGCGCGGACGAGCCCGGCGGCCTGCGCCTGGGCGATGGCCTCCAGCTTGCCCGCGTCCACCCGGTCGGCGTCGGCGACGAGGTGGCCGGTGGGGCGGCGTTCCAGCCGGGCCCAGGTGGCGAGCCGGATCAGGTCGGGCCGCTCCAGGTACTCGTCGTACAGGCGCACGGCCCAGCCTGCGAGGTCGGTGGCGTCGATGGGGACGACGTCCATGATCCGCTCCAGCGACCCGGAGAAGATCGCGTCGAACAGCCCGTCCTTGCTGCCGAAGTAGCCGTAGAGCTGGGCCTTGTTCGTCCGTGCCGCGGCCACGACCCGCTCGATGCGGGCACCGGCGATGCCGTACTCGGCGAACTCGCGGGTGGCGACGTCGATGATGCGCTGCCGCGTGGCCTCGCCGCGGGCGGTCAACCGCTGGTCGGACATGGTGCCAGCCTACAGACAGAACAGTTGGTTTGCTTTACCGGACGCCTGGGGTTAGCGTGAAATAGACAGAACAGTCTGTTTGGAGGAGAGCCCATGAGGACCACCACCGGCTGGCGGGCCCACGACGCGACCACGGTGCGCGCCGCCCCGATCCCCCGCCGCGACCTGCGCCGTGACGACATCGCGGTGCGCGTGGACCACTGCGGTGTCTGCCACACCGACCTGCACTCCCTGCGCGCCCACGACGGCGGGACCGTGCTGGTGCCCGGCCACGAGTTCACCGGCGTGGTCACCGAGACCGGCCAGGACGTGACCGCCTTCCGCGTCGGCGACCCGGTCGCGGTCGGCAACATCGTCGACTCGTGCGGCACGTGCCCGATGTGCCTGGCGGGACAGGAGAACTTCTGCCGCGAGTTCCCCACGCTGACCTACGGCGGCACGGACCGGCACGACGGTTCGACGACGCTGGGCGGTTTCTCCCGCGAGTACGTCGTGCGCGAGAGCTTCGCCCATCCTCTGCCGCCCGGCCTGGACCCGGCCGCCGCCGCGCCGCTGCTGTGCGCGGGGATCACGGTGTGGGAATCGTTGCGCGCCTTGGGAGTCGGCCCCGGCACGCGGGTCGCGGTGAGCGGCCTGGGCGGCCTCGGCCACCTCGCCGTGAAGTTCGCGGCAGCCCTGGGCGCGGAGGTCGCGGTGGTGACCCGCTCGGCCGACCGCGCGACCGACGCCACCCGCCTCGGCGCGCACGACGTGGTCGTCTCCACCGACCCCGGGCAGATGGCCGCGGCCCGCGACCGCTTCGACGTCGTCCTCGACACCATCCCGGTCGCCCACGACCTGAGCCCGTACCTCGGCCTGGTCGCCCTGGACGGCACGCTCAGCCAGGTCGGGCACCTCGGCCCGATCACGGTCGAGGCGCTGGACCTGCTGGTGGGCCGCAAGAAGCTCAGCTCCGCCGGCAGCGGAGGCCTGGCCGCCACCACCGCCATGCTGGAGTTCTGCGCCACCCACGGCATCACCGCCGACGTCGAGGTCCTGCCGTCGGCGCGGGTGAACGAGGCACTGGACCGGCTGGCGCGCGGGGACGTGCGGTACCGGTTCGTGCTGGACCTGTCCGACCTGTCCTGAACCGGAGCACCGCGGCGAGATCGCGTCCGCCGGGTGGTCAGAGGCCGCGCAGCAGCAGCTCCAGGGCGAAGTCGAACCGGTCGTGGCCCTCGCCGGCGCCGATCTTGTCGGCGTGCTCGACGGTGTGCGGGAAACGGCTCACCGGCAGCATCCGCAGCCGCGCCAGGGCCTCGGCGCGGTCGACGACGCGCGTGTCCCGGCCGCCGTCGGGGTGCCGGCGCAGCGACGCCTCGACGGTGTAGGCGCTGACGTACAGCAGTGCCGCGTCGATCGTCCACGCCGCCGCCTGCGGGTCCACGCCGCCGGCCAGCAGGATGCCGAGCATGCCCTCGGTGATGCGGAGCGTGTCGAGGTTCTTCGGCGCGGCCGACAACGCGGCCTGCGCGATGCCGGGGTAGCGCAGGAACTCGTCGCGCAGCTGCCCGCAGACGTCGGCGAACTGGGCCCGCCACCGCTCGGCGTCCGGTGCGGGCAGCGCGACCCGCTTGCCCAGCGCGCCGATGAGCAGGTCGTCGAGCTCGGCCTTGTTGCGCACGTGCGCGTAGAGCGAGGCCGGACCGGTGTCGAGGGCGGCGGCGACCCGGCGCATCGTCAACGAGGCGTAGCCGTCGGTCTCCACGATCCGCAGGGCCGTGTCGACGATGCGGCCGACCGTGATCGGTTCCTTGCGCGCCGCGGGCTGCTCGTCCAGTGCCGCGATCTGCGCCGCCCACTCGTCGCGTGCCGAGGCGCTCTTCCGGTTCATGGCACTCAGCCTACAGTTGACACGAACATCGTTCGTAAGTAGAACGATGTTCGTGTCAACCTCCACCGCGCAGCCCCGCCTGCGCTCCCCCGGTTCCCTGCGGGAGGCGTGGATCGCCCTCGCCGGGCTGTCCGCCGTCTTCCTGTTCGAGATGCTCGACGGCTCGATCCTCACCGTCGCGTTGCCCACGATCGGCCGCGACCTGCACGCCTCGACGACCGCGCTGCAGTGGGTGTCGAACTCCTACGCCGTCGTGTTCGGCGGGCTGATGCTCGTGTTCGGTGCCGTGGCCGACCGGGTCGGGCGGCGCCGCGTGATGCTCGCCGGGCTCGTCCTGCTCGGTGCCGCGAGCCTCGCGACGCTCTTCGTCACGTCCGTGGGCGAGCTGGTCGCGGTGCGGTCGGTCATGGGCGTCGCGGCCGCGATGACCACACCCGGTTCGATCGCGCTGGCCTTCCGGCTGTTCCGCGCCGACGACCTGCGCGTCCGCGCGATGACGCTGATCTCCACGGTCGGTCTCGTCGGCCTGGCCATCGGCCCGCCGCTCGGCGGCGCCCTGCTGACCGTGGCGCCGTGGCAGGCGCTGCTGCTGGTCAACGTCCCGATCTCGGTGCTGGCGTTCGCCGGCATCGGCCGCGGCGTCGAGGCCGACACCGCGGCCGAGCTGCACCGCGACCCGGCGGACCTCCTCGGCGGCGTGCTCGGCACCGCGACCATCGTGCTCGCCCTGGTCGTGCCGACGTTCTTCGTCGAACGGGGCGCCTCGTCGTGGCTGCCGTGGACCGCCTCCGCCGCAACGGTCGTGGCAGCGGTTCTGTACGTCGTCCGCGCGCGCACGGCCAGCCATCCGTTGCTGGACCTCAAGCTCGTCGCACGGCCGCTGGTCGCCAGCGGTCTCGCGCACAAGGCGGCGACCGGGCTGGCGGCGGCCGGTCTCACCTACCTCGTGACGTTGCAGCTGCAGCTCGACTGGGGCTGGTCTCCCGCGCTCGCGGCGGCCGGGATGCTGCCGCAGGTCGTCGTGCTGATCGCCGGTGGCCCGCTGGTCACCCGGTTCGTGCGCGCGGTGGGCCTGGACCGGGCGGCGTGGCTCGGCGGGAGCTGCGTCGTGACGGGCCTCGCGGTGTACGCGCTGCTCGGGCGACTCGGCTACGCGCCGGTCGCGGCCGCTCTCGTGCTCGTCGCCATCGGCATCCGCGTGGTCGGCGCGGTCGCGGGCGTGAACGTGCTGAAGGGCCTGCCGGAGAACCGGACCTCGATCGGTGCGGCGCTCGTCGACACCGCCTCGCAGGTCACCGCCGCCGCTGGGGTCGCCGTCAGCGGCACGGTGCTCGCGGTGCTGTTCGCGGGCGGCATCGCCCAGCCGGGGTGGAGTGCCGCGCAGACCGTGCAGTTCGAGCGGGCCGTCACGATCGGCGGTCTCGCGCTCACCGCCCTGTCGGCCGCCCTCGTCGGCTGGGGCTTCGTGCGCGCCCGGCGGGTGTGAACGGCGGACGTGAGCGGCGCTCGAGCCGGCCCCGAGAGCATGAGAGCGCTCTGGTCTCGGACGAGAGGGTGCACGCCGATGCTCAGCCCTGCCAAGCCCAGCACCACCGCCTCCCCCACCGCTCCCAGGGCGCGCTTCGCCCGCCCCGCGGCTCTCGTGGCAGCGGTCGTGGCCACCTCGGTCGCACTGGCGCTCGTCGCCCACGCCGTCTACACCCGCGACCCGTACTGGGGCCTGCGCTGGACGGTGGACCTCAAGGTGTACCTGGCCAGCGGGCAGGCGGTGCGCGACGGCCGGTCGCTCTACGACCTGGTGGTGCTGTCGCCGCTGTACGGGCCGATGTCCTACACCTACCCTCCGCTGGCCGCCGCCGCGATCTTCGCGCCGCTGTCGTTCCTGCCGGCCGGAGCGGCGGGCCTGCTGTGGAACACCGCGTCGCTGGCCGCGCTGGGCGCGGTGGTGTGGCTGACGGTGCGGATCGCGGGGGTCCGGCGGCACCGCGGCCTGCTCGTGGTCGCCGGTCTGGTCCTGGTGTCGTTGCTGCTGCCGGTGCGCGTGCAGCTGATCGCCGGGCAGATCAACGCATTCCTGCTCCTGCTGGTGCTGCTGGACTTCCGCCCCGGCGCGGGGCGGTGGCGGGGTGTCGGCATCGGCATCGCGGCCGGGCTGAAGATCACGCCGTTGCTGTTCATCGGCTACCTGCTGGTGACCCGGCAGTGGGCGGCGGCCCGCACTGCGGCGCTGGCGTTCCTGGGCACGGTCGCGGCCGGTTTCCTCGTCGCACCGGGTGACTCGGCCCGGTACTGGGGTGGGCTGGTGCTGGAGTCGTCGCGGGTGGCCGACGTGTACGTGACGCCGAACCAGTCGTTGCCGGGCGCGCTGGCCAGGGCGCTGGGCACGGTGGGGTTCGACCGGTCGTGGTTGCCCGTGCTGGCGCTGGTGGCGGTCTGCGGCCTGGCGGTGGCCCGGTCCGCGCACCGCCGGGGGTCGGACTTCCTGGGGTTCTCGGCCGCGGCGGTCACCAGCCTGCTCGTGTCACCGGTGAGCTGGGAGCACCACTGGGTCTGGGTGGTGCCGCTGCTGGTGTGGCTGGCGGCCCACGCGCACCTGCGGCGGTCGCCGGGCCTGGCGGTGCTCACCGCCGTGGTGTTCGTGGTGTTCGCCGTGCGGTGGTTCGCGCTGCTCGACGTGCCGGAGGTGCCGCCGCTGTCCGGCGGGCTGACGGTGTGGCAGCAGCTCGCGGCGGGGCTGTGGCCGCTGACCGGTCTGCTGCTCCTGCCGGTCGTGCTGGCCGCGGCCCGCGCACCGGCGCTGAGCAGCACACCTGCCGCGCAGGCGGTATAACGTCCACCCCGGACTCATCAGTACACAGCAGTGACGGCGGTCACAGGTCGGGGACGCTCGGGGCCGGAGCGGACAAGTACCAGCGTGACCAAGCCCAAGGAGCGCGCCGTGGACGGCAGCAGGCCGGACCTCGACGGTGAGGACCCGGCCGCCGCGTTCACCGCGCTCTTCGACACCCATGCCCCTGCCCTGCGCGGCTACCTGGCGGGCCGCGTCGGGCTCGACACCGCCGACGACCTGGTCGCGGAGACGTTCCTCGTGGCCCTGCGCAGGCGCGGCGCCTACGACCCGGCCCAGGCGCCGGTGCGCGGCTGGTTGTACGGCATCGCGACGAACCTGCTGCGCAACCACGTGCGCACGGAGCTGCGCGGTTACCGGGCGACCGAACGGCTGCACACCGAGACCGAGCACTCCCACGACGCACAGGTCGCCGCCAGGGTGGACGCCCAGCGCCAGCTCGCGCGGACGTTGCCGAGGCTGTCGGTGCAGGAGCGGGACCTGCTGCTGCTGACGTCCTGGGCCGGGCTGGACCCGTCCGAGGTCGCGACCGCGCTGAACCTGCCTGCCAGCACGGTCCGCTCACGCCTGCACCGCGTGCGCACGAAACTGCAGGCACTGCTCACAGGGGAGTCGTCATGACCGAGTTGGACGAAGCACTGGACCTGCTGCACCGGGCTGACCGCACGAGCACCCGCCCGCTCGACGCCGTGCGCGCCAGGGTCGTCGAAGCCGCGGCCACGGGCACCGTGGTTCCGCTGCGCCGCCGCAAGCTGCTACCGGTGACCGTCGCCGCGGCCGCCGTGGCACTCGTCGCCGCGGGGGTGGTCGTGGTCCGCGACACCGACGCACCGTCCCAGGCACCGCCTGCCGCCGCGCCCCCGGTGTCCGCGTCGCCGAGCCCCACCGAACAGCAGGTGGCGCTGCTGTCCGCGGCCGAGCTGCTCGACGACGCGGCGGGCAAGATCACGCCGGTCGACCAGCCGGTCGGGCCCGGCCAGTACCGCCTCATCACCGAGCACGGCACGTACGCGCGCGGCATGATGTTCGGGTCCTCCGTGGACAATCCCCAGCCGATGAGGGGCGCCACCTACGCGGTCGAGCTGACCTACCAGACGTGGATCCCCGCGGACGTCACGCAGGAGTGGGTCAACCGCCGCACCCAGAACGGTGAGGCGAAGTGGCTGGGCGGCAACGTCCCGCAGTCCGAGGCGCCTTACACCAACCAGGACACCGACACCGGCGAGCGCCGCGGCAAGTGCGGTGACTTCTTCCCGAAGTCCCAGCCGCGCAAGGTGTGCGGCGACCCGACCGACTGGGACTCGCCCGCGTTCTACGCCGCGCTGCCGCGTGACCCGGCGGCGCTGTACGAGTGGCTGCGCAGCACCACGAGCCAGCGCGGTTCGACGCCCGCGGCCATGTTCGCCAAGGCCACCGAGATCCTCCGCGCCGGCTTGATGCCCGCGGACCTGCGCGCCGGCTGGTACCGCGCCATCGCGAAGATCGACGGCGTCACGGTCTCCCCGCAGAAGGTGACCATGGACGGCCGCACCGGCGTCGGCATCACGCTGACGGACCGGCACGAGCGCGTCGAGCTCGTCATCTCCCCGGAGACGGGCGACTTCATCGGCGACCGCAGGCTCACCGGTCCCGGCAGCGAGTACACCTGGCTGCCCGAGGGCACGGTGCTGACCTCGACGGCGATCACGACGAAGGTCGTCGACAGCGTCGGCTGAGCCGGTGGCGCGGGAAGGCCGGTCGCGGGTTCCGCGGCCGGCCTTCCCGCGCCGGGCACGCGCACCGAACCGCCGTCTGGCAAGGTCAGGACCATGAGTGATCGGCAGGCCCGTGTGCTCCGCGCGTTCGAGACGTTCTTCGCCCCGGCGGCGGAGCCGTCCCCGTCCTGGGTGCTCGACCTGTTCCGCCGCACCGCCACCACCGTGCCCGCCTACCGGGACTTCCTGGCCGAGCACGGGATCGAGCCGGAGTCCGTGCAGGCGTTCGCGGACTTCCAGCGCCTGCCGCTGACGGAGAAGGCGAACTACCACCAGCGCCACCCGCTGCCCGACCTGTGCCGCGACGGCACCCTCGCGGCCTGCGACATGATCGCCGTCTCGTCCGGTTCCAGCGGCAAGCCGACGATCTGGCCGCGGTCTCTGGAGGACGAGCTGCACGTGGCCCGCCGCTTCGAGCAGGTGCTCGTCGACGGCTTCGGCGCGGACGAGCGCAGCACGCTGGCGGTCGTGTGCTTCCCGCTCGGCACGTGGGTCGGCGGCCTGTTCACGCAGGCGTGCGTGCGCCACCTGGCCGCGAAGGGCTGCCCCATCACGGTGGTGGCGCCGGGCAACAACAAGGCGGAGGTCCTGCGCGTCCTGCCTGAGCTCGCACCGCACTTCGAGCAGACCGTCCTGCTCGGCTACCCGCCGTTCGTCAAGGACGTGGTCGACTCCGGCACCGACTGGTCGTTCGACGTGAAGCTGGTGCTGGCCGGCGAGGTCTTCAGCGAACAGTGGCGCGACCTGGTCGCCACCAGGGCCGGCATCGCGGACCCGGTGCACGACATCGCCGCGCTCTACGGCACTGCCGACGCGGGCGTGCTCGGCACCGAGACCGCGCTGTCGGTGGGCATCCGCCGCTTCCTCGCCCACCGCCCCGACCTGGCGCGGCTGGTGTTCGGCGACCCGCGCCTGCCGACCCTGGTGCAGTACGACCCCGCCAGCCGCTTCTTCGAGGTCGTCGACGACACCCTCGTGTTCACCGCAGACGGCGGAATCCCGCTGGTGCGCTACCGCATCGGCGACGAGGGCGGCCTCCTCCCCCACGCCGAACTGCTCGCACTGTGCGCCGAACACGGCTTCACACCACCCGACGGCCCGCCGCTGCCGTTCGTCTACGTGTTCGGGCGCTCGCTGTTCACGGTGTCGTTCTTCGGGGCGAACGTGTACCCGGAGAACGTGACGGTGGGGCTGGAACAACCGGAGATCAGCGCGACGGTGACCGGGAAGTTCGTGATCGAGTCGGTGGAGGACGCGGACCGCGACCGGTCGCTGCGGATCACGGTGGAGGTCGCGCCGGGCGCCACCGCCGACGCACCCGCGATCGCGCAGTCGGTGCGGGCGCAGCTGCTGCGGCTCAACAGCGAGTTCGCGAACTACGTGCCGGTGGAGCGGCAGCTGCCGGAGGTGGTGCTGCGACCGGCCGGGGACCCGGAGTACTTCCCGGTGGGGGTGAAGCACCGCTACACACGCCCCTCATAGCCTGCTCCGCACCTCGGCGAGATCCTGCAGGCACATGGTGTGCACAGAACCGGAGTCGTACTCGGGACACAGGGCGACCGCCCTCTGGAGCACCTCGACCGCTTCCTGGAGACGTCCCGCGTCTCGGTACGCACGACCGAGCAGACTGAGCTTGTAGGCCTGGGCAAGGGGATGCCGCACGCGGCCTTGCGCCCGAACCAGGCTCAGAGCGCTTTCATGGCACTGGATCGCCTCTTCCAGGCGACCCAGCCCCCGGCAAGCCTCACCGCGGTTGCTCAGGAGGTTGTCCTCGTAGTGGTCGATCTGCTCCAAAGCAGCCCGCTCCTGCTGCTCGCACCACTCCAGCGACTCGTTCCACCTGCCCAGCTCACCGCTCGTGCCGGCGAGGTTCCCCAGCAGGGTGGGCAACCAACCCGCGTAGCCGATGTCCCGGGCCACCTCCAGTCCTTGCAGCAAGAGCTCACGAGCACGTTCGAGCCGACCTGCTTGTCTCAACGGGAAACAGATGTTGTTGAGGGTGACGCACTCCCCGTGCCGGTCCCCGTGCGCACGCCGCAGATCCAGGGCCCGGCTGTGACAGGCGAAGGACTCCTCGTGCTGCTGTTTCTGGGCGAACAGAATTCCCAGGCTGTTCAGGACCTCGGCCTCGGCCCAGGTGTCACCCAGGAGCGTGGCGGCGTCCAACCCGATGTGGGTGGCGGTGTGCCATTCCTCCCAGCGGTGTGTGTTCATGTAGTAGCGCGTCAGCAAGGCCGGCAGCTGCCAAGCCGGCCCGTTCACGCCGCTGTCGTGTGCGCGTCGTGTGACCGCGACCAGGTTCGCGTGCTCGTCTGCGATCCACGCCAGCGCCTCCTCCCTGGAGCGGAACCTCGACGGCACGACCCTTGCCGGCAACGGATCCGGTGTGAGAAGTCGGTAGTGCGGGTCCAGCACCCGTTGTGTGTTCGCGACGGTGTGCACGTACCAGCCGGCCACGCGCGCAAACGCTTCACGTTGCTCGGCAACGGTTTCGTCCCGGCGCGCACACTCGGCCGCGTAGAGCCGCACGAGGTCGTGGAACCGGTAACGCCGACCGTGCGCCTCCAGCAGGTGCGCTCCGACCAGCCGTTGCAACGACCGCCGAGCCTCACCGCCGACGAGTGCGTCAACGGCGGCGGCACTGATGTCCGGTCCTGGGTGCAAGCCGAGCAAACGGAAGGTCCGCGCGTCCTCTGCGGACAACGCGCGGTACGACGAAGCGAAGACGGCCCGCACCGCGCTGGGGTCCGGCGACAACGCCTCGAGCCGTGACTGCTCGTCCGCCAGCTCCGCGACGAGGTCCGGCAGTGGCACGTTCGAGGCGGCGGCCCGTTCCGCGATGATCCGCAACGCCAGCGGCAGCCGCCCGCACAGCTCGGCGAGGTTCTCGAGCGCCGCCACCGGCATGTCGTGCAGCTCGGCGGCCAGGAGCTCGACCGCCTCGCCGAGCGGCAGCACGTCCACGGTGACGCGGTGGGCTCCCTCGCGTGCCACGAGGCTCGACAACGCGCTGCGGCTCGTCACCACGACGCGGCAGAGGTTGCTCCCGGGCAACAGCGGACGCACCTGGTCCGCGGTCGCCGCGTTGTCGAGCACGATCAGGACCCGGCGGTCGGCGAGCAGCGACCGGTACAACCGCTGGCGGGCTTCGAGGTCGATCGGGATGTGCGCGTCGGGCACGTTGAGGGCGCGCAGGAAGCCTTCGAGCACCAGCCCCGGTTCCGCGGACGGTTCGACGGGGTCGTACCCCCGCAGGTTCGTGTACAGCTGGCCGTCCGGGAAGCGGTCCTGGACCCGGTGCGCCCAGTGCACCGCGAGCGCTGTCTTGCCCACCCCTCCCGCTCCGGCGAGCGCGGAGATGACCAGCGCACGCCCGTCGGCCTCCAACAGCCGGTCGAGCCGGTCGAGGTGTTCCGCGCGGCCTGCGAATCCCCGCACGTCGCACGGCAGTTCCCGCGGTACCGGCAACGCGGGCGACGAGCCGTGCACGTGCACGTTCCCGGCCTGCACCACGGTCCTGACGTCGCCGTGCACCGTGTTGTGCGTCAAGTTGTCCGGCTTCTCGGCCATCCGAGAACCATACGCACCCGAACAATCGGCCGGTCGACGTGGCCGCGTGGCCTCAACCCGTGCTCAGCTTCACCGCGGCTGTGGTCGGGGTGGCGACGATCCGCGACCGGTACGCCAGCACGCTCAACGCCACAGCCGCCAGCGCCACATAACCGTCAACCTCGTGCACAGGAATCATGAACACCGCGGTGACGATGACGAACATCGGCCAATGACCGCGCAGCACGAGCAACAACAACACAGGCACGCACCACACCCAGTGGTGCAGCCACGAGACCGGGGACGCCAACAGGCCGGCGGCCGCGATGACGAACAACGCGACGACGTCGTCATCGGAGCGCCACGCCACGAACGCCGCCGCGGCCACGGCGACGACTGACAGCACCACCCACAGCAGCGACCGGGTGCCGGGCTCCAGGCCGAGGCCGCGCAGCAGCCCCTGGATCGACTGGTTCGTCTGCAGCGCGACGCCGCTGATCCGTTCGGGGTTCACCATCGCGTGGAACCAGAACTGCACCGAGTCGCGCGGCGCCACCAGGAAGCCCACCACGGCCAGGCCGGTGGAGGTGGCGGCGGAGGTCAGCGCGGCCCGCCAGTCGCGGCGGACGAGGAAGTACAGCACGAAGATCAGCGGTGTCAGCTTGACCGCCGCCGCCACGCCGACCAGCGCGCCGCGGAAGCGACGGTCCGTGACCGCCAGGCAGTCGACCACGACCAGGCCCAGCAGCAGGAGGTTGATCTGGCCGTAGCCGAACGTCGACTCCACCGGGTCCAGCGCCAGCGCGGCGATCGGCGCGACCGGGCCGAGCGTCCACCGCAGGCCGGGCCGCACCCGGCCCGCCACGGTGACGCACACGGCGGTCAAAGCGACGAAGCCCGCGGTCAGCAGAAGCGGGTTCAGCGCCCACCCCGGAACAAAGCTCATCGCACTGAACGACACGGCCGCCAGCGGCGGGTAGGTGAATGGCAGCCCCGGGTCGAGTGGCGGGCCGGTGAACCCGGAGTAGAGCGGATTGCCCGTCAGCCAGGCGAGGCCGCCGAGCCGGTACACGTCGAGGTCGATCGGGTAGTGGCCGTGCCAGCGGATCAGCAGCCCGACCAGCGCCAACACCCACGCCAGACCCACCACCGGACGAATTCGGTGATTTTCTGCACGCTGGAGCAACCCATTGAACTCTGACACGTCTTTTCCCCGGTTCGAACAAAGAAGAACGATTACCCCGACGCTATCCGCGGAATGCGCGCACCACCTTGACGATTGACCGGCAGAACCTCCGGAAGAAATTCTCACCGAAGCGACGAGGACGCGAACGAGAACTGCCGGGTCGTGGCAACATGGCCCGGTGAGCTCGTTCGGGGACTTCCTGCGCTTCTACCGATCCCGCGTGCCGCTGACCCAGGAGGAGCTGGCGGACCGCACCGGGCTCAGCATGCGCGCGATCAGCGACATGGAACGCGGCCGGACGCTCACCCCGCAGTCACGCACGGTGCAGCTGCTCGTGAGCGGGCTCGGGCTGGCCGGGGACGAGGCCGCCGAGTTCGCGGCGCTCGCGCGGGCAGGGCGGGTGCCGGAGGCGGAGGTCCGGCCGGAGCCGCCCAGCGCGGTGCTGCCGGCGGCGAGCCTGCCGCCGGTGCTGCTGGAGCTGACCGGCCGGGAGGCCGAGCAACGGGCCGTGGACGGGTTCGCGCGCGAGGCGGAGTCGTCGGCGCTGGTGCAGATCGCGGTGCTGCACGGGCCGCCGGGCGCGGGCAAGACGGCGCTCGCGGTCGACGCGGCGCACCGGCTGGGCGCGCGGTTCCCGCACGGCGCGGTGTTCCTGGACCTGCGCGGGATGGACGCCGAGCCGTTGTCACCGGGGCGGGCCGCGCACCGGTTGCTGCGGTCGTTCAACGTCGACGAGCGGCAGATCCCCGCGGACCCCGAGGACCGGCTGTCGCTGTACCACTCGTTGTTGCGGGACCGGACGGTGCTGCTGGTGCTCGACAACGCCGCCGGCGAGGCCCAGGTGCGGCCGCTGATCGCGTCGAGCCCCGGCACGATGGTGCTCGTGACCAGCAGGAACACGCTTACCGGCCTGGACGCGCGGCACCGGCTCGCGGTGGACCTGCTGCCGCTGGAGCGGTCCGTCGCGCTGCTGCGCGCGGTGGCGGGCGACCGGGTGGACACCGAGCCCGAGGCGGCCCAGCGCGTGGCGGAGCTGTGCGGGGGCATGCCGCTGGCGCTGCTCATCGCGGGCAACCGGCTGGCCAGCAGGCCACAGTGGACGGTCGAGCACTTCGCGACGCAGCTGGCCGACGAACGGCGGCGGCTGTCGTTGCTCAAGGCGGGCGACCTGCAGGTGCGCACGGCGTTCGAGAACTCCTACCACCAGCTCAGCCCGGACGCGGCACGGCTCTTCCGCAGGCTGGCGCTGGTCCCGGGGCCGGACACGAGCGTGGAGCTGGCCGCGGTGGTGGCCGACGAGGACGGCGGGCACGGCGCCGAGGAGGTGCTGGAGGAGCTGGCCGACGCGAGCCTGCTGGGGGTCAGCGAGACGCCCGGCCGCTACCGGCGGCACGACCTGCTGCGGGTGTTCGCCGCCGAACGGCTGGAGCTCGACGAGGACCCCGCCGTGGTGCGCGAGCTGAGCACCCGGCTGCGGCACTCGCTGCTCGACATCGCCACGACGGCCGCGCGCCACTTCGACCACGACGACCCGCCGGTGCGCTCGGAGTCGTTGCCCGACAAGGAGTCCGCGGGCCGGTGGCTGGTGATGGAGCTGGAGCACTGGCGCGGTGCGCTGCGGTCGGCGGCCCGGCTCGGCGAGCACGAGCGGGTGCTCGCGCTGGCGCAGGCGATGCACTGGTACTCGGACCTGCACGGGGTCGGCGAGCTGTGGCGTGAGGTGTTCCGGGCGGGAGCGGACGCGGCGCGCGCGTTGGGCACCCCGCGGGACACGGTGGAACAGTTGAACTACTTGGCGTGGGCGCAGTACGCGTTGTGCGGGCAGCCGCGGGAGGCGTTGGTGGCGCACGAGCAGGCGGCGGCGATCGAGGTCGACGACACGGTCACGCAGGCGTGGACGTGGTACTACGGCTCGGCGATCCTGCGGCGCAACGGGGAACCGCGGCGGGCGGTCGAGCTGGGGCGGCGCGCGCTCGCGTTGTTCGAGGAGGCCGGGTACCCGATCGGCGAGAACCTGGCGTTGTCGTTGCTGGGCCTCATGCTGCACGGCACCGGTGAGCTCGGCGAGGCGGTCGAGGTGCAGCGGCGCAGCGTCGAGCAGCACCGCGCGGCCGGCGGCGACGAGGAGCTGCTGGCGATGATGCTCATCCGGCTCGCGACCAGCCTGGCCGCCACGGGCGACGTGGACGGGGCGCTGGAGTTGCTGAACGAGGCGGAGTCGTTGTTCTCCAGGCACGGCACGACCGCCGGGGTCGCGCGGGTGCGGCACAACCGCGGTCTGGTGCTGATGGACGCGGGCCGGCTCGGCGAGGCGCGCGAGCAGCTGCTGTCGGCGCTGGACGAGGCCCGGCTGTCCGACCACCGGATCGAGGTCTTGGCGCGACTGGCGGAGCTCGCCGACGTGGCCGGTGACGCCGCGCAGGCGCGCGAGCTGCGGGTGCGGGCGCTGGCCGAATGCGACCGCTACGACACGCCCGCCGTGCGCGCGATGGCCGCCAAGTTGACCGCCGACCTGGCCTGAGCAGGGACACGGCCGGTCCGCCAGAGGAACAAGACCCGTCTTCGAGCCCGGGGATCGGGCCGCGGCGCGCGGTGAACAGGACCGCCGTCCCGCGATGTGGATCGCGCCCCGACGGCGGCGGCTGTGGAAGACCAGCCCAAACAACGTCCATTGTGGACTCCCAATGCATTTGGTTCGGATGCGTGGATTGTTCGGGTTGACGTGTCTCGATAAGGTCCGCCTATCACCCGTTGCACGGAGATAGGCGGAAAGCTTGATCGACGAGGAAGGCGCTCCTCGGCCGCCTTCGGACGCGGAGCTGATCGACGCCGTGCGCCGCGGTGCGGTCGAGGCCTACGGCCGGCTGTACGAACGGCACGTGCGCGCGGCGCTCAACCTCGCCCTGCAGCTCACCGGGTCGTCCGCCGACGCCGACGACCTGGTCTCGGACGCGTTCGCGAAGGTGCTCTCGGCACTGCGCACGGGTGGTGGCCCCGACGCGTCGTTCCGGCCCTACCTGCTCACGGCGGTGCGCCACACGGCCTACGACAAGACCCGGCGCGACAAGCGGCTGGAGCTGGCCGGTGACGTCGAGGAGGTGCCCGGCGCGACCCGCGTGACGAGCGTGCAGTTCAGCGACACGGCGGTGGCCTCGCTGAACCAGTCGCTGGCGGCCACGGCGTTCGAGTCGCTGCCGGAACGCTGGCAGACCGTGCTGTGGCACACCGCCATCGAGGGCCAGTCGCCCGGCGAGGTCGCGCCGATCCTGGGCCTGTCCGCCAACGGCGTCTCCGCGATGGCCCACCGCGCCCGCGAGGGCCTGCGCCGCGCCTACCTGCAGGCCCACGTGGCCCGCGACCCCGCGGAACGCTGCCGCGCGACCGTCGCCAAGCTCGGCGCCTGGACCCGCGGCGGCCTGTCCGCGCGCGAGTCGATGCAGCTCGACGCCCACCTCGACCGCTGCGCCGAGTGCCGCGCGATCGCCGGTGAGCTGGCCGACGTCAACGCCGCCCTGCGCTCCGTCGTCGCACCCCTGGTCCTCGGCGGTGCCGCCGCCGGTTACCTCGGCTTCAGCAAGGCGAGCGCACTGGCCTCCGCGGGCGTCTCCTCGTGGTTCACCGTGGCCGCCGCCTCGACCGCCGCCGTCGTCATCGTCGTCACCGCCGGCGTCAGCGCCCCGCTCAACCCGCCGAGGGCCGACACCACCGCTCCCCCGGCCGCCTCGTTCACGTCGACCGCGCCCACCACCGGCCTGACCACCTCGGGTTCGGTCGTGACCACCACGTCCGGCACCGCCGCAACCGAAACCGCGACCTCCGGCGCGGCCCAGACCTCCGGTGCCGCGAACGCACCCGTCCCCGGCACCCCCACCACGACCACCGGCCAGGACACGTCGAACGGCGAGCCGTCGCTGGTGATGGGTTCACCCCCGGACGTCGGCATGACCACGAACGGCCCACCCACCCCGGTGGAGATCTCCCTGAGCAACGTCGGCTCCGGCACCGCACCCCCGTCCACACTGACGCTGACGCTGCCCGCCGAGCTCAAAACCGTCGGGGCGGGTTCCACGGGCGCGGGCGAGGTCGGCTGCCCGGCCGGCAAGGGGCAGGTGACGTGCTCGGCGGGCGAACTGGCCGCCAACGAGTCGATGCGGTTCGTGCTGCGGTTGCAGGCGGGGCCCAAGGCGAGCAGCGGGGTCATCACGGGGGTCACGAACACCGGGCTGCGGGTACAGATCCGGGTGACGATCACGCCGAAGTAGCCGCACCCGGTTCGCCGGCAAGACCGACGCCCGGGCACCCGGCCGATCCGCAAAAGGGTGACGCGGTCGTCGTTGTCGAACAGGTCGGGATTGGTCTCGATCACGGGGTGCGACGGAAATCCGACGGTGCGCGGATACCCGTTGCGGCCCGCGTGCCGCCGCCGGAACCGCACCATTTCCGGCGTGAACAAACGCGCCGGCAGCCGGTGGCCGCCATGGCGGACCCGCGCGGAGCAGCGGGTCGCGCCCCGGTAAAGCGCGCGCAGGACGATGTCGTTGCCCAGACCCGAATGCGCAACGCGGCATTCGAGCCCGATTAGCCGCGCCCGCCGATGTCATTGAACTGTCCGGTTTCCGACATGAGCGCGCCGCACCGCCGCCGGATTCCGCCGGAGCCCTAGGATGACGTCATGACGGAGACGGCGAAAAGACGACCCGGGCCTCGCATCGAGGAGGTCGCGCGGGTCGCCGGGGTGTCGAAGTCGACCGTCTCCCGGGTCATCAACGGCGAGCCGTACGTCAGCACGAAGGCGCGCGAGGCCGTGCACGCCGCCATCGCGCAGCTCGGCTACTCCCCCAACCAGGCCGCCCGCGCGCTGGCCGGCAACCGGGCGAACGCCATCGCGCTCGTCGTGTCGGAGCCGACCGGGCGGGTGCTGAGCGACCCGTTCTTCGCGGGCGTGCTGCGCGGGGTGCACTCCGAACTGGCCGGGCGGCACGTGCAGCTGCTGCTGATGATGAGCCAGCCGTCGGACACCGACGACCTGGTCGCCTACCTCGCGAGCGGGCACGCCGACGGTGCGCTGCTGGTCAGCCTGCACGGCGAGGACCCGCTGGTGCCGATGCTGCACGAGATGGGCATGCCGGTCGTGGTCGGCGGGCGGCCGCTGGGCAACACCAGCGTGCCGTTCGTGGACGCCGACAACTTCACCGGTGGCCTGGAGGCCGCGCGGCACCTGGTCTCGTTGGGGCGCAAGCGGATCGGCACGGTCGCCGGCCCGAAGGACATGGCGGTGGGCGCGGACCGGCTGAGCGGGTTCCGGCGCGGGCTGAGCGAGGGCAAGATCGCCACGGACCTGGTGGCGCACGCGGACTTCACGCCGGAGAGCGGCGCGCGGGCCATGGCCGAGCTGCTGGAGCAGGCGCCCGACCTCGACGCCGTGTTCGTGGCGGCGGACATCATGGCGGTGGGGGCGTTGCAGACGCTGCACGCGCAGGGCAAGCGGGTGCCCGACGACGTGGCGGTGATCGGGTTCGACGACTCGGTGCTGGCCGCGACCTCGACGCCACCGCTCACCACGATCCGCCAGGACGTGGAGGAGCTCGGCCGCACCATGACGTGGCGGCTGCTCGCGGAGCTGGCCGGTGAGGACGGTCTGCCGCCGTCGCTGCTGCTCCCGACCTCGCTGGTGCGTCGCGCCACCGCCTGACGAACTGAGAGCACCCCCTCGTTCGCTTGACGCGCCACCCGGCTGCGGTAAAGACTCCTCACTGTTTCTGGGAGCGTTCCCAGAACGCCGCCGCCGCCAGAGGAAGTCGCCAAGTGAACAGACGAGCCGGCATCGACGAGGTCGCCCGGCTGGCCGGGGTGTCCAAATCCACCGTGTCCCGCGTCCTCAACAGCGCACCACACGTGAGCGAACGGGCGAAGGCTGCGGTCAAGCGCGCCGTCGTGCAGCTCGACTACACGCCGAACCAGGCCGCGCGGTCACTGGCCGGGCACCGGGCCAACGCCATCGCGCTCGTGCTGTCCGAACCGAGCGGCCGGGTGCTGTCCGACCCGTTCTTCGCCGGCCTGATGCGCGGGGTCCACGCCGAGTTGGCGGGCCGCACCCAGCTCGTGCTGATGATGAGCCAGCCCGGTGACGTGTCCGCCTACCTGACCGGCGGGCACGTGGACGGCGCGCTCGTGGTGAGCCTGCACGGCCACGACCCGCTGCTGTCGGTGTTGCAGGAGAACGGGTTGCCCGTCGTGGTCGGCGGCCGTCCGCTGTCGGGCGGCACGGTGCCGTTCGTGGACTCGGACAACTTCACCGGCGCCCAGGAGGCGACCAAGCACCTCATCTCGTCGGGACGGCGGCGGATCGCGACCATCGCGGGCCCCGCGGACATGGCGGCGGGCCTCGACCGGCTGGCCGGGTGGCGCCGCGCCATGAGCGGCCGGGCCGCCGACCTGGTGGTGCACGGCGACTTCACGTCCGAGGGCGGTGCGGCCGCGATGGCGGCACTGCTGGACCGGGACCCGGCGCTGGACGCCGTGTTCGTGGCCGCGGACATCATGGCCCTCGGCGCGCTGCAGGTGCTGCACGCCCGCGGCCGGTCGGTGCCCGGTGACGTGGCGGTGATCGGGTTCGACGACTCGGTGCCCGCCGTACCGCCGCTGTCGACCGTGCGGCAGGACGTGGAGAAGTTCGGGCGGATGCTGACGTGGCGCCTCCTCGCTGAGGTGGACGGCGAGGAGGGACTGCCGCCGTCGGTGCTGCTGCCTACCTCGCTGGTGCTGCGGACAAGCGCCTGACCAGGTCTGCGAACTCCGCCACGTGCTCACGGTGGGTGCGGTGGCTGAGCACGCACAACCGCAGCGCGAACCGGCCGTCGAGCCGGGTGCTGGACAGGAAGAACCGCCGCGAGTCGTTGATCGCCGTGAACAGCCGCTCGCTCGTCGGGTCGTCAGCGGCCCGGAACACGACGACGCTCAGCTCCGAGGGCAGGACTTCGAGGCCTTCGACGTCGGCGAGGGCGGTGCGGACCTCGGCGGCCAGGTCGAGCTTCTCGTCCAGCGCCTCACGGAACGCGGCCACGCCGTGCAGGTGCAGCGGGAGCCAGACGCGCAGGCCGCGGAACTCGCGGGTGAGCTCGGGCCCGAGGTCGGAGTAGTTCGGCACGCCGGTGTCGTGGTCGAGGTCCTGCAGGTAGTCGCCGTCGGCCACGTGGGCCGCGCGCAGCCGTGCCTCGTCCCGGACGAGCAGCACGCCGGTGCCGTAGGGCAGGAACAGGCTCTTGTGCGGGTCCCAGGCGATGGAGTCGGCGCGTTCGATGCCGCGCAAGGCCTCCCGGCCGCGCGTGGTCAGCTGGAAGGCGCCGCCGTACGCGCCGTCGACGTGGAACCACAGCCCCTCCTCGTGCGCGAGGTTGGCGATGGCGTCGAGCGGGTCGACGATGCCGGTGCTGGTGGCGCCCGCGGTGCCGACGACCAGGAACGGCTTCAGGCCCGCCCTGCGGTCCTCGGCGATCAGGGCGCGGGCCGCGTCGACGTCCATGCGCAGGCCGGGCACGACGCGGACGCGGTCGGCGGGGAAGCCCGTGATGCGCGCGGCTTTCGCGACGCAGTGGTGGGTGTGCGCGGTGACGTAGATCGTCCCGTCCGCGGTGGCGCCGCGGTCCTCGCGGGCGGTGTGGACGGCGGACAGGGTGGCGAGCGAGGCCCCGGTCGTGAACACACCGCTGGAGCCGGCGGGCAGGCCGAACTCGGTGCAGAACCAGCGGATGACGCTGTGTTCCAGCGCCACGAGCGCGGGCGCGGTGGAGGCGACGCCGGTGTAGCGGTTGGTGACCTGGGCCAGGAGCTCCGCCAGCGCCGAGCTGTAGAGGCCACCGGCCGGGAAGTAGGCGAGGAAGCGCGGGCCCGCGGTCTCCACGGACTGGCGTGCGGCCTCCCCGAACTGCGCCAGCAGGTCGGCCAGCTCGCCGGGGGCCTCCGCCGGTGGTGGGGGCAGCAGTGCCCGGCCCGGTGTGGAGGCGGGCGCGGCCTCCAGTCCCTCGACGAACTCGTCGACGAACGCGGTGACGGCCTTCATCCACTCGGCCCTGGTCTCGCGGTCCGGTTGCAGCATGAGCACACGGTACGAAGCCCGCGCGGCGCCGCGCTCGCGGGATGCGGCCTTACAGCTCGGTGTTGATGATGGCCTCCACCAGCACCTCGCCGTCGTCGGTGAGGGTCACGGCGTCGGCGTCCATCGTGAGCAGCCCGCGTTCCCGCAGCGAGGTGAACTTGGCGAGCCGCGGCTCGTCGAACAACGACCGCCCGAAGCGGGCGCGGTGCAGGTCGTCGCGCACCGGCTGCAACGTGGACAGCGCCATCTTCACGCTCCTGGCCTCCTGCGCCTCCTCGGTGAACCGGGTCGCCGATCCGAGCGGCACGCGGCCGGCGTCCACGGCCTCCGCGTAGGACTTCCACTGCACGTCGGTGATCGCCTCCGAGGCGCGGCAGCTGGAGCTGCCGCCCAGGCCGATCGCGACCTCGGCCTCCTGGCGGTCCTGGTCGACCATGATGGACTTCCACTTCTCCGGCCCGAGGCCGTCGCGTGCGAAGTACATCGTGGGGTGCTCGGTGTAGCCGGCGGCGCGCAGCCCGTCGGTGAGCACCTCGCGCATCCGGTACTGCTCGGCCAGGGTCGGCCAGAAGTGGCCGTTCTGCACCAGCTTGTCGCGGTAGGCGGGCAGCTGCCACGGTGCCGGCTGCTCTCCGGCGACACCGGTGCGGGTGTCCGAGTAGGACTTCAGGTGCAGCTTGGTGCAGACGACGGCGGTGATCTCCTCCTCCAGCACGACGTCGAGGTCGCGCCGCACGCTGTCGACGGTCTGGTCGAGCAGCCCGTACATCAGGTCGATGCTGATCCACTCGAACCCGGCGCTCTTCGCGTTGCGCACGAAGTCGACGCACATCTGCGAGGTGTGCTCGCGGCCGCACTCGCGCAGCACCGGGTCGTCGAACGACTGCACGCCGCTGGAGAGCTTGGTGCAGCCCAGCTCCCGCAACGCCGCCAGCTTCTCCGGCGTGAACGTGCTGGGGTCGCCCTCGAACCGGATGGTGGTGTCGTCGGTGAAGCCGAAGTTGTCCCGGTAGAAGTCGAGCAGCCGGCGGATCTGGTCGAGCGGCAGCAACGAGGGCGTGCCGCCGAAGACGTTGAACTCGCCGACCGGCGCCTTGGCCAGCTCGGGCACGCGGGCGAGCCACAGCTGGGCCTCGCGGATGTTCCAGTCCACCCACCTCGTCAGCTTCTCCGTCGCGTTCGCGCCCTTGACGAGCACGACGGGGTACTGGCAGAAGCGGCACTTGTAGGCGCACGTGGGGATGTAGGACCACAGGTGGATGGGTGCGGTGCCGACGAGCTGGTCGCTGAGGTCGTCGAGGAAGCCGTCGACCGGATAGCCGGGGACGTTGCCGGGGAAGACGTGCGCCCCGAACGGGTCCTCGGTGACGTACTCCAGCAGGTGGGCGTTGGCGGGGTCCTGCAACGAACGCCAGACCCTCGGTTCGCGGTCCATCAGAACACTCCTCCGTTGCCGAAGTAGTTGTGCGCCTCGCCGGACTCGCGGTCCTCGCAGTAGTACTTCACGAACTCCGCGAACCGCTCTTGCGGCACGTCGGCGAAGCACTCCGGCAGCGGCGGCGGGTAGCCGATGTCCTTCCCCACCGCCGCGCGCAGCCGTTCGAAGAGCTCGTCGCGGAACTCCAGGTAGAGCCGGTAGGAGGGCGTCTTGTAGGAGTGGATCGGGGTGAGGTCGACGACCCGCATCTCGTCTTTGATCTCGGCGATCCGCCGGCCCAGGCGCTCGGCCAGGTCGGCGCCGAAGAACGCCACCACCGCGTCGTCGTCGAGGAACGACGGGGTGAGCAGCACGGGCAGGATGGTGTTCTTCGGCGTGAAGTCCTTGATGGAGAACTCCCACGCCTGCAGCGCTTCCTCCTCGGTGAGGTCCGCAGTCTGCGCCTCGGTGTCGGGGCGGATGTCGCGCATGACGATGATGCCGTCGGACCCGTAGGCGCGACCGGTGATGACCTCGTCGATGGCGTGGTTGACCCGGCGCGGGTTGATCTCGACCTTCGACAGCGGCGCGTAGGTGATGTCGAAGCCGGAGCCGCGGACCTTGATGCCGAAGTCCCAGTCGTCGGAGAGGTGGTTCACGAACCGGCCGTTGTGCAGCTGGTAGCAGATCTCGATGCCGCCGACGCGTTCGTAGGCCTCGCGTTCGACGGCGAAGCCCTTGCCGTCGGGGAAGCCTCCGAACAACGCGAACGTGACCGCGCGGCACCGCAGGGTGCGCTGGATGGCGTCCCACAACCGCGGCCGGCCGGTGAAGTGCTCGGCGTTGTAGTAGTAGTCGCACACGCCGATCGCGGCCTTGTCGTCCTCCATGGCGGCGAACAGCTCGGCGAGCCACCGGCGGTCGACGCGGCAGTCGGCGTCGGCGGAGACCAGGTAGAACCGCTCGCCGGGGTCCTTGCGGGCACGGCTGCGCTGGGCCGCGTAGTCCATGCCCGCCTTGCGCGCGCACGCCACGCCCTGTTCGGGTTCGGAGATCACGTGCAGCGCGAGACCGGGGTGGTCGGCGGCGAAGCGGTGGGCGATGGCGACCGTGTCGTCGGTGGAGTTGTTGTCCACCAGCACGATCTCGTACCGGTCGCGCTCGATGCCCTCCTGGTCGTGCAGGCTGGTGAGGACGGCGTCGAGGTTGGCCGCCTCGTTGTAGACGGGCAGGACGACGCTGAGCCGCACGTCCTCCCCCATGGCCGGCGGGAACAGCCGGTCGACCAGTTCGTTCGCCGCGGTCCTGCTGTGCAGGCCGAGCTCCTGGTTGTGCGCCACCACTTCCGCCCTCCTCTCCGCGTTGGTCATCAGCTCGTGGACGTCTCTTGCGAACTCCGGTGTCGGCAGGTCGTGGGCCAGGACGTCCAGCACCGGCGCCCGAAATCCCGGGTAGACGGTGTCGTACAACGCGTACCGGCTGGTCAGGTACGGCACGCCGGCCGCGACCGCCTCGCTGATCGGGTTGCCGTAGCTCTCGTAGTCGTACGAGGTCAGGAACGACACGATGTCGGCGTGCGCCAGCAGGTCTCGCACGGAGAACGCGTCGCCGGCCGACTCGGCCTGGGCGAGGGTGCCGCCGAAGACCACGCGCCGGGTCAGGCCGAGCTCGTCGACGAGCGCGCGCAGCTTCACGGTCTCGGCGGGGTGCTCACCGGTGTCGCCGGCGATGAACAGGTGCACGTCGTCGGGCAGCAGCCGGAGCAGGTGCAGGTCCCTGTCGATGCGCTTCTGCGGGATGATCCGGGTGAACCGGGCGATCAGCCGGACGTCGTCGGGGATGCCGTGGTGGCGCTTGAAGTCCGCGCGGCCCGCGCGGTGCGGCGGGCTGAAGGTGTTGGGCAGGACGTCGATGTTGCGCAGGTGCGGCTGCCACTCCAGGGTGCGGCACAGGGCTTCCTCGTGCAGCGCGAAGTAGTGGATGTGCGGTGAGTCGCGCATCGGCGGCGTG
The DNA here is from genome assembly GCF_055607425.1 of Lentzea sp. NPDC037011. Lineage (NCBI taxonomy): Bacteria > Bacillati > Actinomycetota > Actinomycetes > Pseudonocardiales > Pseudonocardiaceae > Lentzea > Lentzea sp. NPDC037011. The sequence goes on along the minus strand of NZ_JBVJRT010000007.1, from coordinate 311,675 downwards.
CCCGGGAAAGGGAACGTGCCGTACTTGCCGGGTTCGCTCTGCCACATCATGTCGTGGTCGCGCCAGAACACGAAGCGGCCCAGCGCGTGCCGGGCGCCGTAGCGTTCGATCGCCTGGTGGAGGGCGGTCGTGTAGGCGACGTTCTCGGGCAGGGTGCCGTTCTCGACCATCACCGTCGTGACGCCGCGGTCCTCCCAGGTCTGCTCGATCCGCCGGGCGATCCGGTCCGCGACCTCCCGCACGCAGGGAGTCTCGTCGCGCTGCACCGCCTCCAGGGTGGCGGTGACGAACGCCTGGTCGTAGCCGCTGACCTCGTCCAGGCCGTCGACGCGGTCGAGCGTGATCCAGTCCGGTACCTGTTCGTCCTGGTAGGGGCGGAAGAACGGGCCCTTGTCGGCCTTGATGTCGTAGCCGAGGTCGAGGTGGACCCGGTGACCACGTCCGGCGAACAGCGCGGCGGTCTTGACGAACTCGACCACGACGCCCGACATCGCCGTGGCGTCGAAGGACACTCCCCACAAGACGGCCATGCGCACCCGCTCCTGGTCGAAACCCCATCCACGACCGAACCTAATCCGAAAGCGCTCTCCGGACAGATCGCCGTCTCAGCAGGGGACGTGGGGAAAGGGGTTTCACCACAGATCCGGCACGGGGCGTGACGCATACCGGCGGTTAACACCCGCTCGGCCCAATCTCGCCACAGACCCGGTAACGCTCCGCTGCCGTTGTGGTGCACGGCGACGTCTGCCGGCCGAACGTGCTGGTGCGCCGGAGAGCTGGACGAGGAGGCCGCAGCCGCGGTCAACCGCGACTACGGCCTCGTTCCCGACCCCTCGGGCTCTACTGGGTACCGCTTGCCCTAACCCTGTTCGTACGGGGTGCGTTCGCCGGCTTCGACCTTGAACGGCAGGTGGTTGCCGGCGGGCGGCAGCGGGCAGGTGGCGTAGGCCGTGAACGCGCACGGCAGGTTCACGGCCCGGTTGAAGTCGAGCACGACCTTGCCGTCGACCGGCTTGGCCGAGATCTCCCGGTTCGCCGCGTAGGTGGTGACGCCGCTGGTCTCGTCGGTGAACAGGATGGTGATGCCACCGTCCTTGCCGTTGAACGCCGTCAGCGTGTGCTCGGCGCCGTCGTGCGTGAACCGCACACGCCCTGGTGCCTCGTACACGTGGCTGAGCCCTTCCACGACCGCACCGACCGTCGTCGGCACAGGGGTGTCGAACGGCTCGAAGACGCCTTCGAGCACCCACGCCTCGTCGGGCTCGTACGCCGGCACGCCGCGGAAGCTGCTGAGCACCTCGGCCTTCGGGTCGTGGATGCGCACCAGGTAGCCGCCGCGCCGGGCGATCTCGATGTCCACGTCACCCGCCCGGACGCGCGTGCCGGGGCCGCTCTGGACCAGTTTGAAGCTCGTGGGTTCGGTGATCGGCACGCCGTCGTGCGTGACCTCGGCACCTTGCGGGTCGAAGTGCGCCTCGTCGTCGTCCTGCCACCACAGCCCCGGTATGCCGTCATAGGCGCGAGGCTTGGTCTCCAGCCAGTCGAGTGACACCAGCGCCAGCCATCCGTAGGGATCGGCCAGGCCGCGTTCCCGCTCCGTCTTCCACGTCTGCCAGTTTTCCGCGAAGCCGCTCATGTCATTGCGAACGATCTGCTCGCGCAGCGCCTTCCCCGTCTCAGCTGCTGAGAAGCCGTCCGTCGCTCGACCGGGTCAACGCCTGCGGAAAATCTATGAAAAAGTTTGCAGGATTACGCCTGCTTCTCAAGTAATCCTCCTGGCGACTTGCGGAAAACTTTTGCAACGACTTTCCTGGATCGCTGACACCGCACCCACGGAAGGCAAGGACATGTCCCAGGACTGGTGGCGACACGCCGTCATCTACCAGGTCTACGTGCGCAGCTTCGCCGACTCGAACGGCGACGGCGTCGGTGACCTGCCCGGCATCCGCTCACGCCTGCCCTACCTCCGCGACCTGGGCGTCGACGCGGTGTGGATCACGCCGTTCTACGCCTCGCCGATGGCCGACGGCGGTTACGACGTGGCCGACTACCGCGCGGTGGACCCGTCGTTCGGCGGGCTCGACGACGTGCGGTCGCTGGTCGAGGACGCCCACGGGCTCGGCATCCGCGTGATCGTCGACATCGTGCCGAACCACAGCTCCGACCGGCACGAGTGGTTCCAGGAGGCGCTGGCCGGCCGCAACCGGGAGCGGTACGTCTTCCGCGAGGGCGTCGGCGACCAGCCGCCCAACGACTGGGAGTCGGTGTTCGGCGGCCCGGCGTGGACGCGCGTGGCCGACGGGTCCTGGTACCTGCACCTGTTCGCTCCCGAGCAGCCGGACCTCAACTGGGACCTGCCGGAGGTGCGCGAGGAGTTCCTGTCGGTGCTGCGGTTCTGGCTGGACCTCGGCGTCGACGGGTTCCGGGTCGACGTGGCGCACGGCATGGTCAAGGCGGCCGGGCTGCCCGACATCGGGCACACCGACCAGCTGAAGCTGCTGGGCACCGAGCCGCTGCCGTTCTTCGACCAGGACGGTGTGCACGACATCCACCGCGAGTGGCGCAAGGTGGTGGACTCCTACCCCGGCGACCGCGTGCTCGTGGCCGAGGCGTGGACGCCGTCCGCCGAGCGCACGGCGATGTACCTGCGTCCCGACGAGATGCACCAGGCGTTCAACTTCCACTACCTCACGGCCGAGTGGAGCTCCGGCGCGTTGCGCTCGGTGATCGACTCGTCGCTGGCGGCGGTGGCACCGGTGGGCGCGCCCACCACGTGGGTGCTGTCCAATCACGACGTTCAGCGGCACGTGACGCGGTACGGCGGCGGTGAGACCGGTGTGCGCCGTGCGCGCGCTGCGCTGGCATTGATGCTGGCGCTGCCCGGTTCCGCGTACATCTACCAGGGCGAGGAGCTCGGTCTGCCCGAGGTGCTCGACCTGCCCGACGAGGTGTTGCAGGACCCGATGTGGGAGCGGTCGGGCCACACCGAACGCGGCCGCGACGGCTGCCGGGTGCCGCTGCCGTGGTCGGCGTCGGGCCCGTCGCTCGGGTTCGGCACCGGCGGCTCGTGGCTGCCGCAGCCCGCGGACTGGGCGAAGCTGAGCGTCGAGGTCCAGGCCGCCGACCAGGACTCGATGTTGTCGTTCTACCGCACCGCTTTGCGCGTGCGCCGCGACCACCCGGCGCTGGGCGCCGGAGACGGCGTGACGTGGGTGGACGGGCCCGTGGACGTCCTGTGGTTCACGCGCACGCGCAAGGACCGGCGGGTGTCGTGCGTGGTGAACCTGTCCGGTGAGGTCGTCGCCCTGCCCGACCCCGGCGCCGTGCTGCTGGCCTCGTCGTATTACGGGGTGCGCGACGGCTCGCTGCTGCTCCCGCCGGACACCGCGATCTGGTTCTGACCAGCCGGATTTCCCGGTTCACCGAAAATTGTCAGACCCCCTGAGTACGGTCCAGGACATCAACTCCGGATTGGACTCAGGGGGTACGGCGTGCGCAGGTGGGAGCTCGTCTCCGGTGGCTCGGCGAAGTTCTGGGAGGTGGAGCTGACCGGGTCGGCGGTGACCGTCCGCTTCGGACGCCTCGGCGCCGCCGGGCAGACCCAGACCAAGGAGCTCGCCTCGGCGGAGGCAGCCGCGGCGCACGTCGCGAAGCTGGTGGCGGAGAAGGAGAAGAAGGGCTACCGCTCCACGTCGGCTGCCTCTCCCGACGCCGTGCAGCCGGGCGCCGCACCGTCGACGTCCAGCCGGCCCGCAGCCACTACAGCGCACACCACCGGCCATTTGACGGCCACTGCGCCTCTCGGCCAACCTGCCGCACAGCCCGCGGCTGCCACCCCCGCTCCGTCCCAGCCGAGCACCGCCCCCACCTCCACGCCTCCTTCCCCACCTCCCGTGGTGGACGAGGACACCTGGAGGATGCCGAAGGCGTGGCTGCGCGAGGCCATCCGCCAGCGCGGCTTCGACCCGGCGCCCGAGTTCACCCTCGCCCCCGAGCTCGCCGCCACCGCCCGCGCCCGCGCCGCGGACCAGGTCGCCACCTCCGACCGCCTCCTCGCCGCCGAGGACTCCCACCCCGACCTGGTCGAGGCCACCCGCCAGCACCTCGCCGGCCGGCACAACCCCGTCGGTGCCGCCTGCGTGGCCGCCATGACGGCCAAGGACGTGGCGACGGTGCACCACTGGATCGCCGACCACGGGCTCGCGTTCGCGGTGGAGGCCGTGGTCGAAAGCCTCGGCATCCAGGCCGGCAGCAAGTGGCTGCCCCAGCGGAGCGCGCCCAGCGAGCCGCACCTGTACCGCTACGGTGCCGCTGTCCACCCGCGGGTGGACAGCACGACGGGCCGGATGCTGACGGCGACCCGGTACGCGCTCGCCGTGGCCGACGACGCGGAGCGCGCGGAGGCCGAAGCCGTCCTGGAGCGGTTGAGCACCCCCGACACGGAGTTGGTGCGGGCCTACCTGGTGACGTGGCGGGCCGACTGGTTCGACCGGGCGTGCCGGGCGCAGTCCGGGGCGAGCTGGTGGATGACGATCTGCAGCGCCAGCACGCTCGACGAGGTCGACCGGTCGCACGCGTCGCTGAACACGGGGACGACGGTCCTGTACACGGCGGTGTACGTGCTCGGACCAGCGGTCGCGCCGCTGCTCGCCGCCGACCTCGACAGCACCTACCAGCGGTCGGACCGGCGCAAGCAGGCGTTGAGGGTGTTGCAGCAGCTGCCGTGCGACGAGGCGTTCACGGCCCTGCTCGACCGGCTGGACACCAAGTACGTGCGGCCCGCCGTGCTGTCGGCGATGGCGGCGTTCCCGCGGCGGGCGGCCCGGCTGCTGGGTGAGCGGGCGGGCAGCGACGCGGCCGTGCGGCAGCTGCTGACCGCGCACCTCATGTCGCACCCGTACGTCGAGGCTCCCGAGGGGTTCACCCCCGTCGAGACCGACCAGGTGCCGGAGGCGCCGGCCGAGGCGTTGCCCGCGGTGCTGGCCGCACCGCCGTGGCTGCACCGCAAGCCGCCGGTGAAGCCGGTCGTCGTGGCGGCCCTGCCGGTGCCCGGGCCGTCGGTGGTGTGGGCGCCGGGTGAACGCCCGGAGTGGCTCCGCGAGGGCTACTGGACCACCTACCAGACCTGGCAGGAACTCCTGGTGGAGTTCCACGAGCGCAAGATCGCCTACCGCGCGCGGAACCTGTTCGCGCTGGCGCCCGAGGAGGTGGTGCGCCCGCTGCTGGCCGACTGGAACCCGAACACGGGCTGGGGTGCCGAGCTCACCGGCAAGATGCTGGCCGCCCGGTTCGAGCTGGACGCGCTGCCGCCGCTGCTGCGGATGGCCGAGGCGAACTCGAACAACGCCGTGGTCCTGCTGCCGTTCGCCACGCCCGAGGTCGCGGCGCTGATGGCGGACTGGTTCGTGCGGCTCAAGCAGGTCCGCAAGGTCGCCCTGGAGTGGCTGGCCCGGCACCGCGAGACGGCCGTGCGCCTGCTCGTCCCCGCAGCGCTCGGCAAGCCCGGCGCCGACCGCCGCGCCGCCGAGGCGGCGCTCCGCCAGCTGCAGAACACGGGCGTGGACGTCGTGGCCGCCGCGCCCAAGGCGGCGGCGGAGGGTCTGCGCGCCCTGCTGTCCGTCGACCCGGTCGACGTGCTGCCCGCGAAGCTGCCGGCCATCGGCGAGTGGGCCGACACCCGGCTGCTGCCGCAGGTGCTGCTGCGCGACCGCAAGCAGGCCCTGTCCGCGCAGGCGGCGAGCCACCTGCTGATGACCGCCGCACTGTCCAAGCCCGGCGACGTCTACGCGGGCCTGCTGCTCGCCCGCGAGGAACTCGACCGCGACTCGCTGGCGGAGTTCGCGTGGACGGTCTTCCAGCGCTGGCTGGAGATCGGCGCCCCGTCGAAGGAGGGCTGGGCGCTGACCGCGCTCGGCTGGTTCGGCGACGACAGCACGGTGCGCGCGCTCGCGCCGTTGATCCGCGCCTGGCCCGGCGAGAGCCAGCACACCAGGGCCGTGACGGGTCTGGACGTCCTCGCCGACATCGGCACCGAGGTGGCGCTGTCGCACCTGAACAGCATCGCGGAGAAGGTCAAGTTCAAGGCCCTCAAGACCCGCGCGCAGGAGAAGGTCTCGCAGACCGCCGCCGAGCTGGGCCTGTCCCGCGACCAGCTGGCCGACCGCCTGGTGCCGCGTCTGGGCCTGGACGACGAGGCGTCGCTGGTGATCGACTACGGCGCGCGCCAGTTCCGCGTCGGCTTCGACGAACAGCTCAAGCCCTACGTGCTGGACCCGGACGGCAAGCGCCGCAAGGAGCTTCCCAAGCCCGGCGCGAAGGACGACCAGGACCTCGCCCCGCTGGAGCACAAGCGCTACGCGGGGTTGAAGAAGGACGTCCGCACGATCGCGGCCGACCAGATCCACCGCCTCGAACGCGCCATGGTCGACCAGCGCACCTGGACCGCCGCGGAGTTCCACGCGGTCCTCGCCGCGCACCCGCTGCTGTGGCACATCGTCCGCCGACTGGTGTGGATCACCGACGAGGGCCTGTCGTTCCGCCTCGCAGAGGACCGCACCCTGGCCGACTCCGGCGACGACGAGGTCACCCTCCCCGAGACCGCGACCGTCCGCGTGGCGCACCCGGTGCAGCTGCGCGACTCGGCGGACGCGTGGGGCGAGGTGTTCGCCGACTACGAGATCCTCCAGCCGTTCCCCCAGCTCGGCCGCCCGCTGCACGTCCTGCCCGAGGGCGAGGACCTCCTGCCGCACCTGAAGAAGTACAGCGACGTGCCGTACCCGGTGGGCAAGATCCTCGGCCTGACGAAGAGGGGCTGGGTCCGCGGCGAACCCCAGGACGCCGGCGTCGAGTGCTGGATCACCCGCCCCCTCCCCGCAGGCGGCGCCCTGGTGGCGTCGCTCGACCCCGGCATCGCGGTCGGCGCGGTCGACGTCTTCCCCGAGGTCAAGTTCGACGACCTCTGGTACTCCCCCGACGGCCGGGGCTACTGGTCCGCCCAGCAGAATGCCTCGACCGCGGTCGAGGTCGACGCGATCACGACCTCCGAGCTGCTGTCCGAACTGGAGTCCCTGCAGTCGTGAACACGAACCAGAGGAGCACCGCGGTGCGCAGGTGGGAGCTGGTCTCCGGCAGCTCGGCGAAGTTCTGGGAGGTCGACCAGAACGGCACGGAGGTGACCGTCCGCTTCGGACGGATCGGCACGGCCGGCCAGACCCAGGTCAAGGACCTCGCCGACGAGGCGAAGGCCACGGCCCACGTCGCGAAGCTGATGGCGGAGAAGGAGAAGAAGGGCTACGCCGCCGTCGGCACAATGGCAGCCACGGCGCCCACGGGCGGCACGGCACCTGCACTCGGCACGGCACCGACAGTCGGCACGGCACCGGCTTCCAGCGGCTCGGCCCAGTCCAGCGCCACCCAGCCCGCAGGCGCACAGCCTGGCGCTGCCCAGCCCACCAACTCCCAGCCCGCTGCGGCCCAACCCGGCGCCGCACAACCCGGCGCTGCCCAGCCCGCAACCGCCCCATCCTCCGCCACATCCACCGTGCCGGACTCCCCCACCCCACAACCGGCCGCCTCCACCTCCTCCCCTTCCGACGCTCCGACCAACACACCATCCGTCGCCCCGACCGACACCCCACCTCCCGCCGTCGACGAGGACGCCTGGGAGATGCCCAAGGCCTGGGCCCGCACCGTGATCCGCCAGCGCGGCCTGGACCCGGCCCCGGAGTTCACCCTCGACGCCGCCCTCGCAGCCAAGGCCCGCCGGCAGTTCGCCGACAACGCCGAGCTGATCGACCGCGCACTGGCCGGTGCGGCCCCCGACCTCGTCGAGGCGACCCGCCGGCACCTCGCCGGCCGGCCCAGCCCCCTGGGCGCGGCGGCGGTCGCGACCGTCACGTCGTCCGGTCAGCCGGTGGTGCACGCGTGGATCGCCGACCACGGCGCGGCGTTCGCCGCCGAGGCGGTCGTCGAGTTCATGGGACTGACGTTCTCCGACGAGTGGAACGCCAGGAAGGCGGCCTGGGACAAGGCCTGCCTGCACCGGGTGACCGACGGTTTCCACGCGGCGGCCGACACCGCCGAGGCCAAGATGCTCATCGCCGTCCGGTACGCGCTCGCGGTCGCGGACGACGCGGAACGGGCCGCCGCCGAGACCGCCCTGGAGGAGATGGGCGCGACGGACCGGGTGAAGGAGCTGCGGTCGTTCCTGGTGCCGGAGCGGTCCGACTGGTTCGCCGAGGTCTGCGCGCTGCCGCACACGTCGAGCAAGTGGTGGATGCTGCCGTGCACGGCGCGCAGCTACGAGGACTTCGTGCGTGCCGAGGCGTCGCTGACCAACTCGGCGTTCGTGCTGTACACGGCGGCCTACGTGCTGGGGCCGGCCATCGCGCCGTTGCTGGCGCAGGAGCTCGACGAGGAGTACGGCTGGGCGGACGGCCGCAAGCAGGCGGTGAAGGTGCTCGCGGTGCTGCCGACCGATGAGGCGTTCACGGTCCTGCTCGACCGGTTGACCGCGAAGTACGTGCGTCCCGCTGTGCTGTCGGCGATGGCGGCGTTCCCGCGGCGGGCGGCCCGGCTGCTGGGGGAACGGGCCGGGCGCGACGACGAGATGCGCCGGCTGCTGACCGCTCATCTGATGTCGCACCCCGAGCTGGAGGTGCCGGCCGAGGTCCGGGCGGTGATCGCGGAGCACGAGGTGGACGTGTGGCCGGAGGCCGAACCCGGTCAGTTGCCGCCGCTGCTGGCGGCGCCGCCGTGGCTGGACCGCAGGCCGGCGCCGAAGCCCGTGGTGCTGACCGGCCTGCCGCTGCCGGCGCCGTCGGTGCGGTGGGAGGACGGTGAACGCGACCAGTGGCTGGAGTCCGGCCGCGAGTGGATCACCGCCCACCACAGCTGGCGCAAGCTGCTCAAGGACTTCAAGAGCGGCAACATCGGCTACTACGACAACGACCTGTTCCTGGCGGCACCCGAGAACGAGGTGCGGCCGCTGCTGGCGCAGTGGACGCCGAAATACACCTACAGCGTCGAGGAGTGGGGCAAGCGGATCGCCGCGCGGTTCGAGCTGGACGCGGTGCCGCCGTTGACACTGCTCGCGCAGTCCACTCCGGGTGCCGGTGGCGTGGTGCTGGTGCCGTTCGCCACGGCCGAGGTGGCCGTGGTGATGGCCGGGTGGTTCGCGCGGACCAAGCAGCCCCGGCGCTGGGGGCTCGCGTGGCTCGCCCGGCACCGCGAGCAGGCCGCCCGGCTGCTCATCCCGGTGGCCGCGGGCAAGGCCGGTACCGCCCGCCGTGACGCCGAGGCGGCCCTGCGGCACCTGCACGGACTCGGGGTCGACGTGGCGGGACTCGCCGCGGAGTGCGGTGCGCAGGCGGCGGTCGACGCCGTGCTGTCGGTCGACCCGGTGGACGTGCTGCCCGCGAAGCTGCCGGTGATCGGCGAGTGGGCGGACACCCGGCTGCTGCCGCAGGTGCTGCTGCGCGACCGCAAGCACGCGCTGTCCCCGCAGGCGGCGAGCCACCTGCTGATGACCGCCGCGCTGTCCAAGCCCGGTGAGGTCTACGCCGGGCTGCCGGTCGCGCGTGAGGCGCTCGATCCCGCGTCGCTGGCCACGTTCGCGTGGGCGGTGTTCGAGCAGTGGCACCGGTCGGGTTCGTCCAAGGAGAGCTGGGCGCTGCACGCGCTGGGCTGGTTCGGCGACGACACGACGGTGCGCGCGCTGTCGCCGTTGATCCGCGCCTGGCCGGGTGCCAGCCAGCACGCCAGGGCGGTCGCCGGTCTCGACGTGCTCGCCGACATCGGCACCGAGGTGGCGCTGTCGCACCTGAACAGCATCGCCGAGAAGGTGCCGTTCAAGGGCCTCAAGACGCGGGCGCAGGAGAAGGTCTCGCAGATCGCCGCAGAGCTGGGGCTCTCGCGGGAACAGCTCGCGGACCGGCTGGTGCCGCGCCTGGGCCTGGACGACGCGGCCTCGCTGGTGATCGACTACGGCCCGCGCCAGTTCCGCGTCGGCTTCGACGAACAGCTCAAGCCCTACGTGCTGGACCCGGACGGCAAGCGCCGCAAGGACCTGCCCAAACCGGGTGCCAAGGACGACCAGGACCTCGCCCCGGTGGAGCACAAGCGGTTCTCGGCGTTGAAGAAGGACGTCCGCACCGTCGCCTCCGACCAGATCCAGCGGCTGGAGCGGGCGATGGTCGACCAGCGCACGTGGACGGCCGAGGAGTTCCAGACGGTGCTCGCCGCGCACCCGCTGCTGTGGCACATCGTCCGCCGGCTGGTGTGGCTCACCGACTCGGGGCTGTCGTTCCGCCTCGCCGAGGACCGCACGCTCGCCGACTCGAACGACGACGAGGTGGCGCTGCCCGCGGACGCGACCGTGCGGGTCGCGCACCCGGTCGCGCTCGGCGACTCGCTGGCGGCGTGGGGCGAGGTGTTCGCCGACTACGAGATCCTGCAGCCGTTCCCGCAGCTCGGCCGGCCGCGGCACGTCCTGCCGGCCGGTGAGGACCTGTTGCCCCGCTTGAAGAAGTACTGCAACACGCCACACCCGATCGGCAAGGTCCTCGGGCTGACGAAGAAGGGCTGGGTCCGCGGCGAGCCGCAGGACGCCGGCGTCGAGTGCTGGATCACCCGGCCGTTCCCCGGCGGCGGAGCGCTCGTCGCGTCGCTCGACCCCGGCATCGCGGTCGGTGCCGTCGACGTCTTCCCCGAGGTCGGTTTCAGCGACATGTGGTTCTCCCCCAGCGGCCGCGGCACGTGGTCCGCGCCCAAGGACGCACCTCGCTCGTACGAGGTCGACCCGATCACGACCTCCGAGCTCCTCTCCGAACTGGAGTCCCTTCAGCCATGACCAGCACCCAGACGATGCAGCGCCCACCGGCCGAGGTCCGCTACGCCGACGAGCTCGCCCGCCTGCGCGACTCCGACACCGCGCCGAAGCCGCCGGGCTGGGCGCTGAGCCTCGAAGCCGCGCGGCGGTTCGTCGTCGGCGACGAGAAGCGCGGTGTCAGCAAGAAGTTCGTCGGCGACCCGTCGCTCGTGGACCGGGCGCTGGTCACGCTCGCGACCAGCCGCGGGCTGATGCTCGTCGGTGAGCCGGGCACGGCGAAGTCGCTGCTGTCCGAGCTGATCGCGGCGGCGGTGTGCGGCGAGTCAACGCTCACGATCCAGGGCGGCGCGGCGACCACCGAGGACCAGATCAAGTACTCGTGGAACTACGCGCTGCTGGTGGCGGAGGGACCGTCGCCGCGGTCGCTGGTGCCGGCGCCGATGCTGCGGGGCATGGCCGAGGGCAAGGTCGTGCGGTTCGAGGAGATCACCCGCTGCCCGCTCGAGGTGCAGGACTGCATGCTGTCGATGCTGTCGGACCGGGTGATGGCGATCGGGGAGCTGAACGGCCCGGACGGCATGGTGTTCGCGCAGGACGGGTTCAACGTGATCGCCACGGCGAACACGCGCGACCGCGGTGTCAACGAGATGAGCGCGGCGCTCAAGCGGCGGTTCAACTTCGAGACGGTGTTCCCCATCGCGGACTTCGACACCGAGCTGGCGCTGGTCGAGCAGGAGGCCGCGAAGCTGCTCGACCGGTCCGGTGTGCAGCTCGCGCCGAAGCGGGACGTGCTGGAGGTCCTGGTCAGGACGTTCCGGGACCTGCGGGAGGGCAGCGACCGGCTCACCACCGTCATGAGCACCGCGGAGGCGGTGTCGGTGGCGCACGCGGTCGGGCTGCGCGGGTGGTTCCTGCGCGGTGAGCAGGGGTCGGCGGCGGACGTGGTCGAGTGCCTGGCGGGCACGGCGGCCAAGGACAACGCCGAGGACCTGGCCCGGCTGCGGCGGTACCTGGAGCAGCACGCGCCGCGCCGCAAGGGCAAGCAGTGGCAGGAGCTGCACCGCGCCCGGCACCTGCTGCCCGGCTGATGGGGGCCGTGTTCGTCGGCGTCCGGCACCACAGTCCCGCCTGTGCCCGGCTGGTCGCCGCCACCGTCTCCGCGCAGCAGCCGGCGTACGTGCTGATCGAGGGCCCCGCGGACTTCAACGACCGCATCGACGAGCTGCTGCTGGGCCACGAGCTGCCGATCGCGTTGTTCAGCTACTCCGACGAGCACGCGTCGTGGGCACCGTTCTGCGACTACTCGCCGGAGTGGGTGGCGATCGCGGAGGCACGCCGCTGCGGGGCGGAGGTCAGGTTCATCGACCTGCCCGCGTGGCACAGGGCGTTCCGCGACGTCAGCAACCGGTACGCCGACGCGGAGCTGCGCTACACCGAGGTGGTCGAGCGGCTGTGCCGGGAGTTCGCGGTCGACAACGTCGACGTGCTGTGGGACCACCTCTTCGAGTCCGTGCAGGACCCGCGGGGGCTCGCCGAGTACTTCGACCTGCTGCGCGGCACGGCCACGGCGGACGAGGGCGACTCGGCGCGCGAGGAGTACATGGCGCGCTGGGTTCGGGCCGCGGTGGGTGAGGCCGGGGACCGGCCGGTCGTCGTGGTCACCGGTGGTTTCCACACGCCCGCGCTCAGGGCGATGCTCGCCGCCTCCCCCGGGGACGACACCGCCGAGTGGCCGGAGGTGCCCGAACGCGAACGGGGCGCCAGCTACCTCGTGCCGTACTCGCACGCGCGGCTGGACGCGTTCACCGGCTACCAGTCGGGCATGCCGTCGCCCGGCTACTACCAGCAGGTCTGGGAGCAGGGTGCGCAGCGGGCGGCGGACTGGCTCGTCGAGTCGGTGGCGACGCGGCTGCGGCGCAGGCAGCAGCCGGTGTCGACGGCCGACCTGATCGCCGCGCGCACGCAGGCCGGGGCGCTGGCGCGGTTGCGCGGGCACGAGCAGCTCGCGCGCACGGACGTGCTGGACGGCCTGACCAGTGCGTTGATCTCCGAGGACCTGACGCAACCACCGCCGTGGTCGCGCCGGGGCACGCTGCAGCCGGGTGCGCACCCGGCGCTGGTCGAGATGCTCGGCGCGCTGCGCGGTGAGCAGGTCGGCCGGCTGCACCCGAGCACGCCGGCGCCGCCGTTGGTCGGCGCGGTGCAGGAGCTGCTGCGCACGCACGGCCTTGACCACGAGGGCACGCTGTCGCTCGACCTCACCGAGCCGCGGTCGCTGGAGCGCAGCCGGGTACTGCACCGCCTGCGGGTGCTGCGGATTCCCGGTTTCCACCGCACCAGCGGGCCGGAACGGGGCGCAGCACCGGCGCTGGAGGAGCAGTGGGTGCTGCGGCCGGCGGAGGAGCGGCTGGCGGCGTTGATCGAGGCCGCCGAGCACGGTGCCACGCTGCCGGAGGCGGCCGGGGCGGTGCTGGAGCGGCGGGCGAGGCACGCCCAGTTGCAGGAGCTGGCCGTGGTCCTGTTCGACGCGGTGCTGTGCGGCATCTCCACGTTGTCGGGCAAGGTCAAGGAGGCGCTGAACGAGGGCGTGCGGGAGACCGGTGACCTCGCGGCGCTGGGCCACGTGCTGAGCGGTGTGCTGGGGCTGTGGCGGCACGACCGGTTGTTCGGCACGGCGAAGGACCCGTTGCTGGGCGCGGTGGTCGACGCCGGCACGACCAGGGTGCTGTGGCTGGTCGAGGGCCTGCACGGCGGGCCGGCCCCGGCCGACCCGGACCGGTTGCGGGCGATGGCGGCGACCAGGGACGCGGTGCTGCACGCGAAGTCCGCGCTGTCGCTCGACATCGCGGACGTGACGGGCGTGGCGACCAGGGTGAGCGAGGACGTGCAGGCGCCACCGGACCTGCGCGGTGCCGCGCTCGGGCTGGCCTGGTCGCTGGGTGCGCAGCCGGACGTGCGCAAGGTCAGGACCGTCACGGCGCTGGGCGACTGGCTCGCCGGGCTGTTCGCGGTGGCGCGCGAGGAGGTGCTCGCGAGCCCCGAGCTGGTCGGTGTGCTGGACGAGCTGGTCAGCGCGATGACCGAGGAGGAGTTCCTGGTGGCGCTGCCCGCGTTGCGGCTCGCCTTCGGCTACTTCCCGCCCAGGGAGCGGGAGACGATCGCGGCGACCGTGCTGGAGCACCGCGGGGCCGACGGCGACGCGCGCGCCGTGACCCGGCTCGACACCGACCCGGTGCTCGTGGCGGAGGCGCTGGCGGTGGAACGGCGGGTCGACGGGCTGCTGGTGAAGGGCGGGCTGGCATGACGGACATGGAACGCTGGCGGCTGATCCTCGGTGAGCCCTCCGCGCGCTGCGCCGGTGGTCTGCGGGGCGAGGCGGCGCGCAGGGACGCGGCGCTGGAGTGGCTCTACGGGCGTGATCCCGAGCTGGCCCAGCGCGGTGTGCGCAAGGGCGGCAACGCGGACTCGGTGGTGCAGACCGTCGACTGGCTGGACGAGGTGCACGCGCTGTTCCCGAAGGAGACGGTGGAACGGCTGGAACGCGACGCGGTCGAGCGGTACGAGATCACCGACATCGTCACGGACCCCGAGGTGCTGCAACGGATCGAACCCAACGCGGCGTTGCTGCGCGCGGTGCTGCGGACCAAGCACCTGATGAACCCGGCCGTGCTCGCGATGGCCCGCAAGATCGTCGAGGCGGTCGTCCGGCAGCTGGTGGAGAAGCTGAAGACCGAGGTGCGGCAGGCGTTCAGCGGCACGCGGTCGCGGCGGCCGAGCATCCACCGCAACTCGCGCAACTTCGACTTCCGCGCCACGATCAGGGCGAACCTGCAGCGCTACCGGCCCGACGAGCGCAAGCTGTCGATCGAGCACGCGAAGTTCTTCTCCCGCAACCGCAAGCACGTCGAGCAGTGGCAGGTGGTGCTGCTGGTGGACCAGTCCGGGTCGATGACCGGCTCGGTGATCCACTCGGCGGTCACCGCGGCCTGCCTGTGGGGTCTGCCGGGGCTGCGCACGCACCTGATCGCGTTCGACACGAACGTGGTGGACCTGACCTCGGACGTGACCGACCCGGTCGAGCTGCTGATGAAGGTGCAGCTCGGCGGTGGCACGGACATCGCCAAGGCCGCCGCGTACGGCGCCGGGCTCGTGGACAGCCCGCGCAGGGCGGTCGTCGCGATCATCAGCGACTTCTACGAGGGCGGCAACCCCGAACGCCTGGTCCGCGTCGTGAAGGACCTGTGCGAGCAGGGCACCCACGTGCTGTGCCTGGCGGCGCTCGACGAGCAGGCGAACCCGGACTACGACCGCGTGCTGGGCCAGCGCCTGGCGAACGCGGGCGCCCACGTCGGCGCGATGACCCCTGGCGAGCTCGCCGAATTCGTTGCGGAGAAACTCAGGTGACCAGACCAGACCTGCTCGCGCTGACCCCGGACGCGCTGGCCGCGCTCGCCAACCGCGGGCTGGTGAAACGCGCGGTCAAGGAGCTCGACGCGGGAGTCGTGCCCGCGCTCGACACCGACCCGGCCGGCACCGTCCAGGGGAAGTTCCCGGACGGCACGACCACGACGCTGCCGCCGAACACCGCGCTCGACGCGGCGCGGTGCAGCTGTGGCGCGGCCGGTGTGTGCCGCCACCGCATCGCGGTGGTGCTCGCCTACCAGCGGACCGGGCCGGCGAGCGCACCGGTCGAGCTGTGGTCGCCGGGCGCGGTGACCGACGAGGACCTGACGGCGTTGATGGGCGAGCGCACCCTGCGCCGCGCCCGCCGGGCGTTCCAGGCCGGGTACCGCGCGAAGCTGCGCCGCCCGACCGCGGAGGACCAGACGGCGCAGGCGGAGCTGCCGACCTGCACGGTGACGTTCCTGGTGCCCGGCGACCTGTCCTACGTCCACACCGACGCCGTCCACCGCGAGGAGGCCACGGCACTGGCGGTGTGGGCGTTCCGCGCGGCGGACGCCACCGGCGCGGACACCGTGGACGTCGGCGGATCTCCCACCACGGCAACGGATCTGACCGCGGTCACCGACCTGCTCGACCAGCTCCTGCTCGACGGTGCCACGAACGCGAGCGAGGTCCTCGACGCCGCGTGGCACCGCCTGCACCGGGACCTGACCGCCCAGCGCCTGCACTGGCCGGCCGCGGTGATCGCGGACCTGCTCGCCCAGCTCACCGCCTACCGCACCCGCAGCGCCGACTACGCGGCCGAGCAGTTCGCCGCCCTGCTCACCGAGCTGCACGCCCGCACCACCGCGACCGGTCCGCGCGCCGAGGTCCTCGGCTTCGACGAGCCAGCTGAAACCCCGCTGCGCCGCGTCCGCCTGACCGCGCTGGGCGCCCGCCGCCGCACCGAGACCACCGCCGACGTGTACCTCGCCTCGGGTGACGTGGTCCTGGTCCAGCGCGACACCCCGCTGCGCACCGCTGTGCGCCTGGCCGCCTCGAACGTCGTGTCCGAGTCGGCGACCCGCAGCGCCAGCCGCGTGGTGACCCTGAAGACCAGCCGTGTCGCCAAGACGTCCCTCACCCCGGTCGGCACCGCCTGGGACGACCTGCCGCTCCCCCTGGTCGTCACCGACTACCCCGCGACCGCCGCGGCCCTGGCCGACCTGCCACCCCGCCAAGTCCGCGCCCGCGTCGAGGCGGAGCTGGTCCGCGCCCTGCACGTCACCGAGGTGTCGGACGTGGCGTACGACCCGGCCGCGCAACGCCTGACCGCGGCCCTCCACAACCCGACCGGCACCTGCCGGCTGGAGGCCGCTCACCGCGCCGTGGCACCGCACGCGCTGGACGCTCTGGCCACCGCCCTGCGCTCTTCACCGACCACGATCACCGGTTCCGTGCGCCGCCACCGCGGCACCCTGGTGATCGACCCGCTGGCCGCGCACACCGAGTCCGGTGTCGTGGTCCTGGACCTGGCCACCGGCACCGCACCCCAGCAGTTACCGCCGGGTGACACGACCGCGGACGCGCTGACCGCGGCCATCGACAGCGCGCTGACGGTCTCCTCCGAGGCCGCGCACCGCGGCCTCGACCACCTGTCCCCGAGCCTGCTCGCCCGCACCCGCGAGGTCGCCGCCCACCTGCACCGCCTCGGCCTGCGGACGGCGGCGGCACGCCTGACGGCCTTCGCCGACGGGCCGAGCTCGCAGACCTGGGTCGCCGCGCACCTCAGGCTGCTGGTGACGGCCGACGCCCGCTGACCGGCGCCAGGGGGCGGCTCGGGAGGGCAGGCGGAGTCGGCGCGGGGGCCAGGCGAGGGTCGAGCGGGGCCAGGCGGGGCGGCGCGGGGGTCAGGCGGGGCGAGCGGGGGTCAGGCGGGGTCGGCGGGGTCGGCGCGGGCCAAGTGAGGGCGAGCGGGGCGAGGCAGAGCTGACGACAAGGCGCGGCGCGGGTCGAGCGGCCTGTCTACCCGCCAGACCCGCTGGACGCAGCGGACGTGGACGCCGTCGGCACGGCGTGAACCGCTGGCACGGCCTGAACCGTTGGCACGGCTTGGTCCGCCGGAACCGCCCACACGACCGGCACCGTCGCCGCGACAACCGCAGAAGGCGCGACGACGGCGGACGACGTGGCGGCAGCGGACGACGCGACAACGGAGGAAGGCGCGACCGGTACCGGCGACGCGACCGGTACCGGCGCCCCGGCAGCAGCGCCGACACGCCCGCCCGTCGCCCTGCGTCCCGCCGCGACCCCCACTCCGCCCACCGACGCGGTCGGGTCGATCCGGTGTGCCAGCAGGAAGTCCGCCTCCGCCTCCACCGCCCGCCCGAGCCGTTGCAGCACGAACCCCCGCAGGTGTGCCGCCCGAGCCGCACCCCAGCCGCCCAGCGCCACGCCGCGCGTGTACGCCTCCACGGCTTCCTCCAGCCGTCCGCAGGCGACCAGTGCGTCGCCGCGCAACGCCCACGTGCGGTCGTCGCCGGGACTCAGGGCGACCAGTTCGTCGGCGTGGCCGACCGCGCGTTGGCCCAGGCCGATCGCCAGGTGCGTCTGCACGAGGAGGGCGTGGAGGGCGTAGGCCTCGTCGGCCCACGCCAGGCGGTCGAACTCCGCCTCGCCCGGTGCGACGGAGGTCAGGCCCTCCACGGCCCGGCCGAGCAGGCGGTGGGTTTCCACGATGTCGCGCCGCACGAACGGGATCGTGGCGACGGCCCGGTGCAGGCGGACCCGTGCCAACGCGTCGGAGAAGCCCGCGTGCGGCAGTTCCGAGGCGGCCCTCATCGCCAGTGCGGCGGCCGCGTGCAGGGACGTCGAGTCCACTCCGGTGGCCGCGGCGCGGAACACCACGAACAGGGCCAGGTCCCGCCGGGTGGCGGCGGGCAGGCCGGAGCGGGCGCCGCGCAGTGCGAGCGCCTCCACGGCCGGGGCGGGCAGGTGACAGCGCAGGACCGCGAGCTGTTCCGCTGCGAACTCGGCGGCGAAGGTGTGGTTGCGCGCGTCGGCCACGGTCAGGCCGATGACGGACGCGGCGCGGTGCGGGTAGCCGAGGCGCAGGAGCAGGTCGCAGGCCACCCGGCGTTCGGCGGGGCGCAGCGACGGCTCGCCCGCGTGGGCGTGCACCCGCCACCACAGTTCCGAGGCCAGGTCCACCGGGAACGTCGTCATGTCGGCGCCGGCGCCGTCCAGGCGGCCCCGGCTGGCCGCGGTCAGCAGCCGCAGCTGGGCCGAGGGTGGCGGGGAGAAGCGGGGTACGGCGGCGGACTCGCCGGCCACGAACGCGCGCGCCATCGCGTGTGTGATGCGGGCGTGCAGGGCGGACGTCGGCACGGGGTCGGTCAGGCCGGCGTAGACGCCGCACGCGTTGGGGACGTCGGCGGTGAGCAGGGCGCGCAGGCGGGTGGCCAGCGCGCGTGGGCTCGGGTCGGTGCGGTACCGCGGCAGCACGGTCATGCGGGCCTCCCGGTGGCGGTCAGGTGAGCAGTTCCCAGCCGCGCCTGGTCAGGCGGTGGCGGACGGAACGGCCGTTGCGGTGGGTCGACACGAAACCGGCGGTGCGCAGTGCGGTCGCGTGCTGTGAGGCGGTGGGCAGGCTGATGCCCACGTGCCGGGCGAGCTCGGTGGTGGTGCGTTCGGACGTGAGGGCGCGCAGCACGAGGGTGCGGGTGCGGCCCAGGGCCAGCTCCAGGGAGGCGCCGCCGGGCTGGGGTGTGGCGACCGGGTAGAAGAGCAGCGGTTGTGGTTCCGCGAACATCGACACGGCCGGGCGGGTGAGGCCGTGCAGCACCGGGACGATGAGCATTCCGGTGCCGCGCAACGAGATCTCGGTGTCCCAGGCGAGCTCGACGTGCAGGGCGGGTGCGGTCCAGGAGATCGACGGGTGCAGGTTGCCGAGCAGGTCGCCCAGGCCGCCGGTCACGGCCTGGCTGGACCGCAGCCGCACCTCCGCGTCGAACGCCTGGCGGGTCTCCGGCCAGTCGTGCTCGATCAGGTCGCGGTAGCCGGCGTTCAGCGCCGCGCGCAGGTCCTGGCGCGAGGTGGGCGTGCCCGCGGCGAACGAGCGCAGCCACGGCGAGGTGGTGCCGAGCATGGTCGCGATCTGGTCGCGCACGCGGGTCGCGGGCACGTCGAGCACCTGGCGCACGGCCTCGTCGAAGTCGGCGCGCGCGGAGTTGAAGAAGTCCGGGATGAACCGCCCCGGTCGCACGAGCTCGGCGAGCGGGCGGATCTGCGGCAGCAGCAGGCGGTCCCAGTTGCCGCTGTGCACCGTGAACACCAGTTCGTACATCGGCAGCGGGGCCGGTGCGAAACGGGTGCGCGCGAGGTCTTCCAGCTCGAAGAGAATGGTCAGTCCACGTCCCTTGGGCGCGGATTCGGACAACACGATCGGCATTTGCGTTCCCCCCGGAGTGCAAGCACTTCCGACGGTACGCAGATTTCGTTGTCCGGTCTCAGAGTTGTTCCGGTGTACAACGATCGGTGGACAATGTCAGACCGGCGGACCGCCCTGCTCGACAAGCTCGAACAGCAGGTCACGGGTGTCGTCGCGGTTCAACGACCGCCCTGCGGAAGATCGGCGGGCGTCACCCTGTCGAGTGCATCGGAATGAGTCGGCGCAGCCCGTCTGAATCGATTTGCCGGTGCGCTGGCTGAACTTCGGGAACGGCCAGGAGCGCGACGCGGTCGTTCCCGCAGGCAAGTAACCCGTCAGTGGCGCGGCCACCGCTCGTGGTGGTCGTCGATGCGGAACGGGTGGGCGTGCCGCCACGCTCCCCCGGCCGGGACCGCGTCGCACAGGTGGTCGTGGCCGGGGTCGAGGTCGTCGTGGACGTGCTCGACGACCTCGGGGTCGGCCGTGGGCCACAGGTGCAGCGCGGCCAGGGCGGCGGTAGCGGCGAGCACGCCGAGCACGGCGAACGCCGCGGTGGTGCCGGCCGTGCTCGCGACCCAGCCGGCCAGCGGGTAGCAGACGAGCCAGCAGGCGTGCGAGAGCGCGAAGTCGGCGGCGAACAGCGCGGCCCGGTCGGGGTCGGCCGCGGACCGGCGCAGCAGCCGGGCTCCTGGCGTGAGCGCGAAGCAGCACCCCGCGCCGATCAACGCCCACAGCACGAGCACGCCCGCCCAGTGTGCCGAGACCGCGGTGACGCCGGCGAACAGCAGAGCGGTCAGTCCCGCGCAGGCGCGCAGCACGACCACGCGGTCGGGCAGCCGGTCGAGCAGGCGGGGCAGCACGAGTGCGGCGGCCAGCGAGCCGATCCCGTTGGCCGCCAGCGCGACCGCGACGTCCGGGGCGGCGCGGCCCAGCCCGTCGCGGACGTGGCCGACGGTGTTGACGAGCACCATGGACCCGGCGGCCGCGGCGGCGAGGTGGACGGCGAGCAGGCCGCGCAGCCGTGGTGTCGCCAGGTAGATGCGGAGGCCGCGGGTGGTGGCGCGGCAGCGGCCCGTGCGGGCCACCGGACGGGGCAGCAGCACCGACACCACGAGCACCGCCGACGCGGCGAAGCCGACGGACGTGCCGGTGAACAGGTGGCCGAAGCTGACGACGGTGAGCAGTGCGGCGGCGAGCGCGGGGCTGAGGAGGCCTTCGAGGTCGTAGGCCAGTCGCGACAACGTGAGCGCGCGGGTGTGGTCGCGTTCGTCGGGCAGCACGTCGGGGATGGTCGCCTGGAACAACGGCGTGAAGGCGGCGGATGCGGCCTGCAGCACGAAGATCAGCGTGTAGACCTGCCAGATCTCGTCCACCCACGGCAGCGCCACCGCGACCGCCGCGCGCACGAGGTCCAGCGCCACGAGCACCGCCCGCCGCGGCAACGCGCCGAGCACGGCGGCCGCGACCGGTGCCACGCCGACGTAGGCCAGCATCTTGACCGCCAGCGCGGTGCCGAGCACCGCACCCGCCTGCGCACCGGCGAGGTCGTGGGCGAGCAGCCCGAATGCGACGGTCGCGAGGCCGGTGCCGGTGAGCGCGACGACCTGCGCGCCGAACAGGTGGCGGTAGGTGCGGTTGCGCAGCACGACCAGCATGCGCGGCACTATATGTGCACATGTACGCACACGTCGACCGTGACATCATGCGGGCATGGGCTCACGCGACCACGTTGCAACAACGGAGTCTTGGCAACAGCTGCCGTCGGGCAAGCACGTCGAGACCGCAGTCGACGGGTTCCGGATGCTCGCCGACCCGACGCGGCTGCGCATGCTGTGGTTGTTGTGCGGCGACGAGTACGACGTGACGACGCTCGCCGGGAAGGTGCAGATCGCGCGGCCCGCGGTGTCACAGCACCTGGCGAAGCTCCGACTGACCGGGCTGGTCACGGTGCGGCGCGACGGCCGCCGTTCGCTCTACCGCGCCCGCGGCGGGCACGTGCGCAGGCTGCTGTCCGAGGCCGTCAGCGCCGCCGACCACCACCTGACCGGTGCGCCCGACCACGACTGACGGGCTCAGTCCTGAGCGCGGCCGGCTTCGGCGAGGCGCTCGTGCAGGCGCTCCCTGATCTGGTCGGGCGTGTAGGCGGCCCGGCGGCGCTGGTTGCGGGCCACGAGCGCGCCACTGGCCGCGACACCGGCGAACGCGGCGATGCCGAGCACCTTCCAGAGCTTCATGTTGCCTAGGCTACGTGCCCATGGCGACAACCCTGGACGAAGCCGTCGAACTGACCAGGACCGGCGACGTGTGGGTCTTCCGCGGCCGCAGCGCGGCGGACCGGGCGATCCAGGCGATGACCAACAGCCCGGTCAACCACGTGGGCATGGCGGTGGTCCTGGACGACCTGCCGCCGCTGATGTGGCACGCGGAGCTCGGCAAGTCGCTCAAGGACATGTGGTCGGGCACCCACCAGCGCGGTGCCCAGCTGCACGACCTGCGCGACGCCGTGGTGACGTGGCACGACAAGTACGGCCAGCGCGCGTGGGTGCGGCAGCTGCACCACCCCGTCACCAAGGAGGTGGAGGACGCGGTCCTGCAGACCATCGCCCGCCTGGACGGCACGCCGTTCCCGACCACCGCCCGGCTCGCGTCGCGCTGGCTGCGGGGACGGGTCCCGATGCGGCCCAAGGCGGACGCGACGCTGGAGAGCGCGTTCTGCGCGGAGGTCGTGGCAGTCACCTACGAGGCCATGGGGCTGCTGCCCCAGCGCCGGCCGAACTGGTACGACCCCGGGCGGTTCTGGAGCGGGGACGACCTGGAGCTGCTGGACGGGGCGAAGCTGGGCGCGGAGATCGCGGTCACCGTCTGAGCACGGACCACGCCCGGCTGTCCACAAAACGACTTATATCGATCAGCACCTTGACCGCCGACCGGCCCGTCTCACACGATCGGGCCGGTCTCACCTCGAGGAGCTGACAACGATGTCATGGCAGATCGACCGCAGACGCTTCCTCCACGCCACGGGCCTGCTCGCCGCCGCGCCCGGGATCCTCGCCGCGGCGCCGGGCACCGCGCTCGCCCGCGAGGCGGCCCCGCAGCGGGCTGTGCGGGACGTCTACCACGAGGTGCTGCTGCGGCACACGAGGTGGTCCGAGACCCAGTTCGACGCGACGGCCGGGCGGTACCGGCGCACGGACTTCGGGTTCGCCGTCGTGCTCGGCAACGCGGTGCTGCTGACCAGGGGCACCTACGACGCGGCGCTCGCGGGTGTGGAGAAGGAGGTGCTCCGGCAGCGCACGCTGGCCACGATCAGGCACTTCGCCGCGAGCAACGTGCTGACCGGCGGCACGGAGTGGGGCAAGACCCTGTTCTGGGACACCACGTTCCAGTCGTACTTCGTGCTGGCCGCGCGGTTGCTGTGGCACGAGCTGGACGCGGCGACGCGGGCGAACGTCGAGACGATCGCACGGGGGCAGGCCGACTACACGACGTCGCTCGGCACGGGCAACGACCCGCGGTCGGGCAGCTGGACGCCGAACGGGCTGACCGGCGGTCACCGCGGCGACACCAAGCTGGAGGAGATGGGCGTCTACGCGCAGGCGCTCGCGCCGGGGCTCGCGTGGCACGGTGACGGCAGCGGGTGGCGGGAGGCGTTCGGGCGGTGGAGCCGCAACGAGGCCGGGTTGCCGGCCGCGGACCTCGCCAACCCGGCGCTGGTGGACGGTGTGCCGATCACGGCGAACACCGCGCGGAACCTGCACGACACGTTCATCGTGGAGAACCACGGCTCGTTCGGCCCGCACTACCAGGAGGAGCTGTGGCGCACCTCCGGGCGCAACGCCGTGCACTTCCTGCTGGCGGGGCGGCCGCTGCCGGAGGTGCTGACCCGGCAGCCGAACGGGGAGCTGTTGTGGCGCACCATCCTCGCGACCATGAGCGACGCCGGTGAGCCGTTGATGCCGATGGTCGCCGACCGGGAGCACCTCTACGGGCGTGACGTCATCCCGCTCGCGTTCCGCGCGACCGTGCTGGGCGACCGGATGGCGGCGTGGGCGGAGAGCGCGCTCGCGGCCCGGTTGCTCGCCTACCAGAACCACCCGCCGACCTACCGGCTCGCGAAGTTCTCCGGTGAGGCCAAGTACGAGCCGGAGGCGCGGGCCGAGATCGCGATCAGCTACCTGCTGCACGAGCTGCGCCCGGCGCCGGCTCCGGTGTCGCAGCAGGAGTTCTTCGAGCGGGCCGCGTTCACGGTCGACCACGGCGCGGACCCCGGTCTGCTCACGCACCAGTCCGCGGCGGCCTGGGCGGGCACGGTCACGAAGCCGGGCTTCACGAAGCTCGCCTGGCAGCCCGCGCACGACGACTGGCTGTTCAAGATCAGCGGGGCGACCCCGATGCTGCTGCCGCCCGCCGCGGTGACCAAGCGCGCCACCGTCGTCTACCGGGAGGTCCGCGACGGGTTCGCCGCCACGGCGAGCCTGCTGGCGTTCGCGGACGGCTTCGCGGGCACGGCCACGCTGCCCACCGGCACGATCGTGTGCGCGCTCCCCCGGCCCGGCCGGGTGGACGTGCACAACCTGGACATGCCCGGCATCCTCAGCGGCTCCCGCACGTACCGGGGTTCCGCGGGCACGGCCGTGGTGCGGGCACGGGAGGCGTCCCGGGTCGACGAGCTGACGTTCCCGGAGACCACGGCCCGCCATGTCCGCGTGGTCGGGGTGCGGCCGCATCCCACCTACGGCTACTCGGTGTTCGACTTCGACGTGAACGGCGACCTCGCCCGCGGCAAGGCGACCACGGCGTCGTCGTACGACACCGGCCGTGAGCCGCGCATGGCCACGGACGGCAACCCGGACACGCGGTGGGCGGTCTCCCGTGCCGAGCGCGGGCGGGTGGACAGCTGGCTCGCGGTGGACCTGGGTGCCGCGCACGCGGTGCGGCAGGTGCGGCTGCGCTGGGAGTCCGCGGCGGCGGGCGCCTACCGGGTCGAGACGTCGGTGGACGGCGCCGCGTGGAAGACGGTCGTCGAGTACCCGCGGCCGGACCTGAGCACGCCGGGCTGGCTCGACGTCGACGGCCGCGCCGGGTTCGTCGCACGCGGGGCAGAACCGATCAGGGTGGAGGGCGACACGATCACGCTGCCCGCGGGCGTGGTCGAGGGCTACGTGCGGGCCGATCTGCGGGCCATCGCCGCGCAGGCACCGCCGCAGTGCCCGCCGGGGGTGCGGGCGAGCGTCGCCGACGGGTACCTCAGCCTCTTCAACCTCTCCGGCGCCGCCGTCACCGGCACGGTCGCGCTGCGCGGGTCGCGGTTGTACCGGGGCACGCAGGTCACCACCGCCGGTGGGACGAACTACGCGCTCACCTTGCCCGCCGCCACCGCGCGGGTCGAGGCGCCGTGGTTCACCGCGCGCGACATCCCGGCCGGCATCACGGCCGTGGTGCACGACGGGCGGCGCGTGACGTTCCGCGGCGGTCCGGCCCGGTTCACGCTGGAGCACCGGGACGGCCGCACGCTGCCGGTGGTGCTGGGCCAAGCCGAGCACACGGTCACGATGCCGGGCGCGCAAGCGTTTCCGTTCGACGACCTGGCGCTCGGGCGGGTCACGTTCCCGAACTCGGTGCTGCCGCAGGGGATGACCGATCCGGCCGCCGCGGTCGACGGTGACCAGCGGACCGCGTGGACACCGGGGCAGGACGGGCGCATGGTCGTGGACCTCGGTGCGGTGCACCGGATCGAGGAGGTCCGGCTCATGTGGACGGACGGGCCGGTGCCGCCGCACACGACCGGGTACAGCGTCGACGGCCGGACGTACGGGACGGCGACGGAGGCGCGGTACGTGGCGGTCTCGACCGGGTGGCGTCCGGGGCACGCCTCGCTCAAGAGCATCACCGTGCGGTGACGCTGGTTTCAACGGCCGGGCCCGCGGCAAACCAGACGCATGTTCGACGGTCTGCGATCCGCGGCTCGGGAGAGCGCCTTCCGGGCTCTGGTCGACGTGCCGAGGCTGGTGCGCCACCCGGTGTGGCGCGCGGGCGACCCGTCAGCGGGCCGCGGTCTCGGCGTGGTGCTGGCGCCTGGTTTCGGTGCGGGTGACGTGAGCCTCGCACCGGCGGCGTCGTGGTTGCGCGCTCGCGGCTACCGGCCGGTCAGCGCGCGGATCGGGTTCACGCTCGGCTGCACGACCACGTTGTTCGGCCGGTTGCTGCGCAGCGTCGAGGCGCACGCCGAGCGCACCGGTGCGCCGGTGGTGCTGCTCGGCCAGAGCCGCGGCGGCGGTCTAGCGCGCCTGGCCGCCGCCAGAAGACCCGATCTGGTGCGCGGTCTGGTGATGATGGGCAGCCCGGTGCTCGACCCGCTGGGCGCGCATCCCGGTGTCATGCGCGTCGCGCGGTTCCTGACGCGGCTGTCGGCCGCCGGTCTGCCGGGCCTGCTCGACGCCGACTGCTTCGACGGGCCCTGCTACGCCGAGCACATCGAGTCGATGACCGAGCCGCTGCGGGTGCCGGCGATCTCGATCTTCTCGCGCGCGGACGGCGTCGTGCCGTGGGAGCTGTGCCAGGACCCGTACGCCGAGTGCGTCGAGGTGCAAAGCACGCACACCGGGATGGGGTTCGACCCGCACGTCTACGCACTGCTCGAACCCCGCCTCGCTCAGTGGGCGCGGTCTCAGGACAGGGTGGCGGCCACGTAGGCGGCGGCCTCCGCGAGCAGCGCCTGGTCGTAGGGCGCGTCCGCAGCGGGTTTGCTGGACATGAGCGTGATCAGCAGCGGCTCACCGGTGGGCGGCCAGGCGATGCCGATGTCGTTCATCGTGGCGTAGCTGCCGGTGCCGGTCTTGTCGGCGACCTTCCAGTCCTTCGGCACGCCGGCGCGGATGCGCTGGTCACCGGTGGTGTTGCGCTCCATCAGGTCGCGCAGGAACGCCCGGTGCCGCTCCGGCAGCGCGGTGCCCGTCACGAGCGCGCGGTAGGTGGTGCCGAGGGCACGCGGGGTGCTGGTGTCGCGCGGGTCGCCCGGGACCGCGGAGGTGATGTCGGGCTCGACGCGGTCCATCCTGGTCACCTCGTCGCCGAGACCGCGCAGGTACGCGGTGAGCTCCGCGGGGCCGCCGGCGGTGCGCAGCAGGAGGTTTCCGGCCGTGCCGTCGCTGTAGCGGACCGCCGCGTCGCACAGGTCGCGCAGGGACATGCCGGTGGTGACGTGCCTTCGGGTGATCTGCGAGCTCTTCATCAGCTCGGCCTCGGTGTAGGTGACGACGGTGTCCAGTGCGACGTCACGGCTGAGCACGGCCGCGGCGGCCAGTGCCTTGAACGTCGAGCAGAACGCGAACCGCTCGTCCGCGCGGTGCTCGACGGTGCGGTCGCCACGGCTGGCGAACACACCCAGGCGTGCGCCGAACTTCTGCTCCAGCGCGAACAGCGGCTCGTGCCGCGCCGCAGTCGTGGTGGTGGTCGTGGTCGTCAACGGCGCGGCAGTGGAGGTGGTCTGTTGTTGCGGGGGCGGTGAAGCCGTGCATCCGGCGAGCGGAACCGCGGCGGCGGTGAGGAAGACACGGCGAGACAGACCCATGGCCTACAACCTAGTCACGGCGTGACGGGCACGATCCGCGCGTCGAGCAGTTCGCCGTCCTCGACGTGCAGCAGGGCGAGCGTGCCGTGCGGCTGGCGGCGCTTGTCGGTGGGCGAGCCGGGGTTGAGGATCCGGAAGCCGTCGTCCTGCTCGTCCAGCGGGATGTGCGAGTGTCCGAACACGACCAGGCGCGCGGCCGGGAACCGGCGGCGCAGGCGGGCGAGCCTGCCGGTCTTCTGGCCGCTGTCGTGGACCATCGCGACGGGCAGGCCCGCGATGTCGAGCTCGACGGTCTCGGGTGCGCCCCACGCCACGACGTCCGCGCCGTCGTTGTTGCCGCACACCGCGACGACCGGCGCGTACTGCGCCAGCTCGTCCAGGACGGGCGCCACGCACACGTCACCGGCGTGCAGGATCAGCTCGGCCGTGCGCAGGTGTTCGGCGACGGCCGGTGGGCACCGCTTCCAGAACCGCGGCGCGTGGGTGTCGGACAGGACTACGACTCGCACCCCACCGACCGTAGTGGTGCCGGGACGCGCCTGCCCGCGCGCCCCGGCGCCGAGGTCAGCCCACGCAGTCGTCCTCGTAGGGGATGTTCGCGCGGATGTCGCCCTTGAGGTAGATCGCCGGGGTCAGGTAGCGACCGCCGTCCATCATGCTGACCATGATCCAGACGTTGTTGCTGTAGCCCAGGTCCCGCACGTACTGGCCGTACTCCCAGCAGTAGGCCACGTGCGTCTCACCTGCCCTGATCACGCCGACGGGGGTGCAGGCGAGGTGCTCGCAGTCCCTGATCACGGCGTCGTGCCAGGCCTCCACCGTCCAGGTGTCGGGGGTGGAGGCCTGCGCGGCCCCGGTGGTGCCCAGCAGGGCGGCCACGGCGAAGCCGAGCCCCAGTAGTGCCTTCTTCAATTTTCCTCCCCAGGAAAGTGTCGATCACAGGGGAAAACGCCGCCGGGGGCCGAGGAGGTTGCATGATCACTTTTGACGCAGGTTCCACTCGCGCGCGAGCGGGTACCCGGCCCTCATGGCACGGGCGATCTGGAGCGGGTCCGTCTCCTTCGGACTGGTGAACATCCCGGTGGAGCTGTACAGCGCCACGCAGGACCACACGGTGCACTTCAACCAGTTCCAGCGCGGCACGTCGGACCGCATCCGCTACAAGCGCGTCAACGAGCGCACCGGCCGCGAGGTGCCCTACGACAAGATCGTGAAGGGCCACGAGGTCGACGACGGCGAGTACGTGGTGGTCGAGCAGGAGGAGCTCGACGACATCGCACCCGGCCGGTCGCGCACCCTGGACATCGAGGCGTTCGTGGACCTCGACGAGATCGACCCGGTGCACTTCCAGAAGACGTACTGGCTCGGGCCGGCCAAGGAGGAGTTCTCCCGGCCGTACCTGCTGCTCGCGCAGGCGATGAAGAAGACGAACAGGGCGGGCATCGCGGTGTTCGTCATGCGCGGCAAGCAGTACCTGACCGCGTTGAAGGAGGAGAACGGCTTCCTCGCGGTGCACACGCTGTACTTCGCCGACGAGATCCGCACGCCGCAGGACGTGCTGGACGTGGCACCGCAGGGCCGGGCACCGCGCGGCAAGGAGCTCGACATGGCGGTGTCGCTGGTCGAGTCGATGTCCGATGACTGGCGGCCGAAGGACTACCGCGACACGTACACCGAACGGGTGAACAAGCTCATCAAGGACAAGCAGAAGGGCCGCGAGGTCGTCGTCGAGGCGGAGCCCGAGGCCGCCACCGACGTCATGGACCTCATGGAGGCGTTGCAGCGCAGCGTCGAGGCCAGCAAGAAGAAGCGCAAGAAGGCCGGCTGACCCCGCGCCCTCAGCCGACGACGAGGGCCGTCGCGTTGTCCGTACCGCCCGCGTGCAGCGCCGCGCGCACGAGCCGTTCCGCCGGCCTATGGCCGGCCATGATGGCCGCGATGCCGTTGTGTCCCAGCGGCCCGTAGACGCCGTCGGAGACGAGCGCGAGCCGGGGCGCACGGGTGCTGGCACGGCCGATGGTGGCCGGTGTCGCGTGCCGCACGGTGTTGGTGACGACGTGTTCCATCCGCCGTCCGGGCACGACCCCACGCCGGCGGAAGTACTCGGCGACGGTGTGGTCGGTCGTCAGCTGCACGAGGTCCGCGCCGTCCGAGGCGTACGCACGGGCGTCACCGGCCCACGCGAGGTCGAACCCGCCCTCGACGCGGGCGACGGCGACCACGATCACGGCGTCACCGGTGTGCAGCTGCAGCGCGGCCTGAGCGGCGAGGATCGCGGCGACCGGGTCGGTGAGCAGCGCGGCGGCCTGGGCGGCGGCGTGCGCGGCCTCGGCGGCGGCCGACGAGTCGCCGACGCCGTCCACGAGCACGAAGGTGCGGTGGTGCGAGGCGTACGCGTCCGCGTTGTGGGTGCGCGGGCCGCGTTCGGACGAGCCCGTGACTCTCAGCGCGGTCCCGAGGGGGACGGTGTGTTCGACCAGCATGGCGACCTCCCTGCCCTCCAGTTAGCCCCGGCCGGCTGGGAGCCTGCTGTCAACAGCCTGAGAAAGCCCTGAGCACCTGGCCGGAAGCCTTCCCCGCCCCCTCGTTGCTTGCCCCAAGGCGTCAGCAACGCCCGCACGGCCGTCTCGCCGAGGCCTGGGGCGTTCCTGGGCTGACACCACCGGCCTCGCCCCGCGGTGTGCGGGGCGAGGCCGGCCGCTGCTACAGCCCGAACGCCAGGAGCACGTGGCCGTGCGGGTTCTCGAACTCGGGCCAGTAGCCGGAGTGCACGTAGACCATGCCGTCCGAGACCACCGCCCCGCTGCCGGGACCGGCCATGAACCCGCCCCGCCCGGTCACACCGTTGACGCCGCGCACGTCCTGCACGGTGTCGTGCGTCCACAGGACCGCGCCCGTCTTCGCGTTGTAGGCGCGGAACTTCCCGTCCCCCGCACCCAGGTAGACCACCCCGGGCGTGCTGGTCACCGGAACGCCGTGCGCCCGCGCGCAGGCCGCCTGCCCAACCGCACCGCCGGTGGAACAGCCGTCCGCCGGCGCCGGGGTCTCCCACAGCACCTTGCCCGTGGCCGGGTCGACCGCGAACAGCGTGCCCGGATCGGCGAAGAACGTGGAGATGTAGAGCCGCTTGCCGTCGTAGCTCGACCCCCACTGGATGCCCGAGATGCCACCGCTGGGCAGCGGCACGCCGAGCTGGCGGCGCCACACGACCTGACCGGTCCGCGCGTCGAACACGTGGTACACACCGGACTTCTGGCCGACACCGACGAGCAGGCGGCCGTCGACCTCGAACAGGTTCGGCGTCGCACCGATGTCGTAGTCGAGGTTCGTGTTGTCCTTCAGGCCGGGGCAGTAGCCCTCGGCGTCGGGCTCGTTGCAGGCGCTGCGCCACGTGTCGGCGTCGGTGACCTGGTTGGTCCACCGCACTCGGCCGGTGCGCGCGTCCAGCGCGAGCAGCGAGTCGAACTCCCCGCCCTTGCCCGTGTAGTTCTGCCCCGTGCCCACGTACAGCGTGCCGGACCTGCGGTCGATCACCGGCGAGCTCCACACCCCGGCACCGGACGGTTCGAACCGCTTGGCGCCGTTGGGCCACGTACCGGCCTCGACCGGCTCCGGCACGGTGTAGTGGCGCCACACCAGCGCCCCGTTGGTGATGTCGTAGGCGTCGACGTGACCGCGGAACGTGCAGCACGGGTAGTCGCGCGGCAACGTGTTCTCCCCGCTGGACGTGCCGACGTAGACGAGTCCGTTGTGGACGGTCGGTGAACTGGTGATCAGCGCGGCGGCGTTGTCGTCGGTCTGCGCCCGCCACACCTCGCGGCCGGTGCGCTGGTCGAGCGCGAACAGCCGGCCCGCGCTGTCGCCGAAGAACACCTTGCCGTTCGCCACCGTCGGGCCGTCGGAGTTGAACGCGTACCGGGGTGCCGGCGGCAGCGCGAACTCCCACCGGGCGCGACCGGTGCGGGCGTCACGGGCGTAGAACTTCCCGTCGGGGCCACCGAAGTAGATGGTGTCGCCGACGACGGCGGGCTGGCTGCGCGGTGTGTTGTAGTCACCCCGCTCGTAGGCGAACGCCCACTTCACCTTGAGCCTGCCGACGGTGCCGGCGTTGATCCGCCACTCCGCGGCGTTGTGCCGGGAGCCGGCCAGGTCCTTCGTCCACCCCGCCCAGTCACCGGACCGGTGCGCGTCGGCGGGCACGGCGGTCAGCACGACGAGCGCTGTCGTCAGCAGCGCTGTTCTCCTCAACATGGAACCTCCCCCTTCCACCACCACCCTGGCAGCGGCGGAAAGGCGGCGCGATCGTCCGAAGGCATCGACCCGGCCGACGGAAGTCGGGCCCAGGACCAGCCGAACGGTTGATGCGGTCCGGCTTGCGAACGCGTTACCGGCGAGCCACGGCCGCCGCCACCCCGTCGAGCAGCACCTCCAGGCCGCCGCGGAAGTTCTCCACCGCGTCGTTCTCCAGGTACGGCAGCTCCGGGTCGACGGGCTCGCGGTCGCCTTCCAGCAGGTGCAGCACCGGGAACCGCCGCGCGAGGTCCGGTTCGACCTCCAGCAGCACCGCCGACCGCGCGTACCACCACTCCTCGTCGCCCTCACCGGTCGCGGTGCGGGCCGCCCGCGCCTCGGCCAGCGCCTGGGCTGCGCCGCGCACGAAGTAGTTGATCGCGCCGACGATGCCGCGCAGCCGCCGGGCGGGCAGCCCGGTCGTGACCACGACGGCGGCCAGCGACTCGATGACGGCGAACTCGTGCGGGCCGAGCACCGGCCGGGCCTGCGACACCTGCAGCACCCACGGGTGGCGGCCGTAGAACTCCCACATGGCGTTCGCCCACGCCGTGGCGGCCGCGCGCCACCCGTCACCGAGGTCGTAGGAGGTGGGCAGCTCGGCCATCGCGCGGTCGTACATGAGGTCGACCAGCTCGTTCTTGCCCGGCACGTAGGTGTAGAGCGCCATGGCCGTGCGCCCGAGCCGCTCCCCCACCGCGCGCATCGACAACGCCGCCATGCCGGCCTCGTCGGCGACCGCGATGCCCGCGTCCACGATCGCGTCGACGCTCAGCGCGGGCCGCGGGCCGGGGCGGCGTTCCGGCACGGCCCCGGCACGCCAGAGCAGCTCGATCGAACGGCGGGGATCGCCCTGCCCTGCGTAGACGACCACCTTGCGACTCCTTACAGCGTAAAGTAACCTCGTCAGTCCACACTTTACGGCATAAGCAATACACCGGGGGAAAGCACTCGCAATGACCGCTGCCGACAGCCACGACGTCATCGAGGTCCGCAGGGCCAGGGAGAACAACCTCGCGGACATCTCGCTCGACCTCCCCAAACGCCGCCTGACCGTCTTCACCGGCGTGTCCGGGTCCGGCAAGTCCTCGCTGGTCTTCGGCACCATCGCCGCCGAGTCCCAGCGCATGATCAACGAGACCTACACCGCGTTCCTGCAATCGTTCATGCCCTCGATCGGCCGCCCGGACGTGGACGCGCTGCGCAACCTCAGCGCGGCGATCATCGTCGACCAGGAGCGGATGGGGGCGAACGCCCGCTCCACCGTCGGCACCGCCACCGACGCCCACACGATGCTGCGGATCGTGTTCAGCCGCCTCGGGCAGCCGCACGCCGGCACGTCCGGCGCGTTCAGCTTCAACCTGCCCGAGGGCATGTGCCCCACCTGCGAGGGCCTGGGCAAGGTCACCGCGATCGACGTCGACGCGTTCGTGGACCGCACCAAGTCGCTCAACGAGGGCGCGATCGACGCACCCAACTACGGCGTCGACACCTGGTACTGGCGGGTCCTCGCCCACTCGGGCCTCTACTCCCCCGACAAGCCGATCGCCGAGTTCACCGAGCAGGAGCTCCACGACCTCCTGCACAAACCGACCACGAAGATCACCATCGGCGGCACCAACGTCACCTACGAGGGTCTCGTCGTGAAGCTGCAGCGCACGATCCTCGCCAAGGACCGCGAGTCCATGCAGCCGCACGTGCGGGCGTTCGTCGACCGCGCGGTCACGTTCACCACCTGCCCCGCCTGCCGCGGCGCCCGGCTCAACGAGGCCGCACTCGGCTCGCGGATCAACGGCGTGAACATCGCCGACTGCTGCGCCATGCAGATCAGCGACCTCGCGCGGTTCGTGCGCTCACTCGACGACCCGTCCGTCGCACCACTGCTCGCGACACTGCGCGGCACGCTGGACTCGCTGGTCGAGATCGGCCTCGGCTACCTCTCGCTCGACCGCGAGTCCGCCACGCTGTCCGGCGGCGAGTCGCAACGCGTGAAGATGGTGCGGCACCTGGGTTCCTCGCTCACCGACATCACCTACGTCTTCGACGAACCGACCGTCGGCCTGCACCCGCACGACATCCGGCGCATGAACGACCTCCTGCTGCGCCTGCGGGACAAGGGCAACACCGTCCTCGTCGTCGAGCACAAGCCGGAGACCATCGCGATCGCCGACCACGTCGTCGACCTCGGCCCCGGCGCCGGCGTCAACGGCGGCCACCTCTGCTACTCCGGCGACGTCAGCGGCCTGCGCTCCTCCGGCACCCTCACCGGCCGGCACCTCGACCACCGTGCCAAGCTGCGCTCCGAGTTCCGCTCCCCCAAGGGCTTTCTGAGCATCACCGGCGCGTCGCACAACAACCTGCGCGACGTCTCCGTCGACCTCCCGCTCGGCGTGCTCACCGTCGTCACCGGCGTGGCCGGCTCCGGCAAGTCCTCGCTCGTCCACGGCTCGCTGCGGGGCCGCCCCGGCGTCGTCACCGTCGACCAGTCCCCGATCCGCGGGTCGCGCCGCTCCAACCCGGCCACCTACACCGGGCTGCTCGACTCCGTCCGCACGGCGTTCGCCAAGGCCAACGGCGTGAAGGCCGCGTTGTTCAGCGCCAACTCCGAAGGCGCCTGCACCCACTGCAAGGGCATCGGCCTCGTCTACACCGACCTCGCGATGATGGCCGGCGTCGCCACCGTGTGCGAGAAGTGCGAAGGCAAGCGGTTCACCCCCGAGGTGCTGCGCTACACGTTGCGGGGCAAGAACATCAGCGATGTCCTGGCCATGCCGGTCGCCGAGGCCCGCGAGTTCTTCCCCGCCGGCCAGGCCCATGCCGTGCTCTCCCGGCTGCACGACGTCGGCCTGTCCTACCTGTCCCTCGGCCAGCCGCTCACCACCCTCTCCGGCGGCGAACGGCAACGCCTCAAGCTCGCCATCCACATGGCCGAGAAAGCCGCCACCTACGTGCTCGACGAACCCACCTCCGGCCTGCACCTCGCCGACGTCGACCAGCTCCTCGGCCTGCTCGACCAGCTCATCGACGCCGGCAACACGGTCGTCGTCATCGAGCACCACCTCGCCGTCATGGCGCACGCCGACTGGATCGTCGACATGGGACCGGGAGCAGGCCACGACGGCGGCCGCGTCGTCTTCACCGGCACCCCCGGCGACCTCGTCGCACACTCCGACACGCTCACCGCGCACCACCTGAAGGAGTACCTGGCATGAGCCTGCTGACGGTCACCGGGGTGCGGGCGCTGACCCCGCGGATGACCCGCGTGACGTTCACCGGCGACGGCCTCGCCGACCTCGGCACGTGGCCCGACCAGCAGCTGAAGCTGTTGTTCCCCAAGCAGGGCGGCTCCGCTCACGTCTCGGACGCCACCGACACCGGCACCTGGTACCAGGCCTACCTCGCCCTCCCAGAGCAGACCCGGCCATGGATGCGCAGCTTCACCGTGCGCGCGCTGGCCGACGGCGTGCTGACGGTCGACTTCGTGCTGCACGGCGACCACGGCCCAGCCGCCCGATGGGCCGCCACCGCGAAACCCGGTGACGTGCTCGGGCGGTTCGGGCCGTCCCGCGACTACGCCCGGCCGCTCGGAACCGCCGAACTGCTGGTGTTCGCGGGCGACGAGACCGCGTTGCCCGCGATCGGCTCGCTGCTGGAGGTCCTGCCCGCGCACCAGCGGTTCCTGGCCTTCGTCGAGGTCGCCGACCCCGCGGAGGAACAGGACCTGCCCGGCGTGCGGTGGGTGCACCGCAGCGCCGGGGAGGACCTGGTGTCCGCGGTCAGCGCCGTGGAGGTGCCCGCCTCCGTCTGGGTGTGGCTCGCCGGCGAGGCCTCCGCCGTTCGCCTGCTGCGCAGGCACTTCGTGAGCCTCGGTGTGTCCAGGGAGGACATCGAGTTCACCGGCTACTGGCGGCGCGCGCTCACCCAGGACGACGCCCCGACCGAGGACGACCTCGCCGAGGCCCGGGAACGGATCGCCGCGCTCACCGAGTGACCCCGCGGAACTCCAGCAGGTAGCGCTGCGGCGTCAGCTCCACGACCTGGTCGAGCACCAGCCCGCTGTCCGCCGCCACCCGCTCCAGCTCGTCGACCCGGCGTTCCCGGCCACCGAAGTGCACCAGCATCACCAGGTCCATCTCGGTGCTCGCCCGCAGTCCGCCGACCGCCTCCACCACCAGCACCCGACCGCCCTGCGGCGCCGCCTCCGCGCAGCGCCGCAGGATCCGCCGGGCGTGCTCGTCGTCCCAGTCGTGCAGGACGTCGAACAACAGGTAGGCGTCGGCCCCCGGCGGCAACGGGTCGAAGAAGCTGCCCGCCGTGGCCTTCGCGCGGTCGCCGAACGGCTCGAACGCCTTCTGCGCCTCGGTCACGTCCAGGTCGACCAGGTGCCCGGTGATCCCGGGGTGCGCGGCCAGGACCGCGGCGAGCTGCCGGCCGGGACCACCGCCGACGTCGACGACCGTGCCGAACCTGGCCCAGTCGAAGCCGGCCACGACCTGCGGGAGCTGCTCGCGGATGCGGAACGCCATCTGCGCGTCGAACGCCCTGCGCAGGTGCGGGTGGTCGGCCAGGTCGGACCAGAAGTCCTGGCCGTAGCGCAGCGGGTAGGCCGCCTCGCCGGTCGTGACGCTGTGCCGCAGGTCGACGAACGCCAGGTCGGCGCGGCCAGCGGCGGTGCTCGCGTCCAGCAGGTTCGCCAGGCCGTTGTCCGCGTCCCACCGCAGATGGGCGCCGAACGGCGTGGTGCGGTAGCCCTCACCCGCGCGTTCCAGTACGCCGAGCGTGACCAGATGCCCCAGCAGCAGGTCCAGACCCAGCGGCGAGACGTCGAGGTCGGCGGCGAGCTGGTGCGCGGTGCCCGGTTCGGCCAGCAGCTCCGGCAGGCCGAGGGTCACCGCGACCCGCAGTGCCATCGGCGTGACGAGGCCGGCCATCTTTCGCAGCGTCTGCACTTCGTTCTTGTGGTCCACGACGGTCCACCGTCCCACCGGCGTCAACTTGTTTTCACTCAACACTGAAGAGATAGTGTGGAACAAGTCGACGTTCGGCGCCTACCGTGTGCATATGAGGACCAACTGGGCCGGCAACGTCACCTTCTCCGCGGCCTCGGTCGTCACGCCCGAGTCGGCCGACGACCTGCGAGCCGTGGTGCGCGGCGCCTCGGCCGTGCACGTCGTCGGGAGCGGGCACTCGTTCAGCACGGTCGCCGACACGACCGGGACGCTGGTGTCGCTGGCGGCGATGCCGGAGGAGTTCGAGGTCTCCGGGACCACGGCACGGGTGAGCGCGGGCATGACGCTCGCACAGCTGGCACCGCGGCTGGAGGCCGAGGGGCTGGCCCTGCACACCCTGCCGTCGTTGCCGCACATCACGGTCGCGGGCGCGGTCACTACGGCCACCCACGGCTCGGGTTCCCGGTCGCTGGCCGGTGCCGTGCGCGCGGTGGAGGTGATGCGCGGCGACGGGTCCGTGGTGTCGCTGACCTCACCGGGCGCGGTCGTGTCGCTGGGCGGGCTGGGCGTGGTCACGGCGGTCGAGCTGGACGTGGTGCCGTCGTTCCAGGTGGAGCAGACGGTGTACGACGACGTGGCGTGGACCGCGCTGCTCGGGTCGCTGGAGCAGGTCTTCGACGGCGCGTACAGCGTGAGCGCGTTCATCGACTGGCAGGGCAGCGCGACGCTGTGGGTGAAGCACCGGGTGGGCGACCACCCGCACGCCTTCCCCGGCCGGCCGGCGGACGGCCCGCGGCACCCGGTGCCCGGCCAGCCACCGTCGCGGTGCACCGTGCAGGGCGGGGTGGCGGGACCGTGGCACGAGCGGCTGCCGCACTTCCGCGCCGAGTTCACCCCGTCGGTCGGGGCCGAGCTGCAGACCGAGTACTTCGTGCCGCGCACCCGCGCGGTGACGGCGTTGCGCGCGCTGGCGGAGATGTCGACGGTGATCTCACCGCTGGTGCAGACCTGCGAGATCCGCACGATCTCCGCCGAGCCGCAGTGGCTGAGCCCCGCGCACGACCGGGACAGCGTCGCGATCCACTTCACCTGGGTGCCCGACACCCGCCGGGTGCTGGAGGTGCTGCCGCGCATGGAGGAGGCCATCGCGCCGCGGCCGCACTGGGGCAAGCTCTTCACGGTGCCGGCGCCGTTGCTGGCCGCCCGCTACCCGCAGTGGGACGCCTTCCGGGCGTTGCTGCGCGAGCACGACCCGAAGGGCGTGTTCCGCAACGACTTCCTGACCCGCTACCTCGGGTCGACGGCATCCAGCTGACGCCGCGGCAAGTCCGCCTCCGGCCCGCGCAACCGCGTCAGCGGCCACCGCGGGGTCGACGTCATCGCTGTCGAGCCGCAGGATGCCCTGCGGGCCGGTCATCCACCCTCGACCACCGCGTCCCCTTCCCTGCGCAGCTCCTCCAACTGCCCGTCCGAGAACCCGTACGTCGTCACCACCGTCATCTTCGCGCTCGTCACCAGCAGCCCCGGCCCCCACGCGTCCACCACGACCCCGCGCTGGTGCTCGGCGGTGAAGAACGGCCTCCCGTCGACCGCGAACGCCACCTCGGCCGGCCAGAACAGGGTTCGCCGCGCCTGGCCGGGGTGGAACTCGTGCGCGAACTTCAGCTGGTGCAGGAACGTGACCCAGCCCTCGGTGATGTCGTCGTAGTAGTCGTCCCACTCCGGCGACGTGCCCTTGGGTGCGCGGGTGCACACGACCCGCGTGCCCTCGGGGACCGGGGACAGCGCGAACGTGTCGTGGCCGTGGACGACCAGGGTGGTGCCGTCCTCCCGCGCGTTCTCGAAGTAGATCTGGTCGATCTCCGCGTCGAGCTCGGGGAGGTCCCAGCCGTGCCAGTGGCGGATCTTCTCCCTGTCGCGGAACGACCGCCACACCTGCTCGACGGGTGCGGCCACGGTGATCTCGATCCGGACGCCGTCATCGCTCATCGGGAACTCCAGGGTGCCCCAGTGCGACCACCCGGTACGGGCGGCCGGTTTCGGTGTCGTAGCGCAACGCGAGCTGCCGCACCGCTTCGGCCAGGTCGCTGGTGAACTCGTGGACTGCGCCGGGCTCGCCGAAGCGGACCGTGGTCTCCACCGTGAACGTGAGCAAGCGCTTTCCGGCGTCGGCGGCCGAACCGGCCATCCGCCCGACCTCGCGTGCGGTGTCCGCGGCGACCGACACGAGGTGGGTGGCGGCGAACTGGTCCTGCACGCCGGCGGCCACCGACCGGCCGGGGCGGGCGCGCAGCACGCGCTCGACGCAGCCGCGGCGCCGGCGTTCCTCGACGAGCTCGACGAGGCCGGCCTGCTCCAGGGCGCGCACGTGGTAGTTGACCCGCTGCCGCGGCAGGTCGAGCGCTGCCGCCAGCTGGGTCGCCGACGCGGGCGAGGCCAGCAGCTCCAGCAGCGAGCGGCGCAACGGGGAGAGCTCCACGGCCGTCACGGTGCCATTTGACAAAATCATTTGTCAATACCGGAACGCGACCGGAAACAGGTAAGTTCGTTGACGGTTGCAACAAACCGCCTCCACCCTGGGACCGTGAGAACCCCCCTGCTGGTGGCAGCGTTGGCAGCAGCAGCGATCGTTCCCGTGTGGACGGTCGCCGCGCAGGCCGACGTCGTGCCAGGAACCGCTTATCAAGTGACGAACGTCGGTAGCGGGAAATGCGTGGAGTCGCTGGGATCGACGAACGGCGCACAGCTCCGGCAACAGGCCTGCTCTGGGCAGACGTGGAAGTTCACGCCCACGAGCGACGGCTACCACACGGTCGGCGAAGGTGCCGTCTGGGACGTCTCGAACGTGTCCACCACGGACAACGCGGCGATCCACATGTGGCAGTCCTTCACCGCGAACAACCAGCAGTGGCGCGCCGAGCAGGTGGGCACGGACACCTACCGGTTCGTGAGCCGCCACAGCGGGAAGTGCCTCGACGTGCCCGGCGCCACCACGGGCGACGTCCAGCTGGTCCAGTACACCTGCAACGGGACCAACGCGCAGCTCTTCCGCCTCACCTCCGGCACCCCGAACCCCGGCCAGCCCGACTTCGGGCCGAACGTGCTGGTCTTCGACCCGTCGACGCCCGCGAGCACCATCCAGGCGCGCCTGGACGACGTGTTCCGGCAGCAGGAGACCGGGCAGTACGACGCCCGCCGGTTCGCGATCATGTTCAAGCCCGGCAACTACAACGTCGACGTCAACATCGGCTTCTTCACCCAGGTCCTCGGCCTGGGCCTGCTGCCCGACGGCGTGACGATCAACGGTCAGGTGCACGTCGAGGCCGACTGGTTCCAGGGCAACGCGACGCACAACTTCTGGCGCGGCGCGGAGAACCTCGCGATCCGGCCGCCGAGCGGCACCAACACGTGGGCCGTCTCGCAGGCCTCCGCGATGCGCCGCACCAAGACCTACGGCAACATGCAGCTCGACGACAACGGTTGGTCCAGCGGCGGCTTCCTCGCCGACTCCGTGGTCACCGGCCAGGTCCGTTCCGGTTCGCAGCAGCAGTGGCTGTCGCGCAACACCGAGTGGGGCTCGTGGACCGGGGAGAACTGGAACATGGTGTTCGTCGGTGCGCGCAACGCGCCGCAGACCTCGTTCCCGGAGCCGCCGTACACCACGGTCGCGCAGACGCCGGTCGTGCGGGAGAAGCCGTTCCTGAACGTCGACGCCGGCGGCGGCTACAACGTGTTCGTCCCGGCGCTGCGCAGCAACTCCAGCGGCACCACGTGGGCGAGCGGGCAGCAGCAGGGCACCAACATCCCGCTGTCGCAGTTCTTCATCGCCAAGCCCGGCACGAGCGCGGCGACGATCAACCAGCAGCTGGCGGCCGGCAAGCACCTGCTGCTGACGCCGGGCGTCCACCAGGTCTCCGAGCCCATCCGCGTCACGCGGCCGGACACGGTGGTCATGGGCCTCGGTCTCGCGACCGTCATGCCCACCAACGGGAACATGGCCCTGGACGTGGCCGATGTGGACGGTGTGAAGATCGCCGGTCTGCTGCTCGACGCGGCTCCGACCAACTCGCCGCTGCTGGCGCAGATCGGCGCGCCGGGCAGCAGCGCGCGGCACCAGGCCAACCCGACCTCGGTGCACGACCTGTACGTGCGCATCGGCGGTTCGGCGGTCGGGCGGGCCACGACCTCGTTGGTGGTCAACAGCCACGACGTGATCGGCGACCACCTGTGGCTGTGGCGCGGCGACCACTCCTACGGCGTCGGCTGGAACCTCAACACCGCGGACACCGGGCTGGTCGTCAACGGCAACAACGTGACGATGTACGGCCTGTTCGTCGAGCACTACCAGAAGTACCAGACCATCTGGAACGGCCAGGGCGGCCGGACGTATTTCTACCAGAACGAGATGCCGTACGAGGTGCCCGACCAGGCGGCGTGGATGAACGGGTCCACCCGCGGCTACGCGGCCTACAAGGTCTCGAACAACGTCACGACGCACGAGGCGTGGGGACTGGGCAGCTACGCCTTCATGAACGCGAACCCGTCCGTGGTCGCCGACCGGGCGTTCGAGGTGCCGAACACCCCTGGCGTGAAGTTCCACAGCATGGTGACGGTGTCGTTGGGCGGCAAGGGAACCATTCAGCGGATCATCAACAGCTCGGGCGGCACGGCGACCGCGGGGTCGACCGAGGCCTACCTGGCGAACTACCCGTGATGACGCGCTGAACCCGGAGGAACCGGCCCCGTGCTCCGCCCTGGAGCACGGGACCGGTCCGTCCCGGTCAGCCCAGCCGCTTCGGGCGGTTGATCTTCATCTCGTCCATGTCGGTGACCTTGGCCTTGAGGCCGCGGAAGTCGACGCCCAGCTCGTCGAGGGCGGCGCTCGCACGCCGCAGGCCCGCGTCGTCCGGCTTCTCCGCCGCCGTGAGGATCACCCGGTAGCTGAAGAAGTCGAGCTTCTCGTCGAACGTCAGCGCGCCCTCCTCGCTGAACCCGGCGTCGCGCAGGAAGTCGAAGCCCTCCAGGCGTTCCCGCAGCGCGGCGCGCTGGTCGTCGGTGAGGTCGGCGAAGCGACCGCGGACGAGTACTCGGTAGGTGTGTTCAGCCACGAGAAAACATCGTGCAGGAACGCCCCGCACTCTGGCGAACGATTTCCGCGGTGCGCAAGAATCATGATCCATGAACGCAAAGGACCTGGTCACGCGCATCCGGACGGAGCTGCACCCCGGTGAACACGACAACCTCGTGGTCAAACTGATCGAAACCGGACAAGCCCCGCGCGCCGTGATCGCCACGTTCGCCGCCGAGGAGCACCACATCGTCTCCTCCGACTGGCGAACATTCCTCACCCTCGCCGCGAAGGCAGAGGAGCCGAACGCACGGGCGTTCTTCACCCTGC
Organism: Lentzea sp. NPDC037011; assembly: GCF_055607425.1. NCBI lineage: Bacteria > Bacillati > Actinomycetota > Actinomycetes > Pseudonocardiales > Pseudonocardiaceae > Lentzea > Lentzea sp. NPDC037011. The sequence goes on along the minus strand of NZ_JBVJRT010000007.1, from coordinate 269,828 downwards.
TCGCCGGTGGCGAGGAGCTGGTGCTGCCGATGCTGGAGCCGCTGGCCCGCGCGGCCGGCATGACCGCGAAGGACTTCCACGCGCACGAGCCGTTCCCCGGCTGCCAGGCCTACCCGGCCTACCAGTCGTGGATGGCGCTGAACGGCGAGCCCACGGACGTCGTCCTGGCGATCCTGGCGAACTTCACGGCGTGGGGCGGCTACTGCGCCCGGATGGCCAAGGGCCTGCGCGAGCACTACGACTTCGGCGACGAGGCGTGCGGGTTCGTCGACTTCTTCGCCCAGCCGGCCCCGCAGGTGGAGGAGCGGGCGCTGGCGGCGATCCAGGCGGCGCTCGACGCCGGGTGGCAGCCGAAGCACGCGTGGCGCTACGGACGCCTGCTGCAGGCCTACGAGCTCCAGTTCTGGTCGACGCTGGCCTGAGGCCAGAGCGTGGTTCCCGTCGTCCGGCCGGGAGGGCGGGAGCCGCGCTTCACACCTCGTCGGGGACGTGCACCCACCCCTTGCACTCCTCGCCCGCCACCTCGACCCTGGGCAGCGGCACGAACACCCAGTCGTCGACGCCGTCGTAGCCGTGCCGGATCACCGAGCGGTGGATCGGCTCGGACACCACCAGCACGAGCGGGGCGGTGGCCTGCTCGTGCGTCGACGCGGTGAGCAGCCTGGTCGCGATGTCGATGTCCTCGCCGAACCAGCCGAAGTCGTCGCACGCCACGTCACCGGGGTGGATGACGAGCCGCAGCCGCAACGGGTGGTCCTGCCCGGCGTTGCGCTCGTCGAGCAGCGCCTTCAACCGCGGTACGAGCCTGGTGAGCAGCCAGGTCTTCGGAATCCGGTCCGTCGGGTGGACCAGCACGATCAGCCAGTCGCCGCGGTCGACGAACCGGTCCCGCAGGTCGGGGGTCACGCCGCTGTCCACGAGCGCGTGCTCGACGAGGTCGATCACGGCCCTGCGCAGCAAGGCCATCACGAGGTTGCTGCAGGCCGTCGGTGGTGTCATGGCCACAGCGAGGATCGTGCGCTGACACGGTTGTATCGAGGGGGTACTCATGGCTCCCCGCCTCCTGACCTTCGAACGTGCGGAGGTACGGGCACTGGCGGTGGTTCACCCGTTTGGGCAGTGAACTTCAGTTAACTTCAGTTGATCTACTTTTAGGTCTATATTTGAGAGTAAGGCTCGACTGAAGTTCAGGCAATAGGGAAGATTGTCTGCAAAGTCTTCGGTTGACTGAAGCGAAACTGAAGGACGTGACGGCATGTCTTCTGCCGAGGAGTCGGCACAACACCTGGCGCGGCGACTGCGCTCGCTGCGCAAGCAGGGCTGGCCGGGCAAGCGCATCACACAGGAGCAACTCGGCGAAGCGTTCGACGTCAGTGTCCCGCTGATCTCGTCCTGGGAACGGACGTCCAACCCGGTTCCTCCTCCGGAGCACCGCCTCGAGGCCTACGCCACCTTCTTCGCCACCTCGCGTTCCACAGAGCGTCGGCCGTACCAGGTCCTCACCCACTTGACCGAGGAAGAGCAAGCGATCAGGGACTCTCTGCTCGCCGAGCTCATCGACCTGCGCAACAGGGCGCAAGGCGAATACCATGCTGGAGGTGCGGCGGCGTTCACGGACAACCTGTGGCGGTTCCCGCCAGGCGAGGACATCACGATCGTCTGCTCCGCGTTGCCGCCGAAGCTGCTGCGGCAACTTCCCGCATCACACTCGGACGACCCGGACTACATCGAGCTGTACCAGTACTCCGACCTGGATTCCCTCTTCGAGATCCACGGTCACATCCGCGCGATGAACCCCGACAGCACCGTGTACGTGCGCCCGGGGTCGGACAACCTCGCAACCGACGAGTACATCGGTCACCTCGTGCTGCTGGGCGGAGTTGACTGGAACCAGGTGACCGGCGAAGTGTTGCAGCGCATGAGCCTGCCCGTGCAGCAGCAGGGTCGGCCCGACGACACGGACACAGGTGGGTTCGACGTCGTCGAAAACGGCGTGGTGGTCAGGACGTTCCAGGCCGAACTGCGCACGATCGACGGACGAAGACTGCTCGAACAGGACGTCGCACACTTCTACCGGTCGCGCAACCCCTTTAACAAAGATCGCACTGTCACCATTTGCAACGGCATGTACTCGCGCGGAGTGCTCGGCGCTGCCCGGGCTTTGTCAGACACCCGGTTCCGCGATCGCAACACGGCATATGTACGAAGCCGGTTCGCCGGTTACGACTCGTTCAGCATCATCAGTCGCGTGCAAGTCCTTCCCGGAGGAGCGGTTGTGACTCCGGACTGGACCGATCCCGAACAACTGTTGCACGAATGGCCCGCGTGAACAGCGTGACCGATGACGCCCAGTAAACAGTCCCGGCATCACCACGGCTCACACCGGGCACTGCTCTACGCCGCGCCGAAGAACTCGCCTCAGGCGCCAGTGGACGCGATAATCGTACCCACCATTCGCGAGCCTCAGGCCATGCACCACGCCATCGCCCTCGCCACGTCGCTGAACTGCCCTCTGATCGCGATGTGCAGTGGCGACAAGACGTCGACAGATGCGGTGAGCATGCTCGCAGTCGAAAGAAAGGTGGAGGTGCTCGCTGTCGACGTGGACAGCCTCCCCGCCGGACTGCTGCCCCGGTTCAAGACCAGCGCCTTGCTGGCGAGGACGAAGTTCGATTGGCACAGTGACATCAGCCGCAAACGCAATCTCGGGCTCGTGATCGCACAGGTGGCGGGCTGGGAACGCATCGTCTTCCTCGACGACGACATCGAGGTACCCGACCCGGCGGACCTGCGCAGGGCGGCCGCGCTCACCGACAACTACGCCGCGGCCGGCCTGAGCATAGGCGGATACCCCGACAACTCCGTCGTGTGTCGCGCATATCGCGAGGCCGAGGGGGCACAAGAGGCATTCGTCGGTGGAGGCGCGCTCGCGGTGCACACCAAGTCGAGGTCGTCGTTCTTTCCTGACATCTACAACGAGGACTGGTTCTTCCTGCTCGGCGACAAGAAGCTGCGGCCGACAGCCGTCATCGGCGCCGCGTTCCAAACGGCATCAGACCCGTTCGAGTTCGACGAGCGGGCGAGGTTGGAGGAGTTCGGCGACGTGCTGGCGGAGGGACTGTTCTGGCTCCTGGACGACAAGAGGTCGCTGACGGATGCCGACACCGCCTATTGGTCCCGATACCTGCTCAAAAGGTCGAATTTCATCCTCGAGACCATGGAGATGGTGCGTCGGTTCGAGGACGACGCTGAACGGAAGGCGAAAAAACTCAGCTCGCTGACAGCGGCGTTGGAGCGTTCGAAACTCATCAGTCCCGAACGGTGCGAGAACTACCTGCAGGCCCTGGCGCACCGATCGGAGCACATGGCGCCGACACCTCGGAACACTACAGCCGAACCGGAAGCGGCACCGTTGCAAGGACGACCTCCGCGCGGTCGTGACTGACCTCGGGCTGGGCCTCTGCAGCAGGTACCTCCGGCGCTAGCGGCTTCTCCATCACGTCGCACAGTTCTACGAACCGGTGGCCGTGCTCGTCTGGATACGAGTAGCACTTCACCTGTTCGTGGGGCCAAGACGCATACCCGAGCCGGATGTACAACCTGGCGGCTGCCGTGTTGCTCTCCTCCACCGCCAACGCGACCTTGTGGTGGCCCATCGCCGCCAACTGCCGCTCTGCGGCTTCGAGCAGCCTGGTTCCCACCTTCTGCCCCCGGTGACCCGGGTGCACCTCCAGGTGCGTGATCAGCGGAACGCCCCGCAGATGCGTCCGGATCTCTGGTTCCTCCGCAGGCGCCAGCCACAAGAAGACGTGGCCGATCGGCGCGTCGCCCTGCCAAGCGACCAGAAGTACGCCGAGGCCGCCCGACTGGCGTTCAAGCCGGTCAGCGAAGTACTGCCGCTGACCCAGCTGCCGGTCCAGCGAAGCCAGATCCCCAGGTCGCATCCGTCTTATGATCAAGTTGTGCATGACGAACCTCTGCACCACCGAACTGGTCGTTTGTCCTATCGTACCGCCGCCACTGGTCCGAAATGGACGGAGGTCCGGCAGTTCCGCGGCTGACCGCATTCCGCGTCAGCTCCGCAGGCGAGATGCCGGTTCAAGGACAGAAACCTGACACGGCGGGAAACAGCCTCGGCTTGCGGGTAGCTTGCCCGCAGGAGTGCGCTGCCAGGACAGGATCACCGTGACGAGCGAAGCGTCCGACATCGTTGTCGTGCTGACGGCCTTGGAGAGCGAGTACACCGCGGTCAGGGACCTCGTCGAGGAGCCGGCGGTACTCCGCCACGCCGCCGGCACGCGGTTCGAGGTCGGCCGGATCCGGGGCGGCACCGGGCGGGTGGCGCTGGCGTCGGCGGGTGCGGGCAACCAGCCGGCCGCGGTGCTGGCCGAACGGGCGATCGCCGAGTTCCGGCCGCGGGCCGTGTTCTTCGCCGGGATCGCGGGGGCGCTGCACGACGACCTCGACCTGGGCGCCGTCGTCGTCGCGACCAAGGTCTACGGCCACCACGGCGGTGTCGAGGGCGAGAACGGGTTCGGCGCACGGCCGCAGGCGTGGGACGCCGACCACGAGCTGGAGCAGATCGCGCGTGCGGTCAGCCGGGACGGGCGGTGGCGGCTGCCGACCGCGCCCAGGGTGGTGTTCCGGCCGATCGCCGCCGGTGAGGTCGTGCTCGACTCCCGGCTCACGCCGTCGGCGGAGCACCTGCGGCGGCACTACTCGGACGCGGCCGCCGTCGAGCTGGAGAGCGCGGGCACGGCGAAGGCGGCGCACCTGAACCGGGCGCCGTTCCTGACGGTGCGCGGCATCAGCGACAAGGCCGACGGGCGCAAGCTGGACACCGACCGCGCCGGGTGGCAGTCGATCGCGGCGGGCAACGCCGCCGCCTTCACCCTCGCGGTCGCCGCCGAGCTGTTCGCCTCGGCGCCCCGCCTGCCCGCGCCGGTCCCGGGCCACAGCGCCGCCGCGATCACGTGGCAGCGGCCGGTGGAGCTGAGCTGGCGCACCGACCTCATCGGCACCGGTTCGGTGGTCGAGCGGTGTGCCGTCGAGGTCCACCTCGTGCCGATGGACGAGTACGGACGGCTGGAGGTGCCCGCGCTGGAGCGCCTGCCGGAGCTCCTGGCCGCGCACGGGCGCGGGCACGGCCTGTTCACCGGCTCCGAGCGGCTGACCTCCGACGTCACGGCGGACGCGGTGTGGGTGCGGTCGGCGCCGAGCCCGGACGGTCACCGCGGGCTCGCCGTCCGCCGCTCCGGCCAGCGGTGCGCGTGGTCTCCCCTGCGGTACGACGCGCACGGGTCGGTGGTCGACCGCACCGCGCTGGGGCAGCAGGTCGAACGGTCGCTGCGGCTGCTCACCGAGCTGTCCGGGCTCTCCGGTGTGCCCGCGCCGGCCGCGGTCGCCGTCACCGCGGGGCTGGAACCGGCCGCGGGGCTGACCGAGCACGGTGCGGGCCACCTGCCGGGTGCCGGCGGGTTCTGCACGGCCGCGCGGATCAGGGTGCAGTCCGGTGCCGCGGTGCCGTTCCACGCCCTGCTGGCGCGCCCGCAGGAGGCGGCGCAGGAGATCACGGCCCGGCTGCACCTGGCGTTCCGGCAGGCGTGCTGAGCGGTTCCGCCGCCGGGGGACGACAGCGGAACCGCCCGCGGTGGCGCTACCTCGGCAGGTAGGCCCGGTGCTGCTTGGAGAACTCGGAGCCGTTGAACTTGTCCCAGTTGATCGACCACGTCATGAGGCCGCGCAGATTCGGGTACACGCCCTTCGGCTTGTAGCTGCCGCAGTTCGTGCCCTTGGTGAGGCAGTTCAGCGCGGTGTGGACGTCCGCGACCGACGTGAAGCCGTTGCCGGCGTTGACGGACGCGGGCAGGCCGATCGCCACCTGCTCCTGGCGCAGCGGTGCGAAGAACTTCGTCGCGTCGCCCCGCACCGGGAACCCGGCGAGCACCATGTCGGCCATGGACACGTGGAAGTCCGCGCCGCCCATCGAGTGGTACTGGTTGTCCAGGCCCATGATCGGGCCGGAGTTGTAGTGCTGGACGTGCAGCAGCGTCAGGTCGTTGCGCATCGCCTCGATCACCGGCAGGTACGCGCCGGTGCGGCTGTCCGCGCCGCCCGTGCCGCCGTAGAACTGGTAGCCGACCTGCACGAAGAACGTCTCCGGCGCCATCGTGAGCACGAAGTCGGCGCCGTAGCGGGACTTCAGCGACTTCAGCGCGGAGATCAGGTTCACGATGACCGGCGTGGTCGGGTTCTTGAAGTCGACGTCACCGGCGTTGAGCGACAGCGAGTGGCCCTCGAAGTCGACGTCGAGGCCGTTCAGGCCGTACCTGTCGATGATCGCCGACGCCGAGCGCACGAACGCGTCGCGCGCGGCGGTGGTCTCCAGGCGCACCTGGCCGTTCTGGCCGCCGATGGAGATCAGGACCTTCTTGCCCTTCTGCTGCTGGGCGCGGATGCCGGCGATGAAGTCGGCCTCGGACTCGACGTTCGGGCACTCCGCGACCGGGCACTGCGCGAACCGCAGCTCACCGCTGGTGGCGCTGGTGGGTTCCGCGAACGACAGGTTGATCACGTCCCACTCGTCCGGCACGTCGCGCATCCGGAGGTAGCCGGAGCCGTTGGCGAAGCTCGCGTGCAGGTAGCCGACGAGGACCTTGCGCGGCAACGAACCCGTGGGCGGCGGTCCGCTCGTGGTCGTCGTCGTAGTGGTGGTCGTTGTGGTCGTTGTGGTGGCGCTGGTCGTGGTCGTGGAGGTCGGCGGGGTGCCGCCGCCCGCGCACGCCGCGCCGTTGACGGTGCAGTTCTGCGGGTCGGCGGTGCCGGTGGCGTTGAACCCGAAGGAGACGCTGGCGCCGGGCGCGACCGAGCCGTTGTACTCGCGGTTGGTGAACACGTGGTGGTTGCCGCTCTTGGTGAGCAGCGCGTCCCAGTAGGCACCGGCGCTCGTGCCCGCGGGGAGGTCGAACTCGACCTTCCAGGAGCCGATGGCCGCGCTGGTCTCGTTCTTGACCGTGACCGTGGCGGTGTACCCGGTGGCCCAGGACTGCTTGGTGACCGTCGCCGTGACTCCGGCGGCGCTGGCGGGGGCGAGGCTCACGAGCACGGTGCCGAGCACCAGTGCGGCCACCGCGGCTATTCGAGCGAACAACGTCATGGCTGATCCATCCCTCACGCGTGGCGGCCGGCAGGGGGTCCACCGTGAATTGGACTAGACCATCTACCACCGCGTCAAGGTCGTAGACTGCGCACCCGTGCCCCACGCTCGTGCGACGGACGGAACCGCGCTCTTCTACTCGGTCGAGGGCTCTGGCCCTCCGCTGCTGCTCATCGCGGGCCAGGCGAACTCGTCGCGGTGGTGGCGGCAGGTCCTGCCGGACTTCACGCCGCACTTCACGACGATTGTGATGGACAACCGCGGCACCGGTTCCAGCGACAAGCCGGAGTCCCCGTACAGCACGCGGCTGTTCGCCTCGGACTGCGTCGCGGTGCTCGACGACCTCGGCCTGGACCAGGCCCTGGTGTACGGCACGTCGATGGGCGGGCGGATCGCGCAGTGGATCGCGGCGGCCCACCCGGAGCGGGTCTCCCAACTAGTGCTGGGCTGCACCTCCCCCGGCGGCCCGCACGCCGTGGAGCGCAGTGCCGAGGTCAGGAGGTCGCTGGCCCAGGTCGACCAGATGAAGGCGCGCAAAGCGCTCGTCGACCTGATGTACACACCGGCGTACCGCGGCCCGTTCAACACGCTCGGCGATCCCGCGATGCCGCCCTACGCGCGCAAGCTGCACCTCATGGCCAGCGCGGAACACGACGCGTGGGACGCCCTGCCGTCGATCTCCTGCCCGACCCTGGTCGTGCACGGCACCGACGACATCTTCAACCCCACCGCGAACGCACCGCTGATCGCCGAACGGATTCCGGGCGCGCGCGTGGAGCTGATCGAGGGCGCACGGCACGGCTACTTCGAGGAGTTCCGCGCGGTCGCGTCACCGCTGGTGGTGGACTTCCTCAGCTCGTGACCCACCGCAGCCCGCGCATCAACGCGTGGCCGGCGAGCTTGACCCCGGTGGCCTCGGAGACCGGCAGGTAGGGCAGCCGCAGCGGCATCCGCGCCCACACCGGCAACGTGGCCACGGCCGTGGCGCCCAGCACCGCGTACGGCCCCTTCGCGACCAGCGGAAGCGGTGCCTTGAGCAGCAGGAACCGCGCCGCCTCCCGGGCCTCCGGCGTGCCCTTGAGCTCGGGCCGGTAGGCGTCGAGCCGGTCCGCGAGCTCCCGCGTGGTCTCCGGCGGGTCCGCGATGCCCATGGCCCGCGCGATCACCGCCATGTCCCGCACGTACCCGTCGTAGTCGTCGAGCGGCTGCTCGCCGTAGCGCTGGTGGCAGCGCAGGAAGCTGTCCACCTCGGCCACGTGCACCCACTCCAGCAGGTGCGGGTCATCGGCGCGGTAGTGGCGTCCGTCGGACGCCGTGCCGTGGATGTACGTGTGGATGCGCGCCAGCTTGTCGATCGCCTTGTGCGCGTCCTCCTTCGTGCCGTACGTGGTCACGCCCACGAAGAGGCTCGTGCGCTGAAGACGCCCCCACGGGTCCGTGCGGTAGTCGGAGTGCTCGGCCACCGCCGCCATCGCCAGCGGGTGCAGCGACTGCAGCAGCAGTGCCCGCAACCCGCCGATGAACATGGCGTGGTCGGCGTGCACCTGCCGGATCGGGCGGTCGTCGGCGAACATGCGGGGGCCGGGTGCCTCGTGGATGGTGCGGACCTGGTCTTCGCGGTCCGGGCCCACGACCCTCTCGAACAGGCCGTTGCTCAGCTGCCGCCGCAGTGCTTCCAGCATGACCCCATGATGCGCGGCGGTAGCTGAGAACGGGACCTCCTCCGCTCAGGAAGGCGGGTAGGACGTCTTGCGCCGCGAAAGCAGCAGCCGCCTCTCGGCTGTCCGGGTGAACACCCCGGTTCGTCCGCGGTACCTCCTCCGCGCTGGAGCGGGACGTGATACGACAACGTTCGGAGGCAGACGATCAGCGTTGGCGGAGAGGGAGCACATGACCGACGCGGACTTGCCCGGCTTTTTCCACGACGCGGACGAGGCGTCCCGCCAAGGGCAGCGGAAGACGTTGCTGCTCAGCCGCGTGCGGCTGGTGAGCGCCGTGGTCGCCGCGATCGGCGGCGCGTTCAAGTGGAAGATCGGCGGCACCTACGACCTGTGGGCGTTCGTCGCCCTGGCCGGTTTCTTCGTCGCGCTGTTCACGGAGATCCTGCTGTGGGCGCAGCACCCCGAGCAGAAGTGGAACGCCGGCCGCGCCGTCGCCGAGCAGATCAAGTCGCTGGTGTGGCGCTACGCCGTGGGCGCCGACCCGTTCACGGGAGCCGGCGCCAAGCAGCTGCTGCAGCTCAGGATCGCCGAGGTCGTGGCCGAACACGGCAAGAAGCTCCGCCTGGCCAGCACGAACCCCTCCGGCGCCGAGCGCCGCGAGGAACTGCGCCGCAAGCCCTTCGCCGACCGCCGCACCGCCTACCGCGAGGGCCGGGTGAAGGACCAGCTGGAGTGGTACCAGGCCCGCGCCGCGACCAACGAGTTCCGCGCGAACCTGTGGCGCATGCTGCTGATCGCCGGCGAGTTCGTCGCGATCCTGTTCGCCGGCGCCCGCGTCATGGGCGCCTGGGACGTCGACATGTCCGGCGTCATGGCGGCGGCGGTCGCCGGCGGCGCGGCGTGGCTGGGGCTCAAGCAGCACGAGAACCTGTCCCTCGGCTACTCCGCGGCCGCGAGCGACCTGGCGCTGATCTATGAACGGCTCGCCGACGTGGAGGAGGCCGACTGGCCCGCCGCGGTGGCGGAGGCCGAGGGGGCGATCAGCAAGGAGCACAGCGCGTGGCTGGCGTCGCGGCCGAGCACGACGTGACGGAGCGGCTGAGGATCTTCGTCGCCTCTCCCGGCCGGATTCTCGACGGTCCCGGGAAGTGGACCGACCTCGACGCGATCAAGGCGCACCTGTACCGCCCGGTCGGTGCCGCCGTCGGCGAGCGGCTCGGGTGCGAGGTCGACGTGCTGGTGGAACGGGACCGGCAGGCCGCGGGACCGATCCACCACACGATGTTCGCCGAGGCGGTCAGCGCGACGATCTACATCGCCGACCTGACCGACGCGAACCCCAACGTGTACCTCGAGCTCGGGGCGCGGTGGGCGCTGCGGGACAACGTGACCATCCCGGTGTGCCAGAACCCCGAGCGGGACCTGATGTTCAACGTGGCGGCTACGCGCGCGGTGCTCTACAGCAGCGACCCGGCCGAGCTGGAGCGTGCGCGGACCACCATCACCAACATGATCGTCAACGGTCTGGACCTGGGCCACGTCGACAGCATGGTGCGGCACGGAGCCGACCAGATCACCGTGTCCAGAGCGGAGTACGACCAGCTCACCGCCGAGGTGAGCAAGCTGCGGCGGGAACGCACCGGCGAGCTGCGCAGCGCCGCCCTGCTCGCCTCCGGCCACGACCGGATCGACCTGCTCCGGCGTGCTGTCGAGATCAACCCCGCCGACGCGGACGCTCACGGCGAGCTCGGCAGGGCCTATCGCGCGGCAGGAGATCCCCGCCGCGCCGTCGGTTCCCTCACCACCGCCGTGCAGCGCCGGCCGAGCTCCGCTCTCTGGACCCGTGAGCTGGGCCTCGCGCTCGCGGCGGCGGGTGATCTGGACGGAGCCGTCGCCTCGTTGCACGCCGCCACCGCGCTCGACGAGTCGGACGCCGAGTCCCGCCGAGCGCTCGGTGACGTCTGCTGGCAACGAGCCAGGGTCCGGCACGACCGGGCGGCGTTGACGGAGGCGCGCGACGCCTACCGGGCGGCGGGGAGGATCACCGCGGACGACACGGGCTCGCTCCTGAACGAGGCGCGCCTCGACGTGCTGCTGGCGGAGCACGTCGAGGCGCGGGCCAAGGCCCTGGCCGGCTTCCGCGACCTGTGCGGCTACCTGAAGTACCTGGCCGCAAGAAGACGTGACCAGACGGTGCGGCTGCACCACGCGGAAGCACTGGCGTTCTGCGGGAACCGCGACGCGGCGGTCAAGACCGCACGCGGCGCACTCGGCCCGATGCCGCCGATGTGGAACGAACTGCTCGCAGTCAGCTGGCTGCCGGACGACGTGACGGAGGCGTTGCGCGGGCTCGTGCGGGAGAGCGAGCAGGCCGGTTAGGAGCCCAGCGCCGCCACCACCCGTTCCACCACCGCCTTCTCGGCCACCGCCACCGCCCCGTCGGCCCCGGCCACCGACCGGCACATCTCCGCCACCGCCGCGCGGAAGATGGGCACGTCGCGCGGCTCGTGCGCGGCGATGATGTCCACGGCGGAGCGCAGCGCGGTCAGGACGCCCTCCTCCACGTCGGCCGACGAGCCGCGGGGCAGGGACGGTGGGGCCGCGGCGATCACTTCGCGCAGGTTGTCGGAGAGCAGGGTCATGGCGCGGATGCCGGCGTGGCTCTCCTCGTCCACGGCGCCGGGGTCCGCGGTGGAGACCAGGACCATGGCACCGAAGACGGCGGTGCGGAGCGTCTGGCCCTCCGCCTCCGTGTAGGCAGTCATGCGGTCAGCCTATGCAACGATCTCGCGGTATGAGTGCGGGTCGGGTGCTCGGCGCCAACATCAGGGCGTTTCGCGAGCAGCGCGGGTTGTCGTTGTCGGAGCTCGCGCGGCGGTCGTCGATCGCGAAGGGCACGCTGTCGCAGCTGGAGAGCGGGTCAGGGAACCCGACCATCGAGACAGTGTTCAGTTTGTCGAACGCTTTGAACGTGCCGGTGTCGGAGCTGCTGTCGGAGCGGACGGCGCCGGAGGTCATCCTGGTGCGGGCCAGGGACGTGGAGCAGCTCAGCAGCAACGCGGTCGACCTGCGGCTGATGCGCCGGATGGACGTCGCGGACACCGTCATCGAGATCTACGACCAGCGTGTGCGGCCGGGCGCGACGCAGACCAGCGAAGGTCATCCCGGCAAGGAGCACGTGCTGGTCACCGGCGGGACGCTGCGGGTGGGGCCGACGGACTCGCCGTTCGAGCTCGGGCCCGGCGACTACGTGTGCTTCCCCGGCTCGGTGCCGCACCTGTACGAGACCGTCGGCGGTGAGGTCAGCTCGGTACTGGTGCTGGAGTACCCGAAGCACTAACGTTCATTCTATTGAACGGAGGTGGAGTGATGCACCCGGACGTCGTGGTGGTGGGAGCAGGGATCGTCGGGGCCGCGTGCGCGCAGGCGCTGACGGCGCGCGGGCTCGACGTCCTGGTCGTCGACCGCCACGGGCCGGCGGCGGGCACCAGCGCGGCCGGCGAGGGGAACGTGCTGGTCAGCGACAAGGGACCGGGACCGGAGCTGGAGCTCGCCCGAGCCAGCCGGGAGCTGTGGCCGGAGCTGGCGCAGGACGCGGAGTGGGAGGAGAAGGGCGGGCTCGTCGTCGCCACGACCGAGCAGGCCGTCGAACCGCTCAGGGCCTTCGCCGCCGGGCAGCGCGCCGCGGGCATCGACGCGTGCGAGCTCACCGCGCAGGAAGCCCTCTCGTGCGAACCGCACCTCAACCCCGGTGTCACCGCCGCGGTCCACTACCCCCAGGACGCCCAGCTCAACCCGGTCAAGGCGACGAGGACCCTGCTGCGCGGCATCCGGGTCCTCCAGGCGGAGACGTCCGCGGTGGACGGCAGGTCCGTCACCACCGACCGGGGCGTCCTGCACTGCGGTGCCGTCGTCAACGCGACCGGGCCGTGGGCGCGCCGGTTCGGCGTGAACGTCCTGCCCCGGCGCGGCGTCGTCCTCGTCACCACGCCGATCCCCGGCACCATCCGGCACAAGGTCTACGACGCGGACTACGTCGGCGCGGTCGCGAGCGGCGAGGCCGACCTGCAGACCTCCGGCGTGGTCGAGTCGACGCAGGCCGGCACGGTCCTGATCGGGTCGAGCCGGCAGCGCAAGGGGTTCGACGACACGATCGAGTCGAAGGTCCTGAAGGCGTTGGCGCGGAGAGCGATCGCGATGTTCCCCATGCTCGCCGGAGTGCCGGTCATGCGCGCGTACGGCGGCTTCCGCCCGTACGCGCCGGACCACCTGCCGATCATCGGCGAGGACCCGCGCACACCGGGCCTGTGGCACGCCACGGGGCACGAGGGCGCCGGTGTCGGGCTCGCACCGGCAACCGGGCGGCTGCTCGCCGAGCTTCTCACCGGTGCCGCGCCGCACGTCGATCCCCACCCGTTCCGCGTCGACCGGCCGGAGGTGCTGGTGTGAAGGTCACGTTCAACGGCCTCCCCCGCGAGGCCGACCACGTCGCGGAGCTGCTGCCCGGCCGGTTCTTCTGCGGCATCGGCGTCTGCTTCGGCTGCGTCGCCGAGATCAACGGGACCCCGGAGGTCCGCGCCTGCCGGCACCGGCTCGCGGACGGCGACACCATCAGGACCACGTCGTGAGGGTCGTGGTGGTGGGTGCCGGACCGGCCGGCATGGCCGCCGCCAGGACCGCCGCCGACGCGGGCGCGGACGTCGTCATGGTCGACTCCGAACCCGAGGCGGGCGGCCAGTTCCTGCGCGGCAGGACCACGTTCGCGCACCCCGGCGTCACCCACCTCCGCGACACCGAGGCGTGGCTCGTCGAGGACGGCGTCCTGCACCTGCGCGGCCCGCGGCAGCTCCCCTTCGACGCACTGGTCGTCGCCACCGGCGCCTACGACCGCCCGCTGCCCTTCCCCGGCTGGGACGGGCCCGGCGTGATCACCGCCGGTGCCGCCCAGGCGCTGGCCAAGCAGGGCGTCACGCTCGCCGAACGCGTGGTGGTCGCGGGCACCGGCCCGTTCCTGCTGCCGGTCGCGACCGCGTTGCAGGACCTCGGCGCCACCCTCGTCGGCGTCTACGAGGCGAACTCGCCGCTGGCGTGGGCGAAGGAGGCCAGGGCGGTCGCCGCGAACCGGCACAAGGTCGCCGAGCTCGCGCGGTACCGGAAGGTGTTGCCGCGCCTGGAGACCCGCACCGCCGTCGTCGCCAAGCACGGCGACCGCGTCACCGTCGCGAAGCTCGACAGCGCCTGGCGCCCGGTCGGCCACCGCACCGTGCGGGCAGACCTCGTGTGCGTCGGCTACGGCTTCCTGCCGCGCGCCGACCTCGTCCCGCACGCCGCCAGGACCGGCGGGTTCTACGACGTGGACGACCACCAGCGGACCTCGGTGCCCGGCGTGTACGCGGCCGGTGAGGTCACCGGCATCGGCGGCGCCGACCTGTCCGAGGCCGAGGGCGTCGTTGCCGGGGCCGCGGCCGCCGGGCGGCAACCACCGGCGGCTGCGCTCAGGGCCGTGCGCGACGGCCGCCTGTTCGCCGCGGCACTGGCGCGGGTGCACGCCGTCCGGCCCGGCTGGCGGACCTGGCTCACACCGGAAACCACGGTCTGCCGCTGCGAGAAGGTGACCCGCGCGGCGCTCGACACCGCCGCCGCCACGACCATGCGCGAGCTCAAGCTGACCAGCCGGGTCGCGCTGGGCCGCTGCCAGGGCCGCATCTGCGCCCGCAACGCCGCCGAGCTCACCGGAATCCCGTTCGACGACCAGCGCCGCGTGATCGCGGTCCCGATCCCGCTCGGCGAACTCGCCGCGCTCCCCGAGGAGGACTCATGACCGAACGTCTCGACGGCGTCATCGTCGCCACCGCGTTGCCGTACAAGGAGGACGCGGGTGCGCCCGCCGGGCTGCGGCCCGACCTGGACCGGTTCGCCGAGCACTGCCGCTGGGTGGTCGAGTCCGGCTGCCGCGGCGTCGGCCCGAACGGCTCGCTCGGCGAGTACTCGTCGCTGACCGACGCCGAACGCCGGGAGGTCGCGCAGACCGCCATCGCCGCGGTCAAGGGCAAGGGCATCGCGGTGGTCGGCGTGCACGGCGTCGGCGCGCACCAGGCCCGCCACTGGGCCGAACTGGCCGCCGAGGACGGTGCGGACGGCGTGCTCTGCCTGCCGCCCACGATGTACCGGGCCAACCGCGGCGAGGTCGTGCACCACTTCCGCGAGGTCGCCAAGGCCGGTCTGCCGATCATGGTCTACAACAACCCGATCGACACCAAGGTCGACCTCACCCCGGACCTGATCGCGGAGCTCGGCCAGATCGAGCACGTCGTGGCCGTGAAGGAGTTCTCCGGCGACGTGCGCAGGGTGCTGGAGATCCGGGCCGCCGCACCGCACCTGACCGTCGTGGCCGGTGCCGACGACGTGGTGCTGGAGAGCCTGCTGATGGGCGCCACCGGCTGGTTCGCGGGCTACCCCAACGTGTTCCCGGCCGAGTCGGCCGAGCTGTTCGACCTCGCGCGGGCCGGCAAGCTCGACGAGGCCCGGTCGCTGTACGAACGCCTGGTGCCCGCCTTCCGCTGGGACTCGCGCACCGAGTTCGTGCAGGCCATCAAGTACTGCATGGACCTCGTCGGCCGCTTCGGCGGACCGTGCCGTCCCCCGCGCGGCCCGCTGTCCGACGCGCAGCGCACCCGGATCGAGGCCGACATGGAGCTGGCCACCTCATGAGGTTCGCCCGGTACTTCAGCGCGGTCGACTCGCACACCGAGGGCATGCCCACGCGCGTCATCACCGGCGGCGTCGGCGTCATCCTCGGCGAGACGATGGCCGACAAGCGGCTCAACTTCATCAAAGACCACGACCACGTCCGCAAGCTGCTCGTCAACGAACCGCGCGGCCACGCGGCGATGAGCGGTGCGATCCTCCAGCCGCCCACCCGTCAGGACGCCGACTGGGGCGTGCTCTACATCGAGGTGTCCGGCTGCCTGCCGATGTGCGGCCACGGCACCATCGGCGTGGCCACGGTCCTGGTCGAGACGGGCATGGTCGCGGTGACCGAGCCGGTGACGACGGTCCGGCTGGACACCCCGGCCGGCTTGGTGCTCGCCGACTACGACACCCGCACGAGGCTCGTGACGATCCGCAACGTCCCGGCCTACGCCCACGACCTCGACGCGACGGTCACCGTGCCCGGTCTCGGCGAGGTCCGCTACGACATGGCCTACGGCGGCAACTTCTACGCCATCCTGCCGCTCGCGGACCTCGGCATACCGTTCGACCGCATGGAGAAGGACCGCATCCTCGCCGCCGGACTGTCCATCATGGACGAGATCAACCGCACCAACCGGCCGGTCCACCCGACCGACCCGGCGATCGGCGGCTGCAAGCACGTCCAGTTCACCGCGCCCGGTCACGACGGCGCCCACTCGCGCAACGCGATGGCCATCCACCCCGGCTGGTTCGACCGCTCCCCCTGCGGCACCGGCACCTGCGCCCGGATGGCGCAGCTGCACGCCCGCGGCGAGCTCGCGCTGGGCGCGGAGTTCGTGAACGAGTCGTTCATCGGCACCCGCTTCATCGGAACGCTGCTGGAGGAGGTCGCGCTCGGCGACCGCACCGCCGTGCTGCCGACGGTGGCCGGCCGGGCGTGGATCACCGGGATGGGCCAGTACCTGCTCGACCCGGCAGACCCGTTCCCGGAGGGCTTCTCGCTGTAACCGGTGGGCTCCGCGGAGTCGTTAGGCTCACGGGGGTGAGCACCACGCCCAGCCTCGAGGCACTGCTGCGCATCGGGCCGTTCCACGCGGCGCTGAGAGCCGCGATCCGCCGGCGTGGGCTCACCCTGGAGCGGCTGCGCTCGCGGCTGGCCCAGCAGGACGTCCCGGTCGCGCTGTCGACGCTGAGCGACTGGCAGCAGGGCCGGGTCCGGCCGGTCTCGCCGAAGTCGCTGCGCGCGGTCGCGGTGCTGGAGGAGCTGCTCGACGTCCCGCACCGCTCGCTGCTGGACCTGCTGGAGCAGACCGGTCCGAGCGGCTGGCCGGACGTCGTGCCCGGCATGATGCCCGGCTTCGACGCCAACGACCTGGAGGTCGTCGCCCGGCACGACCGGGTGTTCGTCGACGCCGACCGGCACGCTTCCCGCGCCCTGGTGAAGATGGTCGTCCGGGCGCACACCGACGGCGTGGACCGCTACAACGCGCACTACTACGGCGACGATTTGGTCCGCGTGGCGCACGAACCGCTGCGCAACTGCCGGCTCGGCCAGACCGTGCTGGAGGACCGGACGACCGTGGAGGAGCTGCTGTTCGACCGGCCGCTGCGGCTGGGCGAGACGTGGGTGTTCGAGTACTCGATCCACGACCCGACGCGCGTGGACAGCGTCGAGTACGCGCACGGCGTGCGGTGCTTCCTCGCGCAGAGCCTGATCGAGGTCCACTTCGACCCGGCCGCGCTGCCCGTCGACCCGCACGTCTACCTGCAGGACTGGGAGGAGACCGAGCCGCACCGCACGATCGACCTGTCGCTCGACCACACGCACTCGGTGCACCACTTCGAGTCGAACGTGTCGGTGAACTGGGTCGGCATCCGGTGGAGCTGGGTGTAGGTCCGGCGACGAGAACGGCCAAGGGCTCCCGAAAACGCAGCTCGCCGGTTAGCGTGCGCTGGTGCAGTTGCCGTGGAGAGCCGCCCCTCGGGCAGCGCTGTCGAGCCCGCTCACGCTCGTCGTGAGCATCGTGACGACGTTGCTGCTCGGCTTCGTGGTGGCCGCGGCGGTCCTGCACTCCTCGGCGGCCGGCAGCGCGGCGCTCGCCTACCAGCAGGGCCGCGTCTGTCCACAGTCGATGCACCCCTCCCTCGACGGCGACGGGATTCCGCTGGCGCAGGCCGTCCGCACGGCCACGACCAATGGCGGCCTGGGTGCCGTCTACACCAACATCGCGCGGCCGGACTTCACCGGGCTCGCGACCTACGCGCGGTTCGGGTACCGGCCGGGTGCCACCGAGCACCTGCGGGTGCTGCAGGGCGGCGGCACCGGGTTGTGGGTGCCGCAGACGGTCGCGTCCGCCGCGAAGGTGAAGATCGGCGACCGGCTCGTCGGGTCGACGCTCGTGGTCAGCGCGATCTACGCGGACCTCGCGCACCCGGTGGCGGACTGGTGGTGTTCCGAGGCGAAGACCGTCGTGCCGAACCCGCTGGCCGGTGAGGGCGCCAGCACGTCGGTGATCTGGGTGCACCAGGCCGCCGACCTCGCACTGCTGCCGGCGGACTTCTCCAGCGCCACGGTGTCGATCCGGTTCCCGGCCGAGCCGGTGACCACCATCGCCGAGGCGGAAGCGCTGCGCGACAACGGGAACGCGCTGCTGGCGAAGCTCGGCCTCCCGCTGACCAGGACCGACCTCGTCAGCGCCGCGATCACCGCGTCGGCCACCGCGCGGGACAACGTCGGGTCGGCGTTGCTGCCGCTGGTGGTCGTGAGCGTGCTCGTCGGGCTCGCCGGTGTCGGCACGGTGACCGTGCAGTGGGCCCAACGCAGGCACTCCGAGCTGCGGCTGCTGTGGGTGCGCGGTGCCGGCCCGCTCGCGCTGGGCCTGCGCGGGGTGCTGGAGCTGGGGCTGCCGCTGGTGCTCGGCGGTGTGCTGGGACTGGTGGCCGCGCGGGTGCTGCTGCCCCTCTACGGGCCGGGCACGGCGCCGGCGCCCGGAACGCTGTGGACCGCGCTCGGCGCGGTGCTCGCCGTGGTGGTGCTGAGCCTCGCGGTGACCGTGCTGACCGCCTGCTGGAAGACGCACCGGACGTTCCAGGGACGGCCCCGGCGGTGGCGGCTCGCCGTGCTGCCGTGGGAGCTCGCGGTCGGCGGGCTCGCGGTGCTCGCGTGGCTGCGGCTCGCGGAGAACGGGCTGGGCACCCGGCCCGGGGCCGGTGAGCTGCCGCGCATCGACGCGGCGGCGCTGACGTTCCCGCTGCTGGTGGTGCTCGCGGCGGCGTTGCTCGCCACGCGGGTGCTGCGCTGGACGCTGACCTGGTCGCACCGCGTGCAGTTCTGGCGGGTGCCGGCCGCGCAGCTGGCGGTGCGCCGGCTCGCCGCGGCCGCCGGACCGGTCACCGGCGTGGTGCTCGTGGGGGTGCTGGCGGTCGGCACGATCGCGGTCGGCAGCTCGGTCGCCGGTGCCCAGCGGTCGGCGCTGGACTCGAAGTCCGCCGTGCACGTGGGCGCCAACAGCACGGCGCAGGTGTCGCAGGACCTCGCCACCGGCAAGGTGGCGCTGCCGGAGTCGTTGCGCGGCACCACAACGCTCGTCGGCGTGAGCTCCGGCGCGCTCGTCGTGGACCCGGCGACGTTCACCGACGCGGCCATCGTCGGCGACCCGGACCGGGTGCGGGCGGTGCTGGCGGGCCTGGGCAGGACCGGCGCGGTCGCCTCCGCGGTGCGGATCGGGCGGGCGGCGAACCAGGAGATGCAGGTCCCCGGCCTGCCGCTGCTGAAGCCGTCCGAGTCGCTGCCGTCGTTCCCGAAGCTCGGCACCCGCGGGTACGTCATCACGCGGTCCGCGGTGCCCGCGCCCGAACAGGTCGGGTCGTGGCACCTGTGGTCGTCGCTGCCGGTGAGCGCGCTGACCGCGGAGCTGCAGAAGGCGGGCATCCACTACACGAACGTCGCCGACCGCGCGAAGGTGCTCGACGGGCTGCCGTTCCTGACCGTGCAGTGGACGTTCGGGTTCGTGGCGGCGATCGGCGTGGTGCTCGCGGTGGTGGCGGCGGTGGCGCTGCTGCTGGCGATCGAGGTGCGGCGGCGGCAGAACGCCGTGTCGGGCGCGCTGTCCACGCGGATGGGGATGAAGCCCGCACTGCTGTGGTCGAGCCACCTGCTGGAGGTGGGCGCGATCGCGGTGGCGGCGGTGGCGGTCGGTGCGGTGGCGTCGTTCGTGAGCGCGGGGGCCGCGGTGCCGCGGCTGGACCCGGCGCCGTGGCTGAACCCGGCACCGGTGCTGCCGGACCTGGTGCCGTTGCTGGGGCTGATGGTGGTGTGCGGTGCGGCGGTGGTCGCGGCGGCGGCGTGGCTCGCGTTGCGCGGCGTGCGCACCGCGCGGATGGGAGAGCTGCTCAGGTGATTCGCGCTTGTGGCGTCGGGGTGTCCTACGGCGGGGTGCGGGCGGTGGCGGACATGTCGCTGCGCACCGCGCCCGGCCTGACCGTGCTGTCGGGGCCGTCCGGGTCGGGCAAGTCGACGTTGCTGCGGGTGCTGTCGCTGGTCGAACGGCCGTCCGCCGGCGAGGTCTTCGTGCACGACCGGCCGACCTCGCAGCTGTCGTGGCGCGAGCTGAGGTCGTTGCGGCGCAAGGAGATCGCGGTCGTGTTCCAGAACCCGGCCGACAACCTCATCGGGCACCTCACGGTCGGCGACAACCTGCGGGCGGCGGGCGCGACGGACCTGTCGCTGCTGGAGCGGCTCGGGCTGGGCGGCTCGGGGACGTGGCGGATCGGGGCGTTGTCGGGCGGGCAGCAGCAACGGCTCGCGTTCGGCTGCGCGCTGGCGCGCGGTGCCTCGGTCGTGGTGGCGGACGAGCCGACCTCGCAGCTCGACGCGCGGTCGGCGGACCTGGTGCTGGAGATGCTGACGTCGTTGCCGGTGCCCGTACTCGTGGCCTCGCACGACCCGCGGCTGGTCGAGCTGGCCGACCTCTGCGTGCCGCTGGTGGCGTCGTGATCAGCGCGACGGGGGTGCGGCGGTCGTTCGGCGGCGTCGAGGTGCTGCGCGGGGTCGACCTGTCCGTGGCACCGGGCGAGCTGGTGACGCTGAGCGGGCCGTCGGGGTCGGGCAAGACGGCGCTGCTGTCCGTCCTGTGCGGCTTCGACTTCCCCGACTCCGGCACCGTCAGGCCGGGGCCGGTGGCGTGGTCGGCGTGCGCGGTGCTGCCGCAGTCGCTGGGACTCGCGACCGAGCTGACGCTGGAGGAGAACGTCGCGCTGCCGCTGCGGTTGCGCGGGCTGCCGGTCGGCCCGGTGGCGGACGTGCTCGCCGAGCTGGGGATCGCGGACCTGGCCCGGCGGTACCCGGCGCAGGTGTCGTTCGGGCAGCAGCAACGGGCGGCGCTGGCGCGTGCGGTGGTCGCGAAGCCGTCGGCGTTGCTGGCGGACGAACCGACCGCGCACCTGGACGCCGTGAGCGCCGACGCCACGATCGGGCTGCTGCGCCGGGTCGCCGACGACGGCGCCGCGGTGCTGATCGCCACGCACCACGACGCCGTGCACGCCGCCGCCGACCGGGTGTTGGAGCTGGCCGGCGGCCGGATCAGCTCGGGCTCGCGGCGAACAGCGCCCTGAGGTTCTGCTCGATCTCCGCCGGGATCTGCGCGTAGGCGTGCGGCGGCTGCGGGTCGTACTCGATGCCGACCTGCACGGTCTGCGCGACCGCCGTGCCGAACTCGCGTTCCACCAGCTGCAACGCCATGTCGATGCCGGCCGACACGCCCGCACCGGTCACGACCTTGCCGTCGAACACGACCCGGTCGGTGCACGCCTGCACCCCGCGCGCGGTCAGGTCGTCGCGGGCGGCCCAGTGCGTGGTGGCCCTCGTGACCACCCCGGCCTCGGCGAGCAGCGTCGAGCCCGTGCACACCGACGTCGTCCACTTCGTCGTCGAGTGCACCTCCCGCAGCCACGCCACCAGCTCGGCGGACTCGCGCAGCACCTCCCTCCAGCGGCCCGACCCCGGCACCACGACCACGTCCGCCGACTTGAGCGTGTCGAACGTGTCGGTGGGCACCATGGTCAGGCCGTTGTCGGAGCGCACCGGGTCGAGCGTCCGCGCGACGAAGCGCGGTGTCACGACCGGCACGCAGCCGAGCACCTCGAACGGCCCGACCAGGTCGAGCGCGGTCAGGTTCGGGTAGAGCACGTACGCGACGTCCATCAGGCGACCCCCGTCGTCCGGAAGCGGGCGCGGTAGCTGCCCGGCGACACGCCGAGCACGCGCAGGAAGGCCCGGCGCAACGTCTCGGCCGAGCCGAAACCGCTCTGCCGCGCCACCAGGTCCAGCCCGTCACCGGTGCTGGCCAGGCGGTCGGCCGCGGCCTCGACGCGGGCCCGTTCGACGTACTGCGCGGGTGAGATGCCGACGCTGCGCGAGAAGACGCGGGCGAAGTGGCGGACGCTCATCATCGCCCTGCGCGCCATGACGGGCACGGTCCACTCACGCGTCGGGTCGGCGTGGATCGCGTCCAGCAACGCCCTCAGCGCGTCGTCGGACACCGGTGGCGTGCGGGTGTGCACGCTGAACTGCGACTGGCCACCGCTGCGCTGCAGGAAGACCACCAGGTACTGCGCGATCCGGCGGGCCAGCGCCGGGCCGTGGTCCTGCTCGACCATCGCGAGCGACAGGTCGATGCCCGCCGTCACACCGGCCGAAGTGGACACCTGACCGTCGCACACGAAGATCGCGTCCGGTTCCACGTCGACCCCGCGCGCCGCGAGCTCGCCCGTGAACGCCCAGTGCGTCGTCGCCTTCTTCCCGTGCAGCAGCCCGGCCCCCGCCAGGACCACCGCACCGGTGCAGACGCCCGCGATCCGCCGCGACTTCAGCGCGAGCCGCCGCAGGTGCGTCGTGAGCACCGGGTCGGTCGCGGCCTCGTCGTACCCCCAGCCGCCCACGACGAGCAGCGTGTCGATGGGCCGGTCGAGCGTGCGCAGGTCCGCACCTGCCCCGATCCGCACCCCCGCGGTGGCGGTGAACGGTTCTCCCCCGAGCGTGGCCACGGTGACGCGGTAGCGCTGACCCCCGTGGTTCGCCGCCTGGAACACCTCTACCGGCCCCGCCAGGTCCAGCAGCGCCGTGCGGTCGTAACCGACCACGACTACTTCCCTCAAGTTCCCCACAACTCCACTTTCCTCATCACCCGCAGTGGCGGCAACGCCATTCCGCCCTCTCATTCGGCCACCGCTCAGGTGCACGCGGGGAGCTTCCGTACTCCCCTGGCGCACGAAAGGCCCCCACGTGCAGCAAGCAAACCGCCGGGGTGCACGCGGGGAGCTTTCGTACTCCCCTGGCGCACGAAAGGCCCCCACGTGCGGCAAGCAAGCCGGCAGGGTGCACGCGGGGAGCTTTCGTACTCTCCTGGCGCACGGGAGGTCCCCGCGTGCGGCAAGAGGGCGGGCGGGGAGGGGGTCGGTAGGCTGGTGTGCGATGCGCAGAGTTCTTCCGCTGATGGCGATCGTCGTGCTGGCGATCGTGCTGGTCGTGAGCGACCACCCGTTCCCGCCGCCGTCCGACCCCGACCGCGAGTCCAGGACGGCGGTGGTGGCGCTCGGCGACAGCACCCTGTCCGGTGAGGGCGCTGGCTCCTACGAGCCGGGCACGAACGGCGAGGAGGGCGGCAACTGGTGCCACCGCTCCAGCGAGGCGTCGGTCATGAAGGCGCGGTTCGAGGCCGACGAGCGGTTCAACCTGGCCTGTTCGGGCGCGAACTCGGACCGGCTGCGCACCCAGCAGCTGCCGGAGCTGCGCAGGATCGCCGGCTCGCACCGGGTCGTCGCGCTCGTGGTGGCCGTCGGGGCCAACGACGACCCCAAGTTCGCGGACATCCTCAACACGTGCGTGCAGGCGTGGGGTGCGCGCAGCGACTGCACGGCGAAGGTGGCGCCGGAGTGGACCAAGCGGGTCGCGAAGATGGTGCCGAAGGTCGAGAACACGCTGAACGCGATCCGCCAGACCATGCGCGACTCGGGCTACCTCGACTCGTCCTACCAGCTCGTCGTGCAGTCCTACGCGGCGCCGGTCGCGCCGAACGTGCCGAAGTCGCTGCAGAACCTGTCCGGCTGCCCGCTGCGCACCGGTGACCTGGAGTGGGTCGTCGAGGAGGGCGTGCCGGAGCTGTCGAACGGGTTGCGCGTGGCGGCCGGGAAGGTCAACGCCCGGTTCCTCGACCTGGCACGGGCCGGTGAGGGCCACGAGGCGTGCGCGGGCGGCTCGTCACCGGAGGAGGAGTGGTTCACCCGGCTGACGCTGGACTGGGACGGCCTGAAGGACGACCGGCGGTCGGCGCACGCGTGGCAGGAGTCGTTCCACCCCAACGCCCGCGGGCACGAGCAGCTCGCGAACTGCCTGAGCGAGTTCCTGGCCGCCGACGAGCGCGACGGGGCCTGCGTGCCGAAGCTCGACGGCACGCTCGGGCTCACCACCGAAAACTGACCTCGCGCGGCCAGCCGGGGTTGCCGGTGTGCGCGAACGCGGCCCACGCCCGTGCGATGTCGCCGCGGAACACGGCGGGCACGTCCGCGCCGGGGTGCGCGTAGACCAAGCGGTAGCCGCCGGCCTGCTCGGCGAGGCGGGTGCCGGTCGCCGAACGCGCCGGTCGGCTCGCCGTCGCAGTCCACGGGCGGACGCAGGCGCAGCGGGCCGACCGCCGGTTCGGCGTACCGGATGCCCGGGTGGGCGGTCAGGCCTGCACCGCGGCGGCCGGCACCGACGGCAGCACGCGCAGGTTCGCGGCCGCGCGTTCCAGCCGGGACAGCACGCTGGGCCGCAGGTTCGCGATCTCCTGGTCGGCCGCGGGGCCCGCGACCTCCTGCAGCAGCACCTGCATCGGGTGCTCGCCCTCGGCCTCGGAGACCGCGAGCACCCGGAACGTGGTGCCGGGCGGGAAGACGACGCGTTCCTCGGTGGCCACGGCGACGCGGTCGGCGACCTCGACCCTGCGGCCGGTGACCGACCACAGCAGGTACTCGACCGCGCCCTCGACGCGCTGGACGGGGTTCGCGACGGCGTCCAGCAGGCCGTGCTCGACCAGGACGTCACCGCTGCGGTAGCGCCGCGGCCCGGTCGGGCCGGTGACACCCCACACGGTCGCCACGCCGTTGTGCACCGGCAGCCGGTTCAGGCCCGAGACGATGCACGCGACATACGGGCGCAACCGGCCCAGTCGGCCCATGCGCAGCGTCTCGACGACCATCTCCTCGTCCTGCGACACGCACGCGAGCAACGCCGTCAGGTCCGTGACCATCGCCTCGAACGCCGCCGGGTCCTCCTCGGCGTCGGGTCGTTGCGCCAGCAGCCGGCACACGGTCGCCGCGTGCGCGCCGTACCGTTCGCCCAGCGCACGGCGCACGGCGTCGCGTTCGACCTCCGAGCTGCTGTGGTCGGGTGCCACGGTCTCGCGGTCGCCGGTGCCCCGCGCGGGCTGCTCCCACAAGGCCAGCGGCTGGGCGGGCAGCGGCCCGTCGACGCGGAACCGCACTGCGGCGGCGTCCGGGTCGGACGACGGGTAGGCGGCGTCGTCGGGGTCGGCCAGCGCGTGCGACGTCACGGCCGCCATGGCCGGACCGCCCTCGACGGCCGCGGCACCGAAGGCGGGCCGGGCCGGCTGTTCCGGATCAGCGCCCACCGCGGCGAACGCGACCCGGACCGTCGCCTCCTGGTCGACCGGCACACCGGCGAACACCGGGCGGGGCGACTCGGGCTCGGCGAACGCGGACCGGGCAGGCTGGTCGGTGTCGACCGGGATGCCGGCGAACGTGGCGCGCGGTGCCTCGGGTTCGTAGGCGGGTCGCGGCTCGTAGTCGGCCGTCACCCCGGCACCGAAACTGGGCCGTGCCGGGTGGTCGGGCTCCGCGTACGCCGGTCGCTCCGATCCCGCGGGCGTCACCCCGGCACCGAACGTGGGCCGCTCCGCATCCGCTGGCGTCACGGCCGCGAAGAAGCCGGTGCCGTTGTCCGCGGAGTCGCGCTGCGACAACGCGTGCGCAGCCGCACCGAGCGCCGCGGCGATGGTGGCGGACGACCCGGTCTTCGCCACCGGTGGCGCTTCGGCGGGCTCGGCGAACCCGCCGTCCACCGCGGCGTGGGCCGGGGCGGCGTGCTGCGGCACCGAGGGGGGCGGCGGAGGCGGCGGTGACACCTTCGAGTCGCAGAAGACGACTCGAAGCAGCTTGCGGACCTCGGGCTCAAGGCGTTCCACGAGAGCAGCGCCGTGCACCGCGACCGCACCGGGCGTCGTGCGCCCTGGCGTGCCCACGGTCAGACGTGCCCATTCCGGGTCCACGGCCTGAGAGCGGACCTCGGCGGCGTTGTACGGCTCGTCGTGCTCGCGCACCCACAGACCCGAGGGCACGACTTCGAGCACCACGCCGTCGCCGAGCGAGAACACGCCCGGCGAGACCTCGCTCAGGCCCGGCACCGGCGTGCGGTAGCCGGTCACGACCGGCACGCTCTCGTGCGGGACGCACTGCACCTCGGTCACGAACGGCCGCCACGTCTGCTGCCCGCGCGGGTCGACCGCGATGACCGCGGGACCGCCGCCGCGCAGGTTGCCGACCGGCAGGCCGGTGAACGCGGCGATCGGCTCGCCGAGTTCGTCGGCGACCAGCTTGCCCAGCTCGGCGTCGACGCCGTAGGGCACGAGCCGCACCCGCGACCGGGCGGCCTGGGGCAGCGCGGTGAGGAGCCGGCAGACCTCGTCGGTCGGGATGGCCGGCTGGCCAGGCCCGCCGACGACCACGGTCAGCACGTTGTCGCGGCACGGCAGCGCCACGATCGGGCGGGCGTCCGGGGCGGACGGGTCGAACGGCGGCTGCTGCGCGCGCAGCCACAGCCCCGACGGGATGGGTTCGGAGACGCCAACCTCGCCGGTGGGCCACGGCGAGTTCGGGTCCATTGCCTCCCACTGCGGCACCGGGAAGCGGCGGCCGAACGGCATCGGCGAGGCGTTCGGCTGGAACCGCACCCAGCTGCCGTAGCCCTGGGAGCCGACCACGAACGCGGCACCCGGCACGGTCGTCAGCACGCCGTCCGGGGCCACGACCTCGGTCTGCAGCTGCTCGGCCAGCCACTGCGCGGGCGCGGTGGGGCGCATCGTGCCGGCGTGCGAGACGGCGAGCCGGACCGGCCCGCGCCCGTTCAGCGCCGTCACGACGTGCGGCCAGAACGTGCTCTGGTCCCCGCTGGGGAAGTCGACGACGACCACGGTGCGACCGCGGTCGGCCGGCAGTGCGCGCGCCAGCCCGGTCGCGCCCTGACCCGGTCCCTCCGGTGCGGAGACGACGAGCGTGGCACCGACGAAGTTCGCCGCGTACGGCGTCCGCTGTGGCTGCGGCGGCTTCGGCGGCTCCGGTTCGTACTCGTACGACGACGGGGCCTCGTAGGACGCCGGCACCTCGTAGGTGGGCGTCGGCTGCTCGGCCGGTTGCAGGGCCTGTTCCTGGGCCTGTGCGTGCATCGGCTGCACCTGTTGCGTCTGTTGGTCGCCGCGGGCGGCGGCACGTCGGCCCATCAAGCGCCTGATCACCTCCGTGCCATCCCGTTCACTCGCCCTTTCGGTGGAACCGGGCAACGGTCGTGCACGCTATCAACACGCGTCAGCGCTCCGTCACCCAGTCGGGTTATTTGGTGTCATCCGATCGAGACCCACACCGCGGTCGCCCGGCCGCACACACCGTCCGGGCCGATGATGGCCGACGCGGAGTACGCCTTGCGCCCCTCGCGGCCGAGCTCCCACGCGAGCAGCACGTGGTCCACGTCCAGCTCGACGGGCCGCTCCACCTGCGCCACGAACGTGCCGAGCACGAACGCCGGACCGCCGTCGGGGGCCACCGGCTGGGCCGACGGGCAGTCCAGCGCCGCCCACACGACCTCGGGCAGCACGTGCCCGCCCTCGTGGGGCAGGACCGCGGTCGGGCGCCAGACCCCGGCCCACTCCTCCCGGCCCACGAGCGGCCCGAGCAGCGCGCCGATGCCGTCCTCGCGGTCGGGGCCGCAGCCGAAGCAGGTCGGGAACGGGTGCCGGTCGCGCCACGGCACCTGCGCCGCCGCCGCGCGGGCCTCCGCCAGCGTGGGGACGGCAGGGACCGCCAGGTCGAGCGCCGCCGGTGCGGCCGAGGCGATCACCACGTCACCGTCGAGCAGCTCACCGTCGCGGACCCGCATCTCCCGGTCCAGCGGCACCGGCTTGCGCAGCCGCACGCTCACCGGACCGGCGCCGACGTGCGCGGCGAGGCGGCCGGAGACGTAGCCGCCGTTGCCCGTCCCCGGCGGGCCGTTGAACCGGCTCCCGATCGTCACGGTCGTCACTTCTGGTCACCCTCCAGGTACACCCACTGGCCGTTCTCCCTGATGAAGCGGCTGCGCTCGTGCACGACACCGCCCACGTAGTGCGCCCGGAACTCGACGACGCCCTCGTTCTGGAGCAGTCCGCCGTTCTCGGTCGCCAGCACCTCGAGCTTCAGCCAGCGGTCGTTGTCGCCGGTCCCCGCGTCCGACGGCCGGTGCCGCGAGTGCCAGGTGCGCAGCAGGTAGTCCTCATCGGACAGTGCGAAAGCGCTGTACCGGGAGCGCATCAGCTGCTCAGCGGTCGCCGCCGTGCGGACGCCGGAGTGGAGCGCACCGCAGCAGTCCACATAGGACTGGCCGGTGCCGCAGGGGCACAGTTTGGTGGTCACGTCCACATTGTGCCCGGTGAACTCGGTAGAACCGATGCCGCACCGCGTACGTACCCCCTGTCAGGACTGACTCGCGGGAGGCATGGGAGGCCGCACGTGACCGTCGAGAGCAGGGCGGACCTGGTTCCGCTGCGCACGTGGTTCGGGCTGCGCTGGCGCGGCTACGACCGGGACGAGGTGGACGACTACGTCGCCGAGCTGGAGGCCGAGCTGCGCCTGGTCACCGCCGACCGCGACGCCTCCGAGGCCCGCGCCGACGCGCTGGCCAGCAGGTTGATGTCGGTGCAGGAGGAGAACACGGCGCTGCAGGACGGCCTGCACCGCATCTGCCTGACCCCGATCGACCTCAGGGGCCTGCCCGAACGGCTCGCGCGCATGGTCGCGCTGGCCGAGGAGGAACGCCGCGAGGTCATCAGGGACGCGCAGCTCCAGGCGCTGATGATCGTCGGGGAGGCCGAGTCGCGCGCCCGCGGCCTCGAAGAACAGGCCGCGGCCCAGCGCGAGGAGGTCCGCGAGGACTTCCGGCTCGCCATGTCCGCCCGCCGCGCCGAGGCGATGCGGGCCCTCGCGGAGCTGCGCGACGTCGCACTCGACGAGGCGGACCGGATCGTCGCGGAGGCGAGGGTGCGGCGCGCGGGGATCGAGCACGGCGGATGACGCGGCCCCGCCCCGCGCGGACGGGAGCTACGGCTCCTGGTCGAGGTCGTGGAAGTCCGGCACGGTCGTCGTCCCCGTGCGCCAGTCGTGCCGGAGCACCGCGTACCCCACCGAGTCGAACCGGCGGCCCTCGCCGTCCGGCCACGCCCGGCGGTAGTGCGCCTCCTTGACGTAGCCGCACTGCGCGAACACGCGGCGCATCGCCAGGTTGTCCTGCCGGGTCGTGGCCTCGATCCGCTGCACGTGCACCAGCTCGGTGAAGAGCTTGTCGGTGAGCCAGCGGACCGCGGCCCTGCCCAGGCCACGGCCGCGGTGCCGTGCGCCCACCCGCAGGTCGAACATCGGCGTCTCGTCCCCGAGGTCGAACAGCCGCACGATCCCGGCGCGCTCCCCCGCCACCTCGATCCAGTACGTCTCGTCGTAGTACCCGGACCGGACGCGGTCGAGCACGTCCGCGCGGTCGACGGTGGCGTTCGCGTGGAACGGCCACGGCTCGCCGGCGAGGAAGTCGGCCAACGCCTCCGCCTCGCCGGCCTCGAACCGCCGGAACACCTAGTCCCTCTCGATCAGGTGGCCCACCACGTCCGGACCGGGGTGCGCGTGCCCGGACCCGTCGCGGCGCGGGTCGATCTCCGGCAGCTCCACCGGCGTGCCCTTCACGTCGGACCCGGCCGGCCGCGACCCGATCCACGCCACCACCAGGTGCGTCTCGCCCTTCAGGAACCGCTGCGACCGCACACCGCCGGTTGCGCGCCCCTTCGCCGGGTACTCGGCGAACGGCGTGACCTTGACGCTCTGCCCGCTCGACGTGACCACCATCGGCTCGCCGTGCTGGCCGTCACCCGTCTTGACCGCGCCGAAGAACAGCACGTGCGCGTCACCGCTGAGGTTGATGCCCGCCATGCCGCCGCCCTTGAGGCCCTGCGGCCGCACCAGCTTCGCGTCGTAGCGCAGCAACGACGAGTCGGAGCTGACGAACGCCAGCGCCTCCGTACCGTCGTCCAGCCAGGTCGCGCCGACGACCTCGTCGCCGTCCTTGAGCGTGATGACCTCGAACTCGTCCGACCGCACCGGCCACTCCGGCGAGCACACCTTGACCGTGCCCAGCTTCGTGCCCAGCGCGATGCCCGGCGAGGACCCCGGGTCGAGCGGCGCGATGCCGACGACCTTCTCGCCCTTCTCCAGCGGCACCAGCTCACTGGCCGCCATGCCGCCGCGCAGGCTCACCGTCCCGCTCTGCTCCGGCAGCACCGGCAGCGGCAGCACGTCCGTCTTGAACGCCCGCCCCCGGTTCGTGACCAGCACGACCTGACCGCGCGCCGTGGAGTGCACCAGCGCGGCCACCGCGTCGTGCTTCACCCGCCCGGCCCGCCGCTTGCCCTCCGACGCCTCCTCCGACTCCGCCGCCGTGCGCGCGACGAGCCCGGTGGCGCTCAGGATCACCTGGCACGGGTCGTCCGCGACCTCCAGCGGCCCGGCCGGCTTCGACGCCGCCAGCACCTCCTTGAGGTCACCGTCGATGAGGCTCGTCCTGCGGTCCCCGCCCAGCTCCTTCGCCACCGCGGCCAGCTCGCTCGACACGAGCTTCTTCAGGACACCCTCGTCCTCCAGGATCGCCGTCAGCTCCGCGATCTCCCTGGTGAGCTTGTCCTGCTCGCCCTCCAGCTCGATCTTGTCGTACCTGGTGAGGCGCCGCAGCGGCGTGTCGAGGATGTAGGACGCCTGGATCTCCGAGAGCGTGAACTGCTTCATCAGGCCGTCCTTCGCGGCAGCGGCGTTCTCGCTGCCCCGGATCAGCTTGATGACCTTGTCGATGTCGAGCAGCGCCCTGAGCAGCCCCTCGACCAGGTGCAACCGCTCCTCGCGCTTGCGCCTGCGGAACTTCGTCCTGCGCGTGACGACGTCGTAGCGGTGCCGCAGGAAGACCTCCAGCAGCCCCTTGAGCCCGAGCGTCCGCGGCTGCCCGTCCACCAGCACCAGGTTGTTGATGCCGAACGACTGCTCCATCGGCGTCAACCGGTACAGGTCCGCGAGCAGCGCCTGCGGGTTCACCCCGACCTTGCACTCGATGACGAGCCGGATGCCGTTCTCGCGGTCGGTCAGGTCCTTGACGTCCGCGATGCCGGTCAGCCGCTTCGACTTGTTCACCTCGTCGGTGATCTTCTCGACGATCCGCTCCGCACCCACGCCGTACGGCAGCTCCGTGACCGTGATGGCCTGCCGCCCGCGCGACCCCTCCAGCGGGCCGATCTCGATCTTCGCGCGCATCCGCACGACACCGCGACCGGTCTCGTAGGCCTTCCTCACCTCGTCGAGGCCGAGCAGGATGCCACCGGTGGGCAGGTCCGGCCCCGGGACGAACTCCATGAGCTTGTCGAGGTCGGCGTTCGGGTGCGTGATGAGCCACCGCGCCGCACCCACCACCTCGCGCAGGTTGTGCGGGATCATGTTCGTCGCCATGCCGACCGCGATGCCGGACGTGCCGTTGACCAGCAGGTTCGGGAACGCCGCCGGCAGCACGCTCGGCTCGTCCAGCGAACCGTCGTAGTTCGGACGGAAGTCGACCGTCTCCTCGTTGAGCTCACCGACCAGCTGCATGGCGACCGGCGACATGCGGCACTCGGTGTACCTGCTCGCCGCGGGACCGTCATCGGGGCTGCCGAAGTTGCCGTGGCCGTCGATCAGCGGCTCGTTGAGGCTGAAGTCCTGAGCGAGACGGACCAGCGCGTCGTAGATCGCCGTGTCACCGTGCGGGTGGTACCGGCCCATGGTGTCGCCGACTACGCGCGACGACTTCACGTACGGGGTGTTCGGCCTCTGCCCGTTCTGGTTCATCGAGAACAGGATGCGGCGGTGCACCGGCTTGAGGCCGTCCCGCGCGTCCGGCAGAGCCCGCGAGTGGATGACCGAGTACGCGTACTCCAGGTACGAGTCCTCGATCTCCGTCTTCAGCGAGTTGTCGAGCACACGGGCACCGGCCCGGTCGAACGCGGCCGGGTCGACCTTGGTCGTGGGTCCCTTACGGCGTGCCATGACTTCGTAACTCCGTCTGTTCTCTCGAGAAGGCTTAGAGGTCGATGGCCGACTGGTCGACCCGTGCGGCGGACTCGACGAGCCAGTTGCGGCGCGGCTCGACCTTCTCGCCCATCAGCAGCTCCAGCGCGACCTCCGCGGCCTCGACGTCGTCCATCGTGATGCGGCGGACACTGCGGGTCGCGGGGTTCATCGTGGTCTCCCACAGCTCGTCCGCGTCCATCTCACCCAGGCCCTTGAACCGCGGCACCGGCGTCACTACCTGCTTGCCGGCCTTCTCCAGCCGCGCGACGGTCTGCTCCATCTGCCGCTGGGTGAAGGTGAAGTGCGTCTCGGCGTTGCGGCCGCGGGTCATGACCTTGTGCAACGGGGGCATGGCCGCGTAGAGGCGGCCGTCCTCGATCACCGGGCGCATGTACTTCGCGAACAGCGTGATCAGCAACGTGCGGATGTGGCTGCCGTCGACGTCCGCGTCGGCCATCAGGATCACCCGGCCGTAGCGCATCTGGGAGATGTCGAACGTGCGGCCGGTGCCGGCGCCGAGGACCTGGACGATGGAGGCGATCTCGGCGTTGCGCAGCGTGTCGGCGAGGGACGCCTTCTGGACGTTGAGGATCTTGCCGCGCAACGGGAGGAGCGCCTGGTACTCGGACACGCGGGCCATGCGCGCGCTGTTGTGCACGAACACACCGGCTTCGAGCGCGAAGTTGTGGTAGCCGTCCACGGTCAGGTCGTAGACGTCCTCGCGCTCCGGCAACGCCTCGACAGCGGCGACCGCGTGGTTGACCAGCGTCGCCGCTTCCCGCAGTCGGATGAAGTCGTCGTCGTAGTGCGCCAGCACCTTCAGGAACTTCAGGCCCGTCTTGGCGTTCGCCTTGCGGTCGAGCTCGTAGGACAGCGCCAGCTCGAAGTTCGACGGCGTGTCCAGCATCGGGGCGAGCCGCTTGAGCGCCGCGATCCGGCGCCCCTCGACCTGCTTGGCCACCCGCTCGGCACGGGACGTCGACTCGACGTAGCGGCGGCGACCGGCCTGAACCGCCTCCAGGTGGCCGGTCGACGCGTCGGCCATCCGCTGCTTCATGCGTGCGGAGTGCTCGCGGCCGAACTCGGGGTGGCTCTCATGCCACGCGATGACGGCCTCACGCTGGCGCTGCCGCTCGGCCGGGTCGGCGAACTGATCGACCGTGGTGCGGGAGCGCCAGGCGAGCAGCTCTTCGTCCTGCCACTGGGCCAGCGAGCGCTCGCTCCACTCCTCCCGCCTACCGGGCTGGGCGAAGAACGCGCGCACCCGCGCGGCGGCCGCCGCGCGGTGCTCCGGCTCGGCCCAGTACTCGGCCTGCAGCGCACGCATGCGCTCGGCGTAGGCGGCCTTGTCGGCGTCGCTCAGCTCGGCGTACCAGTCCTGGAAGCCCTGCTCGATGCGAGCGCGGAACGCCGGGTCCTGGTTGCGGGCGGCGAGCCTGGCCAGGCACGCCGCGCGGAACTCCTGGTCCTTCCACTGTTCGGACAGCATCGCCGACTTGATCTCGGTGCCGCCGGCCGCGAGCCACGCCCGGTAGCCCTCGTGCACGTGCTCGCCCATCATCGCGGCGTGCAGCGCGGCGTGGTCTTCCCACGTCATCCGCTTGAGGTTGCGCGGGTCGTTGTTGCGCTTGTCCACGTCCACGTGGTGGCGGACGTTGCCGTTCGCGGCGCTGTCGAGGCCGTGGCGCAGGTTGTGGGCATCGGCCAGGTAGTGGGTGTAGACCCATTCCTGCCGGTCGTTCATCCACACCCGCTCGTAGCCGTCGAGGTTGTGGCCCTCGGCCTTCGACGACACCGACCGGTAGAGCGGCATCAGCGAGTCGCCGGGCTGCAGCGCGTCGGCGCGGCGGTACGAGCCGTCGCGCAGGCGGAACAGGTGGTCGGGGGTGCAGCGGACCGACGCGCCGTTGTCCAGGGTGACGCGGACCAGCGGGGCATCTTTCTTCGTCAGCCGCGGCTCGACCAGCGGCACGACGACCACGCGGCCGGCCTTGTTCGTCGCGTAGCCGAAGTGCGTCACACCGCGCTGCCAGTCCTCGACCAGTTCCAGGAACGACAGCGACTTGCCAGACGCCAGCGCGACCTGCGTCTCAGCGGTGAAACACCCGAGGGCGCTGTCGCCCTCCACGAGGAAGAGCTCAGACCGCGACACACCCGTGGTCCGGCAGTCCACCAGCTTCGCCGGCATCGCCGCGCCTTCGAGCGCCGTCTTGCGCCGGGCCGCGTCCTTCTGCTGCTTCTGGGTCAGCCGGACGCGGGAGGCGTCGACGACCTTCTGGAGCACGGTCTTGGCCTCGACCTTGGTCCTGCGGTCCTCGGTCCAGGCGCGCACCTGCTGGTCGACGATGCCCTGCAGCACCTTGGTGATGCCGGCGGTGGACAGCTCGTCCTTGGTCTGCGAGGTGAACTGGGGTTCGGGGATGCGGACGTGGACGACGGCGGTCATGCCCTCCAGCACGTCGTCCAGCGTGGGCGGGTCCTCCTTGGGCTTCAGCAGGCCGCGGGTCTTGGAGATGGCGTCCTGGACCGCCTTCAGCACGGCGCGGTCGAAGCCGCGGCGGTGGGTGCCGCCGTGCACGTTGCGGATGGTGTTGGTGAAGCACTCGACGGTGCGGTCGTAGCCGGTGCCCCAGCGCAGGGCGACCTCGACCTCGGCCTGTCGCTCCACTTTGGACCGCATGACGCCGTTCTCGTCGGCGGCGTTCTCGAAGTAGGTGCCGGTGCCGGTGATGACGAGGGTGCCGGAGACGGCGCGGTCGCCGGAGGGGGCCAGGAAGTCGACCATGTCGGTCAGGCCGTTGGGGTAGTGGAAGACCTCTTCGGAGATCGCGTCTTCCAGCGCCGACTTGAGCACGTAGGTGACGCCGGGCACGAGGAACGCCGTGTTGCGCAGCTTCATGCGCACGGTCTCGACGTCCAGGGAGGCGCCGTTCTCGAAGTAGCGGGCGTCGTACCAGTAGCGGATGGAGGTGCCGGTCGACTCGCCGCGCTTCATCTTGCCGACGACGTTGAGGCCGTTCTGGCGGGTGAACGCGGCCTTGGGGCCGGGGCCGTCGAAGACGCCGGGGACGCCGTGGGCGAACGACATCTCGTGGACCTTGCCGCCGCGGCGGACGGTGACGTCGAAGCGGTGGGAGAGGGCGTTGACGGCGGAGGCGCCGACGCCGTGCAGGCCGCCGGAGGTCTTGTAGCCGGAGCCGCCGAACTTGCCGCCCGCGTGCAGCTTGGTGAGGACCAGTTCCACACCGGACAGACCGGACTTGGCGTGCACGTCGGTGGGGATGCCGCGGCCGTCGTCGTCGACCTGGACGCTGCCGTCGGCGTGCAGGGTGACGACGATCTTGGTGGCGTGGCCGGCCACGCCCTCGTCGGTCGAGTTGTCGACGATCTCGCTGAAGAGGTGGTTGATGCCCCGGCTGTCGGTCGACCCGATGTACATGCCTGGCCGCTTGCGGACGGCCTCGAGACCTTCGAGGTGCGTCAGGTCGTCGGCCCCGTACAGGGTCTCAGCGGTCACGGGTGGTGCTCCCTGGATTGTGTGCGGACTGCCAGCAGGGTATCCGCCTGGACCGACAATTTTCCGCAACGGTGGTGCCCTGCGACCCGCAGGGCGGGTGACGTCGACCTCGCGCGCCGGTCAGGCGGTCCCGAGAAAGCCTGCTGACCTGGCAAGACGCGGTTCACCGGCCCAAACGACCACGGCGACCGGGCGGTTGTCGAACGTCACGGGCCCGAGCGCGCCCCGAGGCCGGGTGCCCGAGCACGTGCGGGGTCGGGCGAGGGACCGGATCAGGCGGTTGTGATCGTCCACTGTGGACCGGAAACGGCGGGTGCTCCCGGTCGGCGGCGGGGGCCGAGGTTGCGCGCGTGACCCAGCCGAGACCTTCCCGACACTGGTCCGTGAACCGCTGTGAACGGCGGCACGTATGCCCCGGTGTCAGATCGACGACCGGGACGGGGTGATCGCATGCGGCACGGTGTGGACCTGGGTCTCTGCCAGCGGACCGCGCACAGCCCGTCCTGCTTCGAGCCGGCCAGGACGGGCGCGGGTGAGCCGGTGGGCTTCCGCACCCCGTGCAACCCGCACTTCCCGACCCCGCAGACGTTCGAGGAGCCGGCGAAGAGCCTGCGGCTGCTGTCCCGGCACCGGGTCCTCATCCGCGAGTGCGCCACCGAGCTCGGCATGAGCAGCGGCTTCGCGCGCCTGGTGGTCCGGCCGGAGTCCGACGTCGAGCGGCTCGTCGAAGGCATCCGCGACTTCACCAGGGCGAGGTGGACCTCAGCGCACTCAGCCCACCCCGGCGAACCCCCGCTGCTCATGCACAGCGCCTGACCCCCTCGAAAGGCAGACCAGAGATGTCGTCACCGCACGTCCTCAGCGGTCGGCGCGGCCAGGTGGCCGCGGCCGCGCTGGTGGCAGCCACCCTGCTCAACGCCGCCCTGTTCGGCGGATCCGGCGCCACCGCGTCCTCCCACCGCGAGGCACCGCTCATCGCCGGTGACCCGGCCGTGGACAACACGGACCTGTACGCGTTCGTCAGCCCCGACCACGGGGACACGGTCACCCTGGTCGGCAACTGGTTCCCGTTCCAGGAGCCCAACGGGGGCCCGAACTTCTTCCCGTGGGCCACGGACGCGCAGTACGACTTCAACATCGACAACGACGGCGACGCCAAGGCCGACGTGGTGCTGCGCTGGCAGTTCCACGACGACGACCGCCGCAAGAACAACACGTTCCTCTACACCAACGGCCAGGTGGACTCGCTCGACGACGAGAACCTGCTGTTCCGCCAGCGCTACGACATCGAGGCGATCTACGAGAACGGCCAGAAGGTCAAGCTCGTCGACAACGCCCCGGTCGCGCCGTCGCCGAACGGCCCCGCGTCGATGCCGGACTTCAAGAAGCTGCGCGACCAGGCGACGGTGCAGCTGCCCGGTGGCGGCAAGGTGTACGTCGGGCCGGCCGAGGACCCGTTCTTCCTGGACCTGCGGGTGTTCGACCTGCTCTACGGCGGGAACCTGAGCGAGGTCGGCCAGGACACCCTGCGCGGCTACAACGTCAACACGATCGCGATCCAGCTGCCCAAGCACGCGCTGGCGCTGAAGAACGACGCGAACCGCAACCCGAACATCGGCATCTGGAGCACCACGCAGCGCCGCACCATGAAGCTGTCGCCGGGCAAGGCGGAGGCGGTCGGTGACTTCGTGCAGGTCTCCCGGCTGGGCAACCCGCTGGTGAACGAGGTCGTGGCGCCCGCAGGCCTCAAGGACGCGTTCAACGGCCTGCGCCCCGACCAGGACGCCGGGGTGAAGGAGCTGGTGGACCGGGTGGTGAACCCGGAGCTGCCGAAGCTGGTCGAGGCCATCTACAAGATCCCGGCGCCGAAGGGCCAGCGCGACGACCTGGCCGAGATCTTCCTGACCGGCATCAGCACGAAGATCGGCGCGCAGATCAACGCCGACCTGAACTCGCAGATCAACAACGCCGACGTCGACAAGCACCGGTTCCGGCCCGCGGAGATGCTGCGGCTGAACATGTCGATCAACCCCAACCCGAACCCGAACCGCCTGGGGCTGCTCGCCGGTGACACACAGGGCTTCCCGAACGGCCGCCGCCTCACCGACGACGTCGTGGACATCGGCCTGCAGGCGTTCGAGGGCGCGGCGGTGACGGGCAAGCTCGTCGAGGCGCTGGCCGCCGGTGACAAGGTCGACCAGAACGACCAGCCGTTCGAGGCGGCGTTCCCGTACGTGGCGCTGCCCCGCAACGGCACGGCCGTGAACACCTCGGGCACCACCGCAGAGGTCGCGGTGAACCCGGTCGGCCGGATCGGCAACCTCGACCCGATGGCGATGACCACCGCGGTCGGCTCGGCGCTGGTGTTCGGCGCGGGTTTCTTCCTGTGGCGCAAGCGCCAGGTTCACATCCGCGAGTACGGGTCGCACTCGAAGTGAGGTATCAGCAGCGGCAGGCCGTCGCGGTGGGTCTCCTGGTCACCGCGGCGCTTGTCCACCTGGTCGCCTCCGGTCCTGCCGGCAGCAGGGCCGGGGGCGAGCCCCCTGTTCCCGTGGTGGCGCAGCAGAACCAGCTGCACCGGGTGGTGCACCAGCTCCAGCAGCGGCTGCACCGGGTGCCCGACGACCCGGCGTCGTGGGCGCGGCTCGGCGCTTCCTACGTGGAGCTCGCGCGGGTCACGGCCGACCCGGCGTACTACGCGAAGGCCGAGGGCGCGCTGAAGAACGCGGGCGACACCGGTCTGGCCGCCGTCGGCATGGGCACGCTGGCCAACGCCCGGCACGACTTCCACGCCGCCCGCGAGTGGGGGCTGCGGGCGGTCGCCGCCCTGCCGTCCTCCGCGGAGGGCTACGGCGTGCTGGCCGACGCGCTGACGCAGCTCGGCGACGACGCGGGTGCACAGGACGCGGTGCAGCGGATGCTCGACCTCAAGCCGAACACGGCCTCGTTCGCCCGCGCCTCCTTCCACCTGGAGCTCCACGGCGACGTCGACGGCGCCCGCGCCGCGATGACCCGCGCGCTGAACGCGGCCGCGACGCCCGAGGAGATCGCCTTCTGCCGGTACCGGCTGGGCGAGCTCGCGTTCGACCACAACCGGCTCGACGAAGCCGCTCAGCACTACGAGCGGGGTCTGGCGGCGAGAGGAGACGACATGACCCTCACCCAGGGCAAGGCGAAGGTCGCGGCGGCACGCGGTGACGTCCCGGTCGCGATCGAGGAGTACCGCAGGCTCGTGGCCCGCGCTCCCCTGCCGCAGTACCTGCAGGAGTACGCGGAGCTGCTCGCGGCCGACGGCAGGGCGCAGGAGGCGGCCCGGCAGTACGACGTGCTGTCCGAGCAGCAGCGGCTGATGGAGTCGCAGGGTGCCTCCGACGACCTCGCCGCGGCGCTCGTGGCGGCCGACCGCGGTGACGGGGTGCGGGCGCTGCGCCGGGCCGAGTCGGAGTGGGGCAAGCGGCAGAGCGTGTTCGTCGCCGACGCGATGGCGTGGGCGCTGCACGTGAACGGGCGGGACGCCGAGGCGTTGGCCTACGCCGACCGCGCTGCCGCGCTGGGCTGGCAGAACGCGACGTTCTCCTACCACCGCGGCATGATCCTCGCCGCGCTCGGCCGGGTGGCCGAGGCGCAGGAGGCGCTGGTGCTGGCGCTGCGGCTGAACGCGAACTTCTCCCCGCTGCACGCGCTGAAGGCGGGCCGCAAGCTCGCCGAGCTGCGGGGCGGGCGGTGAGGTACGCCGTCATCGGCGCCCTGCTGCTGGCCGGG
Organism: Lentzea sp. NPDC037011; assembly: GCF_055607425.1. Classification (NCBI taxonomy): domain Bacteria; kingdom Bacillati; phylum Actinomycetota; class Actinomycetes; order Pseudonocardiales; family Pseudonocardiaceae; genus Lentzea; species Lentzea sp. NPDC037011. The sequence goes on along the minus strand of NZ_JBVJRT010000007.1, from coordinate 230,608 downwards.
TTCTTCGGCCTGCAGGGCGAGGCCTTCGGGCACCCGCTGGGCAACTTCAGCGTCAACCACTACCACGGCCTGCACCTGCACCCCGACCGGATCGACCTCAGGTCGGTGGTCGACGTCGCGGAGATCCCGACGCTGCAGGAGAACCTGCGGGACCGCGACGCCGGGCGCTGGTGCGACGAGCTGGCCGGCACCGACCGGTCCACCGTGGACGGCCGGCGGATCACCTGGACCGTCGCCGGCGCCACCAAGGAGCACCCGGTCGGGCAGGCCGACCTGGTCACCACCCGGCTGGTCTGCGAGCTCACCGCGAAGGTCGACCTCGCCCGGCCGGCCCGCCTGGAGTTCCACGACGAGTCGAACACCGACCGGGTCGGCTGGCGGGAGATCACCGCCGCCGGCACCGGGGTGCGGCTCACCGGCTCGCCCGTGCCCACCGAGAGCATCAGCGGCGAGCTGCGGACCTACCCGGAGGACCTGCTCAGCAGCCCGCTCGACGTCCGCTCGGTCGCGTTCACCGCGCAGCCCGGTTCCGGGTCGGAGCCCAAGCAGGCCACCGGTTCCCCGATCCGGTCGTTCAGCACGACGGCCGCCGCCCTCAACGACATCCTGGGCAGCGACGAGCTCACGCCGTGGCTCGGTTTCCTCGCGCTGCTGCTCTCGCTCGTCCTCGGTGCCTCGCACGCCGCGCTGCCCGGTCACGGCAAGACGCTCATCGCCGCCTACCTCGCGGGCCGTCAGGGCACGCCGCGCGACGCGTTCGTCGTGGGTGCCTCGGTCACGGTCACGCACACCGGTGGCGTGCTGCTGCTCGGCCTGGTCATCAGCGCCTCCAGCGCGCTGGCCGGCGAGCAGGTGCTGCGCTGGCTCGGGCTGGTCAGCGGCCTGCTGATCACCGGCATCGGCGTCCTGCTGCTGCGCTCCGCGCTGACCCGCGAACCCGCGCTCGCGCGAGCCGGGCACGGGCACAGTCATGGACACGGACACGGACACGGACATGGGCACGGGCATGGAACCGGGCACGGTCACGGGTACAGCCGGGCGAGCCTGATCGGCATGGGCGCGGCCAACGGCCTGGTCCCGTCACCCTCCGCGCTCGTCGTCCTGCTCGGCGCCGTCGCGCTCGGGCGCACCTGGTTCGGCGTGCTGCTGGTCCTCGGCTACGGCTTCGGCATGGCCGCGACGCTGACCGGCGTCGGCCTGCTGCTGGTGAAGGCCCGCGACCGGGTCGAACGGCTGCTGGACGGCCGTGCCACAAAACTGCTCTCGCATTGCGCACCCGTGGGCACAGCCGCGTTGGTCATCGTGGTCGGCGGGTGGCTCGCATTGCAGTCCGCATAAATGACATCAATGCGAGAAGGGCCCGCATTCCGAACAGAATGCGGGCCCTTCTTCGTCCGTTCCTACATGGTGGCCACGACGAACGGCTTGCCGTCCCCGTTCTCGACCGCCACCGACTTCACCTCGTCGAGGGGAACGCTGACCATGCCCCGCACGGTCACCCCCTCGAGCCGCCCCTTCTCGCTGGAGGTCCACACGTGGGCCTCCGTCCTCGTCCCGTCGGCGCCGATGACGACGAGCCTGCACCTCTGGGCGGCGGGCAGGCCCTCGATCCTCGCGGTGACCTCGTAGCGGTCCTGCGAGGACGGAGTGACCTCCGCGACCAGCCTGATCCCGCCCGAGGTCCCCTCGCCGCTGCGCGACGCGGAGATGGACGTGTCCGGTGCCCGGTTCTGCATGAAGACCGCGCCACCGCCGAACGCCACCACCGCGGCGACGGCCGCGGCGGCGAGGTAGCCCGGCCAGCGCCGGGCTTTGGCGTGCTGCGGCTCCGCGAGCTCCTCCACCTGCCGCGGACTGGCTCTGGGCTGCGGGTCGGCCACCCGCGGCTGCGGGATGACCGACTCCTGCCTGATCTGCCGCAGCGCCCGCTGCAGCACCAGGTCCGACGGCGTGGGCAGGTCGTCTTCGAGCTCGTGCAGGAACACCTCGCGGGGCACCTCGTCGAGCGCCCTGCGGATCCGGTGGAAGTCGGCGACCTGCGCACGGCAGGAGGGGCAGCCCCTCAGGTGCTGCTCCACGCCATGGCTCTCCTGCGCGTCCAGAACGCCGAGCGCGTAGCAGCCAAGTGTGACCGCATCGTGCGCGCCAGCTGTCATGCGACCTCCTCGTCGTCCCGAATCGACCCCCGCGGCGAAACGGTGTCACAAGGAAAACGGGCGGACGGGAGTGCTCGGTTCAGCCCGTGAACGAGTTGAATCCGATTGCGCATAACAATGGCATTACGCAACCGCTCGACTCCGGTTCACCGGTGCGCTGAACAGCGCATTTCACTCGAACGGCCGACTCAAGTCCACCTCACCGGGCACACAGGACTACTGGCACGTCTCTCGACGAACCACCGGTCGTTCTCCGGACTCCAGGAACACCGCGAGACCGTCGAGAAGACGTGCGAGACCGAACTCGAACTCGTCCAGCGGCCGTTCGAAACCGCCCGTGTTCCAGATGTGGGTCATCATCGGCAGCCGGTCCGGCGTGAAGTGCTCCCAGAGCGCCTCCCTGCCGGTCCACCAGTCCTCCTCGGACACCCCGGTCTCGCGTTCGGTCCGCACGCGGTCGGCCATCGCGCGGCCGACCCCGTCGACGTGGTGAGCGACCGCCGTCACCACGGCCACGATCTCCTCCGGCCGCAGCCCCAGCTGCGAGACGGCGGCGTAGGCCGCGTCCCGGCGGGTCATGGCGTGCGGTCCCGGCATGACCCGCGAGGTGGTGAGCTGCAGCATCCACGGGTGCGCGCGGTACATCGCCCACATCTGGCGCGCGAAGAACTCCAGGCCCTCCCGCCACGGTCCGGGCGGGGTGCGCTCGGTCTCGCCCCAGGCCGCGTCGACCATCAGGTCGAGCAGCTCCGACTTGCCCGGCACGTGCCGGTACAGCGCCATGGCCGTGCTGCCCAGCGCCTCGGCGACCCGGCGCATGGTGAGCGCGTCGACCCCCTCGGCGTCGGCCACCTCCATCGCCGCCCCGACCACCCGCGACTGGCTCAGCGCCGCCTTCGGTCCCCTGGTCGGCTCCGCCGGCGGCGCCCACAGCAGGCGCACGCTGCGGTCCCGGTCGCTCTGCTTCACCCAGCCCCCTCGTCCACACCGCACTTGCCGGTGAATCCTAAAACCGTGTACAACGTACACCTCGTATACGTTGTACACAGTTCAGTCACGGGGGTGAGGACGTGGGACACGCGGTGCTCGCGGAAGGCCTGCGCAAGGGGTTCGGCGGGAAGGCGGCGCTCGACGGGTTCGACCTGGCGGTGCCGGCGGGAACGGTGTGCGGCCTGCTCGGGCCCAACGGCGCCGGCAAGACGACGGCGGTGCGCATCCTGGCCACGCTGCTGCGGCTGGACGGCGGCCGGGCCGAGGTGGCGGGCCACGACGTCGCGCGGGAGGCGCCGCGGGTGCGGCGGCAGGTGGCGCTGAACGGTCAGCAGTCCACGGTGGACGACGTGCTGACCGGCCGGGAGAACCTGGTCATGTGGGGGCGGCTCTACCACCTGTCCAGGAAGGAGGCCCACGCCCGCGCGGAGGAGCTGCTGGCGCAGTTCGGTCTGACCGATGCCGCCGACACGCGCGTGAAGGCCTACTCGGGCGGCATGCGGCGGCGCCTGGACCTCGCGTCGAGCTTCATCACGCGGCCGTCGGTGCTGTTCCTGGACGAACCGACGACCGGGCTCGACCCGCGCAACCGCGGTGAGGTGTGGCGGGAGGTGAAGCGGGTCGTCGCCGAGGGCACGACGGTCCTGCTGACCACGCAGTACCTGGACGAGGCCGACCAGCTCGCCGACCAGGTCGTGGTGCTCGACACCGGCCGGGTCGCCGCCCAGGGCACGCCCGACCAGCTCAAGTCCACGCTCGGCGGCGACCGGATCGAGGTCGTGGTCCGCACCGCGGAGGAGCTGCCGGTCGTGGCCGGTGTGCTCGGACCGGACGCCGAGGTCGACCACGACGCGTTCCGGGTGAGCGCGGCGGTCGCGGACCGGGTGGCGGCGCTGACGCGGGTGACCTCCGCGCTGGCGGCCCGCGGGGTGGAGGCGGAGGACATCGCACTGCGGCGGCCGACGCTCGACGAGGTCTTCCTGGCGATCACCGGCCACCGGGCGGAGGCGCGGGCGTGAACGCGGTCGGGTACGCGGCGGTCGACTCGTGGGTCGTCGCCAAGAGGGAGCTCGTCCACTGGGTGCGCGAACCGGTCAGGGTGTTCGCGAACCTCGCCTACCCGGTCATCTCGGTGCTGATCTTCGGGCTGGTGTTCGGCAGCGCCATGAACGTCTTCGGCGGCGGCGACTACATCGAGTTCCTGCTGCCGGGCATGTTCGGCCAGACCGTCGCGTTCGGCGTCGGCAGCACGCTGTTGATGGTGTCGATGGACGCCGACCGGGGCGTGACGGACCGGTTCCGCGCCTCGCCGATGTCGCAGACCGGGGTGGTGGCCGGGCGCAGCATCGCCGACCTGGTCAACTCCTCGCTGGAGCTGCTCGTGCTCGCGCTGTGCGGGCTGGCGATCGGCTGGTCGTTCCACGACGGGCTGGTCAACGCGCTGCTGGCGTTCGCACTGCTGCTGTGGCTGCGGTTCGCGCTGGTCTGGGTCGGCATCTACGTCGGCCTGCTGGTGAAGCCGGCGGCGGCGCAGGCGTCGTGGATGTTCCTGTTCCCGTTGACGATGTTCGCGAACACGTTCGTCTCGCCGGAGCTGATGCCGGGCTGGCTGCGCGTGGTCGCGGAGTGGAACCCGCTGTCGTCCACGGTGGCCGCGGCGCGGGAGCTGTTCGGCAACCCCGGTGTCGGCGGTGACTCCTGGGCGGCGCAGCACTCGGTGCTGCTGGCCGTGCTGTGGCCCGCCGTGTTCGTGGCGGTCTTCTGGCCGCTGTCGGTGCTGAAGTACCGCGACCTCAACCGTTAGCGCCGCGCGGTAGCCGGCGCAGCCCGCGATCCGGTGCACGCGCAGCGACACCGGGTCGGGCGTGGTTGCCGCGGCACGGCTTTGCGCGCGTCCGGCAGGTCGCACGGACGCGCGCCGCTCGGATCGCTCAGCCGGTCCAGAGGTCGCACCGGTGGTCGGCCGGTGCGACCTGCCCGGTCGCGAAGACCCGGACGTCCTGGCGGGCCCAGCCGGGACGTCCGGTGCGCGCGAACCGCGTCCACACACCGGCCATCTCGTCCGCCAGCGCCCGTTGCCGCGCGGTGAGCTCGACGCCGCCGCCGCCGTAGCCGAACAGAAACGGCAGCTCCGAGCCGTGGTGGGCGCCGTACAGGAACTCCGGCATCCCCTGGAAGGTCATCGGCGGGTCCGGTTCGGCGAACTCGTGCGTCTGCGCGCGCAGCCCGGCCGTCGGGCACGCCGAGGTCATGTCCGACAGCGCCGCGGACATCGGCACCCGTCCACTCCGGACGATCGCCCGGTGGAACAGCCCGCGCGTCCGGGGCGAGGTCAGCTGGGCGCACGTGGAGAGCCCGCCCGCCGACGCCCCGAACAGCGTGACGTTGTGCGGGTCACCGCCGAAGCCCCGGATGTTGCGCTGGACCCACTCCAGCGCGGCCTGCTGGTCGCGCAGCCCGAACGCGCCGGACCCGGCGAGCCCGGGGAAGCCGAAGTACCCGAAGGCACCCAGGCGGTAGTTGACGGTGACGACGACGGAACCCCGGCTCACCAGTCGTTCGACGCCGTAGTCGGCTCCGGCGCCGGTGGTGAAGCTGCCGCCGTGGACCCAGACCAGCACCGGCCGGTGCGCGGCCCGCGGCGGCCTGGTGACGTTGAGGTACAGGCAGTCCTCTGCCTGGTCGCACCGCGGCCCTGGCCGGTCCGGCTTCAGGACGCCCTGCCAGGGCGGGCGGGCTGCGGGTCGCGCCAGCGGTTCTCCCCGACGGGGCGAGGAGAACGGCCGCGAGCAATGTGGTTGTGGTTGTGGTTGAACGCATGTCACGCTCAACCCAGCCACAGCCGCAACCGCTTCAGCCGACCGCGGTCCTGTTCCGCGCCAGCAACTTCGCCGCGATCGCCGCCGGCAGGTACATCAGCACGCCGTACACCGCGGGCGGGATCGCCATCGTCTCGTCGTTCAGCACGGTGAGGGCGAGGGTGATCGCGATCGTGGCGTTGTGGATGCCGATCTCCATGGCGCTCGCGATGGCCTGCCCGCGGTCGACGTTGAACGCCTTGGGCGCGTAGTAGCCGATCAGCAGGCTGAAGACGCTCAGCAGCAACGCCACCGGGCCGAGCGTGGTGATGTTGTCGAGCAGCTGCCGGTGGGCCTGCGCGATCGCCGCGATGATGACGAGCACCAGCACCACCACCGACGCGACGCGCACCGGGTCGTTCATCCGCAGCGCCCACGCCTCGAACCTGCGCCGCACCAGCATGCCGATCGCCACCGGCACCAGCACGATCGCGAAGACCTGCACGAACTTCGCCGGCTGCAGCCCGACCTCGGCGCTGTCCGCCATGAAGTGCGCCATGCTCAGCCCGACCACCAGCGGCAGCGTGAACACCGCCAGCACGGAGTTGATCGCCGTCAGCGTGATGTTGAGCGCGACGTCGCCGCCCGCGAGGTGGCTGAACAGGTTCGCCGACGTGCCGCCCGGCGACGCGACGAGCAGCATCATGCCGACCGCGAGCACGCCCTGGAGCCCGAACGCGAGCACCAGGCCGAGGCAGATCGCGGGCAGCACCACCACCTGGCAGACGAGAGCGATGACGGCCGCCCTGGGATATCTCGCGACCCTGGCGAAGTCCCCGGTGGTGAGCGTGAGGCCGAGGCCGAACATGACCAGGGCCAACGCCAGCGGCAGGAAGATCTGGACGACGAGCACGGCGGCCTCCGCGGATTGTCCGGCTTGTGCAGTTTGATCTGTTCGGACGATCCTGGCGTTACGTCCGCCCCGACCGGCTCCTCGTCCACATCAGCTCCCCGCGGACGTCGAACGGCCGGCCTCGGCAGCGTGCTCGGCCCGCCCGTCCCTCTCCGCCCGGTCACCTCCGCAGCGAGACCACCACCGCGACCACCAGCACCAGCACCCCGACCGCCACGGCCGACCCGAGCACCCACGCCGCGTACACCGCGTACGCCACGAACTCCGACCCGATCCCGGCCACCGACGTCACGGTGGCCCGCGCGTCGGTGTCGATGCGGTGCTGCAACTCGGTCTCCACGTGCACGAGCACGAACCGGTAGAGCCCGTAGAACAGTCCCAGCAGGACGATCGCCGCCGGTACCGCCAGCACGGCCGCGAGCACCAGCACGCCACCCGCGGCGAACAGCACCCAGCCGCGCCACGGCAGCCTGCCCGCGAGCGACGCACCGGCCGCACCCATCAGCGGCACCCCGATCGTGGCCAGCGGCACCCACACCGTGGGCACGTGCCAGTCGTGGGCCAGGAGCGTGAAGTACTCCTCGAAGGCGTCGATCGCGTACACCAGCGCGACCGCGATGACGGCCCGCCTGACCGGCACCGCCTCGCGCAGCCCGGTGCGCAGGGTCGCGAGGTACCCGTCCTCGCCGGGCGCCGGCTCCCTGTCCGGTTCGGGGAACCGCAGCGCGATCACGGCCGACAGCAGGCACATCGCCACGCTCACCCACCCGGCCAGCGAGTAGCCGCCGAGCGAGAACAGCACCGTGGCCACCACGGCGACCGGCACCTGGGCGATCAGCTCGACGGTGTCGACACGGGCGTTGAGCCGCCCGTACGACTCCTCGTCCCCGTTCGCCGCCAGACCGTCGTACAGCAGCGCCTCGAACGCACCGGAGGTGAGCGTGCCGCCGAGCCCCCACAGCACGAACCCGGCCGCGAAGCCCCAGAACGACGGGACCACCACCCACGCCGCGTGCGCGAGTGCCTGCAGCACCCCGGCGGCGACCAGCGAGCCGCGCCGGGAGAACCGGTCGGCGATCGCGCCCGAGGGCACCTCGAAGACCACCGCGGTGGTCGACCAGATGGCGAGCAGCACCGAGATGTGGGCGTCCGACAGCCCGCTGTCGGCGAAGAGCAACGCGTACAGCGCGTAGATCGGGAGGAGGTGCGAACACCACGCCCACGCCGTCGCGGTCCTGGTCAGATCAGTTGAAGATCAATGTCGTCGACGCATGGCACAAGCGTAAGCCGTCAGCGCCACCGAATAAACGGCGCTGACGGCTCGTGCTCGACCGGGAACCGGCCGTGTCGCCTAGAAACCGGCGGTGATCTTCGTGAACGCCAGGTCGGCCTGCGCGATGCCGGAGCACTGGTCCGCCACCTGGCCGTCGCAGCCGCCGCGGTCGCGGTTGACCGCCCAGAACGCCAGGCGCCCGAGGCCGTTCGCCTTCGACCAGTCGCGGATCGCGGTCCAGTCCTCGACGCTGGTCACCTCGCGCTGGTCGGACAGGCCGTTCATGCCGGAGATGCCGACGTGCTTGAACGCCTCGGCGTCGCTCCAGCCGAAGGTCGACTTGAGCTTGTTCTTCAGCGCGGTGGCCGCGCCGATCGTGTCGGTGCGGACGTTCGAGCTGCCGAAGTCGAACGGCATGATCGTGAACACGTCGACGTTCGCGTTGAGCGCCTTGGCCTGGTCGATCAGCCGGGCGCCGTAGAAGTTCGGCCCGGTGGTCGTGGTGCCGAACGTGACGATCGTCTGGATGCCGGGGTTCTTCTGCTTGACGATCTTCAACGCGGTCAGGATGCGGTCCTGCACGGTGGTGTTCTCGAACTCGTCGGAGTTCTCGATGTCGATGTCGATGGCCTTGAGGCCGTAGGTGTCGATCACCTTCTGGTAGGCGCCGGCCAGCGCTTCCGGCGTCGAGCAGTTCGGGCCGAGCTTGTTGCCGCTCCAGCCGCCGAACGACGGCACGACGTCACCACCGGCCGCGCGGACCGCGTTGATCGTCTGCTGGTCGACACCGCCGGTCAGCGGGCGCTGACCGTCCCACGACGGGGTGCAGCCTCCGCCGGAGAGCACGAACGCGAGCGTGAACCACTTGACGCCGGTCTGGCTCATGACCTGCGTGGCGCTCTGCGGGTTGCCCCAGCCCAGGTACAGGTAGGGCGCGCCGCGGCCGGTGCCGGGCAGCGGCGGGTTCGACGTGGTCGTGGTCGTAGTCGTAGTGGTGGTCGTCTTGGTGGTGGTCGTCGTCGTGCCACCGGTGCCGTCGCACGACGCGCCGTTGATCTTGCAGCCGGTGGGGCTGCCGCCGGAGCCGCGGACGGTGAAGCCGAAGCTGGTCGAGCCGCCGACGCCGACGTTGCCGTTCCAGCTGTTCTTCACCGTGACGGTCTGGCCGTTCGCGGTGTAGGTGCCGTCCCACAGCGACGCGATCGACTGCCCGCTCGGCAGCGTGAACTCCAGGGTCCACGAGGTGAGCGCGGTCGAGCCGCCGTTGCCGATCGTGTACTTGGCCTCGTAGCCGCCGCCCCAGTCGGACGTCTTGGTGAACGCGGCCGTCACGCCTGTCGCACCGCTCGCGGGAGCGGCGAGCACGCCTCCGACCACGGCGGCAACCGCCACCCCGATGGTCAGGAACTGCCAGCGAAACCTCTTCATGGTGCTCCTTCACGTGCAGGGATACGTGATGGCGAGCACGTTAACTGGTCTGGACCATTGGTTCAAGGGTGCGCACGTCTAGTCTCGGTCGCGATGAGGGCAGCAGAGATCGCGCGACACATGGCCGCTTGGGCCGCCAGTCCGGACATCCAGGTCGTGCAAACCCGATACCGCCTGCAACTGGCCGAAAACTGGCAAATCCCCGTCGGTGGCAGGACTTTGGAGATCGGCTGCGGCCAAGGCGACATGACCGCCGTGCTCGCCGACCTCTCCGGTCCGAACGGGACGGTCGTGGGCGTCGACGTCGCGTCGCGGGACTACGGCGCGCCGGTCACCGTCGGCCAGTCCGCCCGGCACCTGCTCGACGGACCGCTCGGTGCGCGGATCGACATGCGGTTCGAGACCGACGTCCTGACCGACGACGTCGGAACCGGGTACGACCTCGTCGTGCTGGCGCACTGCTCCTGGTACTTCGCGTCCGCGGGCCTGCTCGAACGGACCCTGGCGAAGGCGCGTGAGCTGAGCGCCCGGCTCGCGTTCGCCGAGTGGGACCCGCGGCCCACCGCGGTGGACCAGCTGCCGCACCTGCTGGCCGTGCTCGCCCAGGACCGGATCACCGGGGACACCGACGTCAACGTGCGCGCACCGCTGACCCGCGCGACGGTGCTCGATGCACTGGGCCGCACGGGGTGGGAGGTCGAGCGGGTGTCCGACGTGGACACCGGCGAGCTGCAGGACGCCGACTGGGAGGTCGCGATCGCCCTGCACGAGGCACCGGACGGGCTGGCCAAGGAGCTGCTGCGGCAGTCGGCGGCCAAGCACGGCAACGTGCCGTTGCCCGCCTACGCGCTCACAGCACGCTAATTGCCACAACACGTTCTCGCGGCAGGAAAGATCGGCTCACGACGGTGGCGACAGCTCCGGCCACCGCGGCCGGACGACGTCCCCCGACGACTGCCCGCGCAGCCGCCGCACCACCCACGGCACGACGTGCTCGCGCGCCCACCGCAGGTCCTCCGCACGCCGCACCCGCCGGTCCACCAGCGGCGCGATGTCCAGCACGGTCCGCTCCAGCGAGTGCCGCACGCCGAGGCCGTCCAGCACCGAGATCGCGACCTCGCGGTGCCCCAGCGCGTTGAGGTGCAGGCGGTCCACCGACCACATCCGGCGGTCCCGCAGCTGCCGCATCGACCACATGTCGACCAGGACGCACGAGTGCTCGGCCGCGATGGCGCGCACGTGCTCGTTGTAGATGGCCACCCGGCCGCGCATCCGGCGGAACACCGGGTCGTCCGCGCCGTCGACGCCGGTGAACAGGACCACGCGCGCGCCCGCGACGGTCAGCCGCGCCACGGCGGCCCGGTACCGGCGCATCAGGCCGTCGATGTCCACCTTGGGGCGCATCAGGTCGTTGCCGCCCGCGTACAGGGACACGAGGTCCGGCTTCATCGCGAGGGCCCGCTCCAGCTGCTCCCCCAGCACCTGGGGCAGCAGGCGGCCGCGCACGGCCAGGTTGGCGTAGCCGAACTCCGGGTCCGCCGCACCCAGCACCTCGGCCACGCGGTCGGCCCAGCCGCGGACACCGTTCGGTCGACCGGCGTCGTCGTCGCCCACTCCCTCGGTGAACGAGTCCCCCAACGCCACGAAACGCTTGCTCATGGCGTTCACGGTAGGTCGGAGCCGCGCGGCCGGGTTGCGCGGGTCCGGATAACGGTTCGATAACGCCGGGGTCTCGAACTGAGGCGCGCTCCTGCCCCCGGCCGTACTCCCGTTCGTGCGACTCCCCATGGACCTGGCAATGCCGGCGCGACTGCTCGTCGCGCTGGCCGGCTGTGCGCTGGCCGTGCTGCTCAGCACCGGGAGCGCGATCGGCCAACCCGCGAACCCGTCGACGCCGATCTCCACCCCGCCGCCCGGCAGCGCCGGCACGGGTGACGAGGTCGTGCAGACGCAGTGGGGGCCGCTCGGTCCCGCTGACCGGGACTTCATGAACCGCGTCAAGCAGGCCGGTCTGTGGGAGAAACCCGCCGGTGACAAGGGCACGGCCAAACGGCCGGACCAGCCCAAGATCCTGGAGGCGAGCAAGCACCTCGTCGAGGGCCACACGCTGCTGGACAACGTGGTGAACAGGGCGGGCGTGCTGCTCGGCCACACGCTGCCCACCGAGGCCTCCGACGAGCAGAAGGGCTGGCTCGCCGAGATGGACGCGGCGACCGGTGACGAGTTCGACGCCGTCTTCGCCAACCGGCTCCGCGCGGCGCACGGCAAGGTCTACGCCTATGCGGCGCAGATCCGCGCGGGCACGAAGAACGAGCTCATCCGCATCCTCTCCACGCAGGCGATGATCACCGTCTTCGACCACATGAAGGTGCTGGAGGACACCGGTCGCGTCGACTTCGCCGGACTGGAGTCGCCGAAACCGCTCGCTCCCCCGACCGCGGCGTCCGGGACCCCGGACCCGGCGGGCACGACGGACGCCGCCGACGCGGACGCCTCGGTCAACCCGACCGACGGGGTGATCCCGACCGTGCCGGAGGGCACCAGGTTCACCCGCACCGCGGAACAGGGCGTCTTCGGCGACAACAACGGCGTCTTCTTCGGCGCCATCGCCGTTCTGGCACTGGCCCTGGTCGGAATGCGGATGATCTCCCGGTCGAAGAAGAAGTCACGACGCAGTTCCCGTTCTCACTGACCGCACACCGAGCTCGACCCGAACACGCGGCTCATCGCCGCCTTCTTCAGCATGCCGTTTTTCCGGACTACCACGAGGTGGCACATGGCTATTCACCGGAGGAAATCCACGATCTGGCTCACCGCTGCCGCCGCGGCGATGGCCGTGGTCGCTGGCGGCGCCGCGGTGGTGGCCATCAGTTCTTCTGATGGCGCCGCGCTCGCCGACGGTGCGGACAAGAGCTTGTTCGTCGACATCACCAAGGTGAAGCCGAACGTCAAGAAATCCAGGCAGCAGCAGAACGCCACCACCGGCACGTTCACCGTCAACTGCGGCCGCAACGAGAACGGGCACTTCAACCCGGACAACTTCATCGCGCAGCCCGGCGTCCGCAACGGCGCCCAGCACCTGCACGACTACGTCGGCAACCTGTCCACGAACGCGGACTCGAACAACAAGTCGCTCCAGGCCGCCGGCACGACCTGCAAGAACGGTGACAGGTCCGCCTACTTCTGGCCCGTCGTGCGCATCATCGACGAGGACGAGGCCGCGGAGGGCGGCGAGCAGGTTCCGCCGAAGAAGGACGACAAGGCCCAGCAGGACGAGGACAAGGCCGCCAAGGCCGAGGCCCGCCTCGAATGCCCCGACGTCGCGTCGCTGCTGCCCGAGGACGTGCCGGACGCGGCCCAGGCGGAGATCGACCGCGAGCTCGAGAACATCGAGAAGGTGACCGAGGAGGCCGAGAAGAAGGTGGCCGCCACCAAGGCCGCCGACCGCGACAACGTCATCGTCGGCCCGACGCGCGAGAAGCGCGCCGCCATCCTCGACCGGATGATGCTGGCGTTCAGCCGCCAGGGCCGGCAGGCCCCCGACCTGAACCCGGCCGCCGCCTGCGCCGTCAAGGACCAGGCCCAGGGCGAGCAGGGCCTCGACAACGGCGGCCAGAACAGCGACAACGCCCAGGCCGAGGGCACCGAGGGCAAGAAGGACCAGGACAACGCCGAGGAGAACGCCGAGAACGAGCTCGAGGGCAACGAGGGCGAGATCCAGCGCCCGGCCGTCGTCGACCTGACCTTCCGCGGCTCGCCCGTCGGCAAGGTCACCGCGATGCCGAAGTTCCTCCGCGTGCTCTACGGCGACGCCAAGGCGGGCCAGAACGGCCCGAAGAACGCCAGGGCCTCCTGGACCTGCACCGGGTTCGAGGACAAGGTCCTGATGGACAAGTACCCGATCTGCCCGCAGGGCGCGAAGGTCAAGCGGGTCCACGACTTCCCGAGCTGCTGGGACGGCAAGAACATCGACTCCGCGAACCACCGCGACCACATCGTGTTCCCCGACCAGAACGGCCGCTGCAAGCAGGGCTTCAAGGCCGTGCCGCAGCTGCGCATCTCGCTGACCTACGACATCCCGCTCGACGTCCAGAAGGAAGGCCGCTACCTGGTCGACTCCTTCCCGGAGGAGGAGCACAACCCGCTCACCGACCACGACGACTTCGCGAACGTGATGTCGCAGAAGATCATGAACCGTCTGGTCAACTGCGTGAACAAGGGCAAGAAGTGCCGCGAGTGACCCGCTGAGCACCTGGCCCGCCCCCTCGTTGCTGCCCAGGCGTCTGCAAGTACCACCAACACATGATCGAATCGCCGCTGACTACCACCAACATGGTCACCACCCGTCGAACCAGGTTCCAGGTCTACGGACGGCCGACGGCGCAGTTGGTAGTAGAAAAGTGCTTGTTGATGTTGAGTTGGTGGTACTTGCAGGCGCCGGCAGAGCCAGGGTCCGCTCTGTCCACTCAGGATTTACCCGTCACCACCGCAGTGCCTTGAGGCTGTGCACGAGAACGGGTGAGAACGTCCCGTCGGCCGTGGTCATCGCGTGCCCCGCACCGGGCAGGACCACCCGGCCGCCCACGACGGACACGAGCTGGTCCGTGGTGTGGCACGGCACCTGCGGGTCGAGCTCGCCGCAGGTGACGAGCACGGGCGTGCGCGGCGGCAGCGTGCGGGCGACGTCGGGCGGGTTGACCGCGTCGTCGCTCACCACGAACTTCCGGTTCGGGCCGGCCAGCGAGCCGAACAGCGCGGCGAGCGCCGGTGGCATGGCCGTCGTGTCGACCGCCCGGCCGGTGCGCAGGTCGGTCACGGCCGTGTCGACCGCGCGGTCGATCACCGCCGCGTCCTGTTCGGACAGCTGCCCGGCCGCGACCAGCTGGGCGATCTGGCCGTGCAGCTGCATCGCGAGCACGTCCAGGAACCGCAACGCCTGCGGTTGCAACATGACCAGCGCGGCGGCCCGGCGGTACCGAGGCGCCTGCGCGGCGACCACGAGCGCCGTCATGCCGCCCTCGCTGTGGCCGGCGAGCGCCACCCGGCGCTGGTCGACCTCAGGACGGCGGTGCAGCAGGTCGCGTGCGGCCGCGGCCTGCCGGACGAACGCCGGGTAGTCGATGTCCTGCGGATGTCCCGCGTACGCGCCCAGTCCCGTGCGGCCGGTGCCGTACTTGTCGAACCGCAGCGTCGCGACCCGGTCGGCGGCCAGCACTCCGGCGAGGTCGCGCAGCGTGTTCGCCATGAGCGCGGGTGGCTGGTTGCCGTCGCGGTCGGTCGGGCCGCTGCCGGGCAGCAGCACCGCGGCGCGCAGGCGCTCACCGCGGCGGCGCGCCGGCACGTGCAGCGTTCCCCAGGTGGTCGTGCCGTCGACGACGAACGACACCTCCTCGTCGTGCGCGGGCACCCAGGAGCCGTGCCGCGCGGTGTGGGCGACGGCGGAGGCGGTGCCCGCGACGAAGGGCGGTGCCACGCCCGCCGCGGCGGAGACCACGGCCACCAGCGCCACCGCGACCTTGCCGATCACCGGCGGATCGCCTTCTCGACCAGGGCCACGGCCTCGCGCGGGTCGTCGACCTCGACCACGAGCCGGGTGAACTGCTCGTCGGCCAGCTCCACGACCACGGCGTTCTTGCCGTCGCGGACCGCCCAGAACACCTTCTCGCCATCCCGGTGGAACGTGCCCGCCGTGATCACCCCCGGCAGGTGCGTCCCCGGCGCCCGCAGCCCCTTCGGCTCACCCGCGATCCCGGGGTCCGCCGTCGCGCCCCGCACGTTCGCCAGCGGGATGGTCAGCCTGCTCTTCAGCGCCCACAGCTTGTCCAGGCCCTCCATCTCCACGACCAGGTCCTCGCCCTGCACACTGATGACCGCCACGTCAGCTCTCCTCACCCTGCACCGTTCCCGGTGCCTCGTCGTTGTCGGGAACGCCGTCGCCGGTCGCCCGGTGGCGCAGCCACCGCCCCAGCAGCTCCTCGGTGGCGCTCGGGTCCCCCGTCGCCGCGTCGACCTCGCCGAGGACCGCGGACACGAGCCCGGCGACCTCGGGGTCCTCGCGCGCCCGGTCGACCGCCGCGAGCAGCAGCAGGTCCCACCCCGGCACGTGCCCCGCTCCGGCCGCCTCGGCCAGCCGCGGGCGGACGTCCTGCTCGACGTGGTGGCGCAGCGCGGCGAGGTACAGCCCGCGCTTGCTGCCGAACACGCCGTAGAGGCTGTTGCGGTGCACGCCGGTGTGGGTGACCAGGTCGTCGATCGAGACCCCGTCGTAGGCCCGGCGGGCGAACAGGTCCGCAGCCGCCGCTACGGCCTCGTCCACGTCGAAAGACCTCCGTCGTCCCATGTCACGACCCTAACGTTTTCGGGAACGATCAGTCAAGAACGACCGTTCCTAAAAATCTGCGCCGGTCTTTGACGGCGAAGGTCCACACCTCTGACACTGGTCCGCATGGTCACCCGTTCCTGCGCGGTGCTGATCGCACTGCTCGCGTCCCTCATCGCCCCGGCCACCACGACGGCGACCGCCGCTCCTGCCACCTTCACCCACCCCGGTGTCGTCGTCTCCCGCCCGCAGCTCGACTTCGTCCGCGCCAAGGTCCAGGCCGGCGCCCAGCCGTGGAAGACGGCCTATGACCGCATGATGGCGAGCAAGTACGCCGACCTGAACCGCGTCCCGAAGCCGCGGGCCGTCGTCGAGTGCGGCTCCTACTCCAACCCGAACCTCGGCTGCACCGACGAGCGCGAGGACGCCATCGCCGCGTACACGATGTCGCTCGCCTGGTACATCACCCGCGACGACCGCTACGCGCAGAAGGCGATCCAGCTCATGGACGTCTGGTCGGCCACCATCCGCGACCACACCGGCTCCAACGCCCCGCTGCAGACGGCGTGGTCGGCGAGCAGCTGGCCCAAGGCCGCCGAGATCATCGAGCACGTCCGCGGGAACTGGCCGAACAGCGGCCGGTTCGCCACCATGCTGCGCGACGTGTACCTGCCGGAGATCGGGAACGGCCGGGTCGACACCGCCGGCAACTGGGAGCTCAGCATGATGGAGGCGACGCTGGGCATCGCCGTGTTCCTGGAGGACCGGGCCGTCTACGACAGGGCGGTCGGGATCTTCCGCGGGCGCCTTCCCGCGTTCATCTACCTGACCGGTGACGGAGCGCTGCCGAAGACGCGGCCGGGCAGTGCCGTCGACACCAGGGACGAGATCATCTCCTACTGGTACGGCCAGGACACGTTCGTCGACGGGCTCACCCAGGAGACGTGCCGGGACTTCACCCACACCGCCTACGGGCTCGCGGCCGCCGCGCACTTCGCGGAGACCGCCAGGCACCAGGGCCAGGACCTCTGGGGCGAGATCCGGGAGCGGATGCGCCACGCGTGGGGACTGCACACGAGGTACCAGAACGGTGAGCCGATGCCGAGCTGGTTGTGCGGTGGCACGCTCAACCGCCACCTCGGGCCGACGAGCGAGGTCAGCTTCACCGCGCTGAGCACCCGGCTCGGGATCGGGATGGCGAACACCCAGCGCTACACCGAGAGCCAGCGTCCACAGGGGACGGACAACCTGTTCGTCGCGTGGGAAACGCTCACCCATGCGGCGAATCCCGCCTGATTGGCACTACCGTTCGTGGCATGACAGACGTGAAGCCACGCAGCCGGGACGTCACCGACGGCCTGGAGCGCACCGCCGCGCGCGGCATGCTCCGGGCCGTCGGCATGGGCGACGAGGACTGGGAGAAGCCGCAGATCGGTGTGGCGTCGTCGTGGAACGAGATCACGCCGTGCAACCTGTCGCTGGACCGGCTCGCGAAGGCCGGCAAGGACGGGGTGCACGCGGCCGGCGGGTACCCGCTGGAGTTCGGCACGATCTCGGTGTCGGACGGCATCTCGATGGGCCACGAGGGCATGCACTTCTCGCTGGTGTCGCGGGAGGTGATCGCGGACAGCGTCGAGACGGTGATGCAGGCGGAGCGCCTCGACGGGTCGCTGCTGCTGGCCGGGTGCGACAAGTCGTTGCCGGGCATGCTGATGGCGGCCGCGCGGCTGGACCTGGCCAGCGTGTTCCTCTACGCCGGGTCGATCCTGCCGGGCCGGGTCACGTTGACCGACGGCACCGAACGCGAGGTGACCATCATCGACGCGTTCGAGGCCGTGGGCGCGTGCGCGCGGGGGTTGATGAGCCGCGCGGACGTGGACCTGATCGAACGCGCGATCTGCCCCGGCGAGGGCGCGTGCGGCGGCATGTACACGGCGAACACCATGGCCAGCGCGGCGGAGGCGCTCGGCATGTCCCTGCCCGGCAGTGCCGCGCCACCGGCCACCGACCGCCGGCGCGACGGTTATGCGCGCAGGTCCGGCCAAGCGGTCGTGGAGATGTTGCGCAAGGGCATCACCGCACGGCAGATCATGACGCGCGAGGCGTTCGAGAACGCCATCGCGGTCGTCATGGCGTTCGGCGGCTCCACCAACGCCGTCCTGCACCTGCTCGCCATCGCGCACGAGGCCGAGGTCGAGCTCAGCCTCGACGACTTCACCCGCATCAGCGCGCGCGTGCCGCACCTGGCGGACGTCAAGCCGTTCGGCCGGCACGTGATGACCGACGTCGACCGCATCGGTGGCGTGCCCGTGGTCATGAAGGCGCTGCTGGACGCGGGCCTGCTGCACGGCGACTGCCTCACCGTCACCGGCCGGACCGTCGCCGAGAACCTCGCCGACATCGCCCCGCCCGACCCCGACGGCAACGTCCTGCGGGCCCTGGACAGGCCCATCCACCGCACCGGCGGCATCACCATCCTGAAGGGCTCCCTCGCCCCGGACGGCGCCGTGGTCAAGTCCGCGGGCTTCGACTCGGACGTCTTCACCGGCACCGCCAGGGTCTTCGACCGCGAACGCGCCGCCATGGACGCCCTGGAGGACGGCACGATCACCGCGGGCGACGTCGTGGTGATCCGCTACGAGGGTCCCAAGGGCGGTCCCGGCATGCGCGAGATGCTGGCGATCACCGCGGCCATCAAGGGCGCGGGCCTGGGCAAGGACGTCCTGCTGCTCACCGACGGCCGCTTCTCCGGTGGCACCACCGGCCTGTGCGTCGGCCACGTCGCCCCGGAGGCCGTCGACGGCGGGCCCATCGCGTTCGTCCAGGACGGCGACCGCATCACGCTCAACGTCGCCGAGGGCACCCTCGACGTGGACGCGGACCTCGACAGCCGCCGTGACGGGTGGGCCCCGCTGCCCCCGCGCTACCAGCGCGGCGTGCTCGCCAAGTACGCGAAGCTGGTCGGCTCGGCGTCCCGCGGCGCCGTCTGCGACTGAGCACCCACCGCCCGTGCGGGCTCCGTTCGAGGCGCGCCCCGAACGAGCCCGCACAGGCGTCTAGTACAGGCTGTCCAATGTGGACGCGTAGCGCTTCTCGATCTCCCGGCTGCGGGGTTTGAGCGACGCGGTCAGCAACCCGTCCTCGACGCTGAAGTCCTCCTCCAGCACCGCGAACCGCTTGATCGTCGCGTGCCGCGGCAGCTGCGCGTTGACGACCTCCACCGCGCGCCCGATCTCGGCCTCCGGGTCCGGCAGCCCCGCCCGCGTGTCCGGGTCCAGCGTCACGAGCGCCACGCAGTACCTGCGGCGGTCGCCGTGCACGATGACGTTGCTGATGTAGGGGGACGCGGCCTTCAGCAGGCTCTCGACCGGGGCCGGGGCGACGTACTTGCCGCCGGAGGTCTTGATGAGCTCCTTCTTGCGGTCGGTGATCCGCAGCCGGCCCGCGTCGTCGACCTCGCCGATGTCACCGGTGTGCAGCCAGCCGTCGACGAGCGCCTCGGCGGTGGCGTCCGGGCGGTTGTGGTAGCCGCGCATGACACCGGGGCCGCGCAGCAGCACCTCGCCGTCGTCGGCGATCCGCACCTCGGTGCCGGGGATCGGCGGGCCGACCGTGCCGATCTTGATCATGCCGGGGCGGTTGAAGAACGTGGCCGCCGACGACTCGGTGAGGCCGTAGCCCTCCAGGATCGTGATGCCCGCGCGGGAGAAGAACTCGGCGATCTCACCGGCGAGCGGTGCGGAGCCGGAGACGAAGTAGCGGATCCGGCCGCCGACGCGGTCGCGCAGCCTGCGGTACACCAGCCGGTCGGCGAGCCAGCGGGTCGCGGCGCCGTGGTCGCGGTCGGCCCAGCGGAAGACCTTCTCGGTGAGCCCGCCCTTCTCCCGCGCGCCGGCCACGATGCGGCCGTGGATCTTCTCGAAGATGCGCGGGGCGGCGGCGACGATCGTCGGCCGCAGCTCGCCGAGGTTGTCCACGATCCGCTCGACCGAGCCGTCGACGGCGGTGGCGGCGCCCACGGCGATCATCGCCATGGTCAGCACCTTGCCGAACGCGTGCGACAGCGGCAGCCACAGGAAGTGCAGGTCGTCCTCGCGCAGGATGCCCAGCGAGGCGATGGCCTCCGCGGTGGTCACCCAGTTCGCGTGGGTGAGCTCGACGCCCTTCGGGGTGCCGGTCGTGCCGGAGGTGTAGATCAGCGTCGCGAGGTCGTCCGGCCCCAGCTCGGCGATCAGCGCGGCGTAGTCGCCGTCGGCCCGCGGGACCGCGCCGAACCGCAGCACGTCGAGGTCCGGCACCAGCGCCGCGTGCTCGTCGGTCTCGACGACCACGAGCTTGCTGCCGGAGTCGCTGACGATGTGCGCGACCTCGGCGGCGGTGCTGTTGGGGTAGATCGTGGTGGTGGCGCCACCGGCGGCCAGCACGGCGAGGTCGGTGACGATCCACTCGATGCTCGTGCGGCCCATGAGCGCGACCCGGTCGCCGCGCCGCAGCCCCCGCTCGCGCAGCCCGAACGCCTCGCGCGCCACGCGGTCCTGCAGCTCCGCCCAGGTCAGCGAGACCCAGCCGGTACCGGAGCGGTACCGCACCGCCTCGGCACCGGGCGTGCGGGCGACCCGGTCGCGCAGGAGGCCGGGAATCGACAGCGCCATTGCTCTCCCCTTCTCTGGAGCGTTGCTCCAGAGCGGTACTCTAACCCCCATGGCCGACCGACGACAGTCCCTTCTCGACGCGGCGCTGCGGCTCGTCGAGGAGGGCGGGCTCGACGCCGTCACCATCGCGGCGCTGACCGAGCGCTCCGGCATGTCGAACGGCAGCATCTACCACCGCTTCGGCAGCCGCGCGGGCGTGTTCGCACAGCTCTACGCCGACTCCTACGGCCGCTGCGTCGCCGCGATGACCCCCGCGCTCGACGACCGGCCCGCCCTCGCGGCCGTCCGCGACCTGGCGCTGCGCTACCTCGACTGGGTCACCGCGAACCCCAGCCGCGCGCGGTTCCTCTACGCCGCACCGGACCACGCCGACCCCGCGGCCAAGCAGGCGGAGTTCGCCCCGGTGCTGACGTGGTTCCTGGCGCGAATGGAGACGGGCGAGCTGCGGACCGTGCCGCCGTGGGCGCTGGAACCCGTGGCGATGGGTCCGGCGCACGAGTCGGTGCGCCGGTTCCTGCTCGGCGTGTTCGACCTGGCAGCGGCCCGCGACCTGGTCGCGGACGCGGTCTGCGCCGTGCTGCGGCCCTGAGTGGTCGTAGAACACCTGTTCGACTAGGCTGCGCGCCATGCGCCAGGGATCTCTCTTCGACCTGGAAGCGGAGCCGGTCCTGGCCCCGCTCGCCCCGCGCCGCACCGAGCTCGGCCACGGCGCCTGGGTCGACGTGCAGCCCGGCTGGCTCTCCGGCGCGGACGCCGTGTTCGACGAGCTGGTCGAGACCGTGCCGTGGCGGGCAGAACGCCGCCAGATGTACGACACCGTGGTCGACGTGCCACGCCTGCTCTGCTTCTACTACGGCACGCTGCCCTCGGACGTGCTCACGAACGCCCGTGCCGCCCTCTCGGAGCACTACCGGCCCGAGCTGGGTGAACCGTTCACCACCGCCGGCCTCTGCTACTACCGCGACGGCCGCGACAGCGTCGCGTGGCACGGCGACACCATCGGCCGCGGCGCCACCGACGACACGATGGTCGCGATCCTGTCCGTCGGCACGCCGCGCGCGCTCCTGCTCCGGCCCCGCGGCGGCGGCGAGACGCACAGGTACGCGCTGGGCCACGGCGACCTGCTGGTGATGGGCGGGTCGTGCCAGCGCACGTGGGAGCACGCCATCCCGAAGACCGCGAAGGTCGTCGGGCCGCGCATCAGCGTCCAGTTCCGCCCGCACGGAGTCCGCTAGCGACGAGCTCCTCGGACACCTCCCAGACGCGCCGGGCCTCGTCGGCGGACCTCAGGCGGCTGTAGAGCGCCTGCTCTGCGGGCGGGCCGCTGAGGTGCCCGAAGCGGGTCGGGCCGTAGAACGGCGCGGGGTGCGGCGCGGTGGCGGCCAGCAGGGCCGGCAGCTGCGCGGACTCCACGGTGCCGAGCACGCCGACCGCGGACGCGACGCGGATCAGGCGCACGGCCGGGGTGTCGCTCGCGCGGCCGACCTCGGGGCGGGCGGCGAGCAGGTTCGTCGGTGCCACGCCGGGGTGGGCCAGGTTGCTCGTGATCCCCCAGCCGCCCGCCTCGCTGCGGCGCGCGAGCTCCAGCCCGAACAGGCCCAGTGCGATCTTCGACTGGCTGTAGGCCTTGCCGCCGCTGTAGGAGCGCTCCCAGTTCAGGTCGTCCCAGTTGATGGCGTTCTGGTTGGCGGCGATGCTGATCTGCGAGGTGACGCGGGCGCGGCCGGCCTTCAGCAGCGGCAGCAGCGCCGTCACGAGCGCGACGTGGCCGAGGTGGTTGGTGCCCCACTGGAGCTCGAACCCGTCGGCGGTCGTCTGCCGTTCGGGCGGGGTCATGACGCCCGCGTTGTTCACGAGGACGTGCACGGGCGCGCCCTCCTCCAGCAGCTCGGCGCTCACCGCGGCGACCGAGCGCAGCGAGGACAGGTCGAGCGAGCGCAGCGAGACGGTCGCGCCGGGTGTCCGCCGCCGGATCTCGGCGAGCGCGGCCTCGCCCTTGCGCGGGTTGCGGACGGGCAGCACGACCTCGGCCCCCGCCGCCGCGAGCCGTCCGGCGATGCCGAGCCCGACCCCGTCGCTGCCGCCGGTGACGACCGCACGCTTCCCGGTCAGGTCCGGCACCTCGACGTCGAACTTCCTGCTCATCGCACACTCCCCTGGTTCGTCCGCGGTCTCTCCGTTCCACCGTGGACGGACGGCGCGCGCACATCCAGGACCTGGGAGTCCGTGGCTACGGCGGGGCGTGAGCGTTAGAAAGGGGACAGCGAGAGGAGACGCCGTGATCGACCGAGCCGGGCTGGCCGCGTTCCTGCGGCACCGCAGGGAGGCGCTGCAGCCGGAGGACATCGGCCTGCCGCGCGGGCGGCGCCGCCGGACCAGCGGCCTGCGCCGCGAGGAGGTCGCCGCCCGTTGCAGCATGTCCGCCGACTACTACGCGCGGCTGGAGCAGGAACGCGGGCCGCACCCGTCCGAGCAGATGATCGCCGCCATCGCCCAGGGCCTGCACCTGTCCCTCGACGAGCGCGACCACCTGTTCCGCCTCGCGGGCCACCCACCGCCGGGCAGGGGCGGGACCAGCGACCACGTGAGCCCCGGCCTCGCCCGGATCTTCGACCGCCTGCACGACACCCCGGCCGAGGTCGTCACCGAGCTGGGCGAGACGCTGCGCCAGACCCTGCTCGGCGTCGCGCTCACCGGTGACGCGGCCGCCCGCACCGGACCGGAGCGCAGCCTCGGTTTCCGCTGGTTCAGCGACCCGTCGTCGCGGGCGCTGTACGAGCCAGCCGACCACGCGTTCCTGGGCCGCATGTTCGCCTCGGGGCTGCGGGAGGCCCTGACCCGGCGCGGACCGGGCTCGCGGGCCGCGCACTACGCCGACCTCCTGCTGGCGACCAGCGAGGAGTTCCGGACCGTCTGGGACCGGCAGGAGATCGGCCTGCGCCCGCGCGAGGTCAAGCGGTACGTCCACCCGGCCGTCGGCGCGCTCGAGCTGCACTGCCAGACGTTGCTCGACCCCGACCAGCACCACTTCCTGCTCGTCTACACCGCCACGCCGGGCAGCGAGAGCCACGAGAAGCTGCGGCTGCTGTCCGTCGTCGGCACTCAGATGACGTCGGCGAACACCGGGTCGGCGTAGCACCGGCGGCCGCCGTGCCCGGTGCGCGGATCGGGGACGCTCGTCACCAGGGCGAGCTCACACGGCCTGGACCGCGAGCAGGGCGAGGTCGTCGTGGTCGCCGCTGCCGAGCCACCGCAGCACCGCCTCCTGGCAGTGCCGCGCGATCTCCTCCGCCGGCAGCCCCTTGCACTCCTCGAGCACCGCGCGGAGCCGCTGCTCGCCGAACAGCTCGTTGCGGTCGGTGTGCGCGCGGGCCTCGGTGAACCCGTCGCTGTAGAGCAGCAGCGTGTCGCCGGGTGCCAGGGTCACCTGCTCGCCGGTGAAACGGACGTCGGCCAGGATGCCGACGATCGCACCGGGGGCGCTGATCTCCTGCACCGTGCCGTCCGCGCGCAGCACCAGCGGCGACGGGTGGCCCCCGGACGCGAGCGACAGCCGCACTCCCCCGGACGCGAGCGGCACCAGCTCGCCGACGACGATCGTGGTGAAGAGCTTGGAGCCGGTGGCGCGCAGCGAGGTGTTCAGCAGGTGCAGCAGCCGCACCGGGTTCGTCTCGACCAGCGACAGCGCCTGCAGCGACTGCCGCACCCGTCCGCTGTGGACCGCGGCCTCCAGCCCGTGGCCGCAGACGTCGCCCAGCGCGAACGTCGCCGAGCCGTCGGTGCGCGGGTGCACGTCGTAGAAGTCGCCGCCGACCTCCGCCCGCTGGTGGGCGGGCAGGTACACCGACGCGAGCGAGGCACCGCGCAGCTCGGGCAGCGGCAGCGGCAGCAGCGCCGAGCGCAGCACCTCGATCATCCGCCGCTGCTCGGTCAGCTTCGACGACGACTCCAGCGCCGCCGCCGCGTGCTTGCCGAACAACCGCACTCGCTCGACGTCGTTCGGCGGGAATTCACCCCGTCGGACGACGACCAGCGCTCCCCCGACGCCCAGCGGCACGGCCAGTGCGGTGCCGAAGTCCTCCGGCACGCCCCAGCTGCCGTCACCCAGGGAGGTGATCCTCGTCAGCGTCGAGGTGCCGGTCAGGACCTCCGCCAGCACCGTCGCCCGGCGCGGCGTGCGGGTGACCGTGGGTTCGCCGCCGCCGCACCGCCACCACTCCAGCCGGTCGCGCGTCGCGGGCACGACGGCCACGCAGTGCTCGCCCAGCAGCTCGGCCGCGAGCTGCACGATGGTCTTGAGCGTCGTCTCGCGCGACGTGCCGCCCGCGAGCCGCAGGTGGGCGTGGTCGAGCGCGGAGTCCGTGAAGTACCAGGCACTCCAGCCGTCACCGAGGTCCAGCTGCCGGCCGGCGACGTGCACGTCGAGGTGCTCGCCGGGGGACAGCCGGGGGAACCGCTCGGCGGCCGCGGCGTTGCGCACCCGCACGGCACCGGCGGGGTCGACGACGAGGACCGCCTCGCGCAGCCCGTCCACCAGGCGCTGCCAGCCGTCCAGGTCGATGCCCACGGTGCTGCTCATCCGCTCTGGTCCTGCGCGGACGGCCGGGTCATCACGGCCTCCTGCGGGTCGTTGGCGTGCATCGCGGCATCAAGTTACCTCGCTCCCAACCTAACGTGGCAGGCTTGGCTGCGACCACCGAGGCACGGAGGCTTGGAGTGACCACGGCCAACGAAGAGACGGACGCGACCCTCGACCGGGTGCTCTCCGCCATGAGAGACCTGCGGGACGGCAACTTCCGCCGCAGGCTCGTGGTGCCGGGGAACGGGCCCGTGTCGGCTCTCGCGGACGTGTTCAACGAGATCGCGGAGCGCAACCAGTGGCTGGCCGGCGAGCTGGGCCGGGTCCGGCAGGCGGTCGGCCAGGAGGGCAGGCTCACCGAACGGGTGGCGCCCGCGGGCACCGCCGGTGGCTGGTCGCTGATCGCCGACTCGGTGAACGGCCTGGTCGAGGACCTGATGCGGCCGACGACGGAGCTGAGCCGCGTGCTCGCCGCCGTGGCCGAGGGCGACCTGACCAAGCGCATGTCCGACCAGACGCTGCGCGGTGAGTTCGCCACGCTCGGCTCGACGGTCAACGGCCTGGTCGACCAGCTGTCGTCGTTCGCCGACGAGGTCACCCGCGTCGCCCGCGAGGTCGGCACCGACGGCCGCCTGGGCGGTCAGGCGCGGGTTCCCGGCGTCGCCGGGACGTGGCGCGACCTGACCGACAACGTGAACTCGATGGCGAACAACCTGACCAAGCAGGTCCGCAACATCGCCCAGGTGGCGACGGCGGTGGCCAACGGCGACCTGACCCAGAAGATCACGGTCGACGTCTCCGGCGAGATGCTGGAGCTGAAGAACACGCTGAACACGATGGTCGACCAGCTGTCCTCGTTCGCCGACGAGGTCACCCGCGTCGCCCGCGAGGTCGGCACGGACGGCAAGCTCGGCGGTCAGGCGAAGGTGCCGGGCGTGGCGGGCACCTGGCGCGACCTGACCGACAACGTGAACCTCATGGCGGAGAACCTGACGACCCAGGTCCGCAACATCGCCCAGGTCACCACCGCCGTGGCGCAGGGCGACCTGACCCAGAAGATCACCGTCGACGCGCGCGGCGAGATCCTGGAGCTCAAGTCGACGATCAACACGATGGTCGACCAGCTGTCCTCGTTCGCCGACGAGGTCACCCGCGTGGCCCGCGAGGTCGGTTCGGACGGCCGGCTGGGCGGTCAGGCCCAGGTCCCCGGCGTCGCAGGCACCTGGCGCGACCTGACCGAGTCGGTGAACGTCATGGCGAACAACCTGACCACGCAGGTCCGCAACATCGCCTCGGTGACCACCGCCATCGCGCGCGGCGACCTGACGCAGAAGATCACGATCGACGCGCGCGGCGAGATCCTCGAACTGAAGACCACGATCAACACGATGGTCGGCCAGCTCTCCTCGTTCGCCGAGGAGGTCACCCGCGTCGCCCGCGAGGTCGGCACCGACGGCCGCCTGGGCGGCCAGGCGCAGGTGCCCGGCGTGGCGGGCACGTGGCGCGACCTGACCGACAACGTCAACTTCATGGCGAACAACCTGACCAACCAGGTCCGCAACATCGCGCACGTCGCGACGGCCGTGGCGAACGGCGACCTGTCGCAGAAGATCACGGTCGACGCGCGCGGCGAGATCCTGGAGCTGAAGTCGACGTTGAACACGATGGTCGACCAGCTGTCCTCGTTCGCCGAGGAGGTCACCCGCGTCGCCCGCGAGGTCGGCACCGACGGCCGCCTGGGCGGCCAGGCGCGCGTGCAGGGCGTCGCCGGCACGTGGAAGGACCTGACCGAGAACGTCAACCTGATGGCGGACAACCTCACCGACCAGGTCCGCAACATCGCCGCCGTCGCCACCGCGGTCGCGAACGGCGACCTGTCGAAGAAGATCACCGTCGAGGCGAAGGGCGAGGTCGCGACCCTCGCCGACACGCTGAACGGCATGGTCGACACGCTGCGCGCGTTCGGCGACGAGGTCACTCGCGTGGCCCGCGAGGTCGGCACCGAGGGCATCCTCGGCGGTCAGGCGCGCGTGTCGGGCGTGGCGGGCACGTGGAAGGACCTCACCGACTCGGTGAACTTCATGGCGGACAACCTGACCAACCAGGTCCGCAACATCGCCCAGGTCACCACCGCCGTGGCGCAGGGCGACCTGACGAAGAAGATCGACGTCTCGGCGCGCGGCGAGATCCTGGAGCTGAAGACCACGATCAACACGATGGTCGACCAGCTGTCGTCGTTCGCCGACGAGGTCACCCGCGTCGCCCGCGAGGTCGGCACCGAGGGCAAGCTGGGCGGTCAGGCCGAGGTCGACGGCGTGGCCGGCACGTGGTCGAAGCTGACCGACAACGTGAACCAGCTGGCCTCGAACCTCACGACCCAGGTCCGCGCGATCGCCGCCGTCGCCACCGCCGTGACCGCGGGCGACCTGACCAGGCAGATCACCGTGGACGCGTCCGGCGAGCTGGCCGAGCTCAAGGACAACGTCAACCAGATGATCGCGAACCTGAAGGAGACCACCCGCGCGAACCGCGAGCAGTACTGGCTGAAGACGAACCTGGCCAGGCTGTCCGGCCTGATGCAGGGCCACCGCGACCTGCGCGCGCTGGCGTCGTTGATCATGAGCGAGCTGACGCCGCTGGTCAGCGCCCACCAGGGCGCGTTCTACCAGCTCCAGGAGGACGACGACAGCAAGCAGACGCTGGAGCTGACCGCCTCCTACGGCTTCCGCCTCGACGCCGCCCGCGCGACCCGCGTGGAGATGGGCGAGTCGCTCGTCGGCCAGTCCGCGTTCGAGAAGAAGACGATCCTGGTCACCAAGGTCCCCGCCGGCTACCTGACGGTGTCCTCCGCGCTGGGCTCGTCGGCACCGGTGAACCTGGTCATCCTGCCGGTGCTGTTCCAGGGCGAGACCCTGGGCGTGATCGAGCTGGCCTCGCTGAACGAGTTCTCCGACGTCCACCTGGACCTGCTGGACCAGCTGAAGGAGAACATCGGCGTCAACGTGAACACGATGCTCGCCAACTCCCGCACCGACGCCCTGCTCGTCGAGTCGCAGCGCCTGACCACCGAGCTGCGCGCCGGTTCCGAGGAGCTGGAGGACCGCGCCCGCCAGCTCCAGACGGCCTCGAAGTACAAGTCCGAGTTCATGGCGAACATGTCGCACGAGCTGCGCACGCCGCTGAACTCGCTGCTGATCCTGGCCAAGCTGCTGGCCGACAACCTCGACGGCAACCTGAACCCGAAGCAGGTCGAGTTCGCCCGCACGATCCACTCGTCGGGCTCGGACCTGCTGCAGCTCATCAACGACATCCTCGACCTGACCAAGGTCGAGGCCGGCCACATGACGCTGCACGAGGACCGGGTGCGCCTCGACGAGCTGGTCCGCTACGTCGAGACGCTCTGCCTGCCGCTGACCGCCGAGAAGCACCTGGAGTTCTCGGTCCGCGTCGACCCGGACGTGCCGGAGACCCTGCGCACCGACGAGCACCGCCTCCAGCAGATCCTGCGGAACCTCCTGTCGAACGCGGTGAAGTTCACCCACGACGGTGGCATCCGCCTGCACGTGCGCATGGACGACCCCTCGACCGTGGCGTTCGACGTGCACGACACGGGCATCGGCATCCCCGCGGAGAAGCTGGCCGTCATCTTCGAGGCGTTCCAGCAGGCCGACGGCACCACGTCCCGCAAGTACGGCGGCACCGGCCTGGGCCTGTCCATCAGCCGCGAGCTGTCCCAGCTCCTCAACGGTGCCCTGCGCGTGCGCTCGGAGCCGGGCATCGGCTCGACGTTCACCCTCTGCCTGCCGCTGGGCAAGGTCGTGTCGGACGCGGTCGTCCTGCCCGAACCCGCGCCGATCGTGGCGCCGGCCGCGCCGCTGGCCCCGTCCGACTCGATGCGCTTCCACGGCGAGAAGGTCCTGGTCGTGGACGACGACCTGCGCAACGTCTTCGCCCTGACGTCCGTGCTGGAGCTGCACGGCCTGGAAGCGATCTTCGCCGACAACGGCATCACCGGCGTGCGCGCGCTGGAGCAGTACGACGACGTGGCGATCGTCCTGATGGACATCATGATGCCCGAGCTGGACGGCAACGCCACGATTTCCGCCATCCGGGCGATGGAGCGCTACGCGGACCTGCCTGTGATCGCTGTCACGGCGAAGGCGATGAAGGGCGACCGGGAGAAGTCGCTGGCCTCCGGTGCCACCGACTACGTGACGAAGCCGGTGGACACCGAGCACCTGATCCGGTTGATCGCGTACTACCTGGGGGTGTCCGGGGAGGTGTGAGCGCGGAGCCCGGCCGGGGTGGTCTCACCCGTGACAGCACCCCGGGTGGGCTCGCGTTCAGCCCACCCGCGCTGGAGCGGACGCCGCTAGAGGGCGCTCTCCACGGACTCCTGCACCGCCGCGTCCACGCTCTCGTGCAGGCTCAGCACCCCGGCGACGTCGGCCAGCGTGAACAACCGCAGCACGGGCGCCTGAACAGCGGCGATCCGCAGCTGACCGCCGGACTCGGCGAGCCGCCGGTGCCATTCGAGCACGAGCGCGAGCCCGGTCGAGTCCATGAACTGCAGCAGCTCCAGGTCGAGCACCGCGTGCTTCCCGGTCACGTCCGCGTCCATCCGCGCGGACAGCACGGGGACGGTGTCGATGTCCAGCTCACCGGCGACGGCGAGCACCCGCCACCCCCGCTGGACCTCGCTGCCGACGTTGAGCTCCATCGTCGCCGTTCCTTCCGCCACGCCCGACTCGTGCGACCCAAATCGTGCAGCACGACGTCCACCCGTGCGACCACCGGGGGGCTGAAAGATCCGGACGACCCACCGGATGTGCGACGATGCGCCCTGTGTTGAACGACCCACTGGCAGAGGTGCGGGTGACCCTGACCGCCGAGGGCGGGTCGTGTGCGCGCGCACGTCAGGTCGTACGGGAGGCCGCGACCTCCTGGGGACTGTCGGAGGACCTGTCCGACGACGCGCAGCTGATCGTCACGGAACTGGTGTCGAACGGCATCGACCACGGCAAGGGACCGATCACGCTGACGGTGACGCGGCGTGCGGCGGGGATGCTGGTCGAGGTGCACGACCTGTCGGAGCGGCTGCCGCAGATGCGTCCGGTGGACCCGACCAGTGCGCGCGGGCGCGGCATGCAGCTCGTGCAGGCGTTGAGCGTGCGCTGGGGGACGACACCCGATGGTGGCGGCAAAGTCGTCTGGGCGGAGTTGGAAGACTGAAAACGGGTACCTGTGCCCCTATGACCGCTGACCCAGAACGCACACCTGGACTCGAACCCGGCGGAGGGGTGCAACCGGGTGACACACCCCCGGAGGCCGGGCAGACCTCGGGGCTGTCCCACCAGGAGGCGACGCCGCCGCGCAACCTCGGGCGGATCGCCGTGATCGTCATCATCGCCTTCGCGGTGCTGGTGGCCGCGATGCTGCTGGTCAGGGCCTTCCTGCTCACCTGAGCGGCGCGGTGGGGGGACCCCGTCCGGGTTGTGGGTGTCGTGGGAGGGCGCGTACGGTCGGTGCGGACGGGAGTCCCCTATGAACCAACTTCAACAGCGAACGACCTATGTCCAGTCCATCCCGGTCGTCTCTCTCATCGGCGAGATAGACATGATGTCGTCAGCGCCGGTGACCAGCAGGATCGCCGCTCTGCTCGACCGCAGGCCGCCCGCGCTGGTCATCGATCTGCGCGAGGTCCGCTTCTTCGGCTCCGAAGGCATCCGCACGCTCGTGGAGACCCAGAACACGGCCGACGAGTTCGGCATCCGGTTCGGAGTCGTGAGCAACAGCAGGGCTGTGCTGCAGCCCCTCGAAGTGACCGCGGTCGACCAGTTGCTGCTCATCTTCGGCAGCGTCGACAACGCCGTGACCGCTCTGGTCAACACCCGCTGAGGGCGGGTCAGGCGGCCGGTGTGACGCGGCGCGACCGTTCGACCAGGTCCAGCAGCAGACCCTCCTTGGTGGACCACGGCGAGATGTCCACGACGTCATGTCCGGTGGCGCGCATCAACGCCTCGGCCACCACCGCCCCCGCGAGCGACTGCCGCGCGCGGTGCCGGGAGATCCCCGGCAGCGCGGCACGTTCCCGCACGGAGAGCTTGGCCAGCCGGGGGATCCACTTCTCCAGGTCCTTGGCCCGCAGCTGCCGCGTCGCGGAGGACGCCGACCGCCGGTCGCCCGCGAGCCGGGCGAGCTGCTGGAACACCTTGGAACACCCGATCGCGCGAGCGCCGTCGTAGCGCGGGAACACCGCCTCGATGCGCTCGCGCACCTCTTCCCGCATGTCCTCCACCGCGAGGCCGGAGCGGGTCAAAGTCCTTGCCCCCAAAGGCAAGGAGATCGCGAACTCGGGTTCGGCGCCGTCACCGGCGGCGAGCTCGACCGTGCCGCCGCCGACGTCGAGCACGACGAGCGGGCCGGCGCCCCAGCCGAACCAGTGCCGCGAGGCCGCGTACGACAGCCGGGCTTCTTCCTTGCCCGACAACACCTTCAGCTCCACGCCGGTGCGGCGCGACACCTTGCGCATCACCTCGCCGGCGTTCGCGGAGTCGCGCACGCACGAGGTGGCGAACGGCAGGAACGGCGTGTCCCCCGCGGCCTTGCGGGCGGCCTGCACGGCCTCGCACAGCGAGTCGATCCCGGCCGGGCTGATGGCGCCCTCCGCGCTCAGCTCGCGGTCGAGCCGCAGCCGGACCTTGTGGGACACCAGCGGACGCGTCAGGTCACGTTCCACGACCACCAGGTGTGCGCTGAAGCACCCGACGTCCAGAACCCCGACCGCCATCCGCCCACCTTCCCTCACCCGTAAAGGACCTCTTTACCGCATCCGGCTCGAATACCCGAACTTTTAGCGCCCAACCGCGCAAAAGTCACCCGATGACGTGCGTTACAGTGCTGCGATGTCATTGGCAGAGGTGCCTTCCCGGCTCGACGACGCGGTGCGCAGCGCGAACAGGGGCGTCATCGTCCTCGCCGTGGACGGGCTCTCATCGGACGTGGCCGAACAGACGTGGCTCGAAGCCGAGATCACCACGCTCACCTCCACGCTGCCGTCGACGTCGGCGACGGCCTGGCTGACGGCGCTGACCGGTGCCCCCGCCGACGTCCACCGCGTTCCGGGAACGGTGTACCGCAACGGTTCCGGCCTGGTGCACGCCATCACCGGCGCACCGTCGATCCCGTCGCTGCCGACCGTGCTGGAACGCCACGGCGCCGCGGTCCTGGCGCGGGAGATCGACCTGCTGACCGGCACCTGGGCGCGGGCGCTGCTGCGGGGGTGCACCCGGATACCCGCGCCCGCACAGCACAAGCTCACCGCGCAGGCGGAGGACCCGCCGCTGCTCGTCGCGAACGTCGTGGCGGACCTGGACAAGGTCTCGGCCGACCACGGCTTCCTGTGGACCTACGTCAACATCGACGACCACGTGCACCGCAACGGGTACGACGAGTCGGTGCACGAGGCGATGCTGCGTCTGGACGCACACGCTTCCCGTTGGGCCGCAGCGGGTTGGACCGTCGTCGCGCATTCGGACCACGGCCAGGTCCCGGTCGCGGCCGACCCCGATCTCGTCGAGGCGTGGGACGCGATCGTCCGCGAGGAGTGCGCGATCCCGTCCGGCGGGGCGGGCCGGATGCGCTGGCTGTACCCGAGGCCGGACCGGCTGGAGGCCGTTTTCGACCGCGTGGCAACGACCCTGGGGGACGCGGCGACCGTGCACCACGCGTCCGACCTCGGCCTGCCGCAGCCGGAGGCGGGCCCGGTGGTGGCCGTGGCGGCGTCGCCGGCGTTCCCGGTGCCCGACCCGTCCGCGCGCTTCGAGCACGGCGGTGTGAGCCGCGACGAGGTCGAGGTGCCCTACGCCGTCTGGCGCACCTGATCGCGGATGCGCAGCACCACGAGCCCGACGACGACGAACACCGCCGCCTGCACGACGTAGATCGCGAAGTACCCGACCGCGCTGATGACCACGGTGGCGACGCCGATCGCCACCGTGTACGGCAGGTCCACCATCGCCTCGGACGCCGCGATGGCCCGTCCCTGCACCTCGTTCGGGGTCCTGCGCTGCACCAGGGTCATCGCGGCGACGAGGATCATCGGCAGTCCCAGCCCGATCAGCACCGCGCCCGCGCACACGCCGGTCAGGGTCGTGGTGGCCGCGAGCCCCAGCCCCAGGCCGTTCAGCAGGAACCCGGTCGCCGCGGTCACGAACTCCCCGCGCCGCCGCATCAACCGGCCGACCGCCACCGCGCCGAGCACCGCCCCCGCGCCCTGCACGGACCCGAGCACCCCGAGGAACTCCGGTGGCCGGCCGAGGCCCGCGGTCACGAGGTCGAACACCGCGACGTTGAGCATCCCGGCGCCGGTGAACGCCACCGCGCCCGCGATCACCATCTGCCGCAACGCCGGGGTGCCCCAGATGTGCCGCACCCCGGCGAGCAGGGCGGGCACGATCGGTTCCCGCTCCGGTGTCCTGGTCAGGTCGGGAACACCGCGCAACAGCAGCAGCGACACGATCGACGCCAGGTACGTCACGGCGTCCAGGGCGGCCACCGCCGACCCGCCGAACGCCGCGAACACCGCCGCACCGGCCAGCGGTCCCACGATCCGCAGCCCCTGGTTCAGCGCGCCGAACACCGAGTTGACGTCGCCGAGCTCGTCCTCGGTGACCATCGAGTGCACGAGCCCGCCGCGGGCCGCCCGGTAGACCTGGGCCGACACCCCGTACCCGAGGGTGACCACGTAGATGAGCCACACCGACGGCCAGAACACCAGCAGACCCACCAGCACGCAGGCGCCGAGGTCCGCCCAGATCAGCACCGTCCTGCGCGGGAACCGGTCCACCAGCAGCCCGATGAACGGCGCGCACAGCGTCGGCACGGCGATCAGGAAGAAGATCACCCCGGCCGCGCCGCTGGACCCGGTCAGCTCCAGCACCCAGATGCCCAGCGCGATCACGAGGGCGGTGTTGCCGAACATGTTCAGCACCTGCCCGACGAACAGCACCCGCAGCCGCCGGTCCCTCAGCACCTTGCGCCACATCACGACTCCCCCGCCCATCCCGCGGCACACAGCACGTCGAGGAACCGCTGCGCGAACGCGACCGGAACCGTCAGCTCCGAGGCCAGCGCCGCCCACCACCCCACCGAGTACCGCGACCGCCGCCCGTCGATCCCCCGCGCCAGCGCCGACATCCGCGCGTAGGCACCGCCGCGGTCCTCGGCGATGCGCGCGTCCAGCCAGGCACGGTCCTGCTGAGAACAGTCCTCCGCCAGCGCGCGGAGGTTGAACGGCCCGTCCCAGAACGCCACCACGCCACCGCTGCGCGGCTCGCCGGAGGTCGGCGGCTGCCGCAGCGACGCCACGGTCGCCTGGGCCACGGCCCTGCGGTGCGCGAGCCGGCGTGCGGCCGCCGTCGTCGCCCACGGGTCGTAGACGGGTTCGTCCCACTCCAGCTGCCGCCGCGGTGCCGCACCGGCCAGCCCGCCCGCCACGTAGGCCGCCGCCCACGCGGAGGTCGCGTCCGCGACGTCGGCCTTGAGCGAGCCATCATCAACCCGAATGGCACCGATCACCGCGGCCGCGAGCGCGGTGGTCCGGCGCAGCTCGTCGGCCGACACCTTGTCGAACGTGTCGGACGCGGTGTGGTTGAACCGGTCCGGCCAGTGGTTGAGGCCGACGTTCGGGCACGGCACCAGCGCGTGGTCCGAGGCACCGACGTGCGGCACCGACCGCCACGACCACACGTCGCACGGCACGGCCCCGCTGTAGGACCGCGTTCCCGGCATCAGCGCGGCCACCCGTTCGGCCAGCGCCGTGACGTACGAGGGTTTCTCGTCCGGTGACCGTTCGATCACCAGCGGCCCGCCGCACAGCGCCTGGTCCTCCCCGGCCATGTCGACGTTGACCGCGACCGCCGGCACCGGCGCGTCCTGCAGGTAGGCGGCCGTGCCCACGAACTCCGGTCCCCACACGAACCGCACCGGCGCACCGGCCGTCTCGCGCAGCAGCGACGCGACCGCCATCAACGCCGCCACACCGGAGGCGTTGTCGTTGGCGCTGGGCCGCGGGTGGCACAGGTGGGCGGTGAGCAGCAGCTCCGGTCCCGTTCCCGGGAGGAGCCCGGACACCACCGGCATCTGCACCGGCTCGCCCAGCTCGACCGAGACCCGCGCGTGCCCTGCCTGCCGCAGCACGGCGAGCTGCTCCTCGTCGACGCAGAACGCGACCAGCGGGCTGTGCGGGGGCAGCTCGACCCGCCCGGCGCGCGTGACGAAGCCGAAGACCCCGCGGCGGGCCAGCTCGTGCGGTGAGAGCTCCGGTGCCAGCACCAGCGCCCCCGGCCGGGTCTCCGCGCTCACCGGCACCGTGCGGCCCGCGCAGGCGGCCGAGAACGCCCCGAGCGCGTACGGCTGGTCCGGGTACGACACGAGCGCGGTGCCGCCGACCTCCAGGGTCGCCGACACCGGGGTCCACGCCGGCGGCCCGCGGAAGGTCCACCACCGGCTCTCCGGCCGGTGCTGGCGCACCTCGACGTCGCGCAGCGGCACCCGGTCCGCCACGTACTCCGCCGCCGCCTGCAGCCCGGCCGACACCTGGTACCGGTCGAACTCGCACAGCGCCTTCACGTCGGCCATCGCCGCCTCGGCGTCGAAGCCGCGGTGCAGCGCGTCCACCAGCTCCTGCAACCTCACCCGAACACCGCCTCGCGCCGCTGCTGCGACAACGGCACCGACAGCCTGATGCCGTCCGGCAGCACCTTGCCCTGCAGACCGCGTTCCTTGAGCCAGACCTCGGCCGACAACGGCACGCGCACCCACGGCACCCGCGGGTCGCCGGGTGCCACGTCGGGCAGGAGGTCCACGAACGACGGCTTCACCGCCCTGATCCGGTCCCGCAGCGGCCGCAGCACGTCCCCCTGTTCCAGCAGGGCGAGCGCCAGGTCCAGCGACAGCGCCGACACGGCCAGCGGTGCGGCGACCTCCCGCACCCTGGACGCGATGTCCCTGGACGCCAGCGCGAACCCGACCCGCAGCCCGCCGCAGCAGTAGCCCTTCGACATGCTCCTGATGACGACGAGCCCGCGGCGGTGCGGCAGCAACCGCACCGCGCTGTCGTGCGGTTCCAGGTACGCGGCACACGTCTCGTCGACGATGAGGACGTCGGCCTCGATCTCACCGATCTCGTCGAGCCCCATGACCTCACCGGAGACGCCGGGCCGGTCCACCACGACCACGGCGGAGCCCTCCGGCGCCCCGATCGCAGCAGCGGCGAGCGCGAACTCGGGGTGCCCGGCGCAGGTGAAGCCGTCGACCGCCAGCGCGGCCAGCGACCGCAGCAACCCCGTCGCACCCGCACCGCAGGTGACCTGCTCCGGTTCCAGGAACATCCCGAAGTACCGCTGCAGCACCGGTGCCGCCTTCGCACCGTACGGGTCGGCCACGTCGTAGCGGCGCGCCCGTTCCGCCACACCGCCCAGCGCCGCCCACGCCCGGTCGATGGCGGGTTGGACGAACTCCACCTCGTCCGGTGCCCACCGCAGGTCGACCCCCTCCGCCGCCCCGCGGTGCCCCTCCAGCGCCGACACCCGAGCGGTGGCGACGAACTGGACGTACCGCGTGTCCGCGGTGACCGGGGCACCCCTGGTGAAGTCCGCGTCCACGTGCTCGACGACGAACCCGGCCCGGTCGAGCAGCGAGGCGACCTCCGGCGGGTGGTACAGCCGCACGTCGTCGTGCAGCACGCACGACGACCCGTCGGGCCGTTCGACGCGCACCTCTCCCCCGCTGCGCCCGGTGAGCGGGTCGAAGCGGCGGTGGAACGTGAACGTGTGGCCGTCGACCTCCGCCACCGCGTGGTCCCGGTAGCCGCGCAGGATCGCCGTGGCGTTGGAGTGGTCGAGCACCAGCACCCCGCCGGGCCTCAGCACCGACCGCACCCGCCGCAGCAACCGCACCTGGTCCGCGTCACCGCCCCACCCGAACGCCTGCACGCACACGACGGCGTCGAACCCTGGATCGATCCCGCGTGGCGGGCCCCCAGGGGGTGCACTTGGTCCGTCGGAACCCGGCCCAGCGGAGTTCGGCCCAGCGGAACCCAGGCCCGCGAAGTCCGGCCAGGCCCCCGTCAGGTCGGCCGCCACGAAGACCCCCGGCCCGCGCCGGGCCTGGTCGACCGCCCACTCCGACACGTCGACCCCGACCACGTCGAACCCGGCGCGCGCCAGCCCGTGGGCGTGCCGACCCACCCCGCAGCCGAGGTCGAGGACCCGCCCACCGGCCGGCAGCACCGACGTGAGGTAGGCGACCTCGGCGGCGGTGCGGGCCGGCGAGTACTCGGCGGCGGCGAAGACCCAGTAGTCCCGCGTGAAGAACGGGTGCTCACGCAAAGTTGAGTTCCCGGCGCGCGAAGAAGTCGCAGACGTCGCACACGTCGGAGGCGTTCTGCATGCCCTCCTGCAGCAGGTAGACGCCGCCGCAGTAGCGGCACTTGGCCTCCACCATCGGGAACATGTACCGCTGCATGTTCTCGAACGCCGAGAACAGGTAGTAGTCCACGCCCGGCCACAGGTCGAACAGGTGGTCCGTCACCGCGTACGACATCGACCGCTCGTCCGGTCCCGTGGTGAAGCGGCCCGGTGTGCCCTGCCGGTTCAGCTCGGGCGCGACCAGCTCCAGGTACAGCGTCAGCTCCTTCTTCGTGATGCGGTACAACGGGAACACGTACCGCAGGCCGCCGATCTCGCGCGCCGGGATGCCGCCCATCCGGAAACCGGTCGTGTACCAGGTGACCATGGAGGCCACGAGGTCGTCGGCGTTGAAGCCGAACGCCACCGTCGAGGCGCCGCGGGCACGGGCGTCCTCCTCCAGCATCCGCCGCAGCACCTGGTGGCCGATCACCATCGTCAGGTGCGCGCCGTCGCCGGCGACGACCTCGTTCATGGCCTCCACGAACGGTTTGCGCAGCCGGAACACCCGCTCGACGTCCTCGGCGGTCACGATCACCTGGTCGATGCCGAGCCGTGCGCCGGACTCGCGGGCCGCGGCGAACGTCGCCGGTTCCTCCCAGTCCGGCAGGCCGGTGATCGTCACCGCGGTCATGTCGACCGCGGGCAGCCGGTCGCGGGTCCGCTCCAGCAGCGTCAGGTACGCCACGCTGTCCCGTCCGCCGGACAGGCCGATGACGACGCGTTCACCGGCGTTCAGCACGTAGCTCTGGACGAACGCCTCCTCGACGTACTGCACGAACGAGTCGGCGTCCAGCTGCTCGCACCGGTGTTCCAGCGAACCGTTGGTGTCGAACATGACCTTCTTGGTGTAGACCGGGTTCGGCGTGCCGTAGACGACGGTCTTGGGGCGGCGCGCCACGTCCAGGTCGTAGAAGCGGACCTGCCGCACCTGCACCACGTCGTCCGCGCCGATCACGACGGTGTCCTCGGCGACGATCTCGCCGTTGACCGACGTGAGCACCGCGTTGACCGGAATCCCGTGCCGGCGCAACACGTCCGGCAGCGGCTGGCCGGGGGAGGCAGCGAGCTCCTCGGTCGTGCCCAGCTTCGTCAGGAAGTACACCGATGCCATCTCGATCTCCTCGTTCGCCCTGGCACAGGTCGTAGAGTATGGGCGTGCCGAAACCACCTGCGTCAACGTCGATGCGCGTCGAGTTTTCCCGCTCCATAAGGGAATTCGATGCTGCCGATTGGGATGCGGTGGTGCACGCGGCCGGAGCGCCGGTGTTCTACGAGCACGCGTACCTCGACGCCTACGAGCAGGCACCGCTGACGGCCATCGACGCCTTCGCCTACCTGGTGGTGCGGCGCGGCGAGCAGGCGGTCGCGGTGAACCCGATGTACCTCCAGACGGCGGCGGACCCGCTGGGCTGCCTGTACACCGCCTACCCGGAGGCCCGCGACCAGCCCGCGCTGCTCAGCCACACCTGGCACTGCTACGACGCGCACGTGCCGTCCACGATCGGCATCGACGTGGTGCCGACGGTCATCAACGCCATGCTGCGCACCGCGTCGCTGTTCCGCGCGCAGTGGTGCGGGTTCGTGAACGTGCGGCGCGGCAGCGAGTTCGGCCAGGAGCTGCGGGCGAACGGCCTGCCCGCGCGGCACCTGGTCGACCGGTGGGCGGCCGACCTGACCGGTGTCACCGACTACGAGCACTACCTGTCCCGGCTGGGTGAACGGGCACGGGCGAACCTGCGGCGCAACGAGCGCAGGGCGCGCGAGGCCGGTGTCACGACGGAGGTGCTGCCGGTGGCGTCGGCGTCGCTCGACGAGATCACGCCGTTGTGCGGCCGGACAGCGGCCCGGTTCGAGAACGGCGGTTTCTACCCCGAGGGCACGTTCGCGAAGTTCGTGCTGGCGCTGGGCGAGCGCGCGCACGTGATCGAGGTGCGCCAGCGCGGCCGGCTCGTCGCGGCCGGTGTCTGCCTCACCGACGCGACGCGGTTCCACACCTGGACGTGCGGTGTCGACTACTCGGTAGACGGCAACCACAGCCCGTACGGGGTGCTGTTCGCCGAGTCGGTGCGGCTCGCGCTCGCCCTGGGCAAACCGGTGCTGGAAGGCGGGCGCAGCAACGCCGTCTTCAAGCAGCGGCACGGGTTGGGCCCGCGCCACCTCGACGGCGTGCTGCTGCGCGCATGAGCATCCTCACCACTCCCACGTGGCTCGCCGTGATGGGCGGCCGGCTGCCCCCGCCGGTTCCGCTGCGCGCCGACGGGGTCGAGGCGCACGCGTTCGTCCAGCACGAGCCGCTGCCCACCGAGTTCTTCGACCTCGGGTACGCGCTGGCCGGACCGGCGCCCGCGCTGCCGATCACCCGCGAGCCCATCGACTCGCCGCCGTGGGTGCCGGTGCTGACCGTGATGGTGCCCGGTTACGAGTGCCTGCCCGTCGGTCCGCGCGCCACCGACCCGGAGGCGTTGCACGGCTTGGTCGACGCGGCGCTCGCGCACGACGTCCCGACGACGGCGTTCCTCTACACCCGGCCCGGTCCGCTGGAACCGGTGCTGCGCGAGCGCGGTTTCACGTGCGTGCCGCTGTCGATGACGTGGGACCTGCACCTGCCGGGCACGGGCGTCGCCGACTACCTCGCCGCGTTCCCCCGCAAGCGCCGCAAGGAGATCCGCCGCGAGATGCGGTCCGCCGCGGACGTCCGCCGCGAGGAGCCCGACCTCGACGAGCTCGCCGCGCTGAAGTGCCAGCTCGCGCGGAAGTACCGCGGCAGCGCGGACTTCGCCGCCGAACGCCGCAAGCTCGCCGACCTCGCGGCGATGGACACGACCACGCTCGTGGCCCGGCCGGACAGCGGCAACGCCGTCGGCTACGCGATGTTCGCCCGCCACGAGGGCGACTGGACCTGCACCTCGGTCGGGTTCGACTACACCGACGACCGCTCGCGGCTGGCCTACTTCGGCACCGCTTTCTACGCGGCCGCGGAGCACGCGTACGCGGAGGGCGTGCGGACCATCGGCTACGGCCAGGGTGCGTGGGCGGCCAAGCGCGGCAGGGGGTGCACGGGAACGCCGCTCAACGGCTGGGTCCGCACCCGCGACCCGGAGCTAGCGCAGGTGCTCCGCCGCAGTGCCGCCACGACGCGGCGCGAAGTGCTGTGAGGTGGCGAGCACCAGCCGTTCCCACGGGTCGATCCGCACGCCGACGGTCGCCGCCAGCGCCGCCGCGTGCTCCACGTCGAGCTCCGGTGTCAGGAAGTCGTGCTCCAGCACCGCTTCCACCGGGTGGCCCGGCGGCTCGTGCCACAGCGCGGCCTCGATCCGCGAGTGCAGCCCGACGAGCACCTCGTCGAACCCGCGCGTCTCCGCGACCCCGCCGCGGGCCAGCGTCTTGAGCACCGGCCGCGGGTCGCCCGTGCCGGCGAAACCGCCGGGCAGGAACGCCGCGCTCTCGCGTGCGGAGTCCGCGGGCGTGTCCGAGCTGTGCATGAGCGCGAGCACCACGTTGATCGTCCCGAGGTCGCCGCGGATCGTGCCGGGGGCGGCCTGGGCGGGGTCGCTGGAGCCCTTGAGGGCCCGCAGCTCCTCGTGCGACCCGCTGACCTCCAGCGCCAGGAACGGGCCGTGGGCGAACAGCCGGTCGACGAGCCGGTAGAGGTAGCCCTTCCAGTGCTTGTCGATGTTCTCGGCGTGGAAGGCGTCCAAACCGGACGGTCGCCGGCCGATCAGGTGCCAGCGCAGCGGGGTGAAACCGGCCCCTTCGAGCCGGTCCAGGATCGGGACGCCGAGCTGCCGCGCCACCGCGTCGGGTCCCAGCAGCACGAACACCACAGCGTCCCGACCTCCTAGCGCCGCTTCTTGATCTTCGGCTTGACCGCCTGCTTGTGACCGTGCTTCTTCGCCATCTGGAGTCCTCCTACTTCTTCGTCGGGAGCTTGGGCTTGCGGGAGTTCACGGCCATGACCAACACACCTCCTCAGACGAACTCCTCGGCGGACGACGGCAGTTCGTCGCCGGGAGTCAGCAGGAACCGGGCAACCGGGGTGTCGACCCACGTCAGGTCCCCCCGCTCGCCGACGCGCACGCGGTCGGACCGCCCGTCCACCGGCAGCCCGAAGCACAGCAGCCCCGAGTCGAGCGCCCAGCGGGCACCGACCCGTTCGAACGCCCTGCGCCCGGCCGCGGGCAGCCCGCGGTCCACCATCCGGTGCTGCGCCCTGCGGGCCAGCCCGGCGGTGGACAGCACGCTGCGCATGGCCCGTCCCGCGCGACGCCGACGTGCTCTCACCACGGCGTCACGCGGGACTTGCGGCGACGGTCCCAGTTCTGCGCGCGCGAGCAGCGACGCCAGCTCCGCGTACTCGGGCCACAGGTCGAGCCGGTCCAGCATCCGCTCCACGTCACGGGGTTGCGCCGCCTCGACGAGCAACGCCCCGTCGAGGAGGTCGCGTGCCCGGAACGGCTGCTCGAACCGTTCGAACAGCAGCATCATCAGGTTCTTCACCGGCGCCAGGTCCGGTGTGAGCGTGAGCACCGGCGGCACCGCACCGAGGTCGCCGAGGCTCACGTAGCTCGTCAGCTCCACACCGTAGGGGAGCTGGTAGCGGTCGGGGTGCGGCATCCGGAAGCTCAGCAGCACCTGCAGCGAGTTGTCCACCCTCGTGAACGTGCCGGAGTCGAGCGTCCAGCCGCGTTCGACCAAAGCGGCTGCGACCTCCCACAGCAGTTCGGGTTTTCCAACGTGGTAATCGAGGTCGTTCATGTACCTGACCCAGCCGGCCGGGTAGAGCCGCCCGACCTCCAGGCCCTTGAGCGGAATGATCTCCGGGGAGTCCAGCGAGGCCGCCAGCACCCGGTAGAACGCGACCCGGTCGCGTTGCGCGGCCAGCTCGAAGGCCAGCCCGTCGTTCAGCTCACCCCACGCGGAGCACAGGGTGGCGAGGAACGACGGCTGCTTCTTGCGGGCGAGCCACACCGCCTCCGCCGGGTCGGCGGGTTCTTCGCCGCAGCACACCGCCAAGGCGCGAATCAGCGCATCAGCGTCGAGCTCCACGGCGAAGTCCCCTCAGCCGCTCAGTAGTTGGGCAGGCAGTCGGTGCAGGTGGTGCGGAACTTGGCCACCTGGACGGCCTGCCGGCGGGCGATCATCGCCTGCACCAGCGACGGCGTGAGCACGACCGGCGCGACCGGCTTGCGAACCCGTACCTGTGCCATCTCAAGACCTCCAACTCGATTCGACGCAATCGAGCGTAAGAATCAATTTTTCACACCGTCAATCCCAAGGTTTTCCGTACTGCCCATGCACAACCCGAATACCTCTTGCCGGACCTTGATCGTCTCTGGCAGGGTGGCGCCGGGCGCACGGAATCCGAAAGGGACTGGACGGTCTCGTGAACCTGTCTCGACGCACCCTCCTCGCGTCCGCCGCGACCACCCCGCTGGTCGCCTCCGCAGGCACCGGAACGGCCTCCGCCGACCCGGCCCGCCTGCGCGCGGCACTGGACTACGGCCTGGCGAAGCTCCGCGCGGTCGCACCGGGCACCACCTCGTTCCCGGAGATCACCCGCTTCGAGAAGTGGACCCACGTCGCCGACGGCGGCTGGGTCGGCGGCTTCTGGCCGGGCACCCTCTGGCTCGCGCACCTCGACTCCGGCGACCCGCTGTTCCGCACCCTCGCCGAGGCCGCGAACGACCGCCTGGCCCCGCGCCGCCTGGACCCCCGCGACCACGACCTGGGCTTCCTCTTCTCCCCCTCCTGGGTCACGGCGTACCGCCTGACGGGCAACCGGGTCTGGCGCGACGGCGCCGTCGACGCGGCGAACACCCTGACCCGGCGCTACAACGCCACCGGCCGGTTCATCCGCGCCTGGGGCCGCCTCGGCACCCCCGGCAACGCGGGCCGCGTCATCATCGACACGATGATGAACCTCGACCTCCTCGCGTTCGCCACCGAGCAGACCGGCGACCGCGGGTTCATCGACATCGCCACCGCCCACGCCCGCACCACCCAGACCCACTTCGTGCGCGCCGACGGCTCCACCCCGCACGTCTTCGACTTCGACCCGGACACCGGCGCACCCCTGGGCCCCGGCACCGTCCAGGGCTACAGCCCGGCCTCGTGCTGGTCGCGCGGCCAGTCCTGGGGCGTCTACGGCTTCACGACCATGTACCGCCGCACGGGCCTGCGCGAGTTCCGCGACACCGCCCGCAGGATGGCCGACTACGCCCTGTCCGTCCTCACCCCCGACAACGTCCCGGTGTGGGACTACCGCTCCCCCTTGGGCGCCAACGACGTCAAGGACTCCTCCGCGGGCGCGATCCTGGCCTGCGGCCTGCTGGACCTCGCGAAGGCCACCGGCCAGGAGCGCTACCGCCGGCGCGCGCTGCTGATCCTCGACGGTCTCGTCCGCACCTGCCTGACGTCGCAGTCGAGCCGGGCGGAGGCGGTCCTGGCGCGCGGCACCCGCAACCGGCCCGCGGAGGACGGCGTCGAGGTCTCGCTGCCGTACGGCGACTACTACCTGTTCGAGGCGATCCTGCGGGTGCTCCGGCCGGCGCAGATCGCGAAGGCCATCGGCCTGTAGCCCGTGGCCCCGTTGCGGAGCCGCCACTCGGGCGGTTCCGCGGCGGGGCAACGTCCGCGCCGCCGTCTACCTCTCGACCACCCGCGCGGTGGGCCCACCCTCCCAAGTGGCCTCCAACCGCGACAACCTCCCCGCCGGGTCCTGGAAGTTCACCACCAACGGCCCACCGGGCTGCTCCACGCCCACCGCCCACCCCTCCGCGGGCGTGGCCGACAGCGCCTGCACCCCGGACGCCCGGAACCGCACCACGACGTCCCCGCCGCGCAGGTGGAACGCGTGCACGTACGACCCGTCCGCCTGCCATTCGCCGGCCGGGAGTTGAGCCGCCGACGCCCGCCCATCCGTAGTACTCGTCGGAACAGCTGACACCGGAGCGGACGAGCGCAGGGGAGGCCTGGTGGTCGTGGTGGCAACAGCGGCGGGAGCGGTAGTGGTGGTGGTCGGCACGGCCACGCTCATCGACTCGAAGGTCGGCATCGGCAGAATCCCGGGTCCACCGGTGGCATCGGCGACGGCGACGGGAGCGGGTTCCAT
This sequence comes from Lentzea sp. NPDC037011, assembly GCF_055607425.1. Classification (NCBI taxonomy): domain Bacteria; kingdom Bacillati; phylum Actinomycetota; class Actinomycetes; order Pseudonocardiales; family Pseudonocardiaceae; genus Lentzea; species Lentzea sp. NPDC037011. The sequence goes on along the minus strand of NZ_JBVJRT010000007.1, from coordinate 185,916 downwards.
GGCCGACCGGATTCCAAGCCAGGACAGCCCGACGGCCGCCGCGGTCACGACCGCCCACGCGGTCAGGTACCCGATCGACCGTCTCACCGCGACGTCCCTCCGTTAGCGACATGGCATCGGTACTCCTGGTGGAGGACGACTCCGCCGTGCGCGCCGCCATCACACGCGCGCTCACCGACCAGGGCCACGTCGTGCACGGTGTGGCGCTCGCGATCGAGGCGTTGCGCGAAGTCTCCGCGCACGCCTACGACGTCGTGGTCCTCGACCTCGGCCTGCCCGACCTCGACGGCGGTGACGCGCTGCGGATGATCCGGGGCGTCACCGACACGCCCGTCGTCATCGCCACGGCGCGCGACGACGAGCAGGAGATCGTCCGGCTGCTCAACGCCGGTGCCGACGACTACCTGGTCAAACCGTTCTCCAGCGAGCACCTCGGCGCGCGGGTGCAGGCGGTGCTGCGGCGGGCCAAGGACCACCGGCAGCTCAGGGTCGGCGGGCTGGAGGTCGACGTGGACCGCCGCAGGGCCGCTGTGGACGGTCAGGAGCTGTCGCTGACGCACAAGGAGTTCGAGCTGCTCGCGTTCCTCGCGAGCAGGCAGGGCGAGGTCGTGCCGCGTGCGGAGATCCTGCGGCACCTGTGGCCCTCGCACCGCGACGACCAGACGCTCGACGTGCACCTGAGCTGGTTGCGGCGCAAGCTCGGCGAACGGGCCGCCCGGCCGCGGTACCTGCACACGGTGCGCGGTGTCGGCGTGCGCCTGGTCGCACCGAGGTGAGGCGGTCACTGGTGCTCGTCGCTCTCGCGGCGACGAGCATGGTGGCGCTGGCGTTCCTCATCCCGCTCGCGATCGTCGTCAAGGGTGCCGCCCACGACCGCGCGCTCAGCGAGGCGCAGAAGCAGGCCGGTGCCCTCACGCCCGCGCTGGTGATCTCGCGCAGTCCGCAGGACGTGCGGCAGGCCATCGCGAGCACCCGCTACGGCGGGCAGCAGCGGCTCGCCGTGCACTTCAGCGGACCGGTCACGGTCGGCACCTCGCACATCACCGCGAAGGACCTCGCCGACGCGGTGAGGCAGGCGAGGGCCGGCGTCGCCGAACGCCCGGACGGCGTCGCCTACCTGCAGCCGATCGCCCTGGGCGGCAACGAGATCGCGATCGTCGAGGCGTTCGTGCCCGCGGAGCAGCTCACGCACGGCGTCATGGGCACCTGGCTCGCGCTGGCCGGTGTGGCGGTCGGCCTGGTGGCCGGGTCGGTGCTCGTCGCCGACCGGCTGGGCGCGCGGGCGGTGAAGGCCACGAGGGCGCTCGCGGACGGCGCGCGGCGCATGGGGCACGGCGACCTGTCGGCCCGCGTCCCGGTGCAGGGCCCGCCCGAGCTCAAGGAGGTCGGGCGGGCGTTCAACGCGATGGCCGAACGCGTCCGGCACCTGCTCGCCGCCGAACGCGAGGTGGTCGCCGACCTCTCCCACCGCCTCAGAACACCCCTCACGGCCCTGCTGCTGGACGCGGACACCCTCGGACAGGGGATGGGGGCGGACCGCATCCGCGCGGCCGTGAAGGGGCTTGAGAGAGAGGTCGACGAGATCATCAAGGCGGCCCGGTCGGGTCTCCAGCCGGAGAGCACGGCCGTGGACGCCTCGGGCGTGGTGCGCGACCGGCTGGTGTTCTGGTCCGCGCTCGCCGACGACCAGGACCGGCCGTGGACGGTCAGGGGCGCCGACCGCCCGGCGCTGGTGCCGCTGGCCCGCACCGACCTCACCGCGGCGCTGGACGCGGTGCTGGGCAACGTCTTCCGCCACACGCGGGAGGGCACGCGGTTCGGTGTCGCGCTGGTGCACCAGGCCGACCTGGTGGCGCTGGTGGTCGAGGACGCGGGCCCCGGCATCCGGGACACCGGGCACGCGGTGCTGCGCGGCACCAGCGGTGGCGGGTCCACCGGGCTGGGGCTCGACATCGCCCGCAGGGTCGCGGAGAGCACGGGTGGTTCCCTCCACGTCGACCGCGGGCCTCTGGGTGGTGCACGCGTCCAACTGAGGCTCCGGAGGGTCGTGTCGTGAACACCGCCGGCGGCGCGGACCTGGGACGGGGTCCGCGCCGCCGGCGGGCACCGGCCGGCCGCGCTGCACCGCTGCCGCACCACCGGGTTCCGAGCAGGAGGGAGGAACCGGTGAGCAGTGCGCACGTGCCCTTCCACACCGGTGTGGTGAGGTGGATCTGCCGGGGCTCTCGGCGCCAGGTGTGGGGACCGGCGTGTTCAGGTGGTCGAGGTGACCGCTGTGGCGATCACGACTGAAGTTAGCCGACGGCCCGGCACCGCTGATCCACCGTTCAGACGATTAATCCGTTTTAAATATTTTTAAGTGCCGTGATGTCGCCACCACCTTGAAATGGAAATACGCCCCACGACCAGCGCGACGGCCTGGCACCGTCCCCCTCGTCGCCCCGCCGCAGCAGGCGCCCCTCCCGGCACCCGGTACCGGTTCGCCCGGAAGCGATGCCGACTCCCGTTATCACGGAAAGTGATCATGGAGCCCTGCCATTCCCACACTGAGTGAACGACAGGCCTTCTGATCGTGACTTGAGCGTGACTTTTGACGGACGGGTCAACCGGGCCGTTGCTTCCTCCGTATACCCATGTAGATTCCGGCACACCGCGACGGCCATGTGGGTGTCTGTCGTGGCCTCGCGCGCCGCACGCGAAACGGAGGCAGCATGCAGGCGAACGCCCCGACCGCCCAGGTCGACGACCTGACACTCATCGCGCTGCCCACCGCGGTGAACTGCGCGGACCTGTTCGTCCGGTTCACACTGGGCGAGTGGCGGCTGCGCAACATGGTCGGCGAGTGCTCCGCCGTCGCATGCGCCCTGGTGGAGGCGGCGATCGAGGCCGCGGACCCGAAGACCTCACGGCTGATCACGCTGCGGCTGCGGCTGACCGGCGACTACCTGGTGGTGGAGCTGGAGGCGGCCCGGTTCGTCATGCCGCCCACCTCCCCCGACCTGCGCACCGGTGAGCTGCAGCTCAGCGGTGGCGTGAAGCTGATCTGGTGCGAGATCCCGCTCCCGACCGGCGTGAACGCGACCGCGGTCCCGCTCCCCCGCCGCGAACGCCGCCGCTCGCCGGCCGCGGAGGCGCTGGGCGACGAGCCGGAGGTCGATCCCGAGCTCATCCAGCGGATCCTGTTCGGCCTCGGCGGCCCGGGCGGCAGCGCGCCCAGGTAGGCACTTCCCCATCTCACGGCGAGGGGCGCATCCACGGTGCTGGATGCGCCCCTCGCCGTTTTCCGCGCGGCAATTCTCCAAAAGCTTCCTCGCGCATTCGCAAGGTGCGGTGGACACCGCTCGTGAATCGAGACCGGCCGACCGCGAAATGTCACGGCAAAGCCGGTCGATGCGGAGCGCGGGTCAGATGTTCTGGTTCGCGAAGCCCTTGGTCGCGATCTTCGACAGCATCGACTGCCACACCGACGAGCTGGTGTGCGGGTCGCCGGTGATGGCGAGCGCCGACTTGAGGCCGGTGAACGCGCTCGTGGTGGCCGGGCCCCAGATGCCGTCGATGGCGAGGCCGGCACCGCGGAAGTTGTTGCACACGGCCTGGACGAACTTGGTGTCGGACTCGGAGTCCTTGACCGCGCGGACCGGCATGCCGCCGAAGTCGGCGTGGATGTGGTCGGCGTGGTCGGCGTTGTACCAGCCGTCGAGCACGTAGCGGAACCGGCGGCGGCACACGGCCTCGGTGGCCAGGTAGCGCTTGCGGACCGACGCGGTGCCCGACGCGTGGGCCTGGTCGAGCGGGGAGGTGGTGTTGCCGCCGGACCAGCGGACGTGGTCGAGGTCCATGGCGGTGCCGGCGCCGTGCTGGCCCGCCTTGTCGACGTAGAAGCCGGCCGAGACGATGTAGCTGATCGAGCCGTAGCTCGACGACAGGGAGCGCAGGTCGCGGATCCACGCGACGAGCGCGGTGTAGAACGCGTCGGTGCACTGCCAGTTGCGCGCGGTGGTGTTGCCGCGGTTGGAGCGCCAGTAGTAGACGGGCGTGCCGTCGATCTTCTGGAACGTCATCAGCGCGGCGGCGCTGACGTCGGAGGCGGTGAACTCCTCCTCGCGGTGCTGGTCGCCGATCTTCGGGTCGGCGGCCGCGAGGCCCGGTGCGACGGTGGACAGGCCGGCGAGACCGGCGACCGCTGCCGCGCCCGTGACGAAACCGCGCCTGGTGACGTTGTTCTCGAACACCCCAGTTCTCCCTCTGTGCTCAGGCCGGTGCCGCCAGGAGGAAGAGCCTGTCCGTGCAACCGGCCTGAGGGAGTCTAGGGATCGCCCCCGAGCCGGGGAACGCGTCCTGACCTGCGGTTTTCCTTTGCCTTTACCGCTGTGCGCGACGGCTCAGCCGACGTCGCCGAGCACCCGGATCAGCGACCGCTCGGTGTCGCTGCCGAGCTTCTCCAGTGCGAGCTTCGCCACCGGCGCGCCGAGCTTCGCGAGGCCGGTGAGCTCCACGTGCACGTGGTAGCCGACCTTCGTCGTGCCCGGTGTGCCGCCCGCGGTGACCGAGATGTCGTCGACGGTGGTGGCGGTGCCGTTGCGGCCCTCGAACCGCAGCCGGTCCGGGTCGTCCCTGGTCAGCTCGTACACCAGCTCGGTGCGGCGGCCGAGGAACGTGGAGACGTTGCGCCAGCGCGAGCCGACCGCGACGGGGCCGTCGTCCAGCCGCGCGCACGTGACGGTGCCGGGGTCCCACTGCTCGGTGCGGGCGAAGTCGCGCAGGTAGCCGACGACGTTCTCCGGGGAGGCGGCGACGGTGAACGTGCGCTCGACGTCCACTCCCCCGAGGCCGCCGGCGTCGGCGCCGGCGGGCTGCTCCGCGGTGAACACCTTCGGGGCGATCCGGATCCGCTCCCGCTCGACCACGCCCGCCTGGCCCTCCACCCGGCTCAGCAGCCGGTCGAACCGGTCGGTGTCGGCCCCGGGCAACGCGCGCAGCGTCCGCCACAGCGCCGCCTTGCCCTCGACGGCCAGCCGCAGGCCCTCCAGCTCCAGCACGTCGCTCAGCGGTGAGCGGCTCAGCAGCCGGCCGTTGAGCTTGAGCCGCCCCGCCTTCTCCGCCAGCCGGCCGATCGCGGCCCTGGCCGCGCGGGGTTCCACGCCGTAGCCGCGCATCACGTCGAGCAGCTCCTCGCGGTCGGACTCGACGTCGTCGGCGAGCGCCCGCAGCTCGGGCCGGGTGCGGCTGATCCGGCGGGCCAGCTCGGTGCTCGCCGCCTCGGCCGTCAGGTGGTCGTTGAGGTAGAGGCCCAGCAGCTCGGTGTTCACGCCAGGGCGGGTACCCGCACCCGCGCCGGCGCTAACTGCCGGTGGACCCGTCCCGCGCCTGCACCGGTTGCAGGATGATCGACTGGGTCCGCCGGCCGGTCACGATGTTCCAGCCCCAGTTCGCGAGCACGGCGATCCGGTTGCGGAAGCCGACGAGGAACGCGATGTGCACCACCGCCCACGCCACCTTGCCGATGACGCCCCTGAGCCGCAGCTTCTTGATGTCCGCGACGGCGTCGGCGGGCGAGATCGTGGCCATGGTGCCGAGGTCGAGGTACTTGAACGGCCGGTGGGTGCGCCCCGTGAGCCGGGCCTTGATCACGCGGGCGACGTGGTGGCCCTCCTGGATCGCGGGCTCGGCGATGCCCGGCAGGTCGTTCAGGTTCGCCATGTCGCCGATCGCGAAGATCTCCGGCGTCACCGAGCAGTCGGCGGGGTCCACCTTGATCCGGCCCTTGCGGTCGAGCTCGGCTCCGGTGGCCTCGGCGATCTTGCGCGACAGCGGTGAGGCCTGCACGCCCGCGGCCCAGATGATCGTGCGCGCCTCGACCCGGTCACCGTCCTTCGTGGTCAGGCCGCGGTCGTCGATCGACTCGACCATGGCACCGGTCATGACCGTGACGCCGAGCTGTTCGAGCTTGGCCCGCGCGTGCTTGCGCAGCGGGTCGGAGAACGGCGGCAGCACGTGCGGCACGGCGTCGAGGAGCGTGATGCTCAGGTCGCGCGGGTCGATCTCGCGGAACTGGCCCTTCAGGGCGCGGCGGGCGAGGTCGGCGAGCTGGCCCGCCAGCTCCACGCCGGTCGGGCCGGCGCCGATGACGGCGAACGACAACCACTCCTTCGGGTCACCGGTGACCGCGTGCTCGAACGACCGCAGCAGCCGTGAGCGGAGGTCGACGGCCTGTTCCAGGGTCTTCATCGGCGGCGCGTGCTCGGCCCACTGGTCGTTGCCGAAGTAGCTGTCGCGGGCACCGGCGGCCACGACCAGCGTGTCGTACGGGACCCGGTGGGCGGTGCCGTCCGCGAGGTCGACGTCGACCAGCCGCTGCTGCGTGTCGAACCCGGTCACCTCGCCCAGCAGCACGTGCGCGTTGCGTTGTTTGCGCAGGATGGCGCGGAACGCGGGCGCGATGTCCCCTGCCGGCAGCAACGCCGTCGCGACCTGGTAGAGCAGCGGCTGGAACAGGTGGTGGTTGGTGCGGTCGATCAGCGTGACCTCGACGTCGGCGTCCTTGAGCCCGCGCACGACGTTCAGGCCGCCGAACCCTCCGCCGACGACGACTACCCGGTGCTTACCCATGCACCCCGCATACCCCGCCACGGCCGCAGGCATGCAGAGACCACTCGCGGGTACCCGGCCGCCATGACCACCACCGGCGACCAGTCGCTCTGGCTCTCCGCACTGCCCGCCCAGCCCCGTCCGCAGCTCACCGGCACCCACTCGTTCGACGTCGCGGTCGTCGGCGCCGGCATCACCGGTCTGACCACCGCGTTGCTGCTCAAACGCCGCGGCCTGCGGGTCGTGGTGCTGGAGGCCGACCGCGTGGCGTCCGGCGCGTCGGGCAACAACACCGCCAAGGTGACCGCGCTGCAGTCCACTGTGTACTCGACCCTCGTGCGCACGCACGACGTCGCGACCGCCGCCGACTACGCCGCCGCGTCACTGGCGGCCGTCGGCCAGGTCGCCGACCTCGTGCAGCGCGAGGAGATCGCCTGCGACCTGCGACGCGGGTCCGCCGCCACCTACGCCTACGCCGAGGACGAGGTGGCGACCGTCGAGGCCGAGTTCCGCCACGCGCGGCAGGCCGGGCTGCCGGTCCGCCTGGACGCGGACCTCGACCTGCCGTTCGAGGTGCACGCCGCGGTGCGGCTGGACGACCAGCTGACCCTGCACCCGGTGAAGTACCTGCACGGCCTGGCCGCCGCGGTCGACGGTGACGGCAGCAAGGTCTACGAGCACAGCCGCGTCCTCGACGTGACCGGGCAGAAGCTGTCCACCAAGGACGGTGAGGTGCGCTTCAACCGGCTCGTGCTCGCGACGCACTACCCGCTGCTCGACCGCGGCCTGTTCTTCGCCCGCCTGAAGACGCCGCGCTCCTACGCCATCGCCGCCCGGCTGGACGGTCCGCCGCCCAGCGCGCTCGCCATCAGCGCCGGCAGCCCGTCGTGGTCGATCAGCGCGTACGGCGACCAGCTGATCGTGTGCGGGCAGGGTCACGAGACCGGCAAGCCGGTGCAGGAGCCGTACCGGCGGCTGGAGGAGTTCGCCCGGCGGCACTGGCCGGTCACCGAGGTGACCCACCGCTGGTCGGCCCAGGACCCCACGGCCTACGACAGCCTGCCGATGATCGGCAGCTACACGCCCGGCGCGGACACCATCTTCACCGCCACCGGGTACATGAAGTGGGGCCTGACCTCCGGCACGTTCGCCGCCACCGTGCTCGCGGACCTCGTGACCGGCAAGCCGAACGACCTCGCCGAGCGGTTCAGCCCGCACCGGCTGTCGCTGAAGTCGTTGCCGGCGCTCGTGAAGAAGAACGCCGAGGTGGCCGTGGAGATGGTCGGCGACCGGGTGCTGCCGGCCGACGCCACGAACAGCGACGCGCTGCCGCCCGACCACGCGCACGTCATCCGCGACGGCCTCGGCAAGACCGGTGTCTACCGCGACCCGGAGGGGCAGTTGCACGCCGTGTCCATGCGCTGCACGCACCTCGGGTGCCTGGTGCGGTTCAACTCGGCCGAACGCAGCTGGGACTGCCCGTGCCACGGCTCGCGGTTCGACGTGGACGGCAACGTGCTGGAGGGACCGGCCACGCGGCCGCTGCCCCGGCGCGACCCGAAGTAGCCCGGCTCCTCCTGAACACAGCGGGCCGGCGGCGCAGGTCGCCGCCGGCCCGCTGTGCTGTGCTGTCAGCTCTTCGCGACCAGCGTCAGCACGTCGTAGCGCGCCACCGACTCGCCCTTCTGGTTCGCCACGTCGGCGTCCCAGCGCACCTCGCCGTAGTCCTGGTCCTCGCGCGGCGTGATCTGCTTGACCGTGAGCGTCACCGTCAGCTCGTCGCCGGGGAACGTCGGCGTGACGAACCGCAGGTTCTCCAGGCCGTAGTTCGCGAGCACCGGCCCCGGTTCCGGCGAGACGAACAGGCCCGCCGCGAACGACACCACCAGGTAGCCGTGCGCGACCCGCCCGCCGAAGAACGGGTTGGCCGCGGCGGCCTCCTCGTCCATGTGCGCGTAGAACGTGTCCCCGGTGAACTCGGCGAAGTGCTCGATGTCGGCCAGCGTCACCGTGCGCGGGCCGGCCACCACGGTGTCACCGAGCCGCAGCTCGGCGAGCGTCTTGCGGAACGGGTGCACCTCGGCCTCGGTGCGCGGCGCCCCGGCGACCCACCGGTTCGTCACGGCGGCCAGGGCCTTGGGCGAGCCCTGCACGGCGGTGCGCTGCATGTGGTGCAGCACGCCGCGCATGCCGCCCATCTCCTCGCCACCGCCGGCGCGGCCCGGTCCGCCGTGCACCAGCATCGGCAGCGGCGACCCGTGCCCGGTCGACTCCCCCGCGTCGTCGCGGTCGAGGACCAGCAGCCGCCCGTGCCACGGCGCCACGCCGACGACGACGTCGCGCACGAAGCCGGTGTCCGCCGAGACAATCGACCCGACCAGCGAGCCGGAGCCCCTGGCGGCCAGCGTCACCGCGTCGTCCACCGAGTCGTACGGCATCAGCGTGGACACCGGCCCGAACGCCTCGACCTCGTGCGGCTGCACGGCGTCCGCCGGCGCGCGCAGCAACATCGGCGACATGAACGCACCGCGCTCGGCGTCGGCGTCCACGAGGGACAGCGCACCGTCGCCGTAGACCACGGAAGCGTTCTCCCGCAGCGCCTTCAGCGACCGCAGCACCTCCTCGCGCTGCTCCAGACCAGCGAGCGCCCCCATCTTCACCGACCTGTCGGCCGGGTTGCCGATCACCACCTCGGCGAGCTTCGCGGCCGTCGCCTCGCCCACCGCGTCGATGAGCGACGACGGCACCAGCGCACGGCGGATCGCTGTGCACTTCTGACCGGCCTTGGTCGTCATCTCGGCGACGAGCTGGCCGATGAACAGGTCGAACTCCGGTGTGCCCGGCACGGCGTCCGGCCCGAGGATCGAGCAGTTGAGCGAGTCCGCCTCGGCGTTGAACCGCACTGACGACCGGATCACGGCCTGGTGCGTGCGCAGGTGCTGGGCGGTCGACGCGGAGCCGGTGAACCCGACCAGGTCCTGCTCGGTCAGGTGGTCGAGCAGGTCGCCGGCCGACCCGCAGACGAGCTGCAGCGACCCCTCCGGCAGCAGACCGGAGGCGAGCATCAGCTCGACCAGCTTCTCGGTCACGTACGCGGTCTGCGAGGCGGGCTTGATCAGCGACGGCACCCCGGCGATGAACGCGGGCGCGAACTTCTCGAGCGGCCCCCACATCGGGAAGTTGTAGGCGTTGATCTGCACCGCGACACCGCGCAGCGGCGTGCAGATGTGCTGGCCGACGAACGTGCCGCCGCGGCCCAGCGGCTCGACCGGCCCGTCGACGTAGACCTTGTCGTTGGGCAGCTCGCGCTTGGCCTTGGAGGCGTAGCCGAGCAGCACGCCGAAGCCGCCGTCGACGTCGATCCACGAGTCGGACCGCGTGGCACCGCTGCGCGCGGACAACGCGTACAGCTCGGCCTTGTGCTCCTTGAGGTACAGGCCGAGGGCCTTCAGCAGCTGCGCGCGCTGGTGGAAGGTGAGCTCGCGCAACGCCGGCCCGCCCACGCGGCGCCCGTGGTCGAGCGCGGCACCCATGTCGATGCCCGCGGACGAGATCCGGGCGATCTCCTCACCCGTGACGGCGTCGTGCAACGGCGCGCCCTCGGCGTCCGGCGTGTGCCACTTCCCCGACACGTAACTGCGCAGCAAGCTCATCGAGCCAACCCTTCTCCGCGAGGGGTGGTGGATCCTCACCACCCGTCCCACGGCAACGTATCAGCGACCACCCCGCCCCTCCCTGACCCACGCATCTGCAAGTACCACCAACCCAACATCAACAGGCACTTTTCCACTACCAACAGCACCCCGGCCGCCCTGCGCACGCAAGTCTGCTTCGGCAGGTGACGAACATGTTGGTGGTGGTCAGCGGAGGTTTGACCATGTGTTGGTGGTACTTGCAGTTGCTCACGGGCGGAAGAGGACCGCGCAGTGGTCCGCGAACGCCTGCGCGCGCCGGGTCAGCGGACCGCCCTGCGCCCAGCCCAGCACCACCGGCGTGGTGGGCACGGCGTCGCGCAACGGCAGGCTCACCACCTCCAGCCCCTCGTAGGACTGCGACACCGCCGGCTGCTGCACGGTCATCGAGTAGCCGAGGCCGCGCGCCACCAGGGACCGGGCCAGCTCGAAGCTGCGGGCCCGGTGCGCCACCACCATGTCGAGCCCCGCCGCCGCGAACACCGAGCGGAAGTAGTGTTCACTCGGCGGGACGTCCAGCAGCACGAACGGGTCACCCGCCAGGTCACGCAGGTGCACCGCGCGTCGCCGGCGCAGCCGATGTCCCTGCGGCAGCAGCACCTTCGGCTCCTGGTCGTACAGCCTGCGGAACGCGAGACCCGGCTGCAGGTCCTGGTCGTAGAGGAACGCGATCTCGCAGCGGCCGGTGAGCAGGTGCTCGCCGATCTCCGGCAGGCTCCCCTCGACGAACCGCACCGACACCCCGGGGTTGGCCTGCTCGAACGTGGCCATCGCCGCCGGCAGGTGGAACGGCGCGATCGGCGCGTAGCAGCCGACCACGAGCGTCCCGCCGACCGTCCGGCTCAGCCCGCGGGCCTGCGCGCCGAGGTCGCCCAGTGCGCCGACCACCCTGCGGGCGTCGGCGAGCACCCGCTGGCCGGCGGCGGTCAGTGCCGCTCCCCTGCGCGGTGACCGGACGACCAGCTGCAGGTCCAGCACGCGTTCGAGCTCGGTGAGCGCCAGCGAGACCGCGCCCTGCGAGACGTGGCACCGGGCCGCGGCGCCGGTCAGCGACCCGGTCTCGGCGACGGCGACCAGGTACTCCAGCTGCCGCAGCGTCACGTTCGGCAGATTCATGAGCTGAACTTACAACTGGCCTGAGAAACTTGAGCTGGTCTTCGGCTGCGCGGATCGGCATCGTCCAGGGCGTGACCCGAGAGCACCGCCACCCGTTCCTGCCGTACACGCCACCGCGCCTGCCGATCGCGGAGGGCCTCGACCGCGGCCGGGAGTTCCACCGGCTGCTCGACCGGCGCCGTTCGGTGCGCTGGTTCTCGCCGGACCCCGTTCCCGCCGAGGCGATCGAGGTGGCGGTGCGGGCCGCGAACACCGCCCCGAGCGGCGCGCACCAGCAGCCGTGGCGGTTCGTCGCGACGGCCGACGCGGAGGTGAAGCGCCGGGTGCGGGAGGCCGCCGAACGGGAGGAGCGCCACTTCTACCGCGAGCGCGACGTCCCCGAGTGGCACGCGGCGCTGGCGCGGCTGGAGACCGACGAGCACAAGGAGTTCCTGGAGGTCGCGCCCTGGCTCGTGGTGGTGTTCGCGCAGAAGCAGCAGAACGGCCGGAAGACCTACTACACCAACGAAAGCGTCGGCATCGCGTGCGGGTTCTTCATCGCCGCCCTGCACTCGATGGGCCTGGCGACGCTGACGCACACGCCGAACCCCATGACGTTCCTGACCGACCTGCTGGGCCGCGAGTCCGAACGGCCCTACATCCTGTTCCCGGTCGGGTACCCCGCCGACGACTGCGAGGTGCCGGACCTGCACCGCAAACCGCTGTCGGAGGCGCTGACGTTCGTGGACGGGCTTGCCTGATCCTCCCGCGGCGAGGACCATCACCGCGGTGGACGAGCTGCGTGACCTGATCCTCCGGCACGCCCGGCCGGACCTGAGCACACCGGTGGAGGACGTGCTCATGGCCAAGGTCGTCCGCAGCCACGAGGGCCCGTCGACGACCGGCACGATCCTCGCGTTCGTGGCGCAGGGCCGCAAACGCATCGCGCTCGGCGACCGGGTCCACGACTACCGGGCGGGCCAGTACCTCGTCGCCTCGGTCGACCTGCCGATCACCGGCGACTGGGTCGGCGCGAGCCCGGCGCACCCCGCGCTCGGCCTCGGCATCGTCCTGCGGCCGGAGGCGGTGGCCGAGCTGCTGCTGCGCCACGACCTGCCGCGGACCACCGGCACCCCGCAGGGCCTGGCCGTCAGCGACGCCACCCCCGAGCTGCTCGACGCCGTCACCCGGCTGGCCCGGCTCGTCGCGCGGCCGCGGGACGCGCGGGTGCTCGCCCCGCTGGTCAAGCAGGAGATCCTCTGGCGGGTGGTGAACAGCGACCAGGGCGCCGCCGTGCGGCAGCTGGGCAGCGGCGACTCCAGCCTCGCGCACATCTCCAGGGCGGTGAGCTGGATCCGCGCGCACTACGCGGAGTCGTTCAAGGTCGAGGACGTCGCACGGGTCGCGGGCATGAGCGAGTCGGCGTTCTACCGCAACTTCCAGGCCGTCACCGCGCTGAGCCCGATCCAGTTCCAGAAGCAGATCCGCCTGCAGGAGGCCAGGGTGCTGCTCGCCACCGGCACGGACGTCACGCGGGCCGGCCACCGGGTGGGCTACGACAGCCCGTCGCAGTTCAGCCGCGAGTACCGGCGCCGGTTCGGCGTGCCGCCCAGCCGCGACACCGCGCTCAGCCCCGAACCTGCTTTCTGAGGTCCAGGTACACCGCGCGCACCGCCAGCGTGCGCTCGACCCGTTCCACGACCGAGGCGAAGAACTGCCGCCGGTGCTCGTTGTCGCTCATCGACGTCACCGACAGGTACATGCTGCCGAACGCCGCGAACAGCGTGGCGTTGCGCAGCATCGCCGACGGCAGGCCCAGGACCGGGGACATGACCGGCGGCGACCCGATCCACTGCTCGGCCACCGCCGGCGTGACCACGATCAGCCCGAGCAGCACGAAGAACGCGAACAGCGCGAGCCCGATCACCGCGGCCTGCACGAGCTGCCTGGTGGCGAGCATGACGAGCAGGTTGCGCAGCTGCCTGCCGGTGAGCCGCTTGGGCTGCAACGGTTCCGCGACCTCGACACCGGCCAGCGGGGTGCCCTCGCACGCCCGCGCCAGCACCTCGGGGCGCAGGTCCTGCTCCACCCGCCCGATCTCCTCGCGCAGCCGGGCCGCCGCGGCGAGCACGGTGATGGCCGCGAACAGCAGCACGACGAGGCTCACCCGCTGCCACGACAGCTGGTTCATCGCCTGCCACAGCTCACCGGTGAAGAACAGGAACAGCGTCACGAACAGCATCGGCGGCAACGCGCGGCCGAGCAGGTGGACGCTGTTGCGCAGGTCGTGCAGGACGTGCCGGACCGCCGCCCGCACCAGCCCGGCCACGCCGTAGGTCGTGAACACCATCGCCGCGACGAACGCCACCCCGAAGAAGACGACGAACCCGACGAGCCCGAACAGCTCCTCGCCCGGCGCGGTGATCGTGTCGTCGATCACCAGCTGCAGCAGCGGAACCGCGACCGGCATCGCCGCGTACGCCCCGAGCAGCAGGAAGGTCGTGCGCCGCGAGAACGTCGGCAGCCGCCGCACGAACACCGAGATCACCGTCCAGGCGCCCACCGTCACCGCGACGACGACGCCGAGCAGCACCCACCGGCCCGGTCCGGCCGCCCGCAGCGGCACCAGCCACGCGAGGCTGCCGGCCGCGATGAACGCGAGCACGGGCAGCATCCGCGGCAGCACGTGCGTGAGGAAGGCGTAGCCCTCGATCATGGTCGGCGCGCCCTGCCGGACGAACCACTGCTCGGTCCGCCGGACCGCGGTCGAGGAACGCATGCGCGAGATCTTCCCCCAGTCCTCCGGCGGCAGCGTCACCGCCGCCGGTCGAACAACCACGCCATCGCGCTGAAGTAGTGCGTGGGCGCGATGCGGGCCAGCGCGTCGAACACGTGCGCGTCCGGTCCGACGAGGATGCGCGCCTTGCCCTTCTCCACCCCGCGGTGGATGACCTCGGCTGCGCGGTCGGGCGTGGTGAGCGCGACGGCGTCGAAGTCGGCCGCGATCTGCTCCAGGTCCCGGCCGCGGTCCTCGGGGTCGCGGCGGATGCGGCCGTTGCGGATGATGTTGGTCTTGATCCCGCCGGGGTGCACGGTCACCGCGCTGACGCCGGTGCCGCGCAGCTCCTGCCGCAGCGAGTCGGTGAAGCCGCGCACCGCGAACTTCGCCGCGCAGTAGGCGCTGTTGTTCGGCATGCCCACCAGCCCGTAGACGCTGGAGGTGTTCACGACGACGCCGTAGTTCTGCTCCACCAGCATCGGCAGGAACGCCCGCGTGCCGTTCACGACACCCCAGTAGTCGATGTCGAAGAGCCAGGTGTCGTCCTCGGGCACGGCGTTCAGCACGCTCGTCGCCGTCGCCACGCCCGCGTTGTTGAACACGGCGGCCAGCGGCAGGTCGAGCCACTCCCGCGTCTCCCGGGCGAAGCGCCGGAAGTCCTCCGCGTCGCGCACGTCGAGCACCCGGCTCAGCACCGGCCCGGACAGCGTGGCCGCCGTCTTCGCGAGCTCCTCCTCGTTCACGTCGGCGATGACCACCGGGGAGCCGTGCCGGGACAGCCGCCGCGCGAGGCTGCGGCCGATGCCGGAGGCGGCACCGGTGATCACAGCGGGCCGACCGGCGATCTTGCGCACCATGGGTGTGCTCCTGTCGTCGTGGGCGAGGTCGTCCACGCTCCCAGTGATCGCCGGTCGGCACCAGGTCGAGCGACGGTCACCTGCGCAGTTCGGGGAACTGCTCGTCGCGCCACTCCGCCGCCTGCTCGACGCCCTGCTCCTCGCGGCCGCGCAGGTCGACGCGGCGGATCTTGCCGGACACCGTCTTGGGCAGCACGGCGAACTCCAGCCGCCGGATCCGCTGGTAGGGCGCCAGGTTCTCGCGGGCGTGCCGCAGGATCTGCAGCGCGGTCTCCCTGGTCGGCTCCCAGCCGGGGCTCAGCGCCACGTACGCCTTGGGCACGGCGAGCCGCAGCGGGTCGGGCGCGGGCACGACGGCGGCCTCGGTGACGGCCGGGTGCTCGATCAGCACGCTCTCCAGCTCGAACGGCGAGATCTTGTAGTCCGAGGCCTTGAACACGTCGTCGGACCGTCCGATGTAGAACAGGTAGCCGTCCTCGTCGCGGGAGGCGATGTCGCCGGTGTGGTAGTGACCGCCGGCCATCGCCTCGGCGTTGCGCTCCTCGTCGCCGTGGTAGCCGGCCATCAGCGACATCGGCCGCTCCCCCAGGTCGATGCAGATCTCGCCCTCGTCGGCGCGCTCACCGGTGATCGGGTCGACCAGCACCACCGGCACACCGGGCAGCGGCCGTCCCATCGAGCCGGGCTTCACGACCTCGCCGGGCAGGTTGCCGACCGACAGCGTGGTCTCGGTCTGGCCGAACCCGTCCCGCAGGGTGAGGCCCCAGTGCTGCCGGACCTGCTCGACCACCTCGGGGTTGAGCGGTTCGCCCGCGGCCACGACCTCCCGCAGCGCACCGGGTCCGCCGCTGAGGTCGGCCTTGATCAGCATCCGCCACACCGTCGGCGGCGCGCAGAACGTGGTGACGCCCTTCGAGCGGATCTGCTCCAGCAACGCCGCGGCGTCGAAGCGGGCGTAGTTGTAGACGAAGATCGTCGCCTCGGCGATCCACGGCGCGAAGAAGCAGCTCCACGCGTGCTTGGCCCAGCCGGGCGAGCTGATGTTGAGGTGCACGTCGCCGGGCCGGATGCCGATCCAGCGCATGGTCGTGACGTGCCCGACCGGGTAGGAGACCTGGGTGTGTTCGACCAGCTTCGGGCGGCTGGTGGTGCCGGAGGTGAAGTACAGCAGCAAGCGGTCGTCGGCGCGGGTCTGCGGGTGCGGCAGCGGGGTGTCCGGCTCGTCGCCGGCCTGCGCGTAGTCGAGCCAGCCGGCCCGCGCGCCACCGCCGACGGCCATCAGCACCGTGCCGGTGTCCTCCCCGGCCACGCCCTCGAACTTGTCCGCGTCCTCGGCACGGGCGAGGACGTGCCGGACGGCACCGCGCCGCAGCCGGTCGGCGAGGTCGGCGGGCCCGAGTGCGGTGGTGGTCGGCATGATCACCGCGCCGAGCTTCATCACCGCGAGCATCGACTCCCACAGCTCGGCCTGGTTGCCGAGCATGATCATGACGCTGTCGCCCTTGCCGACGCCGTGCCGCGCGAGCCAGTGCGCGACCCGGTTGGACCGGCGGCGCAGCTCGTCGAACGAGTGCGCGCGCTCGCGGCCGTCCTCCTCGACGATGTGCAGCGCGGTGGCGGCGTTGCCCTCGGCGATGACGTCGAACCAGTCGTGCGCCCAGTTGAAGGCGTCCGGGAAGCTCGGCCAGCGGAACGACCCCGGGTCGGTGAGCATCAGGTCGCGGGCCGCGCGGTAGGTGTCGTGACTGGCCATCGGTTGGCCTCCTTTCGCTGGCTGACGAGGGTGCGGTGGCCCGAGGGCACGCCGATACCCCCGGACGGGGGTGCACCCCTTTTCGAGGGTGCTCCCGTCAGCAAGACTGCTGGACGTGCTGCCGGACCGCTTCCCCGCGTTGCTGCCGCAACGCCTGGACATGCTCCGCCGCGCCACCGGGTTGCCCGTGGTGTTCGGCGGCGCTGTCACGGCGGCGAACCAGCTGCTGCTCTCGCACTTCCACGGCACCCGCGGCACGTCGTTGCACGGCCTGCGGGTCGGTTCCGGCCGCGGGCTGGGCGGCACGGCCGTCGCGATGGGCACGCCCGTGCGCGTCAACGACTACGCCTCCACCCGCGCGATCACCCACGAGTTCGACCCGATGGTCGTCGGTGAGGAGCGCCTGACCTCGGTGTTCGCCTATCCGGTCGCGGTGCGCGGCACTGTGCAGGGCGTGCTCTACGGCGCCGTGCGCGGCAACGCCACCGTCGGCGACCGGGCGATCAGGCTGGCCGGCGCGATCGCGCAGGGCTTCGCACAGGACCTGGACATGCCTTCTCTGCACACCCAAGCGGCACTCCGCGAACTGGCCGAGGTCGCCCGCCTCGTCGACGACCCGGCGCTGCGCGACCGGCTCCGCAAGGTCCACCACGACCTCGGCGGCGAACCCGTGACCGGCTCCGTTCCCACGACGCTGACCCCGAGGGAGCTCGACGTGCTGCGGCTGGCGGCCGTGGGCGCGGCGAACCGGGAGATCGCGAGCGAGCTCGGCCTGAGCGCCGAGACCGTGAAGGCGTACCTGAAGGGCGCGATGCGCAAGCTCGGCGTCCACAACCGCACGGCCGCCGTGCACGCGGCACGGTCCTCAGGGGTGCTGTGATGGCACTCGCCCGGTGGCTCGGCGAGCAGAGGTGGCTCGCGAACCTGCGCCCGGTCGTCATGGCGTTCGACCGCGCGCTGTACCGGGTCAGCGGCGGCCGGGTGATGACGACGTCGTTCAGCGGCCAGAAGGGCCTGACGCTGATCTCGACGGGCGCGAGGAGCGGTCAGCGCCGCGAGACGCCGGTGCAGTACGTGCCCGACGGCGACAGCGTGCTGGTCGCCGGCACGAACTGGGGCCGGCCGGACCACCCGGCGTGGACCGCGAACCTGCTCAAGAACCCGGACGCGCAGACGAACGTCCGCGGCACCATCCGCCCCGTCCGCGCCCGGCTGCTCGAAGGCGCCGAACGGGACGAGGCGTGGGGCAAGATGCTCGCGGTGTGGCCCGCGTTCGACAGCTACGTCACGCGCTCCGGGCGGGCACCGCGGGTGTTCCGGCTGGTTCCCGCGTCCGGCTGAGCTCCCAGGCGAGCCACGCGCAGCCCACCGCCGGCAGCACGCGGTGCGCGATCTTCACGTGGTCCCCCCGAGGCTGTCGAGGTACATCCGGACGAGCTGGTCGTAGGTGTCGTCGAGCTCCTCCGGCAGGCCGAACCCGCCGCGGGCCTCGAGGTCGGCGAACCCGTGCACGAGGACCCGCAGCCGGCGCGTGGCGTGGACGGCGTCGGAACCTTCGAGGCCGTACCCGCGCAGCGTCGCGAGCATGACCTCCATCAGCCGCACACCCGCCTCCCGCAACGACGGGTCGTGCAGCGGGTCGACCGACATGGCCGCGTACCGCCTCGGGTGCTCGCGGACGTAGGCGCGGTACTCGTGCATCAGCACGGTGACCGCGTCGTCGCCCGCCCTGCCGAGGACCGCCTTTGTGAAACGCTCGGTCATGTCGTCGAGCGCGCGCACGGCGACGTGCGCCTTCAGCTCCGCGAGGCTGCCGACGTGCTTGTAGAGCGAAGGCGTGGCCACCCCGGTGCGCGCGGCGACGGCGGCGAGCGTCAAGCCCTCGACCCCGTGCTCGTCCAGCACCGCCACCGCGGCGTCCACGACAGCGGCGGTGCTCAGCCTGGCTCGAACGTTCACAGCCCGGAGGCTAATGCCCTTAGCCTCATCGCGCAAGCGAGTCCGTTCGTGTCAACTGGCTCCAAACCTGCTGGTCACGGCCTGGAGTTCTTGAGAGCGCTCCCACGTGACGACAACCTGAAAACGTTTACAAGTTGACCGAGAGTCACGGCGCGACAACACTTCCGAACCACTGGGCGCACAACTAAACACCCGGAAAGGTCGGTTCGATGCAGCGACGCATCGGGACGGCCCTTGCCGCCGCCTTGATGGTGGCCGCAGGGATCACCGTCGCCACCACCAGCCAAGCTCCCCCTGCCAACGCGGCGGTGACCTGGGCCGACGAGTTCAACGCTCCCGCCGGCACCGGTGTCGACGGTGGCAAGTGGAACATGGAAGTGGGCAACAACAACGGCAACAACAGGGAACACCAGTGGTACCAGGCCGGTACCTCCAACGCGGCGCACGACGGCCAGGGCAACCTGGTCATCACCGCCAAGAAGGAGAACCCCGGCAACTACAACTGCTGGTACGGCCGCTGCCAGTACACGTCCGCGCGCATCAACACCGCGAACAAGTTCACGCAGACCTACGGCCGCTTCGAAGCGCGCATGAAGATGCCGCGCGGCAAGGGCATCTGGCCCGCGTTCTGGATGCTGGGCGCCGACATCAACACCGGCAACCCGTGGCCGGGCTCCGGTGAGATCGACATCATGGAGTTCCTGGGCCACCAGACGAACACCGTGTACGGCACCATCCACGGCCCCGGCTACTCCGGTGCCGGCGGCAAGTCGCACGCCTACAACGGCCCGAACTTCTCCGACGGCTTCCACAACTTCGCGGTCGACTGGAAGCCCGGCGAGATCACGTGGTCGGTGGACGGCAACGTCTACGCCCGCAACACCCCGACCGACGTCAACGGCAACCCGTGGGTGTTCAACAAGCCGTTCTTCATCATCATCAACCTCGCGGTCGGTGGTGAGTGGCCCGGCTACCCCGACGCCAGCACGACGTTCCCGCAGCAGCTCGTGATCGACTGGGTTCGCGCCTCCTCCAGCGACTCCACCCCGCCCGCCGGTGGCTCGGAGATCCGCGGCATCGGCGGCAAGTGCCTCGACGTGCCCTGGGCCAACACGGCCAACGGCACGCCCATCCAGATCGTCGGCTGCAACGGCAACGCCGCCCAGAAGTGGAGCCGCCCCGGTGACGGCACCATCCGCGCACTGGGCAAGTGCCTCGACGTCAACGGCGGCGGCACCGCGAACGGCACAGTGGTCCAGCTCTGGGACTGCAACGGCTCGGCAGCCCAGAAGTGGGCCGTCAGCGGGGCGCAGGACATCGTGAACCCGCAGGCCAACAAGTGCCTCGACACCGTCGGTGGCGCCTCGGGCGACGGCACGAGAACGCACATCTGGCAGTGCCTGGGCGTGGCCAGCCAGAAGTGGCAGGTCTGACCTGAGAAGTCTCCGCGCGGACCGCTCACGGCCCGCGCGGAGGTGCGAACTGGGCGTGCACCCCTCGCGGCGGAGAGGGTGCGCGCCCAGTTCTCGTTGTCAGGTCTTGTCTTCAGGCTGTGCGTTCACGCCAACAGCTTGGCGACCGCCCAGTCCTGCACCGCGATCCCGACCGACTTGAACACGGTCCGCCCCTGCCGCAGCGGCGGGTTCCCCAGCGCCGCCCCCAGCTCCACCAGCGCCTCCAGCTTGAGCACCCCGGACCGCACCGCCCGGATGATCTCCCCGGCCTCGCTCAACGCCGCCTCGACCTGGTCCACCACCACGACCTCGGCGCTCGCCAGCAACTCCTGCGGCAGCTCCCGCATCACCGGCCGGTAGGACCCGATCGCGTTGACGTGCACCCGTTCCTTCAACGCCTCCATCCGGAACAACGGCACGGTCGCCGCCGTCGCACAGCACACGACGTCCGCCTGCGCCACCGCCTCGTCGGCCGCGGCCGCCACGTCCAGCACGGTGTCCGGCAACTCGTCCCTGAGCCCCTCCAGCAACGCCTCGGCCCGCCCGAGGTGCCGGTTGAACACCACGAGCTTCTTGAGCGGCCGCACCGCGTGCACCGCCCGCACCTGGTCCGCGGCCTGCGCGCCGGCCCCGAGCAACGCCATCTGCCCGGCGTCCTCGTCGGCGAGCAGATCCGTCGCCACCCCCACCACCGCACCGGTCCGCAACGTCGTCAACGGCACCGCATCCGTCGCGAACTGCCCGCCGGGGTGGCTGAACACCACGGTCCCGGTGATCACCGGGTCCCGCTCGACCTCGATGCTGACGACCTTCACCGCGGTCGACGCGCTCGGCCGGTGGTGCACCGCCATGACCAGCGACCGGCTCTCCCCGAACGCCTGCCGCGGCGGCAGGTCGAACTCCCCCGCGGTGAGGCCGGTGAACGCGTCCCGGACGGCTTCGATCGCTGCGGGCATGGTCATGGTTCGGATGGTAACGACCTGCCGTGGCACCTCGGCGGTGCGCCGTCAGGTGGTGATGTGCCGCAGGACTGCGGCAAGGGTCAGCTCGCGTGGTTGAACGGTGTCCACAGAGAGCGCCTCCCCGTGCCAAGGGGGAAAGCCGGCCAGCCGCTGCCGCACGTTGGACCAGTCGCCGGCGTCATGCCAACCGGGGATCCCGCGGCTGCGCCCTTCGAGCCTGCCGCGGTGGATTTCCGGGTCGGAGCAGCGGCACACGACCGCGCGGAGCTCCGCACCGGCTCGGCGTGCCAGGCTGCGCCAGCGGTTCCTGGTCGCCACCTCTTCGGTGGGGTGGTCGAGGATCACGGACTGCCCGGCGACGAGCTGCCGCAGGGCGAGCGTGGTCAGCACTTCCTCAGCGATGGCCAGCGGAGCCTCGAAGTGGCGACCGCCGAACGGGGTCAGCGCGCCGAGCAGCCAGTCGGTGGCGAAGACCGGGATCCCCAGCTCGGCGCCTGCCGCGTCGGCCAAGGTGCTTTTCCCGCTGCCGGGCACCCCGGAGAACACGACAAGCCGCGTTTTCGTGGCGGCGGAAGGCAAGTCGTAGTCCGTGAAATCGGCCGGCAACCTCGGTGTCAGATCCGTCGGCACGAGTTCGGTGACCCACGTGCCGGCAATTCGATGCGGCCGGGCGGTCTCGACGACGCAGGAAACGACATCGACGGTGCCGTCGTGGCGGCGGATCCGCGCCTGGGCGGTGGTCTCGCCGACGTCGAGACCGACCACGACGACCGGCGCGTAACGGGCAGCTCGACCGCGGGTCACCTCGACGTACCTCTCGGTTGTGACGACGGCGGTGAACTCCGGCGCGAGCACGTCGGACGCGTCAGCTCCCCAGCCGGGCTTCCCGTCCAGGCCGTCGAGGACCCATTCCAGCCGTGCCAGGGCAGGACTGGCCTTGATGCGGTGCACTGTCCCCCCAGGCGAAGTGGTCGAGGCAAGTGGATCAAGCCTACTCAGGAGGCATGCTTGAACGCCGGCGCCTGAACATCACCGCAGTTATGTTTTCGATACCACTCGACCTCGAAACAACCCGTAAGACCCCGCCTTGGAATTGTTCCACGATCCAGAATGATTCTGTGAAGTACCGCAAGAGCGAGGGGATCTTGCCGTGGCCGTCGACGTTCTGACCGAGGACCTGCTGCGCACGTCGCTGTCCCGCCTCTCCCGCGAGGTGGTGGGAACGCACCCGGAGTTCGGCGAGCTGCTCGCCCGCCACATGCTGCTGACCTGTGGAACGGCACCGGACCCGGAACGGGCGGCGCACTTCGAGGAGCTCGGCACGTTGCTCATCGACCTCGGGCACCTGTACCTGGCCGAGGCGAACGAGCTGCGGACAGTTCCGGAAGACCGTGCACCGGACGAAGAAGTGCGCCGGGCCGGGTGACCGGGCGCGGTCCGTCAGGCGGATCTTCACCGCACCGGTCTATGGTCGCGAACTGTGACGAGACGCGCACTGCCGGTGATGGTCGCCGCGGCCCTCCTGACGCCCGCCTTCCTGACGCCCACCGCCGTCCTGGCGCCCGCCCCGGCCCATGCCGGCATCGGCGGTCACATCGAGACGGAACGGACCACCACACCGGTCGCCCCCGGCGTCACGCTCAGCTCCTTCGACTGGTACCGCCCCGGCGGGTGGACCCGCGGTGACGCCATGACGGTCGACCTCACCGGCGGCACCGGGGTGGGGTACGTCGACGCCGGCTCGGTGAGCGCGGCCCGGCCGCTCTCGCTGCAGACGCCGAGGGCGGTCGCGGCGGTCAACGGGGACTTCTTCGACATCGGCAACTCCAACGCGCCCGAAGGCGTCGGCGTCCGGGACGGGCGGCTCGTCAAGTCCGGGCACGGGCGCGCTGTCGGCATCGACGCGGCCGGGGTCGGGAGCGTCATGGAGACGTTCTTCGAGGGCACGTTGAACGGCGTCCACCGGATCACGCAGCTCAACAGCGCGCAGATCGACGTCGACGGCATCGGCGTGTTCACCCCGTTGTGGGGCGGCTACTCCAGGGCGCGGGCCGTGCAGGGTGCCGCGGACACGGCCGAGGTCAGGGTTTCCGGCGATGTCGTCGAGGAGGTCGGTGCGCCGGGTGACCGGCCCATCAGCGGGTACGTGCTCGTCGGCCGCGACCGGGGTGCGGGCGTGCTCCGGCAGCTCAAGCCGGGTGACCGGGTCGAGGTCACCTACGCGAGCCGGACCAGCGACGGCAGCGAGCCCGTCACGGCCATCGGCGGGCGGCAGCTGCTGGTGAAGGACGGCAGGAACGTCGCTCCGGTGGACGCGCTCCACCCGCGCACGGCGGTCGGCTTCTCGCGGGACGGCAGGAAGATGGTGCTGCTCACCGTCGACGGGCGGCAGGGTGCGCACCTGCCGGGCCTGGACCTGCGCGACCTGGCCGACACGATGATCGAGCTGGGTGCGCACAACGCGCTCAACCTCGACGGCGGCGGGTCGTCGACCATGCTCGCGCGGGAACCGGGCAGCACCGCGCTCAAGGTGGTCAACACCCCGTCGGACGGCGCGGAACGCCCGGTGGCCAACGGGCTCGCGCTCTACGCGCCGCCGGGCTCGGGGCGGCTCACCGGGTTCCACGTCCAGCCGGCCGACCAGCGGGTGTTCCCCGGTCTCACCCGCAGGATCACCGTCCGCGGCCACGACGAGACGTTCGGACCGGCCACGAGCCCGCACCTCACGCGCGCCACCGGCGGGTGGGCGGTCGGCGACACCTTCCACGCGGCACAGCGCCCCGGCAAGGCTTCGTTCACCGTCCACAAAGGTTCGACACACAAGACGGTCGGCCTCACCGTGCTCGGCGAGCTCGCGCGGCTCGCCCCGGCGGAACAGCGGATCAGTCTCGCGCCGGACGGGCGGAAACCGCTGCGCATCAACGGGTTCGACGCCGCCGGCTACAGCGCGCCGATCGAACGCGCCGACCTCGACCTGGACTACGACCGCTCGGTCGTCGACGTCACGCCCGACCTCCAGGTCGTCGCGAAGAAGCCCGGCGCGACCACGATCAGGGCACGGGCGCAGGGCAGGGAGGCGGTGACGGCCGTCACCGTCGGCGCGGCCGACGAGCTGCTCGCCCCGTTCGACGACGCTCCGCAGTGGAGCTTCGGGTCGGCGCGCGCCACCGGTTCCGCCGCACCCGAGCCCGCCGGCCACACCGGCACCGGCCTCCGGCTGAGCTACGACTTCACGAGGTCGACCGGCACCCGCACGGCCTACGCGGTGCCGCCGAAACCGTTGCGGGTCAACGGACAACCGCTGGAGCTCTCCGCGTGGGTGCACGGCAGCGCACGGGGCGAGTGGACGGCGTTCACGGTCACCGACGCGAGCGGCCAGTCCCGCTCCCTCTACGGCCCGCACATCACCTGGACCGGCTGGCAGCGGCTCTCCGTCCCGGTGCCGGGCGAGCTGGAGTTCCCGATCGCGGTCACCCGCTTCTACGCGATCGAGACGAGAGCGGACCGCTCGTACCGGGGCGAGGTGGTCGTGGACGACATCACCGCTCGGGTGCCGCCCGCGGTCGCGCTCCCACCGGTCGCCGAACCGCGCGAGGAGGTCATCGGCCCCGCCACGGGCTGGCGGTTCGCGGTCATGTCCGACGCGCAGTTCGTGGCGAGGGCTCCGGACAGCGCCCTGGTGCGGGCGGCGCGCAGGACCCTGCGGGAGATCAGGGCCTCCGGTGCCGAGTTCGTCGTCGTCAACGGCGACCTGGTCGACGAGGCCTCCCCCGCCGACCTCGCGTTCGCCCGCAGGGTGTTGACCGAGGAGCTCGGCGACCTCCCCTGGTACTACGTGCCGGGCAACCACGAGGTCATGGGACCGGGCACGATCGACGGGTTCCGGCGCGAGTTCGGGGCGACCCACCGCACGTTCGACCACCGGGGCACCCGGTTCGTGCTGCTCGACTCGTCGACCGGCACGCTCAGGGGCGGCGGAACCGACCAGGTCGAGATGCTCGGCCGCGCGCTCGGCACCGCGCCCGGTCACACGGTCGTGCTGATGCACCACCCGCCGCGCGACCCGACGCCCGCGCGCACCAGCCAGCTGGCCGACCCGCTGGAGGCGCGGTACTTCGAACGGCTGCTGGCGGAGAACGGCAGGGCCACGTTCATCGGCGGCCACGTCGGCGGGTTCTTCGCGTCCGAAGTGGACGGCGTCCACTACGTGGTCAACGGCAACTCCGGCAAGGCACCGGCCGAGGTCGGCGGGTTCACCGGCTGGACGCTGGTGGGCGTCGGCGAGCACGGCGTGCGGGCGGAGATCCGGCCGCACGTGGACTCGTTGGCGCTCAACGCACCCGCGACCGTGCGCGGCCAGGTGCGGATCGAGCCCACCATCGCGCAGGGCGACCGGACCGTCCGGCTCGACTACCCGATGGCCGCGACCTGGACCGGCTCCCGCTCCCTGCACGTCGGCGGGGCGCAGGGGCTGCGGCCGTGGCACGTGGCGTGGTTCGACCCGGAGACCCACGTGCTCACGGCTGTCCGGTCTGGACAGGTGGAGATCGCGGTCGCGGTGAACGGTGTCGTAGCGCGAGCGGGGATCTCGGTGCGGCGCCGGTAGCGGCGCACCACCCCGGGGCCGGCGGCAGGTGCGCACGGCCTCGGGGTGATTCTCTCACTTCCCGCTCCGGTGCCGACCAGCGGACCTAGTCGGGTGTGGCAACCGCCGGTAAGGGAAGATGTGCGCCATGACCACCGCCGACAACGGTTTCGCCGACCTGGGGCTGCGGCCCGACATCCTCAACGCGCTCACCACGCTGGGCTACGAGGAGCCGACGCCGATCCAGAGCGAAGCCATCCCACCGTTGCTGGCGGGCCGTGACCTGCTCGGCCAGGCGGCCACCGGTACCGGCAAGACGGCGGCGTTCGCGTTGCCGCTGCTCGAACGCATCGCCGACCAGATCGGCAAGAGCGACAAGCCGCTCGCGCTGGTGCTCGCCCCGACCCGTGAGCTGGCGGTGCAGGTGTCGGAGGCGGTGCACCGCTACGGCCGGCACCTGGGCACGCGGGTGCTGCCGATCTACGGCGGCCAGCCGATCGGGCGGCAGCTGCGGGAGCTGTCCCGCGGTGTCGACGTGGTGGTCGCCACCCCCGGCCGTGCCATCGACCACTTGGGACGCGGCACGCTGCAGCTCGACGCGCTGCGGATCGTGGTCCTCGACGAGGCCGACGAGATGCTCGACATGGGCTTCGCGGAGGACATCGACGCGATCCTCACCGAGACCCCGGCCGACCGGCAGACGGTGCTGTTCTCCGCGACGATGCCGCCGCGCATCGACCGCATGGCGAAGAGCCACCTGCGCAGCCCCGAGCTGATCCAGATCGAGCGCGAGAAGACCCAGCCGGGCGAGGCGCCGCGGGTGCGGCAGACCGCGTACCTGGTGCGCCGCGAGCACAAGCCGGCCGCGCTCGGCCGCGTGCTGGACGTCGAGTCGCCGACCGCCGCCGTCGTCTTCTGCCGCACGCGCGACGAGGTCGACCAGCTCACCGAGACGCTGAACGGCCGCGGCTACCGCGCCGAGTCGCTGCACGGCGGCATCAGCCAGGAGCAGCGCGACCGGGTCATGGCGCGACTGCGCTCCGGCACGGCCGACCTGCTGGTGGCCACGGACGTCGCCGCACGCGGTCTCGACATCGAGCAGCTCACGCACGTCGTGAACTACAACGTGCCGTCCGCGCCCGAGGCCTACACCCACCGCATCGGCCGCGTCGGCCGCGCGGGCCGCGAGGGCGTGGCGATCACGCTGGTCGAGCCGCGCGAGAACTCGATGCTGAAGACGATCGAGCGGGTCACCAAGACCAAGATCCCGGTCGAGAAGGTGCCGACGGTCGCCGACCTGCGCGCCCGCCAGCTGGAGCTCACCCGCTCGTCACTGCACGAGTCGCTGCTCGAGGACGACCTGTCGCGCTTCCGCGTCGTGGTCGAGACGCTGGCCGACGAGTTCGACGTGATGGAGATCGCGCTCGCCGCCGTGAAGCTCGCGCACGAGGCCTCCGGTGCCGCCGCGGACGAGGAGGAGATCCCCGAGGTCCGCCCGCGCGAGGACCGCCCGCGCCGCGACGGTGCCCCCGCCGGTCCCCGCCGGGAGCGCCGCGGCCCGTCCGAGGGCATGACCCGCCTGTTCCTGGGTGCCGGCCGCTCGTCGGGCATCCGCCCGCAGGACATCGTGGGCGCGATCACCGGTGAGACCGGCCTGAAGGGCCGCGAGATCGGCGCGATCGAGATCGCGGACCGGTTCTCGCTGGTCGAGGTGCCCGGCGAGGCCGCGAACGACGTGATCACGCAGCTGCGCGACGCGACGATCAAGGGCAAGCGCGTGACCGTGCGCCGGGAGCGCCAGCCCCGCTAGGGCCGGCGGGCTTCTACCAGGAAGCGCGTCGAGGTGCACGCGAACTCGCCGTGCGCCTCGATGTGCTCGTGCATCGCCTTGAGCCGTTCCCGGTACCCCTCGACGGTGAAGCCGGGAACGGTCCACAGGACCTTGCGCAGGAAGTGCACCACCGCGCCGACGTCGAAGAACGCCACCCGCAGCGCCACGGGTTCGAGCCGCAGCACCTCCAGCCCGGCGGCCTCGGCGTCCCGCCGCGCGCTCTCGGTGCTGCGCGCCTGACTGACCGGCTGCGGCCCCATCATGAAGTCGGTGAGCTCGCGGTTCGTGCCGGCCCCGATCTGCTGCGACAGGTAGGTGCCACCGGGCCGCAGGACCCGCGCGACCTCGGCCCACGGCGTCACGACCGGGTGGCGGCTGAGGACGAGGTCGAACGCGGCGTCCCGGAACGGCAACGGCCCCTCGTCCGGCACCCGCAGCACTGCGGCGCCGGGCAGGTTCCGCCGCGCCACGGCGGCGTTCGGCGCCCACGACTCGGTGGCCACCAGCACCGGCGGCTTGACCGGCGCGGACGCCGTGACCTCTCCCCCGCCGGTCTGCAGGTCCAGCGCGGTCCCGACCCGCGCCAGCCGTTCGGCGATCAGCCCCGCGTAGCCCCACGGCGGTCGTTCCTCGGTGGCACGGCCGTCGAACCAGGAGAAGTCCCAGCCCTCCAGCGGTACCGCCGCCCCCTCGGCGACCAGCTCCTCGAACCCCATGACCGCAGATGCCACCACATCGGGCCGGTGCCGGCCACCGAATACAGCGGCACCTGCCCGTGCGCGAGACGCCCGCGTCCTCATCGTCCCGTGCACTGCCCCGGACAGGTGCCGCAGCGAGGACAACGACCGAACGACCGCCCGGTTACGCCTTTGAGACGCAACTCCAGCGACCGTCCGGCCTAGTCACCCGATTCAGTCCCGCAGGCGGTAGGCCCGGAGCACGGTCTGGTCCACCGAGCTGACCCCAGGACACTCCGCGACCGGTGCGGCGGGTTGCGTCAGGCGCCGCGATAGGTGCCGAAGCTCCAGCGGTTGCCCTCGGAATCAGCCACGGTGAAGCCGCGCGACCCGTAGTCCTCGTCGCGCAGCCCGCGGATCTCCGTCGCGCCGTGCGCCAAAGCCTGGGCGTGGATCTCGTCCGGGCGGTCGGTCACCACGTACACGGACGCGCGGCCGGCGGCGGTCGCCCCTGGCTCGCCGGCGGACCGCTGCGCGGATCCGAGCATCACGCCGCCGCCCTCGGGCCAGACCAGCTCGCAGTGCACGACCTCGCCGTCGGCCAGCCCCGGCACGACGAGGTGTTCGCGGAAACCGAAGCCCTCGACCAGGAACCGGATCGCGGCGGGTGCGTCCCGGTAGGTCAGCGTGGGCCAGCAGGTGGGTGCGGGTGTCGTCATGGGACTACCTTGCGACGTGCGGGCCCTCGCTGCCTTGGACGAATGGAAGCTCGGCCGTGATCCACTCGGTGGGCGTGGCCCCGCACAGCGCCCGCCAGTCCCGGTTGAGGTGCGCCTGGTCGGCGTACCCGCAGGCGGCGGCCACCTCGGTGAGCGTGGGCCTGCGTTCGCCGCGCAGCATCCGGTTCGCCCGCTCGAACCGCATCACCCGGCTCGCGACCTTCGGCGTGAGCCCGTACTCGGCGGCGAAGCGGGCGCTGAGGTGCTGGCGGCTCCACCCGACCTCCGCGGCGATGGCACCGACCCCGGCGCCGTCGGCGAGCCGCTGCCACGCCCACGCCACCTCCACCTGCTGCCGCACCGGCCGCAGCAGCCCGCCGAGCACCCGGTCCAGGTGCGCGAACCGGTCCAGCCACGTCGGTGCGGCCCGCAAGCGCTCGCGCAGCTCCCCGGCGGGCGCGTCGAGCGCGTCCAGCCCGACGGACACCCCGGCCAGCTCCCCCGCGGGCACCCCGAACAACGCCCGTGCGCCCAGTGGCGTGAGGTCGCACTGCACGCCGTGCTGGAACCCGTCGTGGGTGATGAGCACGGCCTCGTCGTGCAGCCCGCCGCACAACGCGGAGAAGCGGCCCTCCGGCAGGTCGACCGTGCCGTCCAGGGTGACGACGAGCGTGAGCGACCGCGAGGGCAGGCCGCGGTGGGTGCCGGGCGCGGTCCGCATCCGGTAGCCGGAGTACCGCGTCACGAACGGCCGCAGCCGCGGGTGCGGCAGCCCGACGACGTGCTCGACGTCCACGCCCCAATGGTAAGCACCGCCGCACTCCTCCCCCTCCCTGCCTGCCCCGGCATCTGCAAGGGGGATGCGGGGTCTAGAGCAGGCGGCGCCGCACCCGCCACACCACCACGCCGAGCAGGACCGCCGCGACGGTCGCGAACAGGGCCGACTCGATGAGCTGGAACGTCCAGAACCGGTCGGCGGGGTGGTAGACCTCGAACCGCTGGACGCCCCGCTCGTGCAGGAACTGGTTGAGGTTGGTGCCGGCCCGGTCGGCGCTGTCCTCCAGTGCGAGGTACTCGGTGGAGCTCAGCCTGCGCCCGGTGGCGTCCGCGTAGCCGCGCTCGACCGTCCAGTCGGCGAAGCCGGGTGCGGCCCGGTCCTGGGAACCGCCGACGGGGACCGGTTTCGTGGCGGTGAGCGGTGTGGCGTACGCGGGACGGGCCAGCAGCGCCACCGACATCCGGGCGGCGAGGAACGCACCGAACGCGACGCCGAACGCGGGCAGGCTGCGCCGCAGGACCGCACCGGCGGCGGTGGCCACGCCGAACGCGAACAGCGCGTACGCCACCGGGACGAGCCCCTGCAGGTCGAAGGCGTCGTACTGGAACCGCCCCTCCCACGCGTCGAACGGCCGGCGGAACCACGTGAGCACCGCGGTGAACAGGCCGGTGAGCGCGACGGTGACGCCGGCCAGTGCGAGGAGCTTGGCCGCGAGCCAGCGCATCCGCGGCACGGCCTGCGTCCAGGCGAGCTGCCAGGTGCCGTCCTCCAGTTCGCGCGCGAGCAGCGGCGCCCCGAGGAACGCGCCGATGACGACGGGGACCAGGTAGAAGGCGGCCAGGAGGTTCTCGACGAACCCGTACTCGTCGTCGAGCCGGCGGAACGCGGCCGTGCAGGCATCGCTGACACCGGCCTGCCCCTCGCACCGGGCGGGACCGCCGGGGAACAGGTCGTGGGCCTGCGTCCCGAGCACGAGCAGGGCGATGCCGAACGCGCCGACGAGCAGGCCCAGGACGCAGACCTCGGTCCGGTGCTGGCGCCAGAGCAACCACGTCATGACGCCCCCACCGGCGTGACCGCGGCACCCGGCTCCGACGGCCGGCTCAGGTACGCGAGCACCAGGTCCTCCAGCGCGACCGGCCGGGCCTGCCACCCCGGCGCGACCGGGAGCCCGCCGTCGCGGACCAGCAGGGTCGTGTGCCGGTCGCTGTGGACGGCCTCCACGACGGTGCCGGCCCGGTCGAGGTCGGTGGCCGTGCGCGGGCCGACGAGCAGCCGGTGCTCGGCGAGCAGGGTGTCGATGTCGCCGGTGAGCGTGACCCGGCCCTGGTTGAGCACGACCAGGTGGTCGCAGACGCGTTCCAGCTCGTGCACGACGTGGGACGAGAACAGGACGGTCACGCCTCCTTCGGCCACCGCGCCCATGAGGACTTGGAGGAACTCGCGCCGGGCCAGCGGGTCGAGGCTCGCCACCGGCTCGTCGAGCACGAGCAGGTCCGGCCGCTTCGCCAGTGCCAGTGCCAGCGCGACCTGGGCCTGCTGCCCGCCGGAGAGCGTGCCGGTCCTGCGGTCGAGCGGGATGCCCAGCGCCGCCAGCCGGCGTTCGGCCAGCCCTTGGTCGAACCGCAGGTTGCAGGTCCGGCCGAAGCGGAGCATCTCGGCGACGGTGAACCGCTTGTACAGCGGGTGGTCCTGGGCCAGGAACCCGATCCTGGACAGGGTGTGCGGGGTGCTGGCGGTGACGTCGTGGCCGAGGACCTCCACCGTGCCGGTGCTCGGCGCCAGCAACCCGACGACCAGCCGCAGCAACGTGGTCTTGCCCGCGCCGTTCGGCCCGACCAGGGCGATCACGCCGCCCGCGGGCAGGGACAGGGTGCAGTCGCGCAGCGCCCAGCCCTTCCGGTACCTCTTGCCGACACCGTCGGTGCGCAGCGCAAACCCGGCTGCCGTCACGCCACGTCCTCGTTCCTGACCTGCTGGTGCACCGAGGTGAGCAGCGCGGTGACCGCCTGCTCGTCGAGGCCCGCCGCGTAGGCACGGCGCAGCCAGGTCGCCAGGCCGCGGCGCAGCGACGTGTACGTCGAGGCGGGCATCACGGGCGACTGCTGCTCGTTGACGAACGTGCCCTGGCCGGGCCGGCCGGTGACCAGGCCCTCCTGCTCCATCTGCCGGTACGCCTTGGCGACGGTGTTCGGGTTGATGGCCAGGTCCTCGACCACCTCGCGGATGAGCGGGAGGCGGTCACCGGGGTGGAGGAAGCCCAGCAGCACCGCCTGGCGCACCTGCTGGACGAGCTGCAGGTACGGCGGCACGCCGGAGTGGGTGTCGAGCCGGAAGACGAACACGGGAGCTCCTTACTGCTTTGCTAGTACCATAGTAAAGCAGTAAGGGGCTCGCTAGAACAGCTCGTCCAGCACGAGCAGCGCGGCGCCGACGGGCACGAGGTCCGGGCCGTGCGCCGACACGCTCACGTCCACACCGGCCAGTGCCCGCAGGTACAGCTCCGGCGACTCCAGGACCCGCCGTCCACTGAGGACGATCTGGTCGAGGTCCAGCAGCTGCACCAGGTTCACCACCGCGGCCGCGAGCACCCGTGCCGCCTCCGTCCCGGACACCGCCGCGTTGTGCACCGCCTCCACGCACCCGCGCCGCCCGCACACGCACAGCGGGCCGTCGAGCTGGATCGTGGTGTGCCCGAACTCGCCCGCCCCCGACCGCGCGCCGCGGTGCACCTCGCCGCCGAGCAGCAGACCCATGCCCAGGCCGGTGCCGGCGAACACCAGTGCCGCGTCGCGCAACGGCCGGGCCCACGCCTCGGCGAGCACGGCCGCGTTCGTGTCCTTGTCGACCACCACGGGCAGTCCCAGCCGTTCCTCGGCCAGCACCCGCAACGGCACCGCCGACCAGCCGGGCAGCCCGTTCGGGGACACCACCCCGTCGCGGAAGTCGAGCGGGCCCGCGATGGCGATGCCCAGGCCCAGCACGTTCCCGCCCGGCTCGACCAGCGGCGCGAGCGCGTCCAGCACGTCCGCGGGCGCGAACATCGGCGCGAGGGGCACGACCGACGACGACACCTGCGCGCCGGTGAGGTCGAGGCGCACGACCCGCAGCTCGTCGCGGTCGACGTACGCGCCGTAGGCGCAGGCACCGTCGGCGCGCAGCCGCAGCGACGTCCGGGGCTTGCCGCGACCGCCGCCGCGCACGGTGCCGGTCTCCTCCAGCAGGCCGGCCGCCAGGAGCCGTGCCACGATCTTCGACACCGCCTGCGGGGTCAGCCCGGCGCGGTCGGCGATGTCGGCCCTGCTCAGAGCCCCTGAGCGCACGAGCCCGAGCACTGTCCGGTCGTTGTGCGAGCGCACTGCGGCGAGGTCCACCTGGCAATTATGCAACAGCGTTGCTTTAATCGGGACCATGACACGGGCAGGACTGCTGGGGTACGGCATCGCGGGACGCGTCTTCCACGCCCCGCTCATCACCTCGACCGAGGGCATGGAGCTCGCCGCGGTCGTGACGGCGAACCCGGAGCGGCAGGCGCAGGCGCGCGCCGACCACCCCGGGGCGCGGATCGTCACCGCGGACGAGCTGTTCGCCATGGACCTCGACCTGGTGGTGGTCGCGACGCCGAACCGGACGCACGTGGAGTACGCGCGGCGGGCGGTCGAGAAGGGCGTCGCGGTCGTCGTCGACAAGCCGTTCGCACCCACGAGCAGCGAGGCGCGGGAGCTGGTCGACGCGGCCCGCGCGAAGGGCGTGCCGCTGACGGTCTTCCAGAACCGCCGCTGGGACAGCGACTTCCTGACCGTCCGGGAGGTCGTCGGGCGGCTGGGTGAGGTCCGCCGGTTCGAGTCCCGCTTCGAGCGCTGGGTGCCCGAGGTCTGGGACAACTGGCGCGAGCGGGGTGCGCCGGAGGAGGCCGGCGGGCTGCTCTACGACCTCGGCGCCCACCTCGTCGACCAGGCCCTGGAGCTGTTCGGGCCGGTCCGGCACGTCTACGCCGAGCTCGACCTGCGCCGCCCCGGCGTGCGGGTCGACGACGACGTGTTCGTGGCGCTGACGCACGAGAACGGCGTCCGCTCGCACCTGTGGGCCAACGCGCACGCCGCCCACCACGGGCCGAGGTTCCGCGTCCTGGGCAGCGAGGGCGCGTTCGTCGTCGACGGCCTGGACGGGCAGGAGGACGCGCTCGCCGCCGGTGGCCGCCCGACGGACCCGGACTGGGGCGCGGAGCCCCGCACCGGCCGGCTCGGCGTGCTCGGCGACGCCACCGAGGTGCCCCTCGAACACGGCGCCTACCAGCACTTCTACCGCGAGCTGCAGGCCGGGCGGATCCCGGTCGACCCGGCAGGGGCCGTGCACGCGCTGCAGGTCATCGAGGCCGCTTTCACGTCCGCACACGACAACCGGGTGGTGACCCTGTGACCAGCGAAGAGCTCTTGGCGCAAGAAGAACGGCTGCAGTTCGGCTCCTTCGACAACGACACCGCGATCGAGCTGGGCCTGCACCTGCTCAGGGCGGCTCGCGAGCAGGGCCTGCCCATTGCGATCTCGGTGTGCCGTGGCGGGCACCGCCTGTTCCACGCCTCCCTGCCCGGCACCGCGCCGAACAACGACCGGTGGCTGGAGCGCAAGGCCCGCGTGGTCGAGCTGTTCGGCCACAGCTCGTTCCAGGTGGGCACGTCGTTCCGGGAGAAGGGCACGACGTTCGAGGCGGCGTCACGGCTCGACCCCGACCGGTACGCGGCGCACGGCGGCGTGTTCCCCGTGATCGTCCGCGGCACGGGGCCGGTGGGCACGGTCGGCGTGTCCGGCCTGCCGCAGGCCGAGGACCACGCGTTCGTCGTCAGCCAGCTGGAAGCTTTCCTGAACGCCGCGGGAGCGCAATAGCACGAATGACGTCCGGCCCAAAACCGGGTTTTCGCCGCAGTGTGCGACGAGTTCCCGGGAGTGGCATTGACGCACACCGCTTCGGGTGGATTTCGATTGCATTCGAAGCGGTTTCATATAGCAGGGTACTGCCGTCCACCAATACCACAATGGAGTGGTCTTACAGGACCAAACGAGTGACAGCTTCGGAACTCCGAAGAATCAAGCCTCTTCACTCTTCTGCCGATACCACGATCGCCGGTACGGCAGAAGTTGTACCCTGCGTAGCACCCATAGGCGTAAACCACCCACCCGAATGTCGCCTTCTTGGCCGCTTCCCACTTCTCATCCGCGAGAACTAACGTCCATTCCGGCCTTTGTCGGATTGGTCCATCAGCGCATTGAGATAGGTGGGTGCAGGTTGTGACTGTGACGGATTCTGACCTCAATGAGGGCCGTCAGCAGCTGAGTTTGGGTACGGCCGCCGCTCGTAATCTGGCCACGACCACCAAGTCCGTACCCCAGATGCAGGGAATCACCTCCCGCTGGCTGCTCAAGGTGCTGCCCTGGGTGCAGGCGGCGGGTGGCGCCTACCGCGTCAACCGGCGCCTCACCTACACGCTGGGCGACGGCCGCGTCTCGTTCACCAACACCGGCTCCGAGATCCGGGTCATCCCGATGGAGCTCACGGAGCTCGCGCTGCTGCGCGGGTTCGACGACGACGCCGTGCTGGCCGCGCTGGCCGGTCGGTTCCAGCAGCGCGAGTACCGCGTCGGCGACGTCATCGTCGAGCAGGGCCGCCCGAAGGACCAGGTCGTGCTGATCGCGCACGGCAAGGTCGACAAGGTCGGCACCGGCGAGTACGGCGGCCAGACCGTCCTGGGCAACCTCGCCGACGGCGAGTACTTCGGCGAGACCGTGCTCGCCGGGCCGCAGGGCGAGTGGGAGTACACCGCGAAGGCGGTCACCCCGGTCACCGTCCTGACCCTGTCGTGGGAGGACTTCCAGGCCCTCAACGGTGAGGCCGGCGGCCTGCGCGCGCACATCCAGCAGGCCTACAACAGCCGCAACAAGCCGCAGAACAAGCACGGCGAGGCCGAGATCGACATGGCGGCCGGCCACGACGGCGAGCCGGTGCTGCCCGGCACGTTCGTCGACTACGAGCTCTCGCCGCGCGAGTACGAGCTGAGCGTCGCGCAGACCGTGCTGCAGGTCCACACCCGCGTCGCGGACCTCTACAACCACCCGATGGACCAGGTCGAGCAGCAGCTGCGGCTCACGATCGAGGCCCTGCGCGAACGCCAGGAACACGAGATCGTCAACAACCGGTCGTTCGGCCTGCTGCACAACGCCGACCTCAAGCAGCGCATCCACACCCGCACCGGCCCGCCGACCCCGGACGACTTCGACGACCTGCTCTCGGTGGTGTGGAAGGACCCCTCGTACTTCCTGGCCCACCCGCGCACCATCGCCGCGTTCGGCCGCGAGTGCAACAAGCGCGGCGTCTACCCGCAGCACATCGACTTCAACGGCCAGCAGGTGCCTGCCTGGCGCGGCATCCCGGTGCTGCCGTGCAACAAGATCCCCATCTCGGACACCCGCACGTCGTCGGTGATGCTCATGCGCGTCGGCGAGCAGAACCAGGGCGTCATCGGCCTGCACCAGACCGGCATCCCCGACGAGTACCAGCCGGGCCTGTCGGTGCGGTTCATGGGCATCAACGACCAGGCGATCATCAACTACCTGGTCAGCGCCTACTACTCCGCCGCCATCATGGTGCCGGACGCGATCGGCGTGCTGGAGCACGTCGAGCTCGGTCGCGAGGGGTAGGTCTTGGCCTCCTTCACCATGCCGGAGTTCTACGTGCCGCACCCGGCGCGGATGAACCCGCACCTCGAACGGGCCCGCGTCCACTCCACGCAGTGGGCGCGGGACATGGGGATGCTCGACACCGGGGTGTGGACCGAGGAGGTCCTCGCGGGCGACGACTACGGGTTCATGTGCGCGTGGACCCACCCCGACGCCCCCGCGGACGTCCTCGACCTCATCACCGACTGGTACGTCTGGGTCTTCTACTTCGACGACGAGTTCTTCGCGGAGTTCAAGCAGACCAAGGACGTGGCGGGGGCGAAGGCCTACCTGGACCGGCTGCCGGCGTTCATGCCGCTCAACGGCACCGATCCGTGGCCGGAGCCGCAGAACCCGACCGAGCGCGGTCTCGTCGACCTGTGGCAGCGGACGATTCCGCTGATGTCGCAGGACTGGCGGCGCCGGTTCACCACGAGCACCCACAACCTGCTGCTCGAGTGCATGTGGGAGATCAAGAACATCGAGAGCGGCACGGTCGCCAACCCGATCGAGTACATCGAGATGCGCCGCAAGGTCGGCGGCGCGCCCTGGTCGGCGAACCTGGTGGAGGTCTCCGAAGCTGCCGAGGTGCCCGCGTCCATCGCGGGCACCCGCCCGCTGCGGGTCCTCTCCGACACGTTCTCCGACGCGATCCACCTGCGCAACGACATCTTCTCCTACGAGCGGGAAGTGTTGCGCGAGGGCGAGAACTCCAACGGTGTGCTGGTGTTCGAGAAGTTCTTCGGCCACGACACGCAGACGGCGGTCGAGGCGGTGAACAAGCTGCTCACCTCCCGCCTGCACCAGTTCGAGAACACCGTGTTCACCGAGCTGCCGGTGCTGTTCGCCGAGCACGGGACCGACCCGTCCGAGCAGGCCCGCGTGCTGAAGTACGTGAAGGGGCTGCAGGACTGGCAGTCCGGGGGCCACGAGTGGCACCTGCACGCCGGTCGCTACACCAAGTCCGACTCGGGTGCGGGCAACAGCGCGTTCTTCCGCACGATCCTGCGCGGGCCGACCGGCCTGGGCACGTCCGGCGCGTGGCTCGGGGTGGCCCGTGGTTGAGCTTCCCGAGTTCGAGATGCCTTACGCGGCACGGCTTTCGCCGCACGTGGACCGCGTCCGGCAGCACAGCAGGGCGTGGGCGCGGGACATGGGCATGTTCACCGGTTCGCCGTGGACGGAGGCGTTCTACGACGCCGCGGACTACGGCGGCTTCACGCCGCTGGCGTTCCCGGCGCTGCCGGCCGAGGAGCTGCGGTACGTCAACGACTGGGGCGTCTGGGGCTTCTACGTCGACGACGCGTTCCTCGACGGCTTCCTGCGGCCGCGCAACCTCGCGGGCGGCCGGGCGTTCGCCGCCCGGCTGAAGGCGGTGCTCGCGGACCCGTCGGTGCCGGCGGTGAACCCGGCCGAGAGGGGGCTCGCGGACCTGCTGTCCCGCGGCACCCCCGACGAGGCCGACCGCGCGATGCTGCTCGACTACCTCGACGCACTGCTGTGGGAGCTGCACAACACCGTCCAGGGCCGTGTTCCCGACCCGGTAGACCTGGTGGAGATGCGCCGCAGGTCGATCATGGGCGAGCTGTCGGCCCGGCTCGTGCGCAAGGCCGCCCGTGCCGACCTGCCGGAGGAGCTGCTGCGCAACTCCACGATGAGGGCGCTGGTCGACTCGTTCGGCGACGTCCCGTCGCTGCGGATGGACCTCTTCAACCACGACCGCGTGCACGCCACCGGCGGCAGCACGACCAGCGCGGTGCTGGCGGTGCGGCAGTTCTTCGACTGCGAGTTGCAGCAGGCCGTGGACCTCGTGGGCGACCTGATCTCGGCGCGGCTGCGGCAGATCGGCACGATCATGGCCGAGCTGCCTGCCCTGGCCACCGAGTACGACCTCGACGCCGAGGCGACGGCCGGGCTGTCCCGGTACGCCGAGGCCATGCGGTCGTGGCTGGCCGGTGAGCTGCTGTGGACGCAGCGCTCCGGCCGCTACCGCCCCACCACCACCCCCACCCGACGGTCGTTCCACGCGCCGTCCGGACTCGGCACCGCCGCGGTGCTGGTCCGCTGATCCCTCCTCCCGCTGAACAAGATTGGCAGGACTCGCAGTGACTGTTACCGATCCGGGTCTCGGGGTCGACGACAAGCAGCTGAGCCTTTCCAGGGCAGCCGCCCGCAACCTCTCGTCGACCACCAAGTCCGCGCCGCAGATGCAGGGCATCTCCCCGCGGTGGCTGCTGCGACTGCTGCCGTGGGTCGAGGCCAAGGGTGGTGCCTTCCGGGTCAACCGGCGGCTCACGTTCGCGATCGGCGACGGCCGGGTCACGTTCACCAGCGTCGGTTCCGAGGTGCGCCCGGTGCCGCAGGAGCTGGCCGAGTTCCCGCTGCTGCGCGGGTTCGAGGACGAGGACTCGCTGGTGGCCCTCGCGAGCCGGTTCGAGCAGCGCGAGTACCAGCCGGGCGAGGTGATCGCCGAGCGCGGCACCCCGGTGGACACCATCGTCGTCATCGCGCACGGCAAGGTCGCCAAGACCGGTCGCGGCAAGTTCGGCGACGACGTGGCGCTGGGCACCGTGGCCGACGGTGAGCACTTCGGTGACAACGAGGTGCTGTCCGGTGCCGAGGTGGCGTGGAGCTTCACCGCCCGCGCGCTCACCCACACGACCGTGGTCGAGCTGCCGCGCTCGGTGTTCAACCAGCTCAACCAGCAGGTCGAGCCGTTGCGCACGCACATCGAGCAGCAGCTCGCGCACCCGACGAACCCGCAGAACAAGCACGGCGAGGCCGAGATCGACATCGCCTCCGGCCACGACGGCGAACCGGTGCTGCCCGGCACGTTCGTCGACTACGAGCTGCGGCCGCGCGAGTACGAGCTGTCGGTGGCGCAGACGGTCCTGCGCGTGCACACCCGCGTCGCCGACCTCTACAGCCAGCCGATGGACCAGGTCGAGCACCAGCTGCGGCTCACCATCGAGGCCCTGCGCGAGCGGCAGGAGCACGAGCTGATCAACAACCGGGAGTTCGGCCTGCTGCACAACGCCGACCTCAAGCAGCGGCTCAGCACCAGGTCCGGACCGGTCACGCCGGACGACATGGACGAGCTGATCTCCCGGCGCCGCAACACGAAGCTGATCCTGGCCCACCCCAGGGCGATCGCGGCGTTCGGCCGGCAGCTGTCCGAGCGCGGCCTCTACACGCCGACGGCCGTGGTGGAGGGCAAGCCGATGCAGACGTGGCGGGGCGTGCCCATCGCGCCGTGCGACAAGATCCCGGTCAGCAAGAACGGCACGACGTCGATCATCGCGATGCGCCTGGGCGAGGAGAAGCAGGGCGTCGTCGGCCTGCGCCAGACCGGCATCCCCGACGAGTACGAGCCCGGCCTGAACGTGCGGTTCATGGGCGTCGACGAGCACGCGATGCTCAAGTACCTGGTGTCGACCTACTACTCGGCCGCCGTTCTCGTGCCGGACGCGCTGGGCGTGCTGGAGAACGTGGAGATCGGTCTCTAGCGATGACAGCGGAGATGTCCTCCCCCAGCACCGAACGGCTCGCCGCGGGACGCCCTGCGGGCGAGGTGCTCGCGTGGAGCCGGAGCCTGGTGACCCCGGCTCTGCGCAGGGCCGTCAGTCAGCTGCCCGAGTCGATGCGCGTGATCGCCGAGTACCACTTCGGGTGGCGCGACGAGCACGGCAACCCGGTGCTGGAGAACAGCGGCAAGGCGATCCGGCCGGCGATGGTGCTGCTGGCGGCCGAGGCCGTCGGCGGCAAGGCGGCGGCCGCCATCCCGGCGGCGGTGGCGGTGGAGCTGATCCACAACTTCTCGCTGCTGCACGACGACGTGATGGACGGTGACGAGACCCGCCGCCACCGCGCCACGGCGTGGACCGTGTTCGGCGTCAACGCGGCGATCCTGGCCGGTGACGCGCTGCAGGCGCTCGCGGTGGACGTCCTCGCGGCGTCCGGGCACCCGCGGGCGCTGGAGGCGATCCGGCTGCTGGGCGACGCGGTCGTCGCGTTGCTCGACGGGCAGGCGCACGACCTCGACTTCGAGAACCGCACGGACGTGGTGGTGCCCGAGGTGGTCACGATGGCGCTGGGCAAGACCGGCGCGTTGCTGGGTGCCTCGACCGCGCTGGGCGCGCTGTACGGCGGCGGGACCGACGGGCAGGTCGAGTCGCTGCGCGGCTACGGCACCCAGCTCGGGCTCGCGTTCCAGCACGTGGACGACCTGCTCGGCATCTGGGGCGACCCGGCGGTGACGGGCAAGGCCGCGCACACCGACCTGCACAGCCGCAAGAAGTCGCTGCCGGTGGTGCGGGCGCTCACGGCCGGCACGCCCGCATCGGAGCAGCTGGCGGCGCTGTACTTCCGGGCGGGCGAGCTGTCTGCGGCCGAGCTGGCGCTCGCGGCCTCGCTGGTCGACTCCGCCGGCGGGCGGGCGTGGAGCCAGGAGCAGGCCGACGAGCTGCACACGCGGGCGTTGCTGCACCTGGGCGAGTCCTCGCCGGCCGCGCGGGCGGCCGTGGAGCTCGGCACGCTCGCCCAGCTGGTCACCCACCGAGACCACTGACCGCCCCTCTTCCCCGGAAGGCGCCCGATGACGGAACACCCGCCGCGTTCGGTGCTGCTCGCCTCACCCCGGTCGTTCTGCGCCGGGGTGGAGCGGGCCGTCGAGATCGTGGAACGACTGCTCGACCAGCGCGGTGGCCCGATCTACGTGCGCAAGCAGATCGTGCACAACGTCCACGTGGTGCGCGGTCTGGAGGCCCGCGGCGCCGTGTTCGTGGAGGAGCTGTCGGAGGTGCCGCCCGGTGCCACGGCCGTCTTCTCCGCGCACGGCGTCTCCCCCGCTGTGCGGGCCGAGGCCGCGGAGCGGTCGCTGGAGGTGCTGGACGCGACCTGCCCGCTGGTGACCAAGGTGCACGCGGAGGCGCGGCGGTTCGCCGCCCGCGGTGACACGATCGTCCTCATCGGACACGCCGGGCACGAGGAGGTCGAGGGCACGCTGGGCGAGGCGCCCGACCGGATGGTGCTCGTGGAGACCGTCGCCGACGTCGAGGCGCTGGAGATCACCGGGCCGGTGTCGTACCTGACGCAGACGACGCTGGCGGTCGACGAGACGTCCGAGGTGGTCGCGGCGCTGCGGCGGCGGTTCCCGCACGTGCGCGGTCCCGGTTCGGACGACATCTGCTACGCCACCACCAACCGGCAGATCGCGATCCGGGAGGTGGCCGCGCAGTCCGACCTCGTGCTCGTGGTGGGGTCGCGCAACTCGTCGAACTCGGTGCGGATGGTGGAGCTCGCGGCCCGCACCGGCACCCCGGCGCACCTGGTCGACGACGCCTCGGAGATCGATCCGGCGTGGCTGAAGGGCGTGACGACGGTGGGCCTGTCGGCGGGTGCGTCGGCGCCACCGGAGCTGGTCGACGAGGTGGTGGCGGCGTTGGAGGCGCTGGGCACGGTGTCGGTGTCCACGCACACGACGGCGACCGAGACGATCTCGTTCACACTGCCGCTGGCGGTGCGCCGTGCTGGCTGACATCACCTCGCCCGCGGACGTGCGGGCGCTGTCCTCGTCCGAGCTGGCGCGGCTGGCCGCGGAGATCCGGTCGTTCCTCATCGCCAAGGTGCACCGCACCGGCGGGCACCTCGGCCCGAACCTGGGCGCGGTGGAGCTGACGATCGCGGTGCACCGGGTGTTCTCGTCCCCGGTCGACGTCGTGCTGTTCGACACCGGGCACCAGTCGTACGTGCACAAGCTGCTGACCGGCCGCCGCGCCGACTTCGACTCGCTGCGGCAGGCCGGTGGCCTGTCCGGCTACCCGTCCGCGGCCGAGTCGGCGCACGACGTCGTCGAGAACTCGCACGCCTCCACCGCACTGTCCTATGCGGACGGTCTGGCGAAGGCGTTCGAGCTCGGCGGCGTGGACCGGCGGGTGGTGGCGGTCGTCGGTGACGGCGCGCTGACCGGCGGCATGTGCTGGGAGGCGCTGAACAACATCGGCGGGTCGTCGCGGCCGGTCGTGGTGCTGCTGAACGACAACGGCCGTTCCTACGACCCGACGGCCGGCGGTCTCGCGGCGTCGTTGCTCGACGGCACGGCGCGCTGCCTGTTCGAGGCGCTGGGCCTGGCCTACCTCGGCGAGGTCGACGGGCACGACGTGCACGCCGTCGAGAACGCCCTGTGGGAGGCCAAGTCGCTGGGCCGTCCCGTGGTCGTGCACTGCAGGACGGTGAAGGGCAAGGGGTACGACGCGGCCGAGGCCGACGAGGCGGACCGCATGCACGCGGTCGGCGCGGCCGGTACCACCTCGGCGCGCACGTGGACCGACGTGTTCTCCGACGAGATCGTGGCGATCGGCGCCGACCGGCCCGACGTGGTGTGCGTGACCGCGGCGATGCTCGAACCCGTCGGTCTGCGGCCGTTCTCTGCGCGCTTCCCGTCCCGGGTGTTCGACGTCGGCATCGCCGAGCAGCACGCCGTGACGTCGGCGGCGGGCATGGCGATGGGCGGCCTGCACCCGGTGGTGGCCGTCTACGCGACGTTCCTGTCACGCGCCTTCGACCAGCTGCTGATGGACGTGGCGCTGCACCGGTTGCCGGTGACGTTCGTGCTCGACCGCGCGGGTGTCACGGGCCCGGACGGTGCCTCGCACCACGGCATGTGGGACGCCTCCGTGCTGCCCGTCGTGCCGGGCCTGCGCCTGGCCGCACCACGGGACCCGGCGTCGCTGGCCGCGTTGCTGCGCGAGGCGGTCGACGTCTCCGACGGCCCGACGGTCGTGCGCTACCCGAAGGCGTCCGCCGGCCCCGACGTGCCCGCGGTGCGGCGGGTGGGCCACTTCGACGTGCTGCACGAGACCCCGGACGCCGACGTCCTGCTGGTCGCGGTCGGCCCGCTCGCCGGCCCGTGCCTCGCAGCCGCGGAGGAGTTGGCCGCACACGACGTCCGCGTCACGGTCGTCGACCCGCGCTGGACCGCGCCGCTGGACCCGCACCTCGTGAAGTACAGCAGCGGTTTCCGCCTGGTGCTGGCCGTGGAGGACACCACCTCGACAGGCGCGCTGGGCGCCCGCCTGGGCCAGGCGCTGGCAGGCGGCCCGACGTGCGTGGCGACGTTCGCCCTGCCCCCGCGCTTCCTGCCGCACGACTCCCGCGCTCGCATCCTGCGCGCCCACGGCCTGGACGCCGCGGGCATCACGACGAGCGTGCTGAAGCGCCTCGGCGTGCGCTGACCACCCGCGCCGCGAACGCAAGGCCGACCGCACCCGCCCCCACGCGGCGCGGCGCGGCGTGGTGCAGGCAGGGCGGCGTGGAGCAAGCAGGGCGGTAGCGCGGCGGGGAGCAAGCAGCGCGACGCGGCCAGCGTGGCGCGGGCGGAGCGGCGCGGAGCAGGCTGGGCGGCGTGGGCGGGCTGGGCAGCGCAGGCAGGCGGGGCGGCACGAACGGAGTGGCATCGTCAGCGCGGCGTAAGAGAGCGCGGGCGACGCGGCGCGGGCGACGCGTCGCCCGCGTGACGCAGTCGCAGCGGGGCGAGCAGGCGGGCGGAGCGGCGCAAGCACGGCGATGCGGCCAGCGCAGCACGAGCTGACAGCGGCCGCGTCGGGCCGGGGCGACACGAGCAACGGTGCAGGCGAGGCGCGCCCACCGGCTCGCCGCCGACATGCAAGCGCACTGCCTAGCGTCCGTGCCCAACCGCACCGTCCAGCGCCCGGTGCCGTGCCCAACTGCGCGCCCCGACGCCCGTGCCGCGCACCCACGCCCGGCAGCTGCCTGGCGTCAGCCCCGACGGCTGCTCCGAAACTGTCCCGGCAGTTAGCTCGCCAGCTGGCCCGGCGGCTACCGCGACGGTTGCGCCGGGCGGCTACGGGCGATCGCCCGTGTACACGCCCAGCGTCCGGAACCGCAGTCCCGGCTCGGCGTACTCCTCGATCGCGTGCGCGATCCAGCCGACGATCCGGGCGATGGCGAAGATCGCCTCGCCGGCGTCGGGGGACATCTGGAACGTGACGCCGAGCTGGGCGAGGGCCAGGTCGACGTTCGGGAACGTGAGTGGCTGGGTGGCGATGACGCGGTCCGCCACCAGGTCGGCGTCGCCGTGGGTGCGCAGGAGGGCGAGCAGGTGGTCGGCACGGGGGTCGTGGCGTTCGTAGACGGCGTGGCCGAAGCCGGGGATCGGCTCGCCTGCGCGCAGGCGTTCGGCCACCGCGGCCATCGGGTCGGGGGCGGCTTGCAGGAGGAAGCGGTGGGTGAGGGTGCTGGCGGTGCCGTGCTTCTGGCCCTCCATGGCGCCGAGGCCCGCGGACACCACGGCGTACGGGTGGGCGCGGGCGGAGGCGGCGACCCTGGCGGCCATCGTGGAGACGGCCAGGTCGTGGTCGGCGAGCAGGACCAGGGCCGCGTTGAGGACGGCGGGCTGGGGCGGTTCGGGTGACAGGCGGGCCCAAAGGCGCTCGGCGATGTCGGTGCCCTGCGGGCGCTGGATGAGCGGGAGGGACTCGACGACGTCGGCGATCAGG
The DNA here is from genome assembly GCF_055607425.1 of Lentzea sp. NPDC037011. Lineage (NCBI taxonomy): Bacteria > Bacillati > Actinomycetota > Actinomycetes > Pseudonocardiales > Pseudonocardiaceae > Lentzea > Lentzea sp. NPDC037011. The sequence continues at coordinate 140,961 of NZ_JBVJRT010000007.1, read as the reverse complement.
GCCTTGGCGGTCGAGACGGCGCGGTCGAGGTCGAAGCGCAGCGGGTCACCGGCGCCGGCGAGGGCCACTGCCACGCGGACGCGGTCGGTGAGGGTCGCGCTGTCGGGGAGGGCCATCCAGATCTCCTGGCCCTCGGGGAACTCGACACCGGTGGTCTCCACGGCGGTCCACAGCCACTGCGCCACGTCCTCGAAGCGGCGCGTCCCGCTCAGCTCGACGGCGGAACGGCCGCGGTAGAACAGCCGGTCGTGCTCCAGCAGGGAGATGCGGGTGCGGATGCGATCGGTCACAGCGGCCACTGCTCCGCGCGCACCAGTGCGCTGCGCCAGGGCCTCGACCTCGGCGACGTCGAACATGCTCGCGCGGTTCAGCTTCGTGCTGGTCAGCAGGCCGCGGCTGACGTAGGCGTACACCGTCGCCGGTTTCACGCCGAGGCGGCGGGCTGTCTGCGTTGTCGTCAGCATTGATTCCATCAACGTTGACTGTACCTGGAGGTTGACGGAGCCTCTTGTCCATGTTGATTGATGCACCCAAAGGGTTGAAGGACGTCGTCGTCACCACCACCCTGATCGGGGACGTGAACGGGGCCGCGGGCTACTACCACTACCGCGAGCACGACGCGATCGAGCTGGCCAGGACCCGGTCGTTCGAGGACGTGTGGTTCCTGTTCGCCGAGGGCCGGCTGCCGGACGCGGCGGAGAGCGAGCTGTTCGCACGGCGGACGGCGGAGCTGCGCGAGCTGCCCGACGGCATCGCCGCCGTGCTGCCCGCCATTGCGCAGGCCGGGGTCACGCCGCTGGCCGGGCTGCGGACGGCGTTGTCGTTGCTGCCGTCGCAGCCGATGTGGGACGCGCCGATGGCGGCACGCCGGGCCGACGCGCTGCGCGTGTGTGCTGTGACGCCGACGATCCTGGCCGCACTGCACCGGCTCAAGCTCGGGCTTGAGCCCGTCCACCCCAGGGTTGAGCTGTCAACGTCGGCGAACTGGCTGTACATGTTGACTGGACAGGAGCCGTCAACGTGGACGAGTCGTGCAGTCGAGCAGTACTTGATCGCGACGATCGACCACGGCTTCAACGCGTCAACGTTCACGGCACGCGTCGTCGCGAGCTCGGGAGCTGACGTCGTGTCGGCGGTGACGGCGGCGATCGGCACGTTCTCCGGGCCGCTGCACGGTGGCGCGCCGGACCGGGCGCTGGAGAGCCTCGACCTCATCGGCTCGCCGGACGACGTCGACGCCTGGGTGCGCGAGCAGATCGAGCAGGGCAACCGGATCATGGGCTTCGGTCACGCCGTCTACCGGACGGAGGACCCGCGGGCACGCCTGCTCAGGGAGATCGCGCTGGAGCGGCCGACGCCGCTGACGGAGTTCGCAACGACGGTCGAGCGCCGGGTGACCGAGCTGCTGGCCGAGCTCAAGCCGGGCCGGCAGCTGTACGCGAACGTCGAGTTCTACGCGGGTGTCGTGATGGAGCAGTGCGGGATCCCGCGCGACATGTTCACGCCCACGTTCGCGTGCAGCCGGGTGATCGGGTGGTGTGCCAACGCCCTGGAACAGTCCGAGGACACGAAGATCATCCGCCCGATCGCCCGCTACACGGGACCGCAGCCGCTCATCAAGTGAGGTACCGGATGTCGTTGCGCACGCGGATGCGGTCGCGGTCGACGACGTCGGAGGAGCCCGCCAGGCCGGCACTGCGGTCGCGGTGCCGGTCGAGCCAGACGGCGAGGACTGCCACTACCAGGAGGATCGCTGCAAGAGTCATGTAGAAAGTTTGCGGCCGACAAAATCCCGCCAACAGTGGCAGATCTGACGATGCGCGCTAAAATCCTGCCATGCTCCGATCGGTGGCGGTTCCGCTCATCAACGGCGTCGCGCCGTTCGAGTTCGGCGTGCTCTGCGAGGTGTTCGGCGTCGACCGGACCGAGGAGGGCGTGCCGCTGATCGACTTCCGGGTCTGCGGCGAGCTCCCGAACGAACCGGTGCACACGGACGTCCCCGGCGTCTCCATCACCCCGGAGCACGGCTTCGAAGCCCTGCTCGACGCCGACCTGGTCGCGCTGCCCGCGGCCAAGATCCGCGAGGCCTACCCGGAGAAGCTGCTCAAGACGTTGCGCGAGACCGACGCGACGCTGCTGAGCGTCTGCAGCGGGGCGTTCATCCTCGGCGAGGCGGGCCTGCTCGACGACCGCCGGTGCACCACCCACTGGCGTGAGACGAAGGCGTTCCAGGAGCGCTTCCCCAGGGCCCAGGTCGACCCGGACGTGCTGTTCGTCGACGACGGCAACATCATCACCAGCGCGGGCACGGCCGCCGGCATCGACGCCTGCCTGCACCTGGTGCGCCGCGAGCTCGGCACCAGGGTCGCCACGACCATCGCGCGCAGGATGGTCGTGCCGCCGCAGCGCGACGGCGGTCAGCGGCAGTTCGTGGAGCTGCCCATCCCCGACTGCTCGGCCGACAGCCTCGAACCGGTGCTGGAGCAGGTGCTCGACACGATCGCGGACAACCACACGGTGGCGTCGATGGCGAAGCTCGCCGTCATGTCCGAGCGGACGTTCGCCAGGAGGTTCGTCGCGGAGACCGGCACCACGCCGAACAAGTGGCTGTCACTCCAACGGGTGCTGCACGCGCGCCGGCTGCTCGAGGAGACCGACCTCGACGTCGACGCGGTGGCGACCCGGTCAGGCTTCGGCACCGCCGCACTCCTGCGCCACCACTTCCACCGGGTCGTCGGCGTCGCACCGAGCGACTACCGCCGCACATTCGCCTGTCGTTAACCGCGTGAAGATCTTCTCCGAGATCGACCGCAGCGCCGCGACCTCCTCGTCACCGAGCAGGTCGAACACCAGGTGGTGGACCGTCTCGGCGTGCCGGGGCGCCGCCGCCTCGATGGCCGCGCGGCCCTGCTGGGTCAGCACCACGTAGGAGCCGCGCCCGTCGCTGGCGCACCCCTCGCGGGCGACGAGCCCGCGCTTCACCATCCGTCCGAGGTGGTGCGAGATGCGGCTCTTCTCCCAGTTCAGCGACCGGGCCAGCTCCAGCACGCGCACGCGTTCGTCCGGCGTGTCGGTCAGTTGGACGAGCACGGCGAAGTCGGCCATGGAAATGTCGGAGTCGGCGGACATCTGCCTGCTCAGGTGGGCGTTCAGCTCCCCTTGCATGCGGACGTAGGCACGCCACGCCAGCTGTTGTTCAGGTTCAAGCCATCGGGTCACACGCTCAGCATACGGGAATAGTTGACACATCATCCATGGTTGGTGCAAGGTAGATGACAGTTCAACCAACCCGACCGACCGAAGGACATACCGCCATGACCACGCCCACCAACCTCTCCGAATTGACCGGCGACTACGTCATCGACGCGTCGCACTCCCGCATCGGCTTCGTCGCCCGCCACGCGATGGTCACCAAGGTTCGTGGTGCGTTCAACGAGTTCGACGGCAAGATCAAGATCGACGGTGACAAGCCGGAGAACACCACCGCCGAGGTGACCGTGAAGGTCGCGACGATCGACACCCGCAACGCGCAGCGCGACGGCCACCTCACCACCAACGACTTCCTCGACGTCGAGACCTACCCGGAGATCAAGTTCGTCTCGACCTCCGCGAAGCAGGTCGACGACGGCAACTTCGAGATCACCGGTGACCTGACCATCAAGGACGTCACCAAGTCGATCACCATCCCGTTCGCGTTCGAGGGCGTGGCCGTGGACCCGTTCGGCAACACCCGCGTGGGCTTCGAGGGCTCGCACACCATCAACCGCAAGGACTACGGCGTCACCTGGAACGCGGCGCTGGAGACCGGCGGCGTGCTGGTGAGCGAGAAGGTCGTCCTCGAGTTCGAGATCTCGGCGATCAAGCAGGGCTGACCGCAGCAGGTCACGTCGTGACAGGTCCGGGCGCTTTCCAGCGACCCGGACCTTTCGCGTTCCAGCGGGCGAGCCTCCCGCGTTCCAGCAGCCCCGGACGACGCCCGATCGGCCCAGTGCGGCGAGTGCCTCCAGGCCCCTCGGAGCAGTGTCCTTGGACTACCGTGAACCCCATGGCGACGCGTGTTTTCCTCGTCGACGACCACGAGATCGTCCGCCGCGGCATCGCGGACCTGCTCGGTGAGGAGCCCGACCTGGAGGTGGTCGGTGACGCCGCGACGGTCGCGGAGGCGCTGGCCGCGGTGCCGGAGGCCCAGGCCGACGTGGCGGTGCTCGACATCCGGCTCCCCGACGGCAACGGCATCGAGCTGTGCCGGGAGCTGCGCAGCCGCGTCCCCGGTCTGCAGTGCCTGATGCTGACGAGCTTCGCCGACGACGAGGCCCTGTTCGACGCGATCATGGCGGGCGCCTCCGGGTTCGTGCTCAAGCAGATCCTGGGTGCCGACCTGGTGAACGCGGTCCGCACGGTCGCCGCCGGCCAGTCGCTGCTCGACGCGCGCACGACCAGCGCCCTGCTCAACCGGATCCGCCGCGAACGCGAGGAGGGCGACCCGCTGCGCGTGCTCAGCGAGCAGGAGCGCACGGTGCTCGACCTCATCGGCGAGGGGCTGACGAACCGGCAGATCGCCGAGCGGATGTTCCTCGCGGAGAAGACCGTCAAGAACTACGTCTCACATCTGCTGGCGAAGCTCGGCATGCAGCGCCGCACGCAGGCGGCGGTGTTCGCGTCGCAGTTCCGCAGGGACGGCGAGAAGCCCCGCTAGAACGGGCTAGGACGACCGGTCCAGCGGGACCCGCCACACCACGCGCGCTCCCCCGCCGTCGGCCGCGCGCACCGCGAACGTGCCGCCGAACTGCGCCGCCCGGTGCGCGAGGTTGCGCAGCCCGCTGCGCGCCACGTCGGGTGCGATGCCGATCCCGTTGTCCTGCACGGTGATCACCACGTCGTCGCCCGCGTCGACCAGCACCGTGAGCTCGGTGGCCTCCGCGTGCCGCACGGCGTTCGTGACGGCCTCGCGCACCACGGCCTCGACGTGTTCGGCGAGCTCGGGCGGCACGGAGTTGTCGACGGTGCCGGACATCCGCACGGCCGGGGACAGGTGCGTGGACTCGGTCAGGCCGGCGACGAGGTCGAGCAGGCGGCGGCGCAGCGAGGTGTTGTCGGTCGAGTGCAGGTCGAAGATCGAGGTGCGGATCTCGCGCACGGTCTCGTCGAGCTGCTCCACGGCGGTGCGCAGGCGGGCGGCGACCTCCGGTTCGGTGATGCGGCGCAGGGTGGCCTGCAGGGTCAGCCCGGTGACGAACAACCGCTGGATCACGTGGTCGTGCAGGTCGCGGGCGATGCGGTCGCGGTCCTCCAGCACGTACAGCAACCGTTGGGAGCGTTGCTGTTCCGCGAACTCCAGCGCCACCGCCGCCTGGTCGGCGAACGAGGCCAGCATCGGGACCTGGTCGGGCAGGAAGCGGGACTCGGTGCCGCGGCGCAGCACGACCAGGGCGCCGGTGACGGCGGAACCCGACCGCAGCGGCACCGCGAGCACGGAGCCGAAGGCGGCGGTGAGGTCGTCGGACAGCAGGGGTGTTCCGGTGCGGACCACCTCGTCGAGGGCGTAGTCGGCGGGGTCGAAGTCGCCGAGCCGCGCGCCCGCGTTCGCGGCCACCGCGAGCGGGGCGTGCCGGCCGTCGCCGAGCACCACCAGCGCCGCGTCGGCGGAGGCCAGCTCCACGGTCCGCTGGGTGATCAGGCGCAGCGCGTACTCACCGGACGCGCCGCCCAGCAGCTCGGAGTTGACCTCGCCGATGGCCTCCAGCCACCGTTCCCGCATCCGGGACTTCTCGAACAGCCGGGCGTTGTCGATCGCGATGCCCGCCGCCGCGGCCAGTGCCTGCAGGACCGCCTCGTCGTCGGCGGTGAACTCGGCGGCGTCGATCTTCTCGGTCATGTAGAGGTTGCCGAAGACCTCGTCGCGCACCCGCACCGGCACGCCGAGGAAGCTGTGCATCGGCGGGTGGTTCGGCGGGAAGCCGACCGACATGTCGTGCCGGGCCAGGTCGTGCAGCCGCAACGGGGTCGGGTCCTTGATCAGCAGCCCCAGCAAACCCTTGCCCTCTGGCAGGTGGCCCATCTTCGCGCTCGTCTCCGCGTCCACGCCCACGTGGACGAACTCGGACAGGTCGTCGCGCGTCCCCAGCACGCCCAGCGCGCCGTAGCGGGCGCCGACGAGGTCGACGGCGGCCTGCACGATCCGCTGCAGCGTCGAGTCGAGCTCCAGCCCGGACGCCACGGCGAGGACGGCGCCGAGCAGCTCCTGCATGTGGTCACGGGTGGTGACGATCTCGTCCATGCGATCCCGCACCTCGTCGAGCAGTTCGTCGAGGTCACGGCGGCCGGGAGGGGTGGGCACGCCGCTAGCGTCGCACACATCCCGCGATCACACGGCCCTGGCAAATGAGGACCTTCGGCCGTGGTCCGCGCACCGCGCTGCCCGGACAGTGAGGGCATGACCACCGTCGTGCCCGAATCGCTCGGACTGGCGGGTGAGGACGTGCGCGGGGTGCTCGCGCTCGCCACGCAGGCCGCGCCGCAGGTCCGGTTCGAGGTGCGGCCCGAGCGGATCGAGCTGCACACCACGAGCCCGCACAGCCGGGAGGCCAGGATCGCGTGCGGTGTGGCGCTGCTGAACGTCCGGCTGGCGTTGCAGGGCCACGGGATCCGCCCGCTGGTGACCCTGCTGCCGGGGGCCGGTGCGCACGACGCCGCCGCGGCCGTGCGGCTGGGCGGGCACCAGGACCCGGACCCGGACGTGCTCGCGCTGATGCACGCCCTGCGCGCAAACCGTCGCACGTGGACGACGTTCCCCGGGGTGGGCCCCTGGCGCGGGCTGCTGTCGCGGGCCGCGGAGGTGGAACGCGCGTGGCTGCACGTGACACCCGATGGGCAGGACCTGGTGCTGTGCACGTTCGCGCAGGGCGCCGCGGCGGAGATCCGTGCGGGGCAGGCGATGCAGCGGGTCGTCCTGACGGCGGCGACGGTCGGTGCGGCGGTGCTGCCCGCGCAGCCGCCGGTGAGCCTGTCCGCGTTGCGCGCGGACCTGCGCCCGTGCCTGGGCAGCACGCTGGTGCCGCAGGTGGTCCTGCGACTGGGCACGGGGTGACCGTGCCCGTCCCGTGCCGCGCGGGGGTCGAGCCCGCGGCACGGGACCGGGCACGACCCCGTCAGCGGGCCAGCACGGCCCGCCACAGCACGCGTGCCAGCTCCGGGTGGCAGATGTCGTTGTGCGCACCCGCGATCCCGTCGCCGCGGCGGATCACCGACGAGCAGTCGACGTTGTGCACCTGACCCCTGACCAGGTCGCCGACCGACCCGACGTGGTGGCCGTGGACGTAGGTGCCTTGCACGCCATGGGCTCCGATGCCGCCGTACTTCGGGTACGCGTCGAGGTCGAGCTGCCGGCCCGACCGCGCGGCCAGCGGGTAGAACCGGCCGATCGCGTGGTCGTGCGCCGAGGTGGTCACGACGATCGGGCCGGGCACCCGGCCGAGCACGCCGCGGAAGTGACCGGCTCCCGGTTCGTCTGGCAGCCGTTCCGCGAACGACCACAGCGACATCGCGCCCTGCACCAGGGTGAGCGTCGCCGCCGGCACCGCGGTCGCCATGGCGGTCGCGGTGATGCAGCCGAAGCTGTGGCCCATCAGGTGGATGCGCGCGTCCGGTGCGGCTTGGGCGACCTCGCGGGCGATCCGGGCCGCACCGCTGTCGCCGAACACCCGCGCGCGTCGTTTCATCTTCCAGAACGTCAGGATCCGCAACGGCGACAGGATGCCGCCGAGCGCGGGGTCCTCCAGGCACGCGCGGTAGAGCTGCTGGGGGTCGAACGGCATCCCGTCCTCGCCCGGCAGGTCCGGCACCGAGCCTTCGAGGTAGACGTAGGCCTCCTTGACGGCGGGCGACATCCGGCACGGGTGGTGCAGTGCGGCCTGCACGATCGTGCGCACCGCGGCCGTGCGGGCCGCTCCCCCGCCGAGCCGCGCGGCCGAGACCCTGACGAACTCCTCCGACCTGACGTCCTCGTCGCCCCACGCCTTCGACGGCCAGTGCAGGCCGACCAGCAGTGCGCGGAACCCGCCCGGAAGCCGGTGCGCCGCCGCACGTTCCGCCCCGCAGGCGGCCATCGTCGCGACCCACTGGCCGTACTGGTGCCGGGCGGCCGGGACGTCACCGTTCCACCCGTGCACGAAGAAGAAAACATCGGTGACACCGGCGCGTGCGTCGCGTAGGACGTCCGCGCTGTCGTGCCCCCGCTCGTTGCCGGTCTCGTCGAAGCAGACGAGGTGATAGCTGATGTCGTGGCCTGGTACGGATTCTCGGGACATCGCGGATCACCACCACACAAAAAAAGCGCTCCCTTGTCCACTTATCGGAACTCGGGCGGCTCACGTGTAGGCCGTGCGATCAGGAAAACCCGTTCGGACCAGGCGGTTCGCTCACTCGCCCGCCCGGTTGCGCCGGTAGTGCCTGGCCGCGCGGACCCGGTTGCCGCAGCCCGGTGAGCACCATTCCCGCCGCGGGTGGTCCTTCACGAAGTAGAGCACACACCCTGGTGCGTAACAGGCTCGCAACAGCACCTGCTGCTCGCCGGTGAACAGCTCCACCGCCTCGGCCGCGATGGACGCCAGCGCGCGGTCGACCCGCGAACCGCCGACTTCGTTGCGCCGCACCAGTTTTCCGTCTTCCTCCGCGAGCTGCGGCCACTCGGTGGCGCGCTTGGCGGCGAGGTTGAGGTCGGTGACGGCCCGCGCGAGGTCGCGGTCCTGGGCGACCGCACGCGTGTCCTGCGTCAGCACGGCGGCGAGGTCCCGCAGGGCCTGGCGGAGCGTGCGGAACGCGCGCAGGTCGTCCTCGCCGGTCTCACCGGCGGCGAACCCGAGGAACCCGTTCAGCCCAGCGACGGTCACCAGGTCGTCGTTCACCTGCGACCGGTTCGCCCAGATCGTGTTCATGAGCAGGACCGGCCGGGGTTCGTCGGGCGTGAGCAACACGACCTAACGGTAACACGTCCTTGCATCCGTTAGTGCCATGTTCTAACGTTTGCGGCGTCTTCCAACCGTTGGAAAGGATGCCGCCGTGACCCTCGTGCCACCGTTCGACGCCGACACCGCCCGGCAGAAGGTGCAGGCCGCGCAGGACGCCTGGAACACCCGCGACCCGGAGCGCGTGGCCCGCGCCTACACACCGGACTCGGCGTGGCGCAACAGGTCCGAGTTCGTGCGCGGGACCGGCGAGATCGTCGCGTTCCTGACCCGCAAGTGGGAGCGCGAGCACGGCTACGCGCTCCGCAAGTCGCTGTGGGCGTTCGGCGACGACCGCATCGCCGTCCGCTTCCAGTACGAGTGGCACGACGACGACGGCCAGTGGTGGCGCAGCTACGGCAACGAGAACTGGGAGTTCGCTCCGTCCGGCCTGATGTCCCGGCGTGAGGCGAGCATCAACGACGTGCGGATCGCCGCCGCGGACCGGCGCGTCGACCCCACCTCCACCCACGACCTCCCGACGGAGTAGACCGATGCACGTCTCAGGACTGTGGCGTTACCCGGTGAAGTCGCTCGGCGGCGAGCAACTGGAGTCGGCGGCCTTCACCTCCGACGGGGTCGAGGGCGACCGGCTCGTGCACGTGCAGGGCCCGCGCGGGGTCCTGACCGGCCGCACCCGGTACGGCCTGCTGACCATCCCCGCGACGACCGGGCCGGACGGCCCGCTCGTGGACGGGCACCCGTGGGACAGCTGGGAAGCACACGAGCGGGTGCTGCCGTTCGGCGGCCGGCTGACCCGCTACACCGGGCCGGAGCGCTTCGACGTGCTCAACGTCCTGGTGGCCACCGACGGCCAGGTCGCGGCGGCGGGCGTGGACGTGCGGCGGCTGCGGCCCAACATCCTCGTCGGCGGGGTCGAGGCCGGCGAGGAGGAGAGCTGGCCGGGGCACGCGCTGGTGGTCGGCGACGTCGTCATCGGCATGTACCGGCAGCGGGCGCGGTGCGTGGTGACGACGATCGACCCCGACACCGGGGCGCAGGACCTGGACGTGCACCGGCGGATCCGGCACGAGTTCGGCGGGGTGCTGTGCCTTGACAGCTGGGTGGTGCGGCCCGGCGTGGTGAACGTGGGCGACCCGGTCGAGCTGGTGCCGACCGACGAGCTGCCCGACCGGGTGGGCGGGTGGATCGTCGGCCGCCCCTACGCCGTCTAGCCCCTTGCCCCTGTCGGCAAGGGCGTCTGCAAGTACCACCAACCCTTGATCAAACCGCCGCCAACTACTACCAACATATTCGTCGTCCACCGAACTAGGACCGCGTCGGCAGGCGGTCGGAGGCGCTGCTGGTAGTAGAAAAGTGCCTGTTGATGTTGAGTTGGTGGTACTCGCAGAAGCAGGGGTCAGATGTTGCGGCGGTACTGGCCGCCCACCTCGAAGAACGCCTCGGTGATCTGACCGAGCGTGCACACGCGTGCGGCGTCCATCAGCACGGCGAACACGTTCTCGTTCGTCTGCGCCACCTCGCGCAGGCGTGCGAGGGCCTTCTGGGCCTCGTCGCGGTGCGCGGCCTGGAACGCGCGGGTCCGCTCGACCTGCGACTCCTTCTCCTCCTCGGTGGCGCGCGCGAGCTCGATCTTCACGACCTCGCGGGTGCCGTCCTCCGGCAGGAAGGTGTTGACGCCGACCAGCGGCAGCGAGCCGTCGTGCTTGCGCTGCTCGTAGAGCATCGACTCGTCCTGGATGCGGCCGCGCTGGTAACCGGTCTCCATCGCACCGAGGACGCCACCGCGTTCGGAGATGCGGTCGAACTCCATCAGCACGGCCTCTTCGACGAGGTCGGTCAGCTCGTCGATGACGAACGAGCCCTGCAGCGGGTTCTCGTTGGCCGAGAGGCCCCACTCCTTGTTGATGATCATCTGGATGGCCATCGCGCGCCGGACGGACGACTCCGTGGGAGTGGTGATCGCCTCGTCGTAGGCGTTGGTGTGCAGGGAGTTGCAGTTGTCGTACAGCGCGCACAACGCCTGCAGCGTGGTGCGGATGTCGTTGAAGTCCATCTCCTGCGCGTGCAGCGAACGGCCCGAGGTCTGCACGTGGTACTTGAACTTCTGCGACCGCTCCGAGGCGCCGTAGCGGTCACGCATGGCCACGGCCCAGATCCGCCGGGCCACGCGGCCGATGACGCTGTACTCCGCGTCCATGCCGTTGGAGAAGAAGAACGACAGGTTCGGCGCGAAGTCGTCGATGTTCATGCCGCGCGCCAGGTACGACTCGACGTAGGTGAAGCCGTTGGCGAGCGTGAAGGCGAGCTGGCTGATGGGGTTCGCCCCGGCCTCGGCGATGTGGTAGCCCGAGATCGACACCGAGTAGAAGTTGCGCACCTGCTGCTGGATGAACCACTCCTGGATGTCCGCCATCATGCGCAGCGAGAACTCCGTGGAGAAGATGCAGGTGTTCTGGCCCTGGTCCTCCTTGAGGATGTCGGCCTGCACGGTGCCGCGGACGTTGCCCAGCGCGAACGCCTTGATCCGGGCGTGCTCCTCCGCGGACGGCTCGCGGCCCTCCTCGGCGGTGAACTTCGCGACCTGCTGGTCGATCACGGTGTTGAGGAAGTACGCGAGGATCGTCGGCGCCGGGCCGTTGATCGTCATCGACACCGACGTCGTCGGCGCGACCAGGTCGAAGCCGTCGTAGAGCGCCTTCATGTCGTCCAGCGACGCGATCGAGACACCGGAGGTGCCGATCTTGCCGTAGACGTCCGGCGGGGTGTCGGGGTCACGGCCGTAGAGCGTCACCGAGTCGAACGCGGTCGACAGGCGGGTGGCCGGGTTGCCCTTCGACAGGTACTTGAAGCGGCGGTTGGTGCGGAACGCGTCGCCCTCGCCCGCGAACATGCGCGCCGGGTCCTCGCCCTCGCGCTTGAACGGGAAGACGCCCGCGGTGAACGGGAAGAAGCCCGGCAGGTTCTCCTTGCGCAGGAACCGCAGCAGCGAGCCCTCGTCGTCGTACCGGGGCAGGCTGACGCGGCGGACCTGGTTGCCGGACAGCGTCTCCCGCGTGAGCCTGGTGCGGATCTCCTTGTCGCGCACCGTGAACACGAGCTCGTCACCGCTGTACTGCTCGACGGTCGCGGGCCACGCACCGAGCAGGTCGGTGGTGTCGCGGTCGAGGCCGCGCTCGGCGGCGGAGGCGAGCTCCGCGATGTCCGCGACGCCCTTCCCCGCTGCCTCCAGCGCCTTCTGCGCCGCGGTGAGCTGGGTGTGCGCGCGGACCGCGGCGACCTGCTCCTCGGTGCGGCGGTGGTAGCCGCGCACGGTGTCGGAGATGTCGCTGAGGTAGCGGGCGCGGGAGGCGGGCACGACGGTGGACGCGCTGGTCGACGTCTTGCCGGAGACCGGTGCCAGCGCGCCGTCCTCGACGTGCAGGCCGTGCTCCTTCAGGCCGTCGCGCAGGAACTGGTAGAGCGCGGTGACGCCGTCGTCGTTGAACGTCGCGGCGGACGTGCCGTAGACCGGCATGTCCTCCCACTTCACGCCGAACGCCTCGCGGTTGCGCACCATCTGGCGGGCCACGTCGCGGCGCGCGTCCTCGGCACCGCGGCGCTCGAACTTGTTGATCGCCACGGCGTCGGCGTAGTCGAGCATGTCGATCTTCTCGAGCTGCGACGCGGCACCGAACTCCGGCGTCATCACGTACAGCGAGAAGTCGACGAACGGCACGATCGCCGCGTCGCCCTGGCCGATGCCGGGGGTCTCGACGATGACCAGGTCGGCACCGGAGGCCTTGCACGCCACGATGGCCTGCTCCAGGCCGTCCGGGATCTCGCTGCCGGCGCGGCGCGTGGCCAGCGAGCGGAAGAACACCCGGTCGCCGTCGAGGCAGTTCATCCGGATCCGGTCGCCGAGCAGCGCGCCACCGCCGCGGCGCCGGGTCGGGTCGACCGCGAGCACGGCGATGCGCAGCTTGTCCTGCTGGTCGAGCCGGAAGCGGCGGACGAGCTCGTCGGTGAGCGACGACTTGCCGGAGCCACCGGTGCCCGTGATGCCGAGCACCGGGACCTTGCGCGTGGCCTCCAGCGGCTCGACCGTGCCCGCCTCGATGTGCGTGATCGCGCGCGCCAGGGCCTCGTCGGCTCCCGTCAGCAGCGCGTCGTGGCTGAACGGCGCGGTGAGCGCGTGGTCGCACTCCTCGATCATCAGGTTGATCATGCGGGCGAGGCCGAGCGTCTGCCCGTCCTGCGGCGAGAAGATCCGCGCGACCCCGCGGGAGTGCAGCAGCTCGATCTCCTCGGGCACGATGACGCCGCCACCGCCGCCGTAGACCCGGATGTGCCCGGCACCGCGCTCGTTCAGCAGCTCGACCAGGTACGAGAAGTACTCGACGTGCCCGCCCTGGTAGGCGCTGATGGCGATGCCCTGCGCGTCCTCCTGGACCGCCGCGGTCACGACCTCGGCGACCGACCGGTTGTGCCCGAGGTGGATGACCTCCGCGCCCTGTGCCTGCAGGATGCGCCGCATGATGTTGATCGCCGCGTCGTGGCCGTCGAAGAGGCTGGACGCGGTCACGAAGCGCACCGGGTTGACCGGCTTGTGCAACGCGGGCGCGAGGGACGTCGTCATGAGAATAGTTTGACTTCCTACTATTGGACGTGCAACCGAGGGTGGTCCAGGTCTCTGTATCGAACCCGAACCCGGCACCCCGACTGTGCTCCGCACGCCTCGACCGGGACTCGGCGGGCGGTTGCGCTCCCGGCGACAGATCCGGTAGGCATGTATTCAGATCGTTCAAACCTGGGGGGTTTCGAATGTCTCTGTTCCGCATGCTCGCGTCCGCCACCGTGGTGTCCGCGGCTGCCATCACCCTCGTCGCCGCTCCTGCGAGCGCCGACCCGCTGCAGAACTCGGGCGACTTCAAGGTCGCCGGCGTCAACATCCGCTCCGGACCCGGCACGGGGTACACCGTCCTGGGCTCGGGCTACCCCGGTCAGTACGCGTACCTGTCCTGCGGGCAGGCCGTGTCCGGCTGGGAGTGGATCGAGGTGCAGAACGTGGCGACGGGTGTCCGCGGTTGGGCGAAGAACGACCTGATGTACGCCTACTGCAGCTGATTCCGGCCGGTGTTCCGGCAGGGCGGTCGTCCTGCCGGAACACGGTGGCCGACCAGGACCAGCGAGCAACCGGACCACCTCACGACGGTACCTGGTCCGCGGTCGCCTGAGCGGGCACGACGGCCGCGGGAACGCGCACCGGCGAGAACCGGCCGGTCGTCACCGCCACCGCCAACCCGGCCAGCTCGTCCACCGCCCGCTGCCGCACACCCGCCGCGCGCAGGTGACCGAGCGCGCTGTCCAGCAACACCCCGGCCTGCTGCTCGCACCACCGGCGCCCGCCCGCCTGCTCGACCGCGCGGGCCTGCTCCGCGGGTGAGCCGGTCAACTCGGCACCGGCGGCCAGCGCGGCCACCACGGGAAGCGTGCGGCGGTCGTGCGCCAGGTCGTCGCGCAGTGGACGGCCGGAGACCGCGGGGCCGCCCCACAGGGCGAGGACGTCGTCGACGTGCTTGCGCGCCAGGCCGAGGTGGTCGCCGAACGCGCGGAGGCGACCGGCTTGGTCACGGGTCGCGCCGGCGGCCAGTGCGCCCAGCTCGCACGCGCAGGCCGCGAGGGAGGCGTGCTGGGCGGCGGCGACGCGCAGGTGCTCGGTGACCTCGACGGCGCCGGGGCGTCCGGCCATCTCGACCTCCCGCACGTAACCGTCCACAACGGACAGCAGTGCCGCGTTGAGCGCCATCACCCCGGGCCCGGTGAGGTGGGTGAACGCGAGCGTCAGCAGGGCGTCCGCCGCCGAGACGGCCCGGCGGTCGCCGAACTCCACCCACGCGCTCGGCCGGGAGCCGCGGCGGGCCGCGCGGGTCATCAGGTCGGCGTGCACCTGGTCGTGCAGGTGCGCGAGCTGCAACGCCACGGCGACCTCGACAGCGGCATCCGCGCTGCCGACGGACTCCGCGGCGAGCAGGGCCAGAGCGGCGACGAGGGGGTCCTGCCCGGCCAGGTGGTGGCCGACGACCGCGCGGGTCTGGTCCGGCAACGTGGCGATGGCGGCCGTCAGCGGTGCCTCGACCACGGCACGGCTCCAGGCCAGCACCTCTCCAGCGGGTCGCGCCGCGGTGACCACGTCGGTGCTCGTCATGCCCACAGAAGCTAGACCCGCGAGCCGGTGCCTCCGGGTGCGCAGCCACTGTCGTGTCGAGAAGGGGCACGATCCGGCGATCGGGACTACGTTGATGTTGAACGGGTTGTTGTCGCCATCACCCGACCGTGACCGTCGTTTTCCTGAGGGGCTGAACGTGCGCTACACCAAGCTCGCCGGCATGGACGTGTCGGAGATCTGTCTCGGCATGATGAGCTACGGCGATCCGTCGCTGGGCACGCATCCGTGGTCGATGCCGGAGGAGGAGGCCCGGCCGTTCATCAAGAACGCCCTTGAAGCCGGCATCAACTTCTTCGACACGGCCAACGTCTACTCGGCGGGGTCGTCTGAGGAGTTCACCGGTCGCGCGCTCAAGGACTTCGCCCGCCGCGACGAGGTCGTGCTCGCCACCAAGGTGAACGGCCGCATGCACGCCGGCCCGAACGGCGCCGGCCTGTCGCGCAAGGCGATCCTCGCCGAGATCGACAACTCGCTGCGCCGGCTGGGCACCGACTACGTGGACCTGTACCAGATCCACCGCTTCGACCCCGCCGTCCCGCTGGAGGAGACCCTCGAGGCGCTGCACGACGTCGTGAAGTCCGGCAAGGCCCGCTACCTCGGCGCCTCGTCGATGTACGCGTGGCAGTTCTCCAAGGCGTTGTACACGCAGCGGGCGAACGGCTGGACGCGGTTCGTGTCCATGCAGAACCACTACAACCTCCTCTACCGCGAGGAGGAGCGCGAGATGCTGCCGCTGTGCGCGGACCAGGGCATCGCGGTCATCCCGTGGAGCCCGCTGGCGCGCGGGCGGCTGACCCGCGACTGGGACGCCACGACCGCACGCGCGGAGACCGACGAGTTCGGGTCGACGCTGTACGTCGAGTCGGACCGGGCGATCGTCGAGCAGGTGGCCGCGGTCGCCGCCGCGCGGGGCGTGTCGCGGGCGCAGGTGGCGCTGGCGTGGCTGCTGCGCAACCCGGTCGTGACGGCGCCGATCGTCGGCGTCACGAAGCCCGCGCACCTGGACGACGCGGTGGCGGCGCTGGACTTCGAGCTGACCGACGACGAGGCGCGCTCGCTGGAGCAGGCCTACCAGCCGCACCGCGTCGCCGGGCACGGCTGACATGGCAAGGGCCGCCGGTGCCCACCGGCGGCCCTTCTGCGCCGTGCCTACACGAACGCGCTCTCGCCCGTGATCGCCTTGCCCACGATCAGGGTGTTCATCTCCCGCGTGCCCTCGAACGAGTAGATGGCCTCGGCGTCGGCGAAGAACCGCGCCACGTCGTGCTCCAGCACGATCCCGTTGCCGCCGAAGATCTCCCGCGCCCACGCCACGACCTCGCGCATCCGCGCGGTGACGAACGCCTTGGCGAGCGAGGAGTGCTCGTCGCGGAAGATGCCGGCGTCCTGGAGCCGGGCGAGCTGCACCAGCATGCCCCAGCAGGCGGTGATGTTGCCCAGCGACTTCACCAGCAGGTCCTGCACCAGCTGGAAACCGGCGATCGGGCGGCCGAACTGCTCGCGCTCACGGGCGTAGGCGAGCGCGGCCTCGTAGGCTCCGATCATCACGCCGAGCGCCTGCCACGCGACACCGCCGCGGGTGGCGCGCAGGATCTCCGCGACGTCGCGGAACGAGTTGATGTTCTGCAACCGGTTCGCCTCGGGCACGCGGACGTCGGTGAGGGTGATCTCGGCGTTCTCGACGATCCGGAACGCGATCTTGCCTTCGATCTTGGTCGCGGTGAAGCCGGGCATGCCCTTCTCGACCACGAAACCCTTGACCTGGTTGTCGTCCAGGTCGCGCGCCCACACGACCACGTAGTCGGCGAAGGTGGCGTTGCCGATCCACCTCTTGGCGCCGTTGAGCACCCACGTGTCGCCGTCGCGCTGGGCCGTGGTGCGCATGCCGCCCGCGACGTCGGAGCCGCCGAGCGGTTCGGTCATCGCGAACGCGCCGATCTTGTCCATCGCGGCCATGGCGGGCAGCCAGCGGTCGCGCTGCTCCTGCGAGCCGCCGGAGTAGATCGAGTACATCGCAAGTCCGTTGTGGACGCCGAAGAACGTGGCGACCGAGGCGTCGGTGCGGGTGAGCTCCATCGCCAGCATGCCGGTGAGCAGGTTGCTGACGGCGGCCGGGTGCTCGCCGTAGCCCTCGTAGGACAGGGCGGTGAGGCCGGCGCCGCGGAACTTGTCGATGAGCTCCAGCGGGAACTCGCCGCGCGCCCAGAACTCGTTGACCATCGGCTTGACCTCGGCGGCCATGAACTCGCGGGCGTGCAGCAGGATCTTGCGCTCCTCGTCGCTCAGCAGCGCCTCGTAGTCGTAGAAGTCGGCGACGAGCTGGTCTTCGATGCGGTCCATGTCAGTTGTCCTCCACTGCGGTCAGAACGGCGAGCTGCTTGCGGTCGCGCGCCTCGGCCAGCGCCGAGTACGTGGAGGAGCCGTAAGCGTCTTCCACGGCCCTGATGAGCCGTTCGGGGTCGTCCGAGGGGGTGCCGAGCGCCAGGTCCCGCATGGACCTGCCGATGTGCTCGGCGAGGTGCCGGTACCCGCCGGGGCCGCCACCGAGGTGGGCGCCGAGGAACGGGCCGACGGTCGCCCAGCGGATACCGAGCGAGCTGGTCACGACGGTGTCGAGGTCCTGCGGCGTGACGACGCCCTGCTCGACGAGGTAGGCGGCCTCGCGGGAGAGCGCGGCCTGCAACCGGTTGCCGACGAAACCGGGGACCTCCTTGCGCTCCACGACCGGCGTGCGGCCGACGGAGCGGTAGAACTCGACGGCGCGGCTGACCGACTCCTCGGTCGTCTGCTCGCCCGGCACGACCTCGACCAGCGGGATCACGTGCGGCGGGTTGAACGGGTGTCCGATCAGGACACGCGATCCGTCGATGCCCGCGGTGAACGCGGTGGACGGGATCGCGGACGACGAGCTCAGCAGCAACGCGTGCGCGGGGGCCTCGCGGACCAGCTCGGCGAACAGGGTCTTCTTGAACTCCAGGTCCTCCGGGCCGTTCTCCTGCACGAGGTCCGCGTCCCGCACCGCGTCCGCGACGGTCGCCGCGACCTCGACGCCGTCGGGGACCACCAGGTCGGGGCGGGGGTCGGCGACGCGCACGGTCAGGCCGTGCTCGCAGAACAGGCGGGCCCACGACAGGCCGATCACCCCCGCACCGATGACGGCGACGGTGCTGACCTTCTTCCCGGTGTTCACGCTTCCTCCAAGTAGTTGTGGACCGGCTTGGCGGGAGCGAGCGTCAGGTCGGTGACGATGTGGCTGGCGGACACGACCTCCAGCACGGGGAGGTCGGCGAGCGGTGCGAGGACGTGCTGGAACAGCTGCAGGCGCGCGGGCCCGGTGTACGCGGCCTTGACCACGACGTCCGTGATCCGCGTGCGCACGAGCTCCTGGACCCGCGGCGTTCCGTCATATCCAGGGATGGTCTTCAGCATGAACGTTGGAACCGTGATCTCCGCCTCAGCCAGACGGGTGTCCAGTTCGTACTGCTTGTACCCCATGGTCGCGGTGGCCACCCGGACGGTGCCGTAGTCGAGGGTCCCGACCAGGGCACCGCGGTCGGCGTAGAGCGACGGCGAGCCCATCACCTTCGGGTAGGCGCTCACCTCGCGGCCGGACGCGGTGGCGGCGAAGCTGTCGAGGTACATCGCGTGCAGGTACTCGCCGCGTTCGCCGTCGAACACGACCGGGATCGCCTGACCGGCCTCGGTGTAGGGGCCGTAGCCGGTCACGTCGGTCATCTTCATGACCTCGAACCGGACCAGCGGCTCGTCGACCTCCAGCGGCTGCGGCACGACGGCGCGCAGCGCCTCGGGATCGGTGCGGTAGACGATGTTGAGGTACTCGCGGTCGAAGAACCGGGGCTGCACGGCGGGAAACGCCGGTGCGCTCAACGGTGTGACACCCAGCACGGTCATTCTCCTGTCCACTGCGGAGCCCGGCGCTCGGCGAACGCGGTCATGCCCTCGCGCACATCGGCGGTGCTCATCAACTTCGCGATCTCCTCGCGCTGGGCGGTCCAGCGGTCGGCGGACCGCACGACCGTCTTCACGGCGGCCAGCGCGAGCGGTGCGTTGCGCGCGATCTGCTCGGCCAGCTGCACTGCCACGGCGGCGGCCTCACCCGGTGCCACGACCCGGTTCGCCAGGCCCAGCTCACCCGCGCGGCGGCCGTCGATCGGCTCGCCGGTGAGCAGCAGCTCCAGCGCCAGGTGGTGCGGGATGCGGTCGGTGAGCCGCACGACTCCGCCGCCCGCGGCGATCAGACCGCGCTTGACCTCGGGCAACGCGAACCGCGCGTCCTCGGCCGCGACGATCAGGTCGCAGGCCAGTGCCAGCTCGAACCCGCCGCCCAGCGCGACGCCCTCGACGGCGGCGACCAGCGGCTTGGTCAGCTCGGCCTCGGTCAGCCCGCCGAACCCGCGGCCGGGCACCGACGGCGACTCGCCCTTCAGCGCGGCCTTGAGGTCCATGCCGGCGCTGAACGTGCCACCGGCTCCGGTCAGCACGCCGGCCCGCAGCTCGGGTGTGGTCTCCAGCTCGTCCAGTGCGGCGGTGAGGCCACCGGCGACGGCCGCGTTGACGGCGTTGCGCGCCTGCGGGCGGTCGAGGGTGATGAGCAGCACCGAGCCGATGCGTTCGGTGCGGACTTCGGCGGTCATGCGAGCTCCTTCAGGACTTCCGCGGTGTCCTGGCCGGGCACGGGGGCGAGCCGGCGGACAGTGGCGGGGGTCGCGGAGAACCGGACGGGGATGCCGATCGAGCGGATCTCGCCCTCGGTCGGGTGCCGCACGGTGTCGAGCAGGTGACCGTCGCGCACGTAGTCGTCCTCGTGCGCCTTGTCGAGCTCCAGCACCGGCCCGAACGGGATGCTGTGCTTCGCGCACACCTCGGCCCACTCCTCGGTGGCCAGGGCCGCGGCGCACTCGTCGACGAGGCCCATGAGGTCGTCGCTGTCGCCGGGGTCGATCCGCTCACCGGCCACCCGCGGGTCCTCGACCAGGTCGGGGCGCCCGGCGGCGGCGAAGAAGTCGCGGAAGTTCTGCGGGGTGTACGGGACGACGCAGGCGAGACCGTCCGCGGTGTGCACGGCGTGGTGGCCCCTGGCCATCGACAGACCGAACCCAGTCGGGCCCTCCTCCGGCACGAACGCGTGGCCCGACAGGTGCTCGACCAGGTTGAACGCGATCATCGTGTCCGCCATCGGCACCTCGACCCGCTGGCCCTGGCCGGTGCGGTCCCGGTGCACGAGCGCCGCGAGCACGCTGTAGGCGATGGTCAGCGACGACACCTTGTCGCCGATGATCGTCGGCAGGTAGACCGGCCGGCCCAGCGCGCGGTTCGCGATGTCGACCAGCCCGGACGCGCCCTGGATCGTCTCGTCGTAGGCGGCGGTGCCGGCGCGGTCGGAGTCGCCGCGGAAGCCCTGGGCGTGGGCGTAGACGAGACCGGGGTTGCGCCCGGCGACGTCGGCGTAGTCCAGGCCGAGCCTGCTCAGCGCGCCGGGCCGCATGTTGGTGATCAGCACGTCGGCGGTGTCGATCAGCTTGAGCGCGCACTCGCGGTCGTCCTCGTCCTTCAGGTTCAGGGCGATGCTGCGCTTGTTGCGGTTGACGTTGAGGCTGAGCGGCGTCATGCCGGGGGTGGTGCGGTGGCGGCCGTTGCGCACGGTGTCGGCCGGGGACTCGATCTTGATCACGTCGGCGCCGAGGTCTCCGAGGATCTGGGCCGCGTACGGGCCCATGACCACGGTCGAGAGGTCGATCACCCGCACGCCGTCCAACGGACCGGTGGTGATGTCCTGCATCGTTCGTCCTTTCGAAGTTCCTGCACCACCGAAGTTAGTGCGGGTTTTCTCCGAAGGGAACGATCAAGTCGCTCACAATGGCATGACCACGGCGGTCACACCATTATTTCGCGATCGGTTCCGCGAACAGCTCTTGCGCGATCCGGACGATTTCCCGGAGGTCGCCCTCGCCGCGGTCGTGCCGCCACAGCAGGCCGGTGTCGAGCTGGGCGCGGAAGTCGGCGAACGGCAGGACCACCATGTTCTCCAGCTGGTAGCCCCGCATCGAGCTCTCCTCGTCGAGCATCGAGACGGAGAACGCGAGCCCGCCGGACACCAGCTCGCTCACGCCGCCGTAACCGGTGTTCGTGAGCTGGATGCGCTTCTTGATGCCCAGTTCGTTCAATTGCGCGTCGAGCTGCTCGAAATACGACGGCATGATTTCCTCGGGCGACCGCGCATAGGCGAGATCGGTGAGTTCGGCCAGTTTGACGGAGTCGTGCCCGGCGAACCGGTCGGCCGGGACGACCGCCCCGAGCCGTTCCGACATCACGTGCACCGTCGCGAGCGCGGGCTCCTGCACCGGCAGCCTGGCCAGCGTGAGCCCGAGCCTGCCGTCCTTCACCCCCTCGACGAGGTCCGTGCTCGACCCCGGCCACCGCTTGAGCTCGAACCGCCCGCACACCCGTTCCGCGAGGACCGCCACGCGTTCGCGCAGGGCCGGGTGCACGCCGGGGGGCATGCCGACGAACACCGTCGCGCGCTGCGGCCCGGTCGCCTCGTCGAGCCGCCACCGGATCGACCCGACCCGGTCGAGCACGTCCCGCGCGATGGGCAGCAGCGCCGTGCCCGCCTCCGTGAGCGCGACGTGGTGGGTGCTGCGGTCGAACAGCTGCCTGCCCAGCTCGTGCTCCAGGTCCTTGATCCGCTGGCTGAGCGGCGAGGCGGCCATGTGCAGCTTGCGGGCGGCCGCGGAGAAGTTGAGCTCCTCGGCGACCGCGACGAAGTACCTGAGGTGCAGCAGTTCCACGGACCCCAGACTAGGCCGTTCGGCCGCGCTCCCCGGTCAGCCGTCCAGCGCCGCCAGCTTGCGCGCCGCCTCCGACTCGCCCCAGCGGAACCCGATCCGCCGCGACAGCTCCCCGGCCTCCGCGTACGACTCCCGCGCCGGGCCGGCGCGCCCGGCCAGCTCGTGCACGCTCCCCCGGTCGAGCAGCATCCCGGCCTCGATCTGCCGGTCCCCCACCGACCGCGCCAGCGCCAGCGCCTCGGCCGCCAGCTCCAGCGCCCGGTCGAGCGACCCCAGCCGGCGGTGCGCGTCGGCCGTGTTCGCGAGCGCGTGCAGCTCGCCGGAGCGGTCACCGCACGCCCGGAACGTCCGCAGGGTCTCCTCGTAGCACCCCAGAGCGGCCGGCAGGTCCCCCGAAGCGGCGTGCACCAGCCCGAGGTTCGTGCGGACGTACGCCGCACCCCGCGCGTCGGACAGCTCCTCCCGCAGGGCCAGCGAGGCACCCAGCGACGACAGGGCCGCCGCCAGGTCACGCCGCCGCCAGTGCACGATGCCGAGGTTGTTCAGCAGCACCGCCTCCAGCTGCCGGTCGTGCAGCGACCGCGCCAGCTCCAGGGCCTCCGTCCAGTGCGCCAGCGCCTCGGCGAACCGGAACCCGCGCTCGCAGGCTGCGCCGAGCTCCTTCAACGCCAGGGCTTCCGCCCGCACGTCCCCCAGCGACCGCGCCGCCTCCAGCGCCAGCACGTTCAGCTCCGCCCAGTCGGCCAGCTCGGAGCGCCGCCGGAAGTACCACGACAGCCCGGCGGCGAAGGCGATCGCGTCGGCGGGGGACGCCTGGTGGGCGGCGGCGAGGAGGTTGTCGCGCTCCTCCGCGAGCCACAGGTCGCCCGGGTTGTCCGCCAGCGCCTCCAGGTAGTGCTTGTGCAGCCGTGCCAGCGCGAGCGCGCGCTCGGCCGGCGACTCCGCGGCGCGGCACCGCTCGCGGGCGAACAGGCGCAGCAGGTCGTGCACCGCGAACCGGCCGGGCACCGGTTCCTCGACCAGGTGCGCGCCGGCCAGCTCGGCGAGCAGCTCCTCCACGTCCGGCACGTCGGTCAGCGCCCGCGCCGCGGCCACCGCGAAGTCGGGGCCGTCGAGCAGCCCGAGCAACCGGAAGACCCGTGCCGCAGCGGGAGAACCGAGCTCGGCGCAGCTGACCGAGAACGCCGACCGCACCGCCACGTCACCGAGCCGCAGCTCGTCGAGCCGCCGGGTCTCGCCGGCCAGCCGCGCGGCCAGCACCCCGGCCGTCCACTGTGGACCTGCTGCCAGCCGGGCGCCCGCGATCCGCAGCGCCAGCGGCACCCCGCCGCACCACCGCACCAGCTCGGCGGCGGCACCGACCGGACCGGCCACCCCGGACAGCAGCTGCGTGGCCTCGTCCAGCGGCAGCGCGCCGAGCCGGACGCAGGACGCGCCGGGCAACGCCGTCAGCGGCCGCCGCGACGTGATCAGCACGACCGAGCCGGGACCGGTCGGCAGCAGCCGCCGGACCTGATCGGCCGTGGCGGCGTTGTCGAGCACCACGAGCAGCCGCCGCCCCGCCGTGAGCGACCGGTAGCGCACCGCCTCCTCGTCACCGGGCCGGTCGCCCAGTGCCCGCAGGAACCGGCCGAGCACCCGGTCCGCGGCGCCGTCGGACAGGTCCGCGTACAGCTGGCCGTCCGGGAACGACCCGGCGATCTCGTGCGCCGCCCGCACGGCCAGCGCCGACTTGCCGATGCCCGCCTGCCCGGTGACCACGCACACCGCGACCCGGTCGGGCCGGACCTGCGAGCGGATCAGCGCGAGCTCGCGGGACCGTCCCGCGAACGCGACCACGTCCGGCGGCAGCTGCCGGACCGCCTGCGCGCCAACGGGTTTCGCCCGCAGCAGCTCGGCCTGCAACCGGCGCAGCCGCTCACCGGGCTCCACGCCCAGCTCGTCGGCCAGCACGCCGCGGCACTCCCGGTAGGCCGCCAGCGCCTCGGCCGGCCTGCCCGCGCGGTGCAGCGCGGTCATCTGCTGCTCGCGCAGCCGTTCGTTCAACGGGTGCTCGCGCACCCATTCGGAGAGGTCCGCGACGACCTCGACGTGCCGTCCCAGGTCCAGTTCCGCCTCGGCGCACTCGACCCGTGCCGCCAGCCGCAGCTCCTCCAGCCGGGCGACCACCCCGCGCAGCAGCCCGGACGCGGCGAGGTCGGCCAGCGCGGGCCCGCGCCACAGCGCGAGCGCCTCCCGGTAGCGCTGCGGGGTCCGCTCGCGGCGGGCCACCTCCAGCAGCCCGGTGAACCGGATCAGGTCGAGCTCCGCGGCGTCGACCGACATCAGGTAGCCGGGCGCGCGCGACAGCAGCCGTGAGCCGACGACCTTGCGCAGCTGGTAGACGTAGACCTGGAGGTTCTTCAGCGCGGTCTTGGGCGGTGCGTCGTCCCACAGCACGCTGATCAGCCGGTCGACCGGGATCACCCGCCCGGCCTGGGCGAGCAGCAGCGCGAGCACGGCCCGTTGCTTGGGCGGGCCCAGGTTCAGGCGCGCGCCGTCGTCGCCGTAGCACTCCACCGGCCCCAGCACCCGGAACTCCACAGCGCCTGATCGTAACTACCGGACGCACACCGGACACGTGCCACGCGCTCGTGGTGGTGGCTGGGACGGCGCAAGTACTTGACACAAGCCGTCAAGTACTTGCTATCTTCTGTCAAGTGAGCAGTCAGGAGCAGCTCGAACTGCGCGTGGACCTGATCCGCCTGGTGACCAGCCGGTTGCTGGACCCGCTGGAGATCCTGCTGCCCACCGCCGACCTCGACGCGCTGCACGACCAGGTGCACGCCGACGCGAACACGTGGGCCGAGCAGCTGCTCGGCGGCCGCGACGAGCAGGCGCGGCACCTGGCGATCCGGCTGATGACGGTGCTGTACCCCGGCGACACCCCGTTCGACCCGCCGGAGGGCTGGTGGGCCACCCCGCTGGGCCGGGTCGTCGCGCGCAGGGCCGGTCACCCGAGCCGGCAGCACGTGTCGTTCGGGGTGGCCGGGGCGATGCTCGGGATCACCCGGCAGGGCGTGCACGACCTCGTGAGCCGCGGCAAGCTGCAGCGGCACGCCGACGGCGGCGTGACCGTCGAGTCGATCCAGGTCCGGCTGGCGCAGCGGCGGAACACGTGAGTCCACTTCGGACCTGAGCGGTCAGCGGAACAGGCGCTCCAGCGCGCGACGGGCCCGCGCCGGTGCCGCCGGGTCCTTCTCCAGCTGCAGGAAGTGGTTGAGCGCCAGCATGATCCCGAGCAGCTCGTAGATCAGCTGCTCGACGTCGGTGTCGGGCGGCAGGTCCCCGTCGGACACCGCGCGCCGGATGTGGATGCGCAAGTCGCGGCGCCACAACGCGTTCATGCCCGCCAGCGCGTCGCGCACCGGTCCGCTGCGGCCGTCGAACTCGGCCGTGGCCGCGGTGAAGAAGCAGCCGCCGGGCAGCACGTTGCGTTCCAGGTAGGACACCCAGGCCTCGCAGACGTCCTTCAGCCGCGGCAGCCCGGACGGCAGCTGCTTGACCCGGCGCGGCACCTCGCGCAGGAACACCTCCGCGGCGGCGTCGACGACGGCGAGCTGCAACGCCTCCTTGGTGCCGAAGTGGCCCAGCAGCCCGGCCTTGCTCATGCCGAGCTCGGTCGCGAGCCGGCCGATCGTGAGCCCCTCCAGGCCTTCCTGCGAGGCGATCGCGAGGCTGTGGCCGAGGATGCGCTGCCGCGTCTCACGGGTGTCGGCGGCAGATCGGCGCGGGCTCACGGCCTGATGATAGCCGCGCCGACGATGATCACAGGCCCTTCAGCTACCGACCGATCGGTTGCTATATTCCCGGCGACCCGCCTGCTGAAGGAGCTGACCTTGTCCGGATCCCGTGTTGTCGCGTTCGGCCACCACCAGCCGGAACGGGTGCTGACCAACGCCGACCTGGAGCAGATGGTCGACACGAACGACGAGTGGATCCTGCAGCGCACCGGCATCGCCACGCGCCGCATCGCCGACGACGAGTCCGTCACGGACATGGCCGCCGCGGCCGCCGCCAAGGCCCTCGCCGCGTCCGGGGTGCCGGCGGCCGAGATCGGCCAGGTGATCGTGGCCACGTGCTCGGCGATCGACCGCAGCCCGTCGACCGCGGCCCAGGTCGCCGCCCGGCTCGGCATCCCCTCCGCGGTCGTGTTCGACCTCAACAACGCCTGCGCCGGCTTCTGCACCGCGCTCGCCACCGCAGACCACACCATCCGCGCCGGTGCCGCCCGGCACGCGCTGGTGGTCGGCGCCGAGAAGATGTCGGACCTGGTCGACTGGACCGACCGCAGCTCGTGCATCCTGCTCGGCGACGGCGCGGGCGCCGCCGTGCTCAGCGCCTCGGAAGACCCGGCGATCGGCCCGGTGGTGTGGGGCTCCGACCCGACCAGGAGCGGCGCCGTCCGGCTCGTCGACGAGTGGCAGCCGCGGTTCGCCCAGGAGGGCCAGGCCGTGTTCCGGTGGGCCACCAGCGAGCTGCCCGCGATCGCCAGGCAGGCCTGCGAGCGGGCGGGCATCGCCACCACCGACCTCGCCGGCGTCGTCACGCACCAGGCCAACCTGCGGATCGTCGAGGCGCTCACCCGCAAGCTCGACCTGTCCGATGACGTGGTCATCGCACGTGACGTCGTCCACTCCGGCAACACCTCCGCGGCCTCCGTCCCGCTCGCGCTGTCCAAAATGGCGGAACGCGGCGAGCTGCCCTCGGGTGCTCCGGTGCTGCTCTTCGCTTTCGGCGGCGGGCTGTCGTGGGCCGGCCAGGTCGTCACCACTCCCTGAGAACGGGCGTACCTACCTGGGTACTAGATCTCAGGTATGACGACACGCGCACGGTCCTGTCGCTATTGTCCGATCCCTCAGCCCCCTTGCCGCCGAAGGGAAACCGTCTCATGAAGCAGATGCTGCGGTCGGGCACGGACGTGCGCTCCCGACTGACCGAGTGGGTGGGACGGCGCCTGCTCGCCCGGCTCAGCCGAACCGGCTTCGACCTGGAGTCGTCGTGGTTCGTGCCGTCGCGCGTGCTGGCCCCGCTGCGCCGCAACGGTGTGGACCCGGTCCCGGAGCTCGCGCGGATGCACGCGCACGGCCCGGTGACCAGGCTGCCACTGCCCGTGCCGGTCTGGCTGGTGACCGGCCACGAGGCGTCCAAGCAGGTGCTCGTCGACGTCGAGGCGTTCAGCAACGACTTCGGCCACCTCAAGGAGCTGGGCCTGTTCGCCGACGAGGCGCCGGGTGGCCTGGGCTTCAGCGACCCGCCGGAGCACACCCGGCTGCGCAAGGTGCTGACGCCGGAGTTCACCATGCGCCGGCTGTCGCGGCTGGTGCCGCGGATCGAGCAGATCGTCGCCGACCAGCTCGACCTGATGTCGATGAAGGACGGCGCCGTCGACCTGGTCGAGGACTTCGCGCTGCCGGTGCCCGCGCTGACGATCTGCGAGCTCCTCGGCGTGCCGCTGAGCGAGCGCGAGGAGTTCCAGCGCCGCAGCGTCGCCCGCTTCGACCTGGCCGGCGCCGCCACCGCGTCGCTGTCGGCGGTGTCGGAGTCCATCGTCTACTTCCGCGAGCTGGTGCGCGCACAGCGGTCCAACCCGAGCGACGGCCTGCTCGGCGAGCTGATCCGCAAGCACGGCGACGACCTGGACGACGACGAGCTCGCCGGCCTCGCCGACGGCCTGCTCACCGGCGGCTTCGAGACCACCGCCAGCATGATCTCGCTCGGCACGCTCGCACTGCTGCGCTCCACCGAGCTGATGGAGCAGGTCCACGGCGACGAGAAGGCGGTGAGCTCGCTGGTCGACGAGCTGCTGCGGCACCACACGGTCGTGCAGGTCGCGTTCCCGCGCATCGCCCGCCGCGACGTCGACGTGGCCGGCACGCGGGTGAAGGCGGGCGACATCGTCGTGTGCTCGCTGTCGCAGGCGAACCGCGACACCGACGTGTACTCCGACCCCGACCGGATCTGCCCGTCCCGCGCGGCGGGCCAGCACCTGGCGTTCGGCTACGGCGCCCACCGCTGCATCGGCGCGGAGCTGGCCAAGATGGAGCTGCGGATCGCCTACCCGGCACTGGTGCGGCGGTTCCCGCAGATGCGCCTGGCCGTCGAACCGGGGGCGCTCGCGTTCCGCAGGCTGTCGATCGTGTACGGCCTGGAGTCGCTGCCGGTCCACCCCGGCAAACCGACGACGTCGGCGCACGAGCTGCTCAGCTGAGCCACGGCGGGCGGTCGTGCCGGTGTCCTGTTCGGACTGCGCCTGCGCGTGCCCGCTCGGCTCCCGGCCGTGACCACCTCCGGTGCGCCGTGCCCGACGCGGACCGTGCCGGTCATGGGCGCAAGGCGGCCGTCAGCAGCAGGAGCTGAGCGGTGTCACCGGGGTTGAGCAGGATCTCGACCTCGTCCGGGACCACCTCGGCCAGCCGGTCACCGACGACCCGGTGCCACCGCACCGCGGGCAGCCGCCGCTTGTGCAGCTCCGCCGTCACGACCGCGACGCACGGCCGGCCGTCCGGGGACCGCAGCAGCCGCAGGTGGCCCCGCTCGTCGGTGGCGATCTCGACGACGGTGCCGGCGAGCAGGCCGAGGAGCCGCGCACCGGCGGCCTCGTCGGTCAGGACCCGCCTCAGCAGTGCGTGCACCGGATCGGTCGGCAGCGCCCTGGTCTGCGGCACGTACAGCGGGTTCGGCTGGAACGGGCCGAGCCCACCGTCCCCGTCGACCGCGTACGCGCCCACGAGCGCGTCGACCGGCACCGGTGCGCCCGCCGTCCAGCCGGGGTCGGGCAGGCGGTACCAGCCGTCCTGCCGCACGGCGAGCCGGTGCGGCTCCAGCAGGTGGACCTCGGCCACCTGCGTCCAGTCCGGCTCGTCGGACAGCTCGTAGCGGGCGGCCCGGTGACCGGCGCGCGCCGCGAGCCGCAGCCAGTGGCCGCCCTCCTCGGCCTCGCCGCGGTAGCGCAACCGGATGCCGAGCGCGTACGCGGCCAGCACCTCCCCGGACTCCGCGAGGTCGCCGATCACGAAGCTGACCCCGTGCTCCCCGTCCAGGGCGAAGGTGCCGCGGGTCAGCGTCGCCGGCAACGCCGCGGCCGCGCGCCGCCACCAGAGCTCGGCCTCGGCGGCGTCCCCCTCCTCCTCGGCCAGCCGGCCCAGGTGGTGGGCGCTCAACGGGAACCCGGCCTCGGCCGACTCCCGCCACCACCGCCGTGCCGCGTCGAGGTCGCCGCGGTCGTGGTGCAGCTGCCCGAGCGAGTGCGCGGCGAGTGCGTTGCCACCGCGGACCGC
Organism: Lentzea sp. NPDC037011; assembly: GCF_055607425.1. Taxonomy (NCBI): domain Bacteria; kingdom Bacillati; phylum Actinomycetota; class Actinomycetes; order Pseudonocardiales; family Pseudonocardiaceae; genus Lentzea; species Lentzea sp. NPDC037011. The sequence goes on along the minus strand of NZ_JBVJRT010000007.1, from coordinate 111,662 downwards.
CTCCCGCAGCACCTCGGCCGCCTCGTCGACGCGGCCCCGCGCCACCAGCAGGTCGCCCAGCAGACCCGCCGCGACGGCCGCGGCCTGCCGCACCCGGTGCGCGTACTCGTCGCCGGTGGTCCTGACCATCGCCTCGCCGGCCGGGGTGGTCATGGCCATCCGGAGCACGGCCTCCGCCTCGGGCGCACCGCGCCGCACGAGCACCACCCCCAGCCCGCTCACCGCGACCCAGTCGCCGACCTCGACGGCCCGCCGGTACCAGTGCTCGGCCTCGTCGAGGCGGCCGAGCCGGTTGTACAGCGCCGCGAGGTCGTTGAACGCGGGCCGGAACTGCCGCCGCGCCGCGAGGGTGTACCAGCGCACGGCGTCCTCGACGGCCCCGGTCACGTCGGCGAGGTGGCCCAGCCGGAACGCGGCGGCACCGCTGCCGGCCTCCGCCGCCGCGGTGTACGCGGCGAGCGCGGCGTCCCGGTCGCCCTCCTCCGCGATCCGGTCGGCCTCCGCGCACAGCCGGGTAGCCTCGGCGGGTTCCGGGTCCCCGTCCAGCTCCGGGAAGCGGACGAACCCGGAACCGTCCGCCGTCAGGTGGGCCGCGAAGGCGTAGAACTCCGCCGCCCCCTGCCGTGCCACGACGTCCTTCCGCGTGGCACCCCGGTGCCAGTGGTCCGGGTAGAACACCTGCACCGCGGCACGTTCCCCGGTGGCACCGTTCCCCATCGAGGTCTCCGCGGTGACCGCGAGCCCGGCGGTGACCGCGGCCGTGTCCTCGCCGCGGCGCAGGTGCACGACCAGCGTCCACCGCACCAGGTCGACCACGTTCGTCACCGGGGCCAGCACCAGCTCGGCGACCTCCCCCGCCGCCACCCGCAACGGCAGGGTCGTGGCGCCGTCGAGTCCGCGCGTGGTGCCGCGGTCCAGGTCCACCTCGACGTCGGGAGCCGCCAGCGGCGCGTACGCGGCGCCCGACCGCACCACCTCCTCGACGAAGTCCGGTGTCAGCGGCGCGGTGTGGTGGTTGTGGACCAGGCTGACCCCGTCGGCGTCCAGCGGCAGCTCCAGGACCTGCGCGATGCCGACCCGTTCGACCACGACCGCGCCGCGCACCCGCAGCACGACGTTGTGCCCCGTGAGCGGGACGTGCTCGGCCACCGGCCCGGTGACCGGTCCCGGAGCGATGACCGCGCTCATGTGGGTGCGGGTGCTGACCTCGACCACGCCGGCGAACGCGGGGTTCTCGACCACCACCGGCACGACCCGGACGGGGTGGGTCAGCACGTACACGCGACCTCCCGTCACCGCACCGCCCCGGGGTAGCGGGCGGCGGTGCGGAACGGCCAGTGCCCGAGCCCGACGCGCAGGGACCCGCTGCGCCGCCCGCACACCCAGTCCAGGTGCAGCACCCACTCGACGTCGCCCTGCTCGGTGACGACCTTGAGGTCGAACGCCTCCGACTCGTGCAGGCCGACCTCGTAGGGGAAGTCGGTGTCCCCCAGCGCACGCAGCCGTGGAGGCGTGGCGTCGAGCAGCACCTCGAACCGGCGGCGGGGCACCGCGGCGGCGTGCCGGTTCAGCGGCCCTGACCGGTCGGTCCTGGTGAGCACCTCGACCCGCAGCTCGGCGAGCACCACCGGAGTCCTGGACACGCCGGTGACGATCAGCTGCACGGAGTGGCCGCTGGCCGGCACGTCCACGACCCGGTCGCCGTCGGTGAGGGAGACGTAGTCGAGGTTGCGCAGCCGCACGTCGACCACGAGCGGGTCGGCGCCGGGATCGTCCTCGGGCACCTCGGGTGGCACGTGCACGGTGACCGGGCCGTTGATCGTGCCCACCTGGAGGGCGACGCCGTTGACGGTTCCGATCTCGTTGCGCACCGGCGGATCGCTCATGGCGACGACGTTATCGGGGCACCGGCGGGCCCAGTGGTGGATTCCACCTGACCGCGGGACTGGAAAGGCCGGTGTGGCGGCCCGGGAGCCCACCGGGCCGCCACACCGCTGTGGACGCGAGAGGGCGAGGCCGGCCCCACCGGCGCGGTACGAGCGCACGCCGCGGGCGTCTGGTCCGCCACCTGGCCGCGCGGCGCGTCGGAGTCGCTCGTCTCCGCTTGCCCTGTACCGGTGGGGCCGGCCTCGGATCTAGGGCCTCGCGCGTCCTCCGCCCGAGCGCACCATCTCCGGCCTCGACCGCGAGTGCCTCCGCCGCTGCAAAGGCGGGGACGTCGACGACGAGACCGACGGGGGAACCGACGATGCGCGGGCGGCGACTGGTTCGGGAACGGGGATCTGGGTGGTGGGCAGCGGCTGCGGGGTCTCCTCGGCCGGCTGGGTCCACACCGGACGGCTGAGGTCCACGGTGTTCTGCCGGAACAGCTCCGGCGTCTCGGTGATAATCTTGCCGGGTTGTTCGAGGCCGACGATGCCGACGAGCTTGCCGTCGGCGATGAAACCGGTCAGGCCGTTGACGTCGGTGGTGTCGGTGCCCAGCACGGGCAGGCCCGCGCCCTGCACGCGCATGCCGTACTGCTCGGTCCAGAACCGCGGGACCGGCGTGTAGGGCTTGGCGGAGTTGCGGCCCACCAACAGGTTCTCGGCTGCCGCGCGGCCGCCCTCGACCGCGTTCAGCCAGTGCTCGACGCGGCGGACGACGCCGTTGAAGCGCAGGTTCGGCCACCGGGCCACGTCACCGCAGGCCACGATGTTCTCGGCGCCGACGACGTGGTTGGTCGCGTCGCAGAGCACGCCGTCCTCGATGACGAGGCCGGAGCCGCGCAGCCAGTCGACAGCGGGCGAGGCGCCGACGGCGAGCACGACGCAGGAGGCGAAGAACACCTGGCCGTCGCTCAGGTGGATGCCGATGCCGCCGGGCTGGCGCACCCAGTGCTTGATGCCGACGCCGGTGGCCAGCCGCACGCCGTGCTCGACGTGCGCCTCGGTGATCTTCTTGCCGATGTCGTCGCCGACGACACCGCCCAGCAACGCGGGCGACCGGACGATGAGGGCCACGTCGCGGCCCATGTGCCGCACGGAGCAGGCGAGCTCGCAGCCGATGAAGCCACCGCCGATGACGGCGACGAGCCCCTGCGACTGGCGGATGTTCCTGCGGATCGCGACCGCGTCGTCCAGCGTGCGCAGCACGTGCACCCGCGGGTCGTGGCGCGGCGCCCCGCCCATCGCCCTGGCGTCCACGCCGGTGGCGATGATCATGCCGTCGTACTTGATCTCCTCACCGCCGGGCACCCAGACGGACTGCGTCTTCGGGTCCAGGTGCAGCGCGGGGGAGTTGAGGCGCCACTCGGCGTCGAGGTCGCCCGAGTACGACAGCAGCGAGTCGTCGGGGTGCCACTCCCCCGTGATGATCTGCTTGGACAGGCATGGGCGGTGGTACGGGAGGTGGCGTTCGGCCGACAGGATCGTGATCCTGCCGTCGAAGCCCATCTCGCGCAGCCGTTCCGCGGAGCGGACTCCACCGAGTCCGCCGCCGACGACCACAATCCGCTCGCTCACTTCACTCGCTCCCTGATCTCGATCGCGCGCATGGGGCACGCGCGGGCGGCCGACCGCGCCTGGGCGAAGTGCTCCTCCGGCGGGCGGCGGTTGTAGGTCAGGCGGTTGTCCTCGATCAGCTGGAAGACGTCGGGGGCCTCCGCCTGGCAGGTGCCGTAGCGGTGGCACTTCTCGTTGTTGACGCTGACGTCCATCGCGTCGCCCTCGCCGATGCCGGGCTCCTTGCCCCGCTCGGGCTCCAGCATGCCGATGCGCATCAGCACCTCCGGGGGCAGGAACCGCGCCAGGGCGAGGGTCGCGGTGGGGACGAGGATCGTGAGACCGGCGAGCCACAGCACGGCCAGGTTGCCGTTCGCGATGGCGCCGAACCAGGAGTGCACAACGGTGATCGCCACGGCGATGTACGCCGTCTGGTGGAACCGCAGCCACTTGCGGTAGAAGACCTTGTGCCGCATGGACGCCAGGATGGCGATAGCGGCCATGACCTCCAGTCCGAGGATGCCGAGGGCGTGCCGGAAGAGGCCGCCGTCGACGAAGGGCAGGATGAGCTTGACGTAGCTGAACGCCCCGTTCTGCAGCAACGTGAACGCAAAGGCGTGCACCGCACCGAACGCGATCGCGAGCGACGCGAGCACCATGTGCCCGTTCTTCAGTCCTTCCCGGCCGGTGAGCTTCTCGGCCCACCCGGTCGCGATGAGCACGCCCCAGGACAAGGTCGCGCACATGAAGACGTAAGCCAGCCTGGCGGAGAGTTGGGCCATCTTCTTCAGGCCCGAGTCGAACTCGGACGCCTGGGCCACCAGGAGCGGAATCTGGCTGGACAACAACACTTCCTCCGAACGAACTCCGAACGGGTGAAACTCTCGCGGGAACCCGCCCGGTCCTGCGGTGCAGGAGTGGGCACAGCAGGGCCGGGCGGGTGGGAACAGGTCCGCGTTGGAGTGCCTCTGACCTGGGACACCACCTCCGTTTCCCGTTTTCAGACGGGGTCTTGCAGACTCACCGCACCGGCCGTCGCGGGCGGAGGACTCGGAGCAGGAGGATCGTCAGGACCACTCCCGCGGCGGTGACCGTGAGGATCACCCACATGTTCGGCCCCTCACCGGAGGCCAGGGTCGCGTTGATGATGCCGCCGGCGGGCACGGGCTCGGCGAACGCGGCGTCACCCGCGAGGCCGGTGCTCTCCAGCAACGTCATGTGCTTCATCACCACGTCGATGCCGACCTGCGCGAACGGCCGGATGAGGTCGTTGCGGGTCTGGATGCGCACCTTCGCGACGAACGCGAACACCGATCCGTGCGCCGCGCGCAGCCGGTCGGCGAACGCCTGGTCGAACGCGGCGCCCTCCAGGCCGTTCAGCTCGTCCATCCAGGACTGCTGCGCCGCGCTGGGCAGGTCGGGGATCGGGACGTTCAGCTGGGCCGAGAGCTTCTTCACCGCCTCGTCCAGCTTCATGTGGTCGAGCATCAGCTGCTTCCCGACCACCTTCACGCGCGGGTTCTGCGCCTTGGTCTGGGCGAGCTCGCCCATCGGCATCTCCCACAGACCGGCCTGGCGCACCTTCACCAGGAGGTCCCGGTCGTTCGCGGTCAACGGGCCGCCTTCGGCCTGCACCGTTCCCCCGGTGTCCGCGGGCTGGGCGGACGCGGTGACCGCACCGCCGGAGAACAGGAACAACATCGCCAAGACGGTGGCGAGGGCTCTGGTCATCGTCTTGAAGTCCTCGTTGTCCAGGAAGTTGGTTCTGGGAGTTGGTTCTGGGAGTTGGTTCAGGAAGTTGGTTCCGGGGATCGGCACGAGGTCAATAACCGGGTGCGGCCGCGGACGACGAGGGCGGTGGCGCCGTCGGCGTGGCACCGGTCGTACCGGTTTTCGCGTTGTTCTGGGCCTTGCCGCCGGTGATCTTGGCGCCGTTGGGGGCGGTGGCGAACCACACGCCGCCCTTGGCCTGGCCCTTGAGGTCACCGGCCGTCTCGTCCTCGGCGAACGTGTACTGCGGCCACCCGGCGATCGTGAGCTGCTTCGTGCCGTCGGACCTGGTCACGGTCCCGATGAGACCGGGGTCCACGCCGGCGGCCATCGGGTCGTTGTCGGCCTTCACCGGCTTCCACGCCTTCGCGCACTCACCCTCGCAGTTGGACTTCGCGGGTTTGGGCGTGTCCTTGTCGTACCGGTAGAGCGGCAGGCCGTCGCCGTCGGTGACGTGCCAGCCGACCTGCGCGGACTCCGCCACCGCGAGCAGCGTGACCTTGCTCAGGTCCGCCGGTGCGGCCTTGAGACCGCCATCGGGCGTGGTGGCGGGCGTTTGCGAGCTGCCGCACGCGGTGAGGCTGAGAGCCAGTGCCGCCAGGGCGGTGACGGCCTGTCCACGTCGCATCGGCAGGGTCCTTTCTCGGCTTGGGTACCGAGGAGTACGGACACGATCCGGCAACGGTTCACGAACTTCGTGAGGAATATTTGCCTCTCGACTTGAGACGGTTGATGGGGCAAGGATGTCCCCCGTGGCGCGGCATAGACGTCAACGTGAGTTAGACGAACAATCACCAAGACCGGGATCTCTCGAAGAAGAGTTGATCCGTCGGCTGTACGAGGAATTCGGCAGCGCCCTGCTGGGACACTGCATGCGGTTGACCGGCCATGATCGTCAATGGGCCGAGGACATCGTGCAGGAGACACTGGTCAGGGCTTGGCGCAACGCCGAGAAGCTCGAACGTGACCCCGTGCTCCTGCGGTCGTGGTTGTTCACGGTGGCAAGGCGGTTGGTCATCGACGACAGGCGAAAGCGGAGCGTCCGTCCGCAGGAGTTCGAACTGACCCCTTCGGACGAGTCGCCCTCGGGCGGTGAGGAGGACCGCACCCTCGCGGCGATCGTCGTCGCCGAGGCGATGAACGGTCTCTCCGAGGAGCACCGGGAGGCTATTCTCGAGACGTACCTGCGGGACCGCACCGTCGGTGAGGCCGCGGCGGCACTGGGCGTGCCACCGGGGACGGTCAAGTCGAGGGTGTACTACGCGCTGCGTGCGTTGCGGCGTGCGTTGCACGATCGGGGAGAGACGCGGTGACAACGGCACCAGACCACCTCGACGTCGCCGCCTACGTGCTCGGCATCCTCGATGCCGATGAGGTGGAGGCGTTCGAGAACCACCTGACCGAATGTCGGCGGTGTGCTCTTGACCTGCGCGACTTCGCGGTGGTGCCGGACCTCATCGACGAGGCCGACGCGGGCGGGATGCTGAGGGGGACGGCTCCGGAACGCCCGGACGGCAAGTCGGTGCGGGTCATGCTCGACGCGGTGGCGGCCCGGCGCAAGCGCAGGCGGTGGTTCATCGCGCAGGGCGTGGCCGCCGCGGCAGCCGGTGTCATCGCGGTGACCGCCGTGGTCACCACGCTGGTCGTCGGTGGCGACGACGGGTCGAACCAGGCGGGGGGCGGGCAGAACCCCAGCACGTCGACCTCGCAGACGCGGGTGGCCAACAACCAGGCCGACTCGTCGATGCAGGTGCAGCAGCAGGACCCGAACAGCGGTGTGTTCACGAAGATCACCGCGTCCGACGAGCCGTGGGGCACGTCGATGGACATCGAGGTCAGCGGGATGTCCGGCCCGTCCAAGGGCTCGCTCGTCGCGGTCGGCCGCGCGGGCCGCGTCGCCCAGGTCACGTCCTGGTTCGCACCGGAACCCGTGGCCGGCGACAAGAAGACGATCCGGTTGCAGGCGAACGTGGCCATGCGGTGGCACGAGATCGCCACCTTCCGCATCCACGACGAGAACGGCAAGGTGTTGCTCGAGGTCGTCGCTTCCTGACCCGAGCGGCGAAAAGCGCCCGGACCACCTGCCCCCGCTCGATCCGTGAGATCCTGTGGGGGCGGTTGTCGTTCTCGGGGAGGCTGTGCACGTGGCGATTGGCCCGTCAGCGGTCGAGCGTTGGCTCGATCTGTCCACATCGGAGCTGCGCGCTCAGGTGACGAAGCTCGTCTCGGCCCGGTTGCCGGGTGATCACGCGGTGTGGCAGGCGGTCCGGCGGCATCCCGCGCTGGTCGCGCGCATCCGCGGTGTCCTCTCCGGACTCGCGGCGTCCGCGGCCGGCAGCAAGGACGAGGCGATGCAGAAGGTCTGGATCTCCAAGGCGCGGCAGGCGCTCGACGTGTCCGCGCCACCACCGGTGAAGGCGGCGCGCAAGCCGGTGGTCAAGGAGGTTCCCGCGGAGGAGGCACCGGAGCAGGTGTTCGACTTCGCGCAGCCGGAACCGCAGCGGCAGCCGCCGAAGTCCATCCCGACGATGCTGTTCCAGGAGCCGAGTTAGCGATGGTCGTCTTCGGAGCGTTCATCTCCCTGTCCGGCCTGTTGATCCTGCTGCTGCGCGACGCGCCGCTCGGTGGCCTGAGCCCGACGCCGGTCGGCTGGGTGATGACGGCACTGGGCCTGGTGTTCCTGGCGCTGGGCGTCGTGCGCTACCGCCGCAGGCGCGCGCAGGGCCTGCCGGGGCCGGTCGGCAACCCGATCACCCGCGCCAAGGCCCTCCCGCGGTTGTGGAAGGCCTGGCGCAGCGGCGCGTACCGGGGGCTGCCCCGCAACCAGCTCGCCCTGTGGGCGGTGGCGCTGGTGTACCTGGTCTCGCCGATCGACCTGGTGCCGGAGCTGCTGCCGGTGATCGGCGTGACCGACGACGCGGGGGTGCTGGTGTGGCTGCTCAGCAGCCTGTCGGTGGCGTCAGGGACGTTCGTGCGCTGGGAGAAGGACCATCGCGACCCTGGTCGCGGGATCGAGGCCCCGTGAGGCCTCCTCGCGCATGAGCTCCGCGAGCCCCGGTGACGGCTCGGTGACCGTCCGGAACCCGAGCCGCTCGTAGTAGGGCGCGTTCCACGGCACGTCGCGGAACGTCGTGAGCGTCACAGCGCGGTCGGCCGGCGTGACGTGCTCGATCAACGCCGCGCCGATGCCCTGCCGTGCGCACGACGGGTGGACGCTCACCTGGTGGATGTGGGTGGCGTCGTCCACGGGGCCGACCGCGATGAACGCCACGGGCACCCCGCTGCCGCCCACCGCGACCCAGACCTCGTGCTCTGCCAGGGCTTCCAGCGACATCGGGGCGTCGGCGGCGATCTCGGGCATGCCGACGTCGGTGAACGGTTCGCCGGAGGCGACTTCGATCTCCTGGAGGTACGGCAGTTCGGCTGGTTGGGCGAGGCGGATCAACACGCCCGCCATCCTGGTAGGCCGGACACCGACCGCGCAGCCGAATCGCGTTAAAGTCCGACGTGATGCGAACCAAGACCGTGCGCGTCCTCTTGGTCGAGGACGACGATGGTGACGCGGTCCTCGTCGAGGCGCTCCTCGAAGAGGCGAACGCGCCATTCCAGCTGACGCGTGCCCGCACGCTGGCCGAAGCGGAGACCCTGCTGGCCGACGCGGAGTGCGTGCTGCTCGACCTCGGCCTGCCCGACTCCCACGGCCTGAACGGCCTGCACCGGCTGCTGGGCATACCCCGCGCGCCCGCGATCATCGTGCTCACCGGCCTGGACGACGAGGGCGAGGGCATCGACGCGGTCGCGGCCGGTGCCGAGGACTACCTGGTCAAGGGTCAGGTCGACGGCGAGCTGCTGCTGCGCGGCGTGCGGTACGCGGTCGAACGGCGCCGGGCCGACGACGCCCAGCAGAAGCTGCGCGAGGCCACCCTGGTCGCCCAGGAACGCGCCCGCCTGGAACGCGGCCTGCTCCCTCCCCCGCTGCTCAAGGGCTCCGACCTGGACCTGGAGGTCCGCTACCAGCCCGGTGGCCAGCGGATGCTGCTCGGCGGTGACTTCTACGACGCGGTCGGCCTGCCCGACGGCACGGTGCACGCGATCATCGGCGACGTCTGCGGCCACGGCCCCGACGAGGCCGCGCTGGGCGTCTGCCTGCGGATCGCGTGGCGTGCGCTGGTGCTCGCGGGCGAACCGCCGGAGAAGGTGCTGCGGACGCTCGACCAGGTGCTGGTCGCGGAGCGGCACGGTGAGGGCATCTTCACCACGGCCTGCACCGTCACCGTGGCACCGGACCGGCGCTCGGCCCGGTACTTCCTCGCCGGTCACCCCGAACCGCTGCTGGTGGCCGGTCAGCAGATCGTGGACCTGCCCCAGTCGAAGATCGGCGTGCCGCTGGGCGTGCTGCCCGACTACGCGTGGACCGGCGTGGACGTGCCGCTGCCGCCCGGCTGGTCGCTCATGTGCTTCACCGACGGCCTGATCGAGGGCCGGGTGCCCGACGACACCGACCGCCTCGGTGTCGAGCGCCTGTGCGAGATCATGCAGGACGAGCTGCGCCGCGGCACCGCGTCGTGGCTCGATCCGGTGATCGCGGAGGTTACCCGGCTCAACGGCGGGGAACTAGACGACGACATGGCCGTCCTGCTGCTGAAAGACCCCAGGTGAAGCTCACGTGAAACTGTCCGACCGGATGCCGGCCAGCCGGATGCTGGTCGTCATCGTCACGGTGCTGCTCGTGATGACGGCGGTGGCGATCTCCTCGACCGTGGTGGCGCTCGACTCGCTTTCGACGGCCCGCCAGCGCGCGGTCGACGCGGTCGAGCCGGCCGCACGGGAGGCGAAGGACCTCAACCGGGCGTTCCTCGACCAGGAGACCGGCCTGCGCGGGTTCGTCCTCACCGGTGAGGACGACTTCCTGCGGCCCTACCTCGACGGGCAGAACGCCGAGCGGGAGGCCGCGCAGCGGGTGCGCGACCACGTCGGTGACCCCGGCGGCCGGCTCGACCGCATCGGCCGGCTGGCGGACCAGTGGCGTGCCGAGTACGCGGAGCTGACGATCACCGCGGTCCAGCTGTCCGGTCCCGGCAGCCCGAGCGACATCGAGCGCGGCAAGGTGCTGTTCGACCAGATCCGCGCCGAGCTGGCCGGGTTGCAGACCGACATCGGCGAGCTGGGCCGGCAGGCCAGGCAGGACCTGAGCGCCGCGGCGAACGTGGTGTTGTGGCTGGTCATCGGCATGGGCGTGCTGCTGGTCGCGGTGATCGGCGGCCTGTCGGCGCTGCTGCACCGCATGCTGATCGGTCCGCTCGCGAGCCTCGCCGAACAGGTCAGGGAGGTTGCGAACGGCGACTTCCAGCGCCGCATCGACGTGCACGGCCCGCGCGAGACGGTGATGCTCGGCGACGACGTCAACGCGATGCGCCACCGCATCGTGCAGGAGCTGGCGACGCTGGAGGCGGCGAAGACGGAGCTGCAGCGCTCGAACGCCGAGCTGGAGCAGTTCGCCTACGTGGCCTCGCACGACCTGCAGGAACCGCTGCGCAAGGTGGCGTCGTTCTGCCAGCTGCTGCAACGCCGTTACGGCGGGCAGCTCGACGAGCGCGCCGACCAGTACATCGACTTCGCCGTCGACGGCGCCAAGCGGATGCAGGGCCTGATCAACGACCTGCTGGCGTTCTCCCGCGTGGGCCGCATCACCCGCGAACGCACGATGGTGGACCTCAACCAGGTGGTGCGCCAGCTGGAGGACAGCTTCTCCGAGCGGATCGAGGAGACCGGCGCGACCCTCGTGGTCGCCGACCTGCCCCCGGTGCGCGGCGAGGCGACGCTGCTCAGCGCGGTGTTCCAGAACCTGATCAGCAACGCGCTGAAGTTCAGGGGCGAGGACCCGCCGGTCGTCACCATCGCGGCGGAACGCGACGGCGACATGTGGAGGTTCTCGGTGCACGACAACGGCATCGGGATCGAGCCGGAGTACGCTGACCGGATCTTCGTCATCTTCCAGCGCCTGCACCCGAAGGACGCCTACCCCGGCACGGGCATCGGACTGGCGATGTGCCGGAAGATCGTCGAGTACCACGGCGGCACCATCTGGCTGAACACCGGTGTGGACTCCGGTACGCGCTTCGAGTTCACGCTGCCCGCCACCGACGCACTGCCTGAGGAAACCGCATGAACGAGGCACCGCTGACCGTGATCGACGTCCTGCTCGTGGAGGACGACCCCGGCGACGCGCTGATGACGCAGGAGGCGTTCGAGCACCACAAGATCCGCAACCAGCTGCACGTGGTGAAGGACGGTGTGGAGGCGCTGGAGTTCCTGCGCCGCGAGGGCCAGTACGCGAACGCGCCGCGGCCGGGCCTGATCCTGCTGGACCTGAACCTGCCCCGCAAGGACGGCCGCGAGGTGCTGGCCGAGGTCAAGGCGGACGCCGAGCTGCGGTCGATCCCGGTGGTAGTGCTGACGACGTCGGAGGCGGAGGAGGACATCCTGCGCAGCTACAGCCTGTACGCGAACGCCTACGTGACCAAGCCGGTGGACTTCGACCGGTTCATCGACGTGGTGCGCCAGATCGACGACTTCTTCGTCACCGTGGTGAAGCTGCCGCGCTGATCACGGGCGGTTTCCCGGACAGCGCGGGCAGCCCCGCCGTTCTGGCGGGACTGGTCCACGGGGATGCCTGCTCCGCCGAGCCCACCAGAGCTGGGCGGTAGCGGGTCCGTCGCCGGCGGTCAGTCGACGCTCAGCACGATCAACGGGTCGTCGTCCGCCTGCACGACCCACTGCTGCTCCTCGCGCGGTTCCGGGATCACGGAAGCCCACAAGCCGTCGCCGCCGGGCCTGATGCTTTCCTTGGGCAGAGTCATGTCCTTCGGCTACCCGGTTCCCCGGAACGTATGCCGGACAACGTGACCGCAATCGCATCCATGACCCGCGCGGTCGCCTCGTCCAGCACCTCGGCGGTCAGTTCGCGGTCGTAGAGGTCGCTCAGGTCGACCGGCGCACCCGCGACCACCTCGACCCGTTTGCGCGGCAGCAACCGCGGCAGCACGGTGCCCCTGGGCAGCAGGTCCTGGGTGCCCCACTCGGCGACCGGGACGACCGGGGCGCGGCTCTCCAGGGCCATCCGCGCGACGCCGGACTTGCCCTTCATCGGCCAGTTGCCGGGGTCGTCGGTGAACCTGCCCTCGGGGAACACCATCACGCACTCCCCCGCCTTCAGCGCCTCCACGGCCGGGCGCAGCGCCCTGGCGGCCTTGACGGTGCCGCGTTCGACCGGGATGTGGCCGCCTGAGCGCATGACCCGGCCGAAGAGCGGCGTGCGCCAGAGCGAGGCCTTCGCGAGGATGCGCGGGACGCGGTCCGACATCAGCGCGAAGACGACGGCGGCGACCGTGTCCGAGTTCGACAGGTGGTTGAACGCGAGGATCACGCCACCGGTGCCGGGCACGTGCTGACGGCCCCGCACGCGCAGGCGGACGAACAGCACGACGATCGGCCACAGGACGTCGATGGCCAGGGAGAACCAGAAACCTCTGCCTCGTCGTGGCATCTTCCACGTCCAGGCGGCGAGCTCGAGCGGGGTCACGCCCGCCATTCCAGCACGCGAGCCCGGGACGGATCAGGGATTGACGGAAAGATCGACGATCGTGACCGCGGGGCGGGTGCACCGGTCGAGTGCGGCCTGCGCCTGGCTCAGCTCGGCTTCTCCCGCTCTCCCGACGACGTCGTCGAGAACGGGTTCGAGCCTGCGCTCGGTCAGTCGTTTGACGACGCTTTCGGTCATGCCCGTGATGCCGGCGTCGTTGGCCACCGCGGTCACCTCCAGGCCGGGGCGCTCGCCGGCCGGTGCCGAACGACGCCGGGGGACGAAGAGGAACCTCCTCGCCAGGCCCAGGTGCGCGGCGGCGCACAGGCCTGCCGCACGGTGGACAGCCCGTACCGCGAGCACGCCGGACAGCACCTGAGCCCGCCGGCTGCCGCCGCTGTCGTGGTCGGAGGAGAGGTGGCGCAGGCAGGCCCGCCGCACGACCTGTTCCAGGGAGGGGGACCGGAGGGCGTCCTCGACGCCTCGCACATCCCCTTCCAGCAGCTGTGGATACCTTCGGCGCACTTGGTCCACGTACTCGGGCGAGCGCTGACCGAGCATCATGTCGCGCTTGAGCCACTCCGCCTCGTGCGGACCGCTGGGGGCCTCCGCCCCGGGGTCCCAGGGAACGCCGTACTGGCGGATCTCACCCATGAAGACCTCGACCGACATGGAACCGCCGCCGGTCGGCCTCCTGACGGTGAACGAGCGCATTTCTTCGCGCATCCTGTCGATCAGCTCCGCGGCGAGGAGAGCCCGCCGGACGAACTCCGGGGACTCCACCTCCACCTCACCGGAGATCAGCGGCGACAGCAACTCGTTGGCGGCGGCACCGAGGGCGACGCTCTTCTTGAACAGCCTCCAAAGATTCGATTCGTCGCTCGTGCCCGTCCAGGTCCTCGTTCTTCCGTCGCCGTACGCGGATGCGATTCGGACGTCCGGCATGCCGTCGGCGCTCACGACGACCGTGGGCGCGTTCCACGTGACGACGGACGCGAAAGCCTGGCGTGGCGGATGCCCGGCTCCGGACGCTTCCGCCAGGTCGGCGTAGTAGCGCCGGAACGCGCACGCGGACCGCCCGACGCGGAGGTGCCCGAACGCCTGCTCGACCTCCTGCCCGGTCTCCACGGCGAACCGCGCCACCGCGCTGCCGCAGAACCCCAGGCCGACGAGCAAGCGCCGCGCCTCGTCCCGGCTGACCTCCGCCACCTCGGGCAGGCCGGCGAGCACTTCCGAGCTCAGCTCCCTCACGAGGTCCTCGGCCGCCGCCGCGCTCTTCCCGGCACCCCAGGCCGCCGTGGGCAGGCGCCGCAACACCCACTCGTCTGCCCGTGCGACGGCTCCCGATGCCGCTAGACCAATCATCGCAAACTCCACCGTGGGCCTGGAACACGACGAGTCGAAGAACAAAAGATGTGCGCCGTATACCGGCGGAATTCACGACAAAGCCCGAGAACCACTGACGCGGTTCTGTCGAGGAAAGCCGGTGAGTCACCTCACCTCGTGGTGTCGACTGTAGTTTCCCCGTCAGGAAGAATGAAGCGAAAATGGAGGAATGCCCGTTTGGTCATCGCTCTTGCCCGAAACTCCCTCAGGCCCTCCGCCGTCAGGGCAAGTATTCGAACACGCCCCCGGACTCCGTCCGGGTCAGTTCGCCGCGTTCGACGAGGACGTCGAGGTGCGCGGCGGTCTCGCCGATCGCGAGCACCTGGTTGAACATGTCGAGGTCGTCGAACCGGCGTTGCCGGCGGGTCCAGCCGATCTTGCGGGCGGTCTCGAACGCGGTGCCCGCGACGGCCTTGCCGATCTCCTCCAGCCGCTGCTCGTGGAAGCTCAGCAGCTCGTCCACGCGGGCGTGGACGCTGTCGGTCACGGGACCGTGCGCGGGCAGGAGCTTGAGGTCGGGCAACCCGCGCGTGAGCCGCAGCGAGGTCATGTAGTCGCCCAGGGGCAGTTCGGGGCGCAACGGCTCGAAGCCGATCGACGGGGTGATGTGCGGCAGGACGTGGTCGCCGGAGAACAGGACCTTCGCGGTGTGGTCGACGAACACGACGTGGCCGCGGGTGTGTCCCGGCGTCGGGATGACCTCCAGGCTGCGGTGCTCCAGGTCGAGGGTCGACGCGGTGAGCCACTCGTCGGGTTCCTCGTAGTCGCGCAGGGCCTCGCCGCGGTCGACGCTGTGCATGATCTTGACCCACGTCTCCGCGAGTTCGCCGGCACCCCACTTGCGCAGGTCGGAGACGTGCTGGTCCTCCTGGCCGTGCAGCATGTGCCGCAGTGACGGCTGCTCGCCGAGGCCCAGGCCGATCTTGCTGCCGAACACCCTGCGCAGCGACACCGCCATCGTGAAGTGGTCGCGGTGCACGTGCGTGACGAGGAACCGGCGGATGTCCTCGAAGCCCTTGCCCAGGGTGCCGAGCGCGGCCTCCAGCTGGTCGCGGGCCTCGTCGAGGGCCCAGCCGGAGTCGATCATCACCAGGCCGTCGCCGTCCTCGACCGCGTACACGTTGACCGCACGCAGGCCGTCGTTGGGCAGCGGCAGCGGAATGCGGTGCACACCTGGTGCCACCTCGAACGCGCCCGGCTCACTCCACACGCCCGCTCACCCCGATCGTTAGCGCTCGCAACTATCTACCGGACGGTAACACGGTATTCGGGGTGCTTGTCGATGTACTTCGCCACGAACGGGCACAGGGGCGAAATCTTCACCCCGCGGGCCTGGACGTCGTCCAGTGCGAACTTCGCGAGCTGCCCGCCGAGGCCCTGCCCGGCGTAGGCGTCGTCGACCTCGGTGTGCACGAGCGCGAGGACGCCGCCCACGTCCCGGTACTCCAGGAAGCCCGCGAGCTTCCCGTCGACGTGGACCTCGTAGCGGCTCTCCGCGCGGTTGTCGGTGACCATGTCGACCATCTAACCCCGCGCGCTGGAAAAATGTCCGTCATGGACGTCTACCTGCTGATCCTCGGCGACCACCTGCCCAACCCGTGCACGGGCCGGGAGGTGCCGCAGGCCGAACGGCTGCGGGCGATGGTCGAGCAGGCGGTGGTGGCCGAGGAGGCGGGGTTCGCCGGCGTCGCGATCGGCGAGCACCACTTCACCCGCTACATCGTGTCCGCCCCCGAACTGCTGCTGTCGGCCGTGGCGGCGCGGACGTCCACGCTGCGGCTGTCCACGGGCGTCACGCTGCTCGCCCACCGCGACCCGGTCCTGGTGGCCGAGGCGCTGGCGACGCTCGACGTGCTGTCGAGCGGCCGCGCGGAGCTGATCGTGGCGCGCGGGGTGGACCAGCAGACCGACGCCGCGTTCGGGGTGCAGCCCGGTGAGCTGCGGGCCCGGTTCGAGGAACACCTGCGGCTGCTGCTCAAGCTGCTGGAGGAGCCGGAGGTGAGCTGGGACGGGCGGTTCCGCGGCCAGCTGACCGAGGTGACGACGACGCCGCGGCCGGTGCAGACGCCGCGCCCCACGGTGTGGATCGGGTCGGGATCGGCGGTGTCGGCCGACCTCGGGGCCGAGCTGGAGATGCCGCTGATGCTGCCCTCGACCCTGCGCGACCCGTCGATCTACCAAGACGTCGTGCAGCGCTACCGCGAACGCTTCCCCACCGGCCGCGTCGGGGTGCCCAGCCACGTGTTCGTGGCGGAGTCCGACGCGCGCGAGCGGTGGCGGCCGCACCTGGCCGAGTACGCGCGGTTCGCCGACCCGTGGCGCGGTGACGGTGACATCGATGTCGACGAGATCATGGAGGGTGCCGCGGTCTGCGGGACGCCCGACGAGGTGGCGGCGCGGCTGAACGCGTTGGCGCGGACGCTGTCCATCGACACGCACCTGGTGATGGTGGACATCGGGGGCATGCCCCACGAGTCGGTCATCGAGACGATCCGGCTCTTCGGTGCCGAGGTGCTGCCGAAACTTGTTTAACACCAACGGCGCCAAGGCTTAACACGGGCCGGTCAGGATCTGTCCCGTGGGCATCACCGTCATCGGCATCACGCACCCGGACCAGGTCGGGGCACTCCCCGGCGGCACGAACGTGCTGGTGCTGGCCGATGACGGCACGTGCGCCGACGAGTTCCTCGACACCGACTTCGGCGCGCACCAGCTGGTGGTACGGGCCTCCGGGCGCGGGTCGGCGTTCTTCGCGGTGGCGGACAAGGCCCGTGAGGTGGGCGCGGACCGGGTCCTCTTCGGTGGCGTGCACGAGACCGCCACCGGGTTCGTCACCGGGGAGGACCCCGTGCTCGTGCTGGGCGTGCGCCCGCCGGGCGGACCGATCGCGCTCAACGCCGCGTTCGGGCGGTGGCTGGACCGCTGGCCGCGGCCCGCGAGCGCCTACCTCGGCGACGTGGACCACTGGCTCGCCGCGAACGCGCTGCGCGAAGGCCTGCGGGTGGAACTGGTTTCGTGGCGGATGGAACCCACCGTCCCCATGCGACGGAAGTTGACCGCCTAGTCATCCGAAGGCGGAAGACACTGTGCCGCCTGTGGAATACCGTTCCCCTCGCGACCACGCGATGACGCGCACCCGCCGGGGCTGAGAGCTCTCTCAGCATGCCGGTGCTGAGGTGTGGGGGCACACTGGTTCAGGGTTGATCTCAGGGGAAGACCTGACCCTCCGGTACGCCGCGTCGTCGAAGATGGTGCGCAAGAAATCCCACAGGAGGGGACAGACAGTGAGCACGTCCGATGGAGTCGCGGCGAGAGCCGTCGACGTGTGGAAGGAATACGGGTCCGGCGACGCCGCCGTGACCGCGCTCGCGGGGGTGAGCGTCGAGCTGGAGCGGTCGCGGTTCACCGCGATCATGGGACCGTCGGGGTCGGGCAAGTCGACCCTGATGCACTGCCTGGCGGGGCTGGACGACGTGACCCGCGGCGAGGTGTGGATCGGTGACACCAAGGTCACCGGCCTGAAGGACCGGGGGCTCACCGAGCTGCGGCGCGACCAGGTCGGGTTCATCTTCCAGCAGTTCAACCTGCTGCCGACGCTGACCGCCGAGGAGAACATCACGCTGCCGCTCGCCATCGGCGGCAAGAAGGTCGACCGGGAGTGGTTCGACGTCGTCATCGACACCGTCGGCCTGCGCGACCGGCTCTCGCACCGCCCGACGCAGCTGTCGGGTGGCCAGCAGCAGCGCGTGGCCTGCGCGCGTGCCCTGGTGTCGCGGCCCGAGGTCGTGTTCGCGGACGAGCCGACCGGCAACCTGGACTCGCAGTCCGGTGCCGAGGTGCTCGCGTTCCTGCAGCGGTCCGCCCGCGAGTTCGGGCAGACGATCGTGATGGTCACGCACGACCCGAACGCCGCGTCGTACGCAGACCGCGTCATCTTCCTCAAGGACGGCCACATCGTCCGCGAGCTGCTGGCGCCCTCGGCCGACGAGGTCCTGGAGACGATGAAGCACCTCGACGGTGTCGTGGTGCCACATGCTTAAGGCCACTATCAAGAGCTTGCTGTCGCGCAAGCTCCGGCTGGTGCTGTCCGCGCTCGCGGTGGTGCTGGGCGTGATGTTCGTGTCCGGGTCGTTCGTGCTGACCGACACGCTGCAGCGGTCGTTCACCGACCTGTTCTCGTCGGCGTTCGCCAACGTGGACGTCTCGGTGTCGCCGAAGCAGGAGAAGGGCAAGGAGCCCCAGCCGCTCACGCCGCAGGCGATCGCCGACGTGAAGGCGGTGCCGGGCGTGGCGTCCGCGGTCGGCGAGGTGCAGGGGTCCGCGCGGCCGATCGGCAAGAACGGCAAGGTCATCACGACCTCCGGCGCACCGCGGTTCGGCACCAACTGGACCGGCACCGGCCAGGAGAAGATCCGCGACGGCAAGGCTCCCGCGGCCGACGACGAGGTCGTCGTCAACGCCTACCTCGCCTCGACCGGTGGCTTCAAGGTCGGCGACGAGATCGGGCTGCTCACGCTGGAGCCGAAGAAGACCTTCAAGATCGCCGGCATCTACGAGTACGCCGGTGGCCGCGAGTCGCTGGGCGGCGAGCTGTCCGTGGCGTTCACCGAACCCGTGGCGCAGCGGCTGTTGCTGGGCAAGCAGGACGCGTACTCCTCGGTCACCGTGACCGCCGCGGCCGGCACGTCCGACGACGCGCTGCGCGACGCCGTGGCCGCGAAGCTCGGCTCCGGCTACGACGTGAAGACCGGTGCGACGCTCGCGAAGGAGCAGGCCGACCAGATCAACGAGGGCCTGAAGTTCTTCAACTACGTGCTGCTTGGGTTCGCCGGCATCGCGTTGTTCGTCGGCATCTTCATCATCCTCAACACGTTCTCCATCATCGTCGCCCAGCGCACGCGGGAGCTCGCGCTGCTGCGGTCGATGGGCGCCTCCCGCGGCCAGGTCATCGGCTCGGTGGTGCTGGAGGCGTTCGTGATCGGCCTCATCGCGTCGATCGCCGGCCTCGGGGCAGGGGTCGGCGTCGGGGCGCTGCTGGCGACGATCTTCAGCTCGGTGGGCGGCACGAACCTGCAGCTCGCGGGCATCGGGGTGCCGGCGTCCGCGGTGATCTCGTCGTTCGCGGTCGGCATCGTCGTCACCGTGGTCGCGGCGGTCCTGCCTGCGCTGCGGGCGTCGCGGATCGCACCGGTCGCGGCCATGCGCGAGGCGGCCACGCCGGACCGGCCGCTGACGAAGATCACCATCACCGGCGCGCTGGTCGCGGCCGCCGGTGGCACGGCACTGGCCTTCGGCTTCCGGCAGGCGTCGTTGTCGTTGATCTTCGGCGGCATCCTGGTGGCGTTCGTGGGCGTGGCGCTGCTGACGCCGATCCTGTCGCGGCCGATGGTGTCGCTGATCGGCCGGCTGCTGTCGTGGTCGATGCCGGGCCTGCTGGGCCGGCGCAACTCCGCCCGCAACCCGCGCCGCACCGCCATCACCGCCGCCGCGCTGATGGTGGGCATCTCGCTGATCACCGGCGTGAGCGTGGTGCTGACGTCGGCGACCAAGTCGATCGAGAAGCTGGCCTCCGGTCAGCTGCAGACCGACCTGATCATCTCCGGTGAGGGCCAGGCGGAGGGCCAGCCGGCGACGTTCCCGCGGGACGTGCTGTCGGAGGTCGAACGGACCGAGGGCGTGAAGTCGGCCGTCGGCTGGTCGCAGGACGGTGTGCTCCAGGGCGACAGCCAGCTGTTCGCGGTCGGCGTCAACGACGTGCCCGCACTGGCGACGATGTTCGCGCTGAAGCCGAAGTCCGGTGAGATCGCGCCGCTGAAGGACGACCAGCTCGCGCTGTCCGAGGAGATGGCGGCCGAGAAGGGCTGGACGGTCGGCAGCACGGTGTCGCTGCAGCTGGCCAGGGCCGCGCAGCCGCAGACCTTCACGGTCGGGTTCATCTGGGCCAAGTCCCAGGTGCTGCAGGGTGCGCTGGTGCTGCCGGAGTCGGCGGGCAAGAACTTCCGCTCCGACCGGGTCGCCCAGGCGTTCGTGCAGGTGAACCCCGGCACCAGTGCGGCGGACGTGCAGAAGCGGGTCGAGCCGCTGTTCGCCGACAACCCCGAGATCACCGTGCAGGACCGCAGCGCGTTCGTGAAGCAGACGACCTCGCAGTTCGACACGGTCCTGCTGATGATCCAGATCCTGCTGGCGCTCGCGATCCTCATCGCGGTGCTGGGCGTCATCAACACCCTGGCGCTGTCGGTGATCGAACGGACCCGCGAGCTCGGTCTGCTGCGCGCCATCGGCATGCGGCGCTCGCAGGTGATGCGGATGATCACCGTCGAGTCGGTGGTGATCTCCGTGTTCGGTGCGGTCCTCGGTCTCGCGGTCGGCTTGGCGCTGGGCGTCGCGACCGTGCAGGCGCTGAAGGACCAGGGCATCTCCGAGCTCGGCTTCCCGTGGGCCACGATGGTCCAGTACCTGGTGGTGGCCGCGTTCGTCGGCGTGGTCGCGGCGATCCTGCCGGCCATCCGCGCCGCACGGCTCAACGTCCTGGACGCCATCGCCTACGAGTGATCCTTGTTCTGGCGTCTGCAAGTACTGCCGACCGCCGTGTCGGTAGTACTTGCAGACGCCTTGCCCACCGGGGTCAGGAGTGCGGGCAGGTGTCGCGGTACGCGCTGATGGCGGTGTTCGGCGCGGGGGCCGGGCACAGGAACTGGTCGTAGCGCAGGTCGTCGTCGACGAACCGCTTGAGCCACGACAGCGTGAACTTGCGGACGGTCACGTTGTCGCTGCGCGGGTCGGAGTGGTCGCCGCCGCGCAGTTCGAGGAACGCCTTGTCCGGTGCGGCGGTCATCGAGGTGTAGAACGGCAGCGAGTGCTGCGAGTTGGGTGCGGTCGGGTCGCTCTGGCCGCCGAGCACGAGGGTCGGGACGCCGACGGCCGACCAGTTCTTCGTGGTGTGCCAGGCGGCCAGCGGGATGGAGGCCTGCAGGGCGGGCCGGGAGACCGAGGCGCGCAGTGCGCCGCCGCCGCCCATCGAGTGACCCATCACGGCCAGGCGCGAGGCGTCGACGCGGGGGTTGGTGCGGACGGCGTAGTCCAGTGCCGCGAGCAGCTGGCGGCCGCGGCTGTCGGGGTCGTCGAAGCCGGACAGGGTGTTGATGGTGACCACCACGAACCCGAAGGACGCGAGCCGGGGACCGAAGTGCGCGACCGACGTCTGGGTGGCGGTGAAGCCGGGTGAGACGGCGACAGCGCCGAACTTGAGGTCGCTGGTGGGGGTGTAGACGGTGCCGCCGCCGAAGTCCGGCTGGCGGGCGATGGTGGTCTGGGTGACGGCGAAGGTGCCGCGCGACGCCTCGACCGATGCGGCCGTGGGTGCCGGACCGCGTTCATGGGGGTTGGCGACCGCGGTGGCGGTGGTGGTGGGGGCGAAGGCCAGGACGAGTGCCGCGACAACGACTTTGATGCGCACGACGAATACACCTCAATTGGTTGCAGGGGAACCAAAACGGCGTCCCCAACGCTACCGCTCGGTAGGCTCGTCCGATTCGTCCGGTCGGATGGTTACCGAGCGCAGCTGAGCAGGGAATTGTCGTCCGATCAGGTCACCGTAGAGGCGGTATGCGACGAATCAGATGCCGCACAAGGGTGAGCGCGTGCCCACCAGGAGACAGTTCCTCGTACTGAGCTCAACGGCAGCGCTAACAGGTCTGCTGCCCGACGCCCCCGCTTCCGCGCTGGCCGATGTCGCCCAGCCGTACGCGTCCTACTGGCACCCCGCCACGATCCTCGACTGGGATCCGGCGACGGACCGGGACGCGCGGTACAACCGCAGCTCGGTCCCGCTCGCCCGGCGCGTCGTGCCCGCCCAGCCGGCCAACCCGCACGCCCGCGCGAACGAGGCGCGGGTGCAGGCGCTGGTCGCGTACGCGCCGACGAGCGGCAACCCCGCCCAGGGCGCGCTCGACATGAACTACTACGCCACCAACTACTGGCAGTACGTCGACGAGCTGGTGTTCTGGGGCGGCAGCGCCTCCGAGGGCCTGATCCTCGCGCCGAACCCGACCGTCACCGACGCCGCGCACCGCAACGGCGTGAAGGTGATCGGCAACGTGTTCCTGCCGCCCACCGCGTACGGCGGTCAGCTGCAGTGGGTGCGCGACCTCGTCCGGCGCGAGGGCGACCGGTTCCCGGTGGCGGACAAGATGGTCCAGGTGGCCCGCCACCACGGTTTCGACGGCTGGTTCCTCAACCAGGAGACCGCCGGCGGCAACGCCCAGCTGGCCGCCGACATGCGCGACTTCATCGTCTACCTGAAGAGGAGCGGCCTGCGGATCATCTGGTACGACGCGATGACCGACACCGGCAGCGTCTCCTGGCAGAACGCGCTGACCGCGCGCAACCGGATGTTCTTCGCCCCCTCCGACGAGATGTTCCTGAACTTCTGGTGGAGCGCGCAGGGCTTGCAGAACTCGGCGAACCTCGCCCGGCAGATGGGTCGCAGCCCGTACGACCTGGCGTCCGGTGTGGACGTCGAGTCGAACGGCTACAACACCAGCGTCGCCTGGGCCTCGATCTTCCCCGAGGGCGGGCCGCACACCACCTCGCTCGGCTTCTACCGTCCGGAGTGGACGTTCAAGTCCGCGACCGGTCCCGCCGACTTCTACGCGCGGGACAACAGGTTCTGGGTCGGTCCGAACGGCGACCCGGCCAACACGACGACAAACGCGGCGTGGAAGGGCGTCGCCCACCACATCACCGAGCTGACGCCGATCACCTCCCTGCCGTTCGTCACGAACTTCAACACCGGGCACGGCCGCAAGTTCGCCGTCGGCGGCACGGTCCGTTCGACGCAGCAGTGGAACAACCTGGCGTTGCAGGACGTGCTGCCGACCTGGCGGTGGAGCGTCACCGGCAGCGGCACGAAGGTCGTGCCCTCGCTGGACTGGGACGACCCGTACGACGGCGGCACCGCGCTGAAGATCACCGGCACACCCGCGTCCGCCAACGACGTGCGGCTGTTCGCGACGGCGCTCCCCCTCACCGGCAGCAGCCAGTTCGAGGTCGTGCACCGCACCGGCACCGGTCCGTCGCGGTTGCAGGCCGTGCTGCGGATCGGGACCACCGAGCGGGTGCTCGACCTCGGCGGCGTCAGCGGCGGGTGGCGGCGCAGCGTGTTCCCGCTCGGTGAGCACGCCGGTGCGACGCTCACCGAGATCGCGCTGCGGGTGCTGCCCGGCGGCCCGGTGACCGCCCTCGTCGGCCGCATCGGCGTCACCGACCCGGCCATGACCGCACCCGCCGCACCGGCGAACCCGCGGGTGGAGCTGGTGAGCCGCACCGACGCCGCCACGGTGTCGGCACGGCTCACCTGGACCCGCTCCCCCGGCCGGGTCCGGCAGTACCGGGTCTACAAAGCCGGTCCCGAACGGCTCTTCCTCGGTGGCACGCCGAACGACGCGTACTTCGTGCCCGCGATCCCGCTCACGAACGGCGAGACGGCGCAGATCGAGGTCGAGGCGGTCGACGAGGCGTTCGACGTCTCGCCACCCGCTCGCACGACGATCACTGGTACACCCTGACGTAGTCGAGCACCATGTCCTGCGGCAGCTGCGTCCCGGCCCCCGGCGGGCCGGGCCAGTCGCCGCCCACGGCGTTGTTGATGATCAGGAAGAACGGGTGGTCGTACACCCACGGCCCGCGGGTGGTCTCCAGGACGTTGCGGTCGACGGTGAAGAACCGGTTGCCGTCCACGCTGAACGTCATGTGGCTGGAGTCCCACTCGACGGCGAACGTGCGGAACGCCGCCGCCGCGGGCTGGCCGAGGTCGAGCGGGGAGCCGTACCCGCCCGCGCCGAAGTACGCCGGGGCGTGCAGCGTCGAGTAGACCCGGTTCGGCTCCTTGCCGACGTGCTCCATGATGTCGATCTCGCCGGTGTGGGGCCACGGCCGGCGCTGGTCGAAGAAGTCAGCGCCCAGCATCCAGAACGCGGGCCACAACCCCTGCGTGGACGACACCTTGATCCGCGCCTCGACCCGGCCGTAGGTGAACGTGAACTTGCCGTAGGTGTTGAGGCGCGCGGAGGTGTACTGGCAGGTCGTGCTGCCGCTGACCGGGTCGACCGGGCAGGCGCTGCCCGGCGTGACCTCGCGGCGGGCCTGCAGCACCAGGTTGCCGTTGCCGTCGTGGCGGGCGTTGTTGTTGTTCGTGTAGTACTGCAGCTCGTTGTTCACCCCGGGACCGGTCTCCGGCTGCCACTTCGAGGCGTCCGGCGCGGTGCCCGCGGGGGCGTTGAACTCGTCGGACCAGACGAGCCGGCCGGGGAACGACGGGTTCGGGGGCAGCGGTGGCGCGGGCGTCGGGTTGCCGCCGGTGCCGTAGACCTGGAACTCCCACAGCGAGTAGCCGTAGCCGTTCGACCGGGCCGTGCCGTACATCCGCACGTACCGGCCGGTGCCGCTGACGGTCAGCGTCTCCTTGAACCCGCGGCCGGTCGTGGTCGAGTAGAGCTGCCGCCAGGTCGCGTTGTCGTCGGACACCTCGATCCGGTACGCGGTCGCGAACGCCGGGTCCCACTGCAGCACGACCTTGGAGATCCGGGCCGTGGCGCCGAGGTCGACGGAGATCCAGCCGGGGTCGACCCAGCCGGTGGTCGCGCTGGTCGCCCACCGGGTGGCGGGGTCGCGGTCGAACGCCTTGGCCGGGGTGCAGCCGCCGCAGTTCGGGTCGTCCTGGAACGTCGAGGCGGACCCGGTCTTCCCGTACGACAGCAGGGTTTCCGCGCTGCCGGAGTCGCGGGTGCCGAACACCTGGAACTCCCACAGCGAGTAGCCGTACTGCGTGGCGCGCTGGGTGAGGTCGAGCCGCACGTACCGGCCGGTGCCGGAGACCGCGAGCGTCTCCGTGCCGCCGGGCCCGGCGGTGGTGCGGCGCAGCTCCTGCCACGAGTTGCCGTCGGCGGAGATGCTGAGCGTGTACGCCCTGGCGCTCGCGGCCTCCCAGGCCAGCACGACCTGGTCGACCTTCGCCGGGGAGCCGAGGTCGACCTGGATCCACTGCGGGTCGCTGAACTGGCTGGACCAGCGGGTGCCGGGGTCGCCGTCGACGGCGGCCGTCGCGCTGAACGCGGCGTTCTCGCTGCTGGAGGCGGTGACGGGACGGTTCTGGGAGAGCAACGGGCCGGCGGCCTGCGCCGGCGTGATCGTGGCCGCGACCAGCGCCGCGGCGACGAACAGGGGCAGTCTCGTGCGGTGGGGCCTTCCTGACATGGGTGCTCCTGAAGCCGATGAACGGGCGACGAGGCGTGAGAGAGCGCTCTCTGCGACAGGAGTTCAGCACCGAGAGTCAGGGCACGGGTGCGTGGTGTCAAGAAAACCGGGACTTCTGAACGTTTCTTGCGGATTGACGCCCGTTTGCGACCTGCGCCATGCTCGAACGGCGTGAGAGCGCTCTCCCAATCCTGCTGCGGAGAGGAAAGCTTCAATGAGGAAGCCTTTGTTCCACCTGGCCACGATCCTCGCACTGGCCGCCGGGGTGCTGAGCGTCCCCGGCGCGGCGCAGGGAGCACCGGTGCGCGTCGCCGAGTTCCTCGCGGAGTGCCCGATCAGCCACCGGCTCCCGGACGACCCGATCGTCCTGCCGAACCTGCCCGGTGCCTCCCACTCGCACGACTTCTTCGGCAACCGCTCGACCAACGCCCGCACCACCCAGCAGTCGCTGGAGGGCTCGACGGGCAACTGCAACCCGGCGGCGGACATCTCCTCCTACTGGGTGCCGACGCTCTACCGCGACAACACCGCGATCGCACCGACCGGCGTCACCTTCTACTACCTCGGCGAGGGCGTGAACAACCCGGCGGCGATCCAGCCGATGCCCTACGGGCTGAAGATCGTCGCGGGCAACGCGAAGGCCACCGGCGACGGCGACAGCAACGCGCGGTGGTCGTGCCTGCACGCCGGGCACGTGAACCCGTCCAAGAACTTCGTCGAATGCCCGTCCGGCACGATGCTGGAGACCTACCTGGACTTCCCGCAGTGCTGGAACGGCCGCGACCTCGACTCGTCCGACCACAAGTCGCACCTGTCGTACCCCGTCGCGGGCGGCTGCCCGTCCTCGCACCCGGTGCCGGTGCCGAAGCTGCGGATGGTGCTGCGCTACCCGGTGAACGGCACCACCTCGGGCCTGCGACTGGCCTCGGGCACCGGACAGACCATGCACGGCGACTTCTTCAACGTCTGGCCGCGTGCCGAGATGGAACGCCGTGTCCGCAACTGCATCAACGTGGTGATCAAATGCGACCACAACGGAAACCACGGGTGATCCTCTGCCTGCTGGCCGGCCTCCTCGCGGGCTGCCAGCAGGCACCTCCCCCCACCCCTGACACCCCGGTGAGCTCGGAAGCGCAGGGCGCGTTCGGCCAGACCGAACGCGCGTTCGTGGAGCTCTCGATCGGGACCAACGAACAGGTGCTGAAGCTGCTGGAGAACGGCGGCCCGGCCGAGATGGTGGCGCACCGCCGTGAGGAGCTGGAACGGTTGCGCGCGGTGCTGGACGTGCCGTACGTGAACAACCACGTCGGGCACGACATGCCGGGCATGCCGACCGACGCGGAGATCCAGCTGGCGGCGACCGACCCGCAGGCGCGTGACCAGTTCGTGCGCGCGCACCTGACGGAGTCGTTGAAGGTCCTGGAGAACGCGCGCGTGGACCTGAAGCACCCGCCGACGGTGGAGATCGTCGAGCTGATGGAACGCCACCGCACGGCGGAGCTGGCCGCCAGGTGAAACGCGTGACGCTGGAGGAGGTGGCGCGCGTCGCCGGGGTGTCGCGCGCCACCGCGTCGAGGGTTGTGAACGGCCTCGGCACGGTCGACGAGGCGCTGCGGCACGCGGTGCAGCGCGCCATCTCCAGCACCGGGTACCTGCCGAACATCGCGGCGCGCTCGCTGGTGACGCGGCGGGCCGACGCGATCGGGCTGGTGCTGCCCGACGAGCACCGGATGCTCGGCGACCCGCACCTGGCGAGCGTCGTGAGCGGCGTGACCCGCGTGGTGCGGCCGCTGGGCATCCACCTGGTGCTCATGATGACCGGGCCGGGGACGCGCGAGCAGGCGGTGAGCGACCTGCGCTGCGGCCGGTTGGACGGGGTGGTCCTCGTGCACACCGACCCGGCGGACCCGGTGCCCGGTCAGCTGATCGCGGCCGGGTTGCCGGTCGTGCTGGCCGGGCGGCCGTGGCAGCCGATGCCGATCACCTACGTCGACGTGGACCAGGCGGCGGGCGGTGCGCTGGCCGGCGAACGGCTGCTGGCGCTCGGCTGCCGGCGCATCGCCACGATCACCGGCCCGCAGGACATGCCCACGGGCCGGGACCGCGTGCGCGGCTTCCTCGACGTCGTGCCGGACGCGGTCGTGGTGCACGGTGACTTCACCAGGGAGTCCGGGATCGCCTCGACCGAGGAGCTGCTCGCCCGCTGCCCCGACGTCGACGGCGTGTTCGCCGGCTCCGACCTGATCGCGACCGGTGCGATCGCGGTCCTGCACCGCCACGGCCGCACGGTGCCCGGTGACGTGGCGGTGGTGGGGTTCGACGACAGCAGCGCGGCGCTGACGTGCGAGCCGGAGCTCACGACCGTCCGCCAGCCGATCGCCGACATGGCGCAGGAGATGGCCCGTCAGCTGCTGCGGCAGATCGCGAACCCCGCCACGCCCGTCACGTCGGTGGTGTTCGCGCCTTCGCTCGTCGTGCGGGCGAGCGGCTGACCGCTCACGCGCTCTTGGACCTGACCGGCATGTTCTTGGCGATCAGCCACGTCGCCGCGACCGCCAGCAGCCACGCGACCGCGGACGCGACGTGCCAGCCGGCGCCGAGCAGGCTCATCTCGTTGCGCAGGAACGGGAGCTCGCCGGAGCCGGGTATCCGCACCTTGGCCATGACCGCGAAGGCGATGCCGAACGGCAGTGCGACGAGGCCCGCCGGTCCGGACGTGTCGAACGCCGCGGCGAGGAGCATGCCGACCGCGCACCACACGAGGTACATCAGGAAGTAGGCGTACGGCAGCCCGCGGTCCCCCGCGGTCCAGTCCATCAGCGCGTAGACGCCGCCCTCGACGGCGAACCCGAGCCACGCGACCGCGGCCATCGCGGCCGCGAACACCACGCTGAACCCGGTCGCGGCGCCCAGCAGCTCCCGGCGGGTGCGGCCGTGCGCGACCGCGACGGGCAGCACGTTGTGGATCACGTGGACGCCGACGAAGAGCACGAACCAGGGCCCGACCTGACCGGCGGCCACCGACCACCCGCTGATCACGACGTCCTTGAAGAGCGACACGGCGAACGTGAGGGCGACGGTGAAGGCGAACACCCCGGCCGCGACGAGCGCGCTGAACCCGGCGAGCGACGTGGCCAGGTGGCGGAAGACCCTCACCGCAGCCCCCCGACCGGTTCGGTGAGGTGCACGAACAGGTCCTGCAACGCGATCGGCCCTAGCTCCAGCCCCAGCCGGCGGGCGTGGACGAGCTGCGCGTCGTCGAGCGTGCCGTAGACCATGACCGACTTGGTGCGCCCCAGCGACTTCTCGCTCAGCACGGTGAGCCCTGCGGTGAACGCGTCGACGTCGTCGGCGGTCCCGGTGACCTCGGTGCCGCGCGAGCGCAGGACGTCGGCCTCCTCCTGGAGCACGAGCCGGCCGTTGTCGATGATCAGGACCTCCTCCAGCAGGGAGGCCAGCTCCTCGATGAGGTGCGTGGAGATGACGATGGTGCGCGGGTGCCGCATGAAGTCCTGCAGCAGCGCGTCGTAGAAGGCGTACCGGGTCGGCGTGTCCATGCCGAGGTGCGACTCGTCGAGCATCGTCAGCGGTGAGCGGCTGGCGAGCCCGATCGTGACGCCGAGCGCGGACCGCTGCCCCAGCGACAGCTCGCCGACCTTGGTCTTGAGTGGCAGCCCGAAGAGCTCGACGAGCTCGCGGGCATAGGTGTCGTCCCACGTCTCGCGCCACGCCTTGCCGTACTCCAGCGCGTGGACGACCTTGTCGCCCTTGTCGGCGGCGTCGGTCGTGTGCCGGACCAGGCAGACGTTCCGCATCGCCCGCGCGTTCTCGAAGACCGGCGCACCGTCGAGCAGCACCGAGCCGACGGGCCTGCGGTAGCCGGCGAGAGCGGACATCAGGCTGGTCTTGCCGGAGCCGTTGCGCCCGAGCAGACCGTAGATCTTGTTGCCGGACAACGAGAAGCTCATGTCGTCCACAGCGGTGATGGTGCCGTAGCGGACCGTTAAACCCCGCACGTCGACCTGCATCACACTTCCCCCCTGTCGTGCTGCTCGATGCGCCGGATGACGTCGGCGAGCGGAATGCCGATGGCGCGCGCCTCGGCGACCATCGGGTCGACCACCTCGCCGAAGAAGGTCTCCCTGCCCTGTGCCCGCAGCATGTCGCGAGCCCGCGTGCTCACGAACATCCCGATCCCCCTCTTCTTGTAGAGCACCTTCTCGTCCACGAGCTGCTGGAACGCCTTGGCCGCGGTGGCCGGGTTGATCCGGTAGTAGGCGGCGTACTGGTTGGTCGACATGACCTGCTCGTCCGCCTTCAGCGCCCCGCTGACCACGTCCGCCTTGATCCGGTCGGCGATCTGCCGGTAGATCGGACTCCGGTCGTCGAACACGACTACTTCCCTGGTTCGTTACTCATGTAATGAACCATAGCACCGCCGAGGCACGCCGGTCACCCGGTCCGACTCATGACTGGGGTGGTGGCCTTCATGTCGATCACCGCGGGCGCGACAGCCGGGCGCCCCGCCTCCACAAGCATCTGCAAGTACCACCAACTCAACATCAACAGGCACTTTTCTACTACCAACAGCGCTTCCGGCCGCCCGCGAACCCCAGTCCTGGTTCGGCGAGCGGTGAACATGTTGGTGGTAGTCAGCGGCGATTTGATCAAGTGTTGGTGGTACTTGCAGATGCCGGAAGAGCAGGAGGGGGAGAGGGGCTAGCGGATTGAGAGGGGGCGCATGTCGGTCCAGTTCTCCTCGACGTAGGCCAGGCACGCCTCGCGGCTCTCCTCGCCGAAGACCTTCGTCCACCCGGCGGGCACCTCCGCGAACACCGGCCACAGCGAGTGCTGCTGCTCCTCGTTCACCAGCACGAAGAATCGGCCCTGCGGGTCCTCGAACGGGTTGGTCATGGCGTTGGTCCTCTCCGGTTCCACTGACGAGTTAGGTCACCCTAACTCACGGGCGCGGCCACCTTCGCCACAGCGTCCTGCCCGACCGCGGGCACGGCCTGCGTCCGCCGCAGGATCGAGTCGAGGATCTCCCCCGCCCGCACCGCGGTGTTGGACAGCAGCGACGACGTGATGCCGTGCGTGTGCTCGGTGCCGCCCTGCAGGTAGATCCCGCCCGTGACGCCGGCGTCGGTGACCACCCGGTAGTCCCTGGTGACCTTCAGCCGCCCGAGCTCGTCCCGCTCGCACCGGTCGCCGAGCTCCCCCAGCACCCGCACGGGGTCCGCCGGCCGGTACCCGGTCGCGTAGACGATCACGTCGGCGTCGACCGGCACACGCGCGCCGTCGGCCAGCGACTCGATCACGCACCGGCCGTCCGCGGTCACGTCCGTGAGCCGCGAGGTGTTGTGCAGCACCAGCCTTTGGCGGCCCAGCACCTTCTCCCGGTACACCCGCCGGTACAGCTCCTCGATCAGGTCCTGGTCCACGACGCCGTAGTTGGTGTTGGCGTGGTAGCCCATCAGCTTCTTCTTCACGCCCTCCGGCGCGCGGTAGAAGTCGTCCACCGCCGCGGGGTCGAAGATCCGGTTGGCGAACGGGCTGTCGTCCGCCGGGCTGTACCCGTACCGCGCGAACACCCCGTGCACCTCGGCGCCGGGGAACCGGTCGTGGAAGAACGCTACGGTCTCCGCCGCGCTCTGGCCCGCCCCGACCACGACGACGCGCCGCGGGTCCTCCAGCTCACCGACGCGGTGCAGCAGGTCGCGGTTGTGCCAGATCCGCTCCCCCGCCTCGACCCCCTCCGGCAGGTTCACCTCCAGCCCGGTCGCGAGCACGAGGTTGCGCGTGCGCGTGACCTGGCCCTTCGCGACGAGCTCGAACCCCTCGGCGCACGGTCGGACGTCGGTGACCTCGCTGCCGTACGACACCTGGTGCGCGACCCGTTCCGCCGCCCACTCGAAGTAGTCGTGGAACTCCTTGCGCAGCGGGAAGAGGTTCTTGTGGTTGACGAAGTCGACCAGCCGCCCGCGTTCCCGGAGGTAGCACAGGAAGCTGAACCCGCTCGTCGGGTTCCGCAGCGTCACCAGGTCCTTGAGGAACGACACCTGCATCGTCGCGTCGTCGAGCAGCATGCCCCGGTGCCACCCGAACCGCGGCTGCCTCTCGAAGAACCGCGCCAGCACCGGCCGCTCGTGCTCCTGCACCGCGATGGCGAGCGCGAGGTTGGACGGCCCGAGGCCGATCCCGGCCAGGTCTGTCACCGGTTCCATCGCGCGGTCCTCCCGTGGCCGGATCCCTGTGCGTCGCGGTTCTCGCACGCAAAGTGACCCTAACCTAACTAAGGCACGCCTTAGCTAGTGCTTTCGGACGTGATCTGCACCGCCCGGAGCTCCGCGATCAGGTCCCGGAACCACAGCGCGCTCTGCTTGAGCGTCCGCTCCTGGGTCTCGTAGTCGACCCGCACGATCCCGAACCGCTTCTCGTACCCGTAGGCCCACTCGAAGTTGTCCATCAGCGACCACGCGAAGTAGCCGCGCACGTCCGCACCGCCCCTGACCGCCTCGGCGACGGCGGCGACGTGCGTGCGGAAGTACTCGACCCGGTCGGCGTCGTCGACGAACCCGGACGGGTCGGCGGAGTCCTCGAACGCCGCGCCGTTCTCGGTGATCGCCATCGGCACCCCGTAGTCGCGGTGCAGCCGCAGGAGCAGCTCGGTGAACCGCTCCGGCACGATCTCCCAGCCCATGTGCGTCACCGGCCGCCCGGTCGGCACCACCTCGGGTGCGGCGGGGTCGTCGGTCGCCTTCACGACATGCGACGAGTAGTAGTTCACGCCGACCACGTCCAGCGGCGTCGAGATGACCTCCAGGTCGCCCTCGTGCACGGGCAGCGCGGCGCCGCGGGCGGCGATGTCGGCCAGCACGTCCTCGGGATACCGCCCGTGCACCAGCGGGTCCAGGTAGATGCGGGTGCCCAGGCCGTCGGCGCGGCGGGCGGCGTCCACGTCGCGCGGGTCGGCGGAGGCCGGGGTGGAGACGCCCAGGTTCAGCGTGATGCCGAGGTCGGTCACGCCGCGCGAGCGCAACGACCGCGCCGCGAGGCCGTGGCCCAGCAGCAGGTGGTGCACGGCGCGCATCGCGTCGGCGAAGTCCG
Source organism: Lentzea sp. NPDC037011 (assembly GCF_055607425.1). Taxonomy (NCBI): domain Bacteria; kingdom Bacillati; phylum Actinomycetota; class Actinomycetes; order Pseudonocardiales; family Pseudonocardiaceae; genus Lentzea; species Lentzea sp. NPDC037011. Next base: position 79,079 of record NZ_JBVJRT010000007.1, on the reverse strand, counting down.
TGCGACCGGGTGCGTGCCGGCCCACGTCGTAGCCGAGCATCGCCGAGCACCACGGCTCGTTCAGGGTCGTCCACGTGGAGACGCGGTCGCCCAGTGCGTCGTGCACCAGCTCCGCGTACTCGGCGAAGCGGTGGGCGGTGTCGCGTTCCGGCCACCCGCCCGCGTCCTCCAGCTCCTGCGGCAGGTCCCAGTGGTAGAGCGTCAGCCACGGTGCGACGCCCGCCTCCAGCAACGTGTCCACCAGGCGCGAGTAGAAGTCCATCCCCGCGGGGTTCACCGGGCCGCGACCGCCCGGCTGCACGCGCGGCCACGACACCGAGAAGCGGTACCGGTCGACGCCGAGCGAGGCGATCATCGCCACGTCGGCGGGCATGCGGTGGTAGTGGTCGCACGCCACGTCACCGTTCTCGCCGTTCACGACAGCGCCGGGCCGGCGGCAATATGTGTCCCAAATGGACGGTGTACGGCCGTCCTCGTCGTGCGCGCCCTCGATCTGGTACGCGGACGTCGCGACGCCCCAGTAGAAGTCGGCGGGCAGACCGGCGAGCTCAGACATGGACCTCCTCCAACCAGCACGCCACGCGGCGGCGCTCGTCCACGGCGGTCAGCCGCGGCATCTCGGCGCTGCACACGTCGAGCGCGGACGGGCAGCGCGGGTGGAACGGGCAGCCGGACGGCATCGACCTGAGGTCCGGCGGGGAGCCGGGGATGCCGCGCAGCTCGCGGCGCGGACCGCGCAGGGCCGGGAACGAGCCGAGCAGGCCCTGCGAGTACGGGTGGCGTGCGGCGCGGTAGATCTCCGCCGCCGGTGCCTCCTCGACCACGCGGCCGCCGTACATGATCGCGATGCGGTCGGAGAACTCGACGAGCAGCGAGATGTCGTGCGTGATGAAGATGATCGAGAAGCCCAGCGTCTCGCGCAGCCGCATCATCTGGCCGAGGATCTGCCGCTGCACCACCACGTCCAGCGCGGTCGTCGGCTCGTCCATGATGACGACCTCGGGTTCCAGCGCGAGCGCCATCGCGATCATCACGCGCTGGCGCATGCCACCGGAGAGCTGGTGCGGATAGGCGGTCAGCCGGTCGGCGGGGATGCCCACGAGCGACAGGAGCTCACGGCCGCGAGCGGTCCGCGCGGACCGGTCCATCGAGGGCCGGTGCGTGCGCAGCACGTCGTCGAGCTGCGCGCCGACCGAGATGACCGGGTTCAGTGCGTTCATGGCGCCCTGGAACACGATCGCGATCTCGTTCCAGCGCAGCTCCCGCAGCTGCCGGTCGGTGAGCGCCAGCAGGTCGTGGCCCTTGAACCGCACCTCGCCCGACGGCACCCGGCCGGGTGGTTGCAGCAGCCGGGTCGCGGCGTAGGCCAGGGTCGACTTGCCGGACCCCGACTCGCCGGCGAGGCCCAGCACCTCACCGGCGTTCAGGGTCAGCGAGACGTCGTGCACGGCCCGCAACGAGCCGTAGTCGACCGAGAGGTCGCGGATCTCCAGGACCGGGCTCATGCGCGCACCTTCCGCAGGCGGGGATTCGCGTACTCGTCGATCCCGAAGTTGATGAGTGCCAGCGCCGTGCCGAGCAGTGCGATGCACAGGCCGGCGGGGACGAACCACCACCACGCGCCCAGGCCGAGCGCCTGGTTCGACTGCGCCCAGAACAGGACCGTGCCCCAGTTCCAGGTCGACAGCGAGACGACGCCGACGAACGACAGCGTGATCTGCAGCATCACGGCGAAGATCACGGTGCCGACGAAGCCGGAGGCGATGACGGCCGTGAGGTTCGGCAGGACCTCGAACACGATGATCCGCCAGGTCCGCTCACCGGACGCGCGGGCGGCTTCCACGAAGTCCCTGCGGCGCAATGACATCGTCTGCGCCCGCAGCACCCGCGCACCCCACGCCCACGCGGTCAGCGAGATCACCGCCGCGATCAGCACGGTGTCCGCCGACGGCAGCATCGACGCCACGATGATGATCAGCGGCAGCGCCGGGATCACCAGGAAGACGTTGGACAGCATGGACAACGCCTCGTCGGCGGCGCCACCGAGGAACCCGGCGGTCACACCGACCACGATGGACAGGATCGTCGCGAGCACACCGCAGACGAGCCCGACGACCATCACGCCGCGGGTGCCGACGAGCACCTGCGAGAAGATGTCCTGCCCGGTCATCGTCGTGCCGAACCAGTGCGCGGCCGACGGCGGCGACAGCAGGTCGTTGCCCATCTCCGACGGGTCGTACGGCGCGATCCACTCGCCGACCACGGCGATCACGGCGAAGAACGCGAGGATGCCCAGTCCCAGGCGGGTCTTGAAGTTCATCTCGGCTCAGCCCTCCCGCCGGGTGCGCGGGTCCAGCAGCAGGTAGCCGACGTCCGCCAGCAGGTTCGCCACCAGCACCGCCAGGGTGATCACCAGGAACACGCCCTGCATCAACGGGTAGTCCTTCGCACCGATGCCCTGGAACAGCACGTAGCCGAGTCCCGGGTAGGAGAACACCATCTCGACCAGCAGCGCGCCGCCGACGATGAACCCGAGCGACAGCGCGAAGCCCGAGATCGACGGCAGGACGGCGTTGCGCGCCGCGTAGGCGAACATGATCCGCCGCTGCGACAGCCCCTTGGCCCGCGCGACCAGGACGTAGTCCTCGGCCGACACGGTGACCATCATGTTGCGCATCCCCAGGACCCAGCCGGCGACCGACGACACGACGATCGTGATGCCGGGCAGCACGGCGTGCTCCAGCACGCTTCCGACGAACTCCCACGACCACTCCGGCACGAGCCCCGCCGCGTAGCCGCCGGAGGCGGGCAGCAGCGGGAACGTCACCGAGAACACCGAGATCGCGATCAGCCCGAGCCAGAAGTACGGGATGGACGACAGGAACGTCGTCACCGGGATCAGCGAGTCGAGCCACGACCCGCGCTTCCAGCCCGCGTACACCCCGGCCAGGGTGCCGAGCACGAACGCGATGACCGTGGTGACGCCGACCAGCCCGAGCGTCCACGGCAGCGACTGCGACAGCACGTCGGCCACCGGCGTGGGGAAGAACGTGAACGACAGCCCGAGGTCACCGCGCAGCAGCGCGCCCCAGTAGTCGACGTACTGCTCCCACAGCGACTTCTTCTCGTCCAGCCCGAACAGGACGTACAGCGAGGCCATCGCGTCGCTGTTCAGCCGGCCGCCGAGCTTGGTGATCATCGCCTGCACCGGGTCGCCGGGCAGCAGCCGGGGCAGCAGGAAGTTCGCCGTGATCGCCGCCCACAGCGTGACCAGGTAGAACACGGCACGGCGCAGCAGGAACGTCATGCCGCCGCCTCCACGTACAGCCAGCAGGCCGCCCAGTGCCCGCGGGAGTCGACGTCCACCCGCGGTGGCGCGTCGGTCCAGCACCGGGCCTGCACCTTCGGGCAGCGCGCGGCGAACTGGCACCCTGCGGAGACCTCGGCGACGTCCTCGGCGGGCGCGTCGAGTGCGACGACGGCCCGGTCGGGGTCGGGCGCCGACTCGATCAGCAGCTGCGTGTACGGGTGCGCGGGCCGCTGCGTGACCGTCTCGCTGTCGCCGCCCTCGACGAGCTGCCCGCCGTACATCACGAACGTCTCGTCGGCGAAGTACCGCGCCGACGCGATGTCGTGCGTGATGTAGAGGATGGCCAGCTTGAGCCGTTCCTTGAGGTCCAGCAACAGGTTCAGCACCCCGAGCCGGATGGAGACGTCCAGCATGGACACCGGTTCGTCCGCGAGCAGCACCTCGGGGCTGGCGGCCAGCGCCCGCGCGATGGCGACGCGCTGGCGCTGGCCCCCCGACAGCTCGTGCGGGTACCGGGAGAGGAAGTCTGCGGGCAGGTGCACCCGCTCCATCAGCTCCTCCGGCGTCTCGGTCCGCTTGTGGATCTTCAGCGGCCGGACGAGGTGGTAGCGGATGGTGTGGACCGGGTTGAGCGAGGCGAACGGGTCCTGGAACACCATCTGCACCGAACGCCGGTACTCCCGGACCCGCCGCACCTGCCTGCCGTCCAGCAGGATCTCGCCGGACGTGGGTTCCACCAGCCGCGCCAGCAGCTTCGCCACCGTCGACTTGCCCGACCCCGACTCACCGACGAGGGCGGTCACGCGCCCGCGGCGCAGGACGAGGGAAACGTCCTGCACCGCGCGCACGCGCTTGTAGGTCTTGACCAGACCCCGTGCTTCCAGCGCGACCTCCTGAGTCATGACGCCGGCTGCAACTTCATGACGATCTGCAGGGCGTTGGGCAGCGTGGCCTGCGGCGGACCGTACGGGTCCTCCTCGGACGGCCAGCCGACCCAGCTCTTCGTGCTGTACTCCGCACCGATCGGACCGGCCGAGGTCGGGATCATCGGCACCTGCTCCACCATGATCTTCTGCAGCGTCGCCAGGCTCTTGGCACGGGCCGCGTCGTCCGTGGCGTTCGCGTACTCGGCCAGCGCGGCCGTGGCGTCGGGGTTGTTGTAGCGCCCGAAGTTCACCGCGGCGGTCTGGCCCAGCGCCTTGAGCTCCGCGCCGTCCATGATGTTCTGGTACATCTCGTACGGCGTCGCACCGGTGTTCGTCCACCGCAGCGAGCCCTGGAACTGGCCGTTCGCGAAGTCGGTGGTCCAGGCGTCCGCGGTCTGCGTGCGGACGGTCGCCTCGATGCCGATCTTCTTCAGGTCGCTCTTGATGATGTCGAGCACGGTCAGGTAGTCCGACCAGCCGGACGGGTTGGTGAGCTCAATCGTGACCGGCTTGCCACCGGGCGCCTTGAGCACGCCGCCGTCCAGCGTGAACCCGGCGGACGTGAGCTTCTGCTTGGCCTTGTCCACGTTGATCTCGAACCGGGCGTCCTTGTACTCCGGCGCGAGGAACGAGTCACCGGCGGGCAGCGGCATGCCGGTGGGCGACTCCAGCTTCGGGAACAGCCGCGCCTCACCGCGGACGAAGATCGCCTCGCGGTCGATCACGTCGCTCATCGCCGAGCGCAGCGCGGCGTTGTCGAACGGCGCCACGGTGTGGTTCAGCCACAGGCCGTGGATGCCGAGACCGGCCGGGAACCACAGCTTGTGGTTCTTCGGGTCCTTGTCGACGTAGAGCTTCTGGTAGTCCGGGATGAAGACGTACGACCACTGGCTCGCGCCCGAGGCCAGCGCCGTGGTCTGCGCGGTGTTGTCGTTGTAGGAGGTGTACTGGATCTGCGGGACCTTGGGCAGTTCCTGCCAGTACTCGGCGCGCCGCTCGATCGTGACGGTCTGCGAGGTGAACGACTTCAGCTTGTACGGGCCGGTGCCGACGGGGTCGGGGTTGGTGTAGGTCGTCGGGTCGGCGATCGTGCTCCAGATGTGCTGGGGCACGACCATCGCGCTGATGACCTTGTTGCGGGTCACGAACTGCGGGGTCGCGAACGTGACCTCGACCTTGCCGTCCGGCGTCGCCGTCGCGGTCTCGACCTTGAGCGAGTCGCGGTTGTTGAGCGCAGGGAACTTCTTCAGGATCTCGAACGAGAAGGCGACGTCGGCGGCCGTGAACGGCTTGCCGTCGGACCACTTCACGTTCTCCCGGAGCGTGAAGGAGACCTTCTTGTAGTTGTCGGTCCAGTCCCACTTGGTCGCGAGCCACGGCACGGGCTCCTGGGCCGGGCGCGTGTTGTTCACGAACGCCAGCGGCTCGTAGATCTGGTAGCGGTAGCCGAGCGAACCCGCCGCCGACGTGGGCAGGAACGGGTTGTGGTTCTCGGTCAGCGGCCCGTTGGGCATGCCCACCGTCAGTACTCCGGACGCCTTGGTGGTGCTGCCACCGGAGGAACACCCGGCCGCCGCGAGCGCCAGTGCCAGCGCGACGATGACTGTTCTGCGCATGGGGACTCTCCCGATACGAATGATGTGAGAGCGCTCTCTCACAGGCAGGCCGAAGACACCGGTCGCGTGCGGTGACCGGTGGGTTCGGTATTCGGATTTGTGTTCGCGTGCTTTTCTAGGGCGCGGATTCGCGCACGATCAACGAAGTCGGCAGCACCAGCGGGTGGTCGGGCATCGGCTGTCCTTCGAGCGTGGAGAGCAGCATCCGCGCGGCGGCGGCGCCCATCTCCTGGCCGGGCTGGCGGATCGTCGTCAGCCGGGGTTCGGTGTGGCCGGCGACCGGGACGTCGTCGAAGCCGACCACGGCCACGTCGTCCGGCACGACCCGGCCCGCCTCGCGCAACGCCCGCAGCACGCCGACCGCCGAGAGGTCGTTGTGCGCGAAGATCGCGTCGAACGGGATGCCGCTCGCGAGGAGCTTGTCGACGGCGACCTCGCCGCCCTCGGTGGTGAAGTCGCCGTCGACGATGAGGTCCGGGTGCAGCGTCAGGCCCGCTTCCGCCAAAGCGAGCCGGAACCCGTCCAGCCTCGCCTGGGTGCACCCGAAGTGCGGGGGCCCGGTGACGACGGCGAACCTGCGGCGGCCCGCCGCGACGAGATGCCGTGCGACATCCGCGCCTCCCTGCCGGTTCGTCGTCGTCACCGAGGGGAACTCCGGGTGCGAGCCGCGGTCGTCGATCATGACGACGGGCAGCCCGGCCCGGTAGAGCGTGGAGATGTAGTGCAGCGTGTCCGGCGGCTCGACCACGAGCAGGCCGTCGAAGGCGTTGGCGGACACGTGGTTCGCGAACTGGTTCAGCGACTCCGGCCCGCGGTTGATCGTGTAGAGCAGCAGCCCGTAGCCGTCGGCCTCCAGGGTGTCGACGATGCCCTGCAGCACCTCGCCCATCCACGGCCAGGTCAGCGACGGCGCGAGCATGCCGACCGTGCGGGTGCGGCCCCGCGCCAGCCCGACCGCACGGGCGCTGGGCACGTAACCGATCTCGTCGATGACCTTGCGGACGCGCTGCGCGGTGGAGGCGTCCACGTCGGGCTTGCCGTTCAGCACACGTGACACGGTCGCCTTGGACACCTGGGCGCGTTGGGCGACCTCAGCGATCGTGACACGCATGCCGAACTTCCTTCCGCCGCCTCTGGAACCGGTTCCGTAACCGGTTCCGCCGAGGTGTGACGCAGTCAACAGCCTCACGTGAGGATTAGTCAATAGTTCAGACGGAAGTTCGTGAGAGCGTTTCCACGCTCTCCGTGATCACCGCAGGTGACACTCCCGTCGCGTGGACGGAACCGGGACGTCCCGGTCTGCGCAATGCGTGCGGCAGCAACATTTTCCGGACGAATTCCGTTACGTCGAACGGCCCAGCAGCACGCCTCCGGATCATCGTGCACAATCGACGTCATGGGGGTTGTGACGGCGGTCAGCCGCAGCGAGGAGTACACGTTCACCAAGCCCGTCCGCGAGAGCATCACGCTCCTCGCCGGCCTTGGTGTCGAGGGCGACGTGCACCAGGGCGTGACGGTCAAGCACCGCTCGCGCGTCGCGCAGGACCCGACGCAGCCGAACCTGCGCCAGGTGCACCTCATGCACGAGGAGCTGTTCGACGAGCTGCGCGCCAAGGGTTACGCCATCGAGCCGGGCGCGATCGGCGAGAACGTCACCACCCGCGGCATCGACCTGCTCGGCCTGCCCACCGGCACGCTGCTCCACCTCGGGCCGGAGGCGGTCGTCGAGGTGACCGGCCTGCGCAACCCGTGCGTGCAGATCGACCGGTTCTCCACGGGGATGCTCAAGGAGGTCGTCGGCAAGGGCCCCGGCGGGAAGCTGGTCCGGCGCGCGGGGATCATGTCCGTGGTGCTGACCGGTGGCGTCGTGCGGCCGGGCGACGAGATCCGGGTCGAGCTGCCGGCGGAGCCGCACCGGCCGCTGGAGAAGGTCTGACCTGGTCCGTTTTCACCCGAACGAGCCAGTACCTTGTTTTGAAATCAACGCTTAGCGTCCCTGGCCATGACCGCGATCTACTCCACCGCGTACAGCCGGGACCTGGGTGACGAGCTCCGCCTCATACGGGAGTCGTCGACGTCGATGCACGGCCGCGCCATGGCGGCGCGGCTCGGCTGGGACCCGAGCAAGGTGTCCAACATCGAGCACGGCAAGGCGCACGCCAGCGAGATCGACATCGTCCAGTTCCTCAGCACGTGCGGCAAGGACATCGACTTCATCGAGGCCTTCCGGCAGCGCTACCGGCACGCCTTCGACCCGTACTTCGCGCAGATGCCCGAGAACCTGCGCACCCTTGCCATGACCGAGTCGCTGGCGACGAAGATCACCAGCTACGACCTCATCACCCCACCCGGCCTGCTCCAGACCCGGAACTACTCACGCGAACTTCTTGCCGGTGGTGAACCGCAGGAAGAGGTGGAGAGGTTCGTCGAGGCGCGAGGTGAACGACAGACGATCCTGCGGCGCGTTTCGCCTCCCCAGTGCGTGTTCTACGTCCACGAGATCGCTCTGCAGGCGCAACTCGGCAGTGCGCGGGACATGGAGGAGCAGTACCTCCGGCTGATGTTCAACACGCACATGGTGCGGCTGATCCCCGCGGACGTCCGGATCTCCGCCCTGGGGCCGGGCTGCGTGCTGTACGAGTTCGAGAAAGCTGCCCCGATCGTGTACAGCGAGACCAGCACCGCTCAGATCTTTGCGCAGGACGCAGCAGCAGTGAAGCGGAGCAGGCGTCTCTTCGAGCGACTGTCGGCCGTTGCCTTGGATGAGCAACAATCGAAGAGCAAGCTGATGGAGTACGTCAGTGGACTTCGAGAGGAACCTCATGGCTCAGGAACGGATCTGGCGTAAGAGTTCTCGCAGCGGCTCCAACGGCGCGGGCAACTGCGTCGAGGTCGCCCTGTCGCAGGACGCGCTGGTGCGGGACTCCAAGAACGCGGACGGCGAGGTGCTGGCGTTCTCCACGACCGCGTGGCGTTCGCTGGTCGGCTGGATCGCCTAGGCGTCACCGAGGTGGCCGTCGAGGATCACCGAGATCGTCCTCGGTGCCTCCACGACGGCCAGGTGCGCGGCGTCGCCGACGATGTAGAGGTCGGAGTTCGGCAGGTCCTCCGCGATCTGCCGCGCGCACTCCGGCGGCGTCTCCTGGTCGCGTGCCGCGGCGATCACCACGGTCGGAGCGTCGATCTTCGCGAGCTCCGGCCGCAGGTCCGCGTCCCGGACGGCCCGCGCGCACACGAGGTAGGAGGCGGTGTCGACCGCCAGCAGGTCCGTGCGGAAGCGCGTGACGGCGGCCGGGGAGAACGCCGGCGTGAACCAGCGCGAGACGACCGCGTCGGCGACCGCTGCCAGGCCCGACGAGCGGACGGCGCTGATCCGCTCGTCCCAGCCGGACTTGTCGGGCTGCCACGCGGACGTGCACACGAGCGCTAATCGGTCGATCCGGTCGGTGTTGGCGGCGAGCCACATGCCGAGCATGCCGCCGAGCGACACGCCGCAGTAGTGCACCCGGCGCAGCCCGAGGTGGTCCAGCAGCTCGACCACCCCGGACGCGAGCGACTCGACCGTGGCGTGCTCGGCGGGTGCGCTGCCGCCGTGGCCGGGGAGGTCGAAGCGCAGCAGCCGGAACGGGAGCGGGAAGTCGTTCCACAGGGCGGTGGTGGTGCCGGGAGCGTTGCCGAGGACCAGCACCGGGGCGTCCTCGTGGCCGCTCAGCGTGAAGTGCGGAATCATGCCCCTCGCCTCCTCTTCGCCGGGATGATGCGCCGGTCCGCCGGCCTGCCGCAACTCCGCTCCACTTCGGACGTTCCACCGGTCGGGCGCCGCCGTCCGCGTGACGGGAGATACCCGTGGGCCGGTGATCGAGAACAGGATGCGCAGGTCCGCACCGCCCGTCCCGCACGGTGGGCCGCCGTCTGCCGAAACCACCGGGCTGGCCCCCGCCGAAACGGTGTTACGGGTAGCAGAATGAAGCGTTGCCCACGCCACCGAAGCCCTCAGGTTGCTGATGAACTCCATTGCTCCGTTCGCACACGAGGCCCTGTTCTACCGGGATGAGGACGAGTTCCTCGTCAGCACGGCCAGATTCGTGGCAGACGGGGTCGACAGCGGCGAGCCGGTGCTGGTGGCCGTGCCGGAGCGCAAGATCGCGCTGTTGCGGGCGCGGCTGGCCGAGCGGGCCGACCAGGTGCACTTCATCGACATGACCGAGGCGGGCCGCAACCCCGGCCGGATCATCCCCGGTGTGCTGATGGCGTTCAGCGCGTCGGCGCCGCAGCGCCGCGTCCGGATGGTCGGCGAGCCGATGTGGCCGGGTCGCAGCGACCTCGAATATCCGGCGTGCATCCAGCACGAGGCGCTCGTCAACACGGCGTTCGAAGGGCGCCAGGGCGTCATTTTGTGCCCGTACAACGCCGGTTCGCTGCCGGAGCACGTGCTGGCGGACGCGCGCAGGACGCATCCGGTGGTGATCGACGGGTCGCGGCGGGTCGCGTCCGAGTCGTACACGGACCCGGCGGGGCTGTCGGAGGTCTACAACGTGCCACTGCCGCCGCCGCCCGCGACGGCCGAGGAGCACGCGTTCTCCGTCGGGACGCTGGCGCACGTGCGCAAGCTCGTGTCCACGTACGCGCAGTGGTTGCGCCGCGAACAGGTTGACGACCTGGTGCTCGCGGTGAACGAGCTGGCCACGAACAGCATCCTGCACGCGTCCGGGCGGGGCGTGCTGCGGTTCTGGCGCGAGGGCGACACGGCGGTGTGCGAGGTGAGCGACTCCGGAACCGGCTTCCCGCCGTCGTTCACGGGCCTGTCGGGCTTCGGGATCGTGATGGTGAACCTGCTGTGTGACCTGGTTCGCACTCACACGAGTCACAGCGGCACCACCGTTCGGGTGTACTTGGGGCGGTAGGGAGTCGCCGCCATCTCATCGCAATGCGCAGGACACGCGGACCTGTTTTCCTTGCACACCTATGACCGACCACCTCTCCCCCCTCGACGTCGCCTTCCTCGCCATGGAGGGCAACAGCAATCCGCTGCACCTCGGCGCGGTGGCCACGTTCACGCCCACTAACCTCGTGCACCCGGCGCGCATCGCCGCCGTGCTCTGCGAACGCGCCGCGGAAGTCCCCCGCCTGCGCGCCCGCGCCCGCACCGGCCTGCTCGGCGGCGCGCGCTGGGTGGAGGATCCCGGTTTCGCGGCTGAAGATCACGTGTTCACGCACCACGTCCGTGGCCGCGACCGCTTCGCCACGCTGATCTCGCACCTGATGGCCCAGCCGCTCGACCTGGCGCGCCCGCCGTGGGAGCTGCACGTGGTCACGGGCCTGGCCGGCGGCCGGTTCGCGGTGTTCGCGAAGCTGCACCACTCGTTGTGCGACGGCATGAAGGCGGTCGGCCTGGGCCTGCGCCTGTTCGACGCGTCCCGACTGTCCATTCCGGATGCAGCGGAACCGGCGCCGCGCCCGCTGTTCCCGTCGCTGCCGTCGTTGCGGGACATCAGGGACACCCTGGACATCGCGTCCGCCGTGCTGCAGAACACCCGCCCGCCGACGCTGAACTCGCCGGTGCTCACCTCGTCCACGCGCCCGCGCCGGGTGGTCATGTCGCGTGTGGACCTCACCGACGTGCACCGCATCCGCCGCGCGCACGGCGGCACGGTGAACGACGTGCTGCTGGCCCTGGTGACCGGTGCGCTGCGCCACTGGCTGACCGCGCACGACGCGGCCGGCCCGACCGCCGCGGTGCGCGCGCTGATCCCGGTGAACCAGCGCACGCGCTCCGGTGACGGCGCGGCCGGCAACTCGATCTCCGGTTTCCTGGTGTCCCTGCCGGTCGGCGAACCGGACCCGCTGGAACGCCTGCGCTCGGTGCGCACCCAGATGGAGTCCGCCAAGGCCGCCGGCCCCGACCGCGGCGCAGGCGCCCTCCCGCTGCTCGCCGACAAGGTCCCCGCCCTGCTGCACCGCCTGGCCGCCCCGGTAGCCGCGCGCTGCGCACCCCTGCTGTTCGACACGCTGGTCACCTCGGTCCCCCTGCCGTCCGTGCCGCTGTCGCTGGACGGCGCCGCACTGGCCGAGATGTACCCGGTCGCACCCGTCGCCCCAGGTCACGCGGTCGGGGTGGCGCTGTCGGTGTACCGGTCGTCGGTGCACGTCTGCCTGCACACGAACCAGTCGTGGATGTCGGACCCGCAGTGGCTCGACGGGGTGCTGCGGCGCGAGCTGGCGGCGTTGAGCGGAACCCGTTCGCTGGTGGGCTCGGTGCGCTGAGGTCTCACCCGACCGGGTGAAGCTCGTCCGGATTCACGCTGGGGCCCGTCTGGTAGATGTCCGAAACAGACCACCTCGCGCGCCCCGCAAAACGGAAACGCGGGAAGGAGGGCCCACGGGAGTTTGCTCCGACGAGGACACGGGCAGCCCACGCCCATGAGCAACACCCTGGTCCTCGACGTGGACGGAACCCTGGTCGACACCAACTACCACCACACCGTGGCGTGGCTGCGCGCGTTCCGCAGCATCGACCTGACGGTGCCGGCCTGGCGCGTGCACCGCGCGATCGGCATGGGCGGCGACCGCATGGTGGCCGCGGTGGCCGGCGACCACGTGGAAGAACAGCACGGCGACACCCTCCGCACGACCTGGGAACGCTACTTCGACGAGCTGATCGACGAGATCCAGCCCTTCGAAGGCGCCCACCGCCTGATCCACGCCGCCACCGACATGGGCCTGTCCGTCGTGCTGGCGAGCTCCGGCAAGAGCAAGCACATCGAGCACTACCTGAAACTCCTCGACCCCGGCGACGTCGCCTGGACCACCTCCGACGACGTCGACGCCAGCAAACCCGCCCCCGACATCATCCAAGCCGCCCTCCGCGAGGCGAAGGGCAACCGAGCGGTGATGATCGGCGACTCGGTCTGGGACTGCGAAGCCGCCCGCCGCGCGGGCCTGCCGTCCATCGGCATGCTGACGGGTGGGGTGAGCGAGGACGAGCTGATCGACAGCGGGGCGTCGGCGGTGTACCCGGACCTGGACACGGTTCGCGGGGAGCTGGCGGATCTGCCGTTCGGGGAGGTGGACGAGTCGGCCAGCTGATGGGCTGGGTGGCGGCGAACGGCGGTTGAGCCGGGGCGGCTGGGGTGGAGCTGCGGCGACCGTTGGGGTGCGCCGAATGCCGCGGCGGCTGTTGAAGCGAACAGAGCCGAGCCACTCCGAGCCAGAACCGTGCCAAGCGCGACCAGCCGACGCCCTAAGGCTTCTGCCCCTGCGTGGGCCGGGGCTTCGAAGTGGTCGCCGCCCGCTCCTTGCTCCGCCGAGTCGTGTCCGTCTCCTCCGCCACGACGACCTCACTGGTGGGCACGACGTCCGTGGTGGTCACCTCAGGTGGCACCACCCCGGGCGCCGAAGACCCGCTCGGCCCCGCACTCCCCGACTGCCCGGTGGGACGGACCACCCCGGGTTGGCCGGATTCCGCCGTGTGCACCACGGTCACCGTCGACGCTGAAACGGTCACGACCTGCGTGGACGGGTCGGGTGCCACCTGCGGTGCCGCCGGGGCGTTGTCGCCGCCACCGGCCAGCGCGAACACCACGGCCGCGACACCGACGGCCCCGACGGCGAACGCGGCGGCGGCGGTCAGGGCCCAGCGGCGGGAGCGGGTGGGTGGGGTGGGGGTGTCGTGGGCGGCCACCGGTGCGGTGGGCAGGAGGGCGGGTACGCCGCGGCTGGCCTCGTGGGCGGCTTCCAGTGCGGTGCGGCACTCGGCCGCGGTGGGGCGGCGGGACGGGTCGGAGGCGGTCATCGCCGTCAGCAGCGAGATCCAGGACACCGGCAGGTCGACGGGGACGCGGGGTGGGCGGGCGAGGCGGGCGAGGGCGGCCTCCGCGTCGCCGCCGGGGTACTCGGCGCGGCCGGTCAGGCATTCGAGCAGGACCAGGCCGAGGGAGTAGATGTCGGCCTTCGGGCCCACCTCGGCGCCGCGGACCTGTTCGGGGGCCAGGTAGCCGGCGGTGCCGACGAGGATGCCGGAGGAGGTGACCCTGGTGAGCTCCGGCAGGAGGGCCAAGCCGAAGTCGGCGAGGTAGGCCTGCTTCTCGGCGTCGTCGAGGAGGATGTTCGACGGCTTCACGTCGCGGTGCACGACGCCGAGGCCGTGGACGTGGTCGAGGACCGCCGCGACCTGGCCGCCGATGCGGGCGATGAGGCGCGGGGGCAGGGGTTCGCGCATGCGCTGGCGCAGGGTGCCGCCGGAGATCTCGCGCATCACGAAGTATGGGCGGCGGGCGACCTTGCCGGAGCTGTACACGGGGATGATGCCGGGGCACTCGACGGAGGCGAGCATCGTCGCCTCGCGCTGCAGGCGGATCTCGTCGTCGGGCAGGCCGGGGCCGGAGAACACCTTGATGGCGACCGAGCTCGTGGTCGAGCGGTCGTAGGCGCGGTAGACCTCGGCCATGCCGCCGGAACCGAGCAGCGAACCGACGACGAAGCGGTCGTCGATCACCGACCCGGTCAGGTCGCCGTCCCACGGCTCGTTCATGCGCCTCCGCTCATCGCGCAGCAACCTAACCGGTCGCGTGGAATCCCGGCTACCCGGCCACCGTGAAGATCAACCGGGTGGCGGACGGCCCGTGTGCCGTCCCACCAGCTCCTCATCGGTTCAGGCGGGGCCGGCGTAACTGAGCGGGACCTGAAGAAAATTCCACGTGCACCGGGTGCAGTAACGCCTTGATGGGCCGATCGGGTGACGTCACTCGAAGCGCAGCTGGTGGCCGACGTCCGCCGTCACCAGGCAGCCGGACATCGACCGCCACAGCCGCACGAGCCGGGACCGCAGGTCGCTGCCGCCGCTCAGCGCCTGGGCGACGAGCTGCGCGCCGAGCAGCTCCGCGACCATCTGCTCGGCGGCGTGCCGGATGTTCACGTCGGCCCTGAGCTCGCCGCGTTCCTGGGCCAGCGACAGCACCTCGCGCACCACCGCGACCCAGCCGACGACCTGGGCGGCGGCTGCGATGTCGAAGAACACGGCCTCCCGCAACAGCTTCGCGCTCACCCGCACGCCGAGGTCGGTCTCCAGCCTGCGGACGAACTCGAACGACATCAGCACCAGCGCCTGCACCGGTGACTTCTCCGCGTCCAGGTACTCGTCGCGCAGCCGGTGCCACAGCAGGGACTGCTCCTCGACCAGGGCGACGCCGAGCGCCTCCTTCGAGCGGAAGTGGCAGTACAGCGCGCCTTTCGACACATCCGCCCTGGAGCACACGTCGGTCAGGCTGGAGCCGGCGAAACCGTCGCGGTCGAACACCTCGGCCGCGGCGGCGAGGAGCTTGGCGCGGGTACGTGCGGACTGCTCACGCCTGCTGTTCATGCCCCGGTCCGCGCGGCGGCACCGGTCGCGGTCGCGACGGCGAGGGTGTCGGGCATGTGCCAGTACTGCTCGATCTCCCCCAGGTGCACGGAGAGGACCGCGGCGAACTGCGCCAGCACCCGCTCGCCCGTCGCGAGCACCCGCCAGCGCGCCCTGCCGAACACGGCCGCGTCGCCTCCGTCGACGACGACCTGCCGCACCGCGAGCTGTTCCAGGTCGAACGTGGCGAACAGCGTCAGGAAGTGGGACTCGACCTCTCGCCGGGTGCGCGCGCCGAGGGCCCACCGGACGCCGTTCGGGTCGGCCGCCTCCCATTCCACGGTCGGTGCGCACAACCGCGCGATGCCGGAGGCGTCCTGTGCCGCGAGGCGCGCGAGGAACACCTGCACCACTTCGACCGTCGAGAGCATTTTTCCTACCTTGTCATCCAGGTCATTGTCTCGGCAACGATGCCCATGGCGGTCACACTACTGAGGGGTGCGGAATCCGAGTGCGCACACCCCATTGGCCCAGCTCAGTTCGGCCGAACATCCGATCGGTTGATTCCTGCGGTACGCGAACGTTCAACGACCGGCGGTATCACCGCAATGCACGGACCGAACTCCCGCGCTTTGCGGCAGTCTGGACGCACACCGGCATCTCACCGAAACGGAGCAGAACCGTGCTCAAGGCAGTCCGTGCAGCCCACGAGCACCAGGAGACCCCGCCGATTACCGCCTTGATTCCGCGGGCGCGGCGAGAGCAGGGCCTGACCCAGCGCGAACTGGCGGACCTGTTGTGCGAGATCTCACAGAACGACAGCGTGACCCGCGAAGAAGTGTCGAGGTGGGAACGCGGGAAGCGCATTCCCGGGCCCTACTGGCGCGCGTGGATCAGCGCCGCCCTCGACGTGCCGCACGACGAGGTCGACCGGGCAGCGCTGCTCGAACGGGAGTCGCGCAGGGCCAGGGCAGAGGACCACCCCGGTTAGCGGGAGCGGGTGGACGGCAGGGGTCCACCCGCCCGCGGGAGGGGCGGCGCCCGGTGGCCGTCACGGGCGCCGCCCCTCCGCAAGCCCTCGAAAGAAAGTCTTCGACCCTTCTCCGGGATTTGCACTACTCGCGAGTAGCACGATTGGCGGTATGGCGGGGCCTTTCCCGGTGAAGGTGAACAGGATCGCACTCGGGTGAATACTTCGCCGTTGTCGGCAGCGCGTTCAGCGGTACGGTGCCGAGCGCACGCCGGCAGCGACTCGCGTGACACCGGCTACAACGCCACGAGCTTCGGCTTCCACATTCTCTCTCTGGGCGAGAACGAGCTCTGAGCTGTCTTCACAGACTCCTTTCGAGTCCGAACGAGTGAGCCGGAGCCCATCCAGCGGCAAGACCGGTGGGAATTGTCCCGCCCACTCTTCGAAAGGACAGCACGCGGCGCCCGTTATTCGGCGGCGAAGTGCGCTTGGACGTCCTCCACGAACCGACCGAGCAGCCGGCCGAAGGTCTCCTGGTCCTCGGTGGACCAGTCGGCGATCGCGTCGGCGAACGACCCGAGCACCGCCTCCAGGTACCGCCCGGCCGCCGCGTCACCCGGCTCGGTCAGCTCGACGAGCCGCGCCCTCTGGTCGCCGGGGTCGGTGACGCGGCGGACCAGACCCGCGCGTTCCAGGTCGTGCAGGTGCCTCGTGACGTGCGGACCGGCGACCTGCATCCGCGTGGCGATCTCCCCGACCCGCAGCGGCTGACCGGTCATGCGCAGGGTGATCAGCACGGTCAGGCCCGGCCGGTCGAGCGGGATGCCGACGCGTTCCACGGCCCTCTCGACCAGGCGGCTCCGGTTGAGCACGGTGCCCAGGCGCAGGAGGTGCGGCAGCATCGCCGCGGGGTTCAGGCCCTCACCCACAACTTACCTACCTAACTTAGGTATATGCTTGCGTCGGTCGTGAAACGATACCTAAGTTAGTTAACGGAGGCTTTCGTGAGCTCAGTCCTGATCTCCGGCGCCAGCATCGCCGGTCCGTCCCTCGCGTTCTGGCTGCGGCGGCACGGCTTCGACGTCACCGTCGTGGAGCGGTCCCACACCCTGCGCGGCGGCGGCTACCCCATCGACATCCGCGGCACGGCGCTCGGCGTGGTCGAGCGGATGGGCCTGCTCCCCCGGCTGCGCGAGGCGCACGTCGACACCCAGCGGATCACGTTCCTCGACGCCGGTGGTGAGCGCGTCGCGTCGATCCGGCCGGAGACGATCACCGGCGGCGACGACCACCGCGACCTGGAGGTGCGGCGCGGTGACCTCGCCGAGATCCTCTACGAGGTCGTGCGCGACGACGTGGAGTTCCTGTTCGACAACTCCGTCGTGGCCATGGACGACCACGACGGCGGTGTGGACGTGACGTTCCGCAGCGGCCTTCAGCGCACCTACGACCACGTCGTCGGCGCCGACGGGCTGCACTCCGCGGTGCGCGCGCTGACGTTCGGCCCGGAGGAGCAGTTCCACCGCTACCTCGGGTACTGCTTCGCGGGCTTCACCCTGCCCAACCACCTCGGTCTCGCGCACGAGGCGCTGCTGTGGAACGAACCCGGCCGCGCCGCCGCGCTCTACGCCGTGGGCGAGGAGCCGACCGTGCACGGGTTCCTGAGCTTCACCCGCGCCGAGGCCCCGTTCGGCGCCTTCCACGACCCGCTGGCCCAGCGCGACCTGGTCGCGGAGGTCTTCGCGGGCGACGGCTGGGAGGTGCCGCGGCTGGTCGCGGCGATGCGGTCGGCCGAGGACCTGTTCTTCGACACGGTCAGCCAGATCCGCATGCCGCACTGGTCGTCCGGTCGCGTCGCGCTCGTCGGTGACGCCGCGTACGCCCCGTCGTTCCTCACCGGGCAGGGGTCGAGCCTCGCGCTGGTCGGCGCGTACGTGCTGGCCGGCCACCTCGGCACGGCACCGGACCACGCGGCGGCGTTCGCGGCGTACGAACGCGGCACCCGGCCGTTCGTCGAGGCGAACCAGAACCTCGTGCGGGAAGGCGACGCGGAGCTGTTCCCCGGCACGGCGGAGGCCCTCGCCGCCCGCAACGCCGCGTTGCGGGAGCGGGAGACCATGGCGACGGGCGGCAGCCGTCCCGAGCACTCCGCGCTCGTGCTCCCCGAGTTCGGCTAACGCCGCTCGTAGCGGGTCATGACCACCCCGCCGGGGAACGTCCGCGTCTCCACGAGGGCGAGGTCCACCCGGCCGTCGAAGACGGGGAAGAACGGCGTGCCGCCGCCGACCAGGACCGGGTGGGTGACGACCTGGTACTCGTCGACCAGCCCGGCCCGCACGGCCGCCGCGGCCAGCGCCGCGCCGCCGACCCGCATCGGCCCGCCGTCGCCGTCCCTGAGCCGGGTGATCTCGGTGACCGCGTCGCCGGGCACCACGCGGGTGTTCCAGCCGGCCTCCCCGACCGTGGAGGAGAACAGCACCTTCGGCGTGTCCCGCCAGTTCCGCGCGAACTCGACCTCGGCCGGGGTGGCGCCCGGCCGCTGGTCGCCCGTCGGCCAGTGGGAGCTCATCGCCTCCCACAACCCGCGCCCGTACAGGAACAGCTCGATCGCCTGCTCCTGTTCGAGCCACCACTCGAACAGCTCGTCGCTCGACACGCCCCAGCCGATGTCACCACCGGTCGCGGCGACGTGGCCGTCGAGGCTCACGTTCATGCCGTAGGTCAGCTTCCGCATGACGCCATCTTGCCGTCGAGGTACCGCACAACCGAGGAACAGGTTCCCCACAGGTGCCTCACAGGAACCGGCCGCAGTCTGGGTGCCATGACGGACAACCACGACCGCGGCCTCCAGTACGACCTCGCCACGCTCCTCGGGCGCCGGCGGGCGCTGACGCTGTTCGGCGGCGCGGGCCTCACCCTCGTGGCCTGCGTCCCGTCGACCACCACGACCACGTCGTCCCCCACGACCTCCACCTCCGCTGCCGCCCGGGGCGTCGCGCTGGAGGCGATCCCCGAGGAGACCGCCGGGCCGTACCCCGGTGACGGCTCCAACGGCCCGAACGCGTTGACGCAGAGCGGCATCGTGCGGTCCGACATCCGCTCCAGCTTCGGCTCGTCGACCCGCACGGCCGAGGGCGTGCCGCTGACGATCGAGCTGACCGTGCGGCACGAGGACGGCACGCCGTACCCCGGTGCGGCCGTCTACCTGTGGCACTGCGACATCAACGGCGACTACTCGATGTACTCCGACCGCGTGAAGGACGAGAACTTCCTGCGCGGCGTGCAGGAGACCGACGCGAGCGGGAGGCTCAAGTTCGTGAGCGTGTTCCCCGGCGCGTACTCGGGGCGATGGCCGCACGTCCACTTCGAGGTCTACCCGAGCCTTTCCGAGGCCACCGGGGCGGGCAACAAGATCACGACCTCGCAGCTCGCACTGCCGGAGTCGACGTGCAAGGAGGTCTACGGCACCACCGGCTACACGCAGTCGGTGCGCACCATGTCACGATCCTCGTTGCAGCAGGACATGGTGTTCCGCGACGGCGTGGACCAGCAGATGGCGACCATGTCCGGGAGCGTGTCCGCCGGATACACGGCCTCACTCACCTTCGCGGTGCAGGGCTAGCCACAGCTCGGCGCGCAGGCCGGGCGAGTCCAGGGAGCGGCCCAGCGCCTGCTCGGCCCTGCGCACGCGGCTCTTCAACGTGTGCCGGTGCACGCCGAGCCGGGCCGCCGCCGGGTCCCACGCGCCGTGGTGGCCCAGCCAGACCCGCAAGGCCTCCCTCGCCCCGGCGTCGAGCGGCCGCAGCAGCGCGGCGGCGAACCCGTCC
Source organism: Lentzea sp. NPDC037011 (assembly GCF_055607425.1). Taxonomy (NCBI): domain Bacteria; kingdom Bacillati; phylum Actinomycetota; class Actinomycetes; order Pseudonocardiales; family Pseudonocardiaceae; genus Lentzea; species Lentzea sp. NPDC037011. Next base: position 59,093 of record NZ_JBVJRT010000007.1, on the reverse strand, counting down.
GGCAACGGGATCCGGCCGGCCAGGTCCTCGAACGCGCGCACCCCCGCTTCCCGCGCCCGCATGGCCTCCCGGTAGCCGCGCGCGACCTGCGTTCCGTCCACTTCGGACGACGAGAAGCCGTCGGACTCGGCCGCCAGCACCACGACGTCACCGTCGTGCTCGGCCCAGAACACGTCGTCGTCGTCCGGTGGCGAGGTGACGAGGTGGACGCGGAACCGCTCGGGCAGGCCGTCGACCGGCAGTCCCGCGAGGAGCAGCCGGAACTGCGCGGCGCGCAGCTCCCCGCGGGCCGCGTCGACGGCGTCGTTCCGCGCCAGGGCGAGGGTGAGCAGGGACGCCGCGGTGTTGACGATGCCGGGTTCGGGCCGGGTGGTGCCCACGGCGAGCACACCGCGTGCCCGGCTGCCGAGCACTTGGAGGAACACGTGGGTCCCCGCGAGCTCGAACGCGGCGCTCGCGAGCCCGCCGGCGGTCCGCAACCGGGCCAGCTCGGCGGTCAGGTCGGGCACCAGGCGCGGGTTGTGCGCGTGCACGGGGTGACCGGCGGCGTCGAGCAGCACGACCCAGCCGTCGACCCACTGGCCGAGCCGGCGCACCACACCCCCGACCCCGGCCCTGACCGCGGCACGGGTGAGCGCGCGCTGGGCCTCGCTGGTGCGGGTGAGGGCGGCGTACTCGTCGGCGGCCACGGCCCTCGACACGGCCTTGCTGATCGCGATGAACGGCACCTCGCGCGGCACCTCCACCAGCCCGAGCCCGGTGCGGCGGGCGGCGTCGACGAGCGCGGGCGGCACGGCGGCGTGGCTGAGCCCGGTGCCGAAACCGAGGCCGACGACCCCCGCGCGCACCAGCCGGTCGACGTAGTCCTCCCCCGGCTCGCCCAGTCCGGTGGTCAGCAGCAGCTCACCGCCCTCCAGGAACGGCGCCGGGTCGGCGAGCTCCGTGCCGTGCACCCAGCCGACCGGTCGTGACACGTCACCGGCGAGCACCGGCAACCGCAGCGCGGACGCGAGCTCCCGCAACGTGATCGGCATGTGCCAGTTTGTACAGCGAGGCCGCAGCTGATCGCCATTTCCGCCACTGCGCACCGCGCTGACCAGGACCATGCTGACCCCATGACCCGACTGCGCACCTCGCTGCCCGGCCCGAAGTCGCTGGAGCTCCAGGCGCGGCGCACGAACGCCGTCGCCGCCGGGGTCGGCTCCGCGCTGCCCCTCCACATCGACTCCGCCGACGACGGCCTGCTCGTCGACGTCGACGGCAACCGGCTGATCGACCTCGGCTCCGGCATCGCCGTCACGAGCGTCGGCAACCCCGCGCCCGCGGTGGCCGAGGCCGTGCACGCGCAGATCGACCGGTTCAGCCACACCTGCTTCATGATCACCCCCTACGAGGGGTACGTGGCGGTGTGCGAGGAGCTCAACGCCCTTACCCCCGGCACGCACGAGAAGCGGTCGGTGCTGGTCAACTCGGGCGCGGAGGCTGTGGAGAACGCGGTCAAGATCGCCCGGCACGTCACCGGCCGGGCGGCGGTCGTCGTGTTCGACCACGGCTACCACGGGCGAACGAACCTCACGATGGCGCTGACGGCCAAGAACATGCCGTACAAGCACCGCTTCGGGCCGTTCGCGCCGGAGGTGTACCAGGTGCCCACGTCTTACCCGCTGCACGACGGCCTCACCGGTGCCGAGGCGGCCGAGCGGGCGATCACCGCGATCGAGAAGCAGGTCGGCGGCGACAACACCGCGGCCGTCGTGGTCGAACCGGTCCAGGGCGAGGGCGGGTTCATCACACCCGCGCCCGGTTTCCTGCCCGCCGTCGCGCGGTGGTGCCGCGAACGCGGGGTGCTGTTCGTGGCCGACGAGATCCAGACCGGGTTCTGCCGCACCGGGGAGTGGTTCGCCTGCGACCACGAGGGCGTGGTGCCGGACCTGGTCACCACGGCCAAGGGCATCGCGGGCGGTCTCCCGCTGGCCGCCGTCACGGGACGGGCCGAGATCATGGACGCCGTGCACGTGGGCGGACTCGGCGGTACCTACGGCGGCAACCCGGTGGCGTGCGCTGCCGCGCTGGGCGCCATCCGCACGATGCGCGAGCGGGACCTCAACGCCGCCGCACGCCGCATCGAGGAGATGGTGCTTCCCCGGCTCAGTGCGGTCGCGGAGAAGACCGGCACGATCGCCGAGGTCCGCGGCCGTGGCGCGATGCTCGCCGTCGAGCTCACCGAACGCACGCCCGAAGTCGCCGCCCGCGTGGCGAAGGCGTGCCACGAACAGGGTGTCGTCGTGCTGACGTGCGGCACTTACGGCAACGTGATCCGTCTGCTGCCCCCGCTCGTCATCCCGGACGACCTGCTCGCCGAAGGCCTCGACGTTCTCGAAGGAGCTTTGCTCGCATGACCGACTTCCACACCCCAGAAGACGTCGAGAACGCGGTCGCGCAGGCGCACGCGGTCGCTCCCGAGCTGGCCGCCCTGCCGGCCCACCGCAGGGCCGCCGCGCTCGACCACGTGTCGACGCGGCTGGCCGAGCGCGCGGAGGAGTTCGCGCAGGCCATCACCGACGACTCCGGCAAGCCGCTCAGGTGGTCGCGGGTCGAGGTGACCCGCGCGGTCTCCACGTTCCGCTGGGCCGCCGAGGAGGCCCGCCGGTTCTCCGGCGAGCTGCAGCGCCTCGACACCGACCCGGCCGCAGAGGGACGGCTCGCGCTGGTGCGGCGGGTGCCGCGCGGGCCGGTGCTGGGCATCGCGCCGTTCAACTTCCCGCTGAACCTGGTGGCGCACAAGGTCGCGCCCGCGCTGGCCGTCGGCGCGCCGATCGTGCTGAAGCCGGCGCCCGCCACGCCGAAGGCCGCGTTCCTGCTCGGGGAGCTGCTGGCCGAGACGGACCTGCCCGGGGGCGCGTGGGCGGTGCTGCACCTGGCCAACGAGGACACCGCGCGGCTCGTCGAGGACCCGCGGCTGCCGGTCGTGTCGTTCACCGGCTCCGGCCCGGTCGGGTGGGGCATCAGGGACCGGGTGCCGCGCAAGCACGTCACGCTGGAGCTCGGCGGCAACGCGGCCGCGATCGTGGCGCCGGACTGGACCGACGTCGAGTTCGCCGCGCAGCGCATCGCCACGTTCGCCATGTACCAGGCCGGGCAGTCGTGCATCTCGGTGCAACGCGTGTACGTGCACACCGACGTCTACGACGCGGTGGCGGACGCCGTTGTGGCGCAGGTGAAGAAGCTCGACGTCGCCGGCGACGTGGGTCCGTTGATCAACGACGCCGCCGCCGACCGGGTCGAGGCGTGGGTGGCCGAGGCGGGGGCCACGGTGCTGACCGGCGGCACCCGCGACGGCCGCACCTACGCGCCGACCGTGCTCACCGACGTGCCCGCGACCGCGAAGGTCAACGCCGAGGAGGTGTTCGGCCCGGTCGTCACGCTGACCCGCGTCGACAGCGTCGAGGAGGCCTTCGACCTGGTCAACGCGTCCCGGTACGGCCTGCAGGCCGGGGTGTTCACGACCGACGTGCGGCTCGCCTTCCGCGCGGCGCACCGGCTCCAGGTCGGTGGCGTGATCGTCGGCGACGTGCCGAGCTACCGGGCCGACCAGATGCCGTACGGCGGGGTGAAGGAGTCCGGTGTCGGGCGCGAGGGGCTGCGGGCGGCGATGGAGGACCTGACCGAGCCGCGCGTGCTGGTGCTGACGGGCCTCGAACTGTGAGCTGAGCCGGTCGCGGTGCTGCCATGATGGCTCGCGTGGCCGTCACGATCAGGGATGTCGCTCGCCAGGCGCAGGTCTCCGCGTCGACGGTCTCGCGCGCGCTCAGCGCACCCGGTCTGGTCAGCGAGGCCACCCGGCAGCGGGTGCTGGAGGTCGTGCGCGGGCTGGGCTACCAGCCCAACCGCGCCGCCCGCAGCCTGATCACCGGGCGCACCGGCAACCTCGGCATCGTGGTGCCCGACCTGGAGAACCCGTTCTTCCCCGCGGTGCTGCGCGGCGTGCAGACGCGGGCGGGCGAGGCGGGCACCTCGGTGTTCTTCTGCGACAGCAGGAAGGACGCGCTGGTCGAGGCCGAGCTGGTGCGGACGATGGCCGCGCAGGTCGACGGCCTGGTGCTGTGCGGGTCGCTGCTGTCCGACGAGCAGGTTGCCGAGCTGGCGGACGCCACACCGCTGGTGCTGCTCAACCGCGTCGTGCCCGGTGTGTCGTCGGTGCTGATGGACAGCGCCCTCGGCATGGACCAGGTCGTCGCGCACCTGGAGTCGCTGGGGCACGCGCACCACGTCTACCTCGGCGGCCCGGCCGGTTGGTCGAACCACCGGCGGGAGCAGGGCCTGCGGGGCCGTGCGGAGCTGCTCGGGTCGTTCGAGCCGAACTTCGCCGGCGGGCTGGTCGCGGCCGAACGGGCGCTGGCGACCGGTGCGACGGCGTTCATCGCCTACAACGACCTGGTCGCGCTCGGCGTGCTCAGCCACCTGGCGGCGCGCGGCGTGCGGGTGCCCGAGCAGGTGAGCGTGACCGGGTTCGACGACATCCTGTACGCGGCGATGTGCTCGCCCGCGCTCACGACCGTGACGATGCCGACCGAGGAGGGCGGTCAGGTCGCCGTCGACCTGCTGACGGACCTCCTCGGCGGTGGCGAGGCCCGGACGCGGGAGCTCCCGACGACGCTCGTGGCCCGCGCGAGCACCGGGCGAGCGCCTTGATCTCCAGCCAAGTGGAGCTCCTGGGGTCGGCGTCCTGACCGGTCGTCGAGGTGGGGGTTGTGATGCGGGCTGTTCGCGTGCACGGGTTCGGTGGTCCCGAGGTGCTCGTCGCGGGAGAGGTGCCGGACCCGGTCGCCGGGCCGGGACAGGTCGTGGTCGGGGTGGCGGCCGCGGACGTGATCTTCCTCGACACGCTGCTGCGGCGGGGCTGGGGCCACGAGCACTTCCCCACGCACCCGCCCTACGTGCCCGGTGGGGGCGGTGCCGGACACGTGCTGTCGGCAGGCGAGGGCGTGGCCCCGGCGTGGGTCGGCCGGCACGTCGTCGCGCGCGGCCCCGCGGGGTACGCGGAGCAGGTCGTCGTGCCGGTCGGTGACGTCGTCGCGGTGCCGGACGGCCTGGGCTCGCCCGAGGCGGCGGCGCTGCTGCACGACGGCGTCACGGCGCTGAACCTCCTGCGCCGCGTGGAGATCAGCGAGGGTGACTGGGTGCTGGTGGCCGCCGCGACGGGTGGCGCGGGCTCCCTGCTCGTGCAGCTGGCCCGTGCCGCCGGGGCCCTGGTCGTGGCGGCGGCCCGCGGTGACCGCAAGCTCGCCCTGGCGGAGGACCTGGGAGCGCACGTCACCGTCGACTGCTCGGCCGAGGGCTGGCAGGACCGCGTGCTCGACGCGACCGACGGCGTGCAGGTGGCCTTCGACGGTGCGGGCGGGCCGCTCGGCCGGGCCGTGTTCGAGATTGTGGCCGCGGGTGGGCACTTCGTCACCTACGGCACGTCGGACGGCTTCGCGGACATCGACCCCGAGCTCGCGCGGCACCGGCAGGTGCACGTGGACAACCCGTTGGCAGACGGTCCACCCGCTCCGGCCACGGTGCACGAGCTGCTCACGGAAGCGCTCGCGCTCACGGCACGGGGCCGGCTCCGCCCGGTGATCGGTGCGACCTACCCGTTGACGCAGGCCGCGAAGGCGCACCGGGCGCTGGAGGAGCGCACGACGCTGGGCAAGTCGCTCCTGCTCGTCTGAGGCGGGGTCAGCGCAGCGCGGCGGTCTCCGTGACCGCCCGCAGCGCGGCCACCACGGCCGAGAACGGCGGCAGGAACGGCCGGTCCACCGGCGTCTCCCCCAGCCAGCCGACACCCCCGCGGTCGATCCGCGACGGCGGCAGCGGCACGAGCGTGCCCAGCCGGTGCGTCAGCGCACCGCGGGCCCGCAGGCGGATCAGGTTCACCTGCGACGCCTCGTCGGCGGACTCGGTGAGCAGGAGCCACCGCCCGGGAGCCCCCGGCAGCGCCACCACCGGTCCGCCGAGCATCCGCAGGGCGAGGTAGTGCCGCACCTCCTCGCCGATCGCGGAACCGAGCTCGACGGCGGAGACCTGGTGGTCCGTGGTCAGCAGCAGCCTGTTCTCGGAGCGCAGCACGAGCCAGCCCCAGTCCGAGTAGCGCTGCTGGGCCGCGGAGAACGTGTCGGGGTGCGGTAGTACTCCCTTAGGCGAGCTCATGGATCTCACCCTCACTTGATCGAGGTGTAACGCCGATCACACGATTTGACTCCCCGCCGCCATGAACTCACTATCGGGCCGCCATCGGCACACTCGAACGGGGCTGGAGAGCGTGACTCACCTGCGTGAACGCCACCTGACCATGATCGCACTGGGCGGCGTGATCGGCGCCGGTCTCTTCGTCGGGACAGGGGCGGGCATCGCGATCGCCGGACCGGCCGTCCTCATCTCGTTCGGGCTCGCCGGGCTGCTCGCGCTGCTCGTGATGCGCATGCTCGGGGAGATGGCGGCCGAACACCCCAGCGGGGGCGCGTTCTCGGTGCACGCGGAGAAGGCGATCGGGCCGTGGGCCGGGTTCACCGTCGGCTGGGGCTACTGGTCGGCGGTCGTCGTGGTGCTCGCGGTCGAGGCGACCGGGGCGGCGAAGATCGCGTCCGGGTGGCTGCCCGCCGTGCCGCAGTGGGCCTGGGTGCTGGTGTTCATGTCGGTGCTGACGGCGGTGAACCTGGCGAACGTGCGGAACTTCGGCGAGTTCGAGTTCTGGTTCGCGGGCCTCAAGGTCGCCGCGATCGTGCTGTTCCTGCTGCTCGGTGGTGCCGCGGTCCTCGGTCTGCTGCCCGGTGTGGACTCCCCCGGCGTGAGCAACCTGCGCGACTTCCTCCCGCACGGCTGGGGCGGCGTGGTCGCCGGGCTGATGGCGGTCGTGTTCGCGTTCGGCGGCCTGGAGGTCGTCACGATCGCCGCCGCCGACGCCGAGGACCCCAAGCGCGCCATCGGCAAGGCGGTGCGCACGTCGGTCACCCGGCTGCTGGTGTTCTACCTCGGCTCGATGGCCGTCGTCGTGACCCTGTTGCCGTGGAACGACTCCGAGGTCGGTGCGAGCCCGTACGTGGCGGTGCTCACCAGGATCGGCATCCCGGGCGCGGCGCAGATCATGAACGTCGTCATCTTCGTGGCGCTGCTGAGCGCCATCAACGCCACCCTGTACGGCGCGGCCCGGATGCTGTCCTCGCTCGCCGACCGCGGCGAGGCGCCGAAGTCGTTGCTGCGCCGCAGGAACGGCGTGCCGCGCAACGCCGTGCTGGCGTCGGTGGCGTTCGGCTTCGTGTCGGTGGGGCTCAACTACCTGTGGCCGGACACGGTGTTCCTGCTGCTGCTCAACGCCGTCGGCTCGGCCCTGCTGGTCGTGTGGGGCTTCATCGCCGTGTCGCAGCTGCGGATGCGCCGCGGCATCGCCGACCCGGTCGTGCCGATGTGGGGCTACCCGTACCTGTCGTGGCTCGCGCTGGCGGCGATCGTGGGGATCGTCGGATTGATGCTGGCCGACTCCCAGGCCCGTGGCCAGATCCTGTCGACCGGCGTGCTGTTCGCGGTCATCGCGGCCGTCGGCGTGGCCAGGTCGGCACGGCGGAGCACCGCTGGCTGAACCGCTTGCGGCACAGGCCCTGCTTGCCCGGTTCGGTATAGTTATACCGTGATCGAACTGAAGTCCGCCGCCGAGCTGGACGTCATGCGCGAAGCGGGTCGCGTCGTCGCACGGGCCCTCGCCGCGTGCCGTGCCCACGCCGCACCGGGGGTCACCCTGCGCGAGCTCGACGAGGTGGCCAGGGAGGTGATCTTCGGGGCCGGTGCGACGTCGCCGTTCCTCGACTACCACCCGCGGTGGTCGCCCAGCCCGTTCCCCGGTGTCATCTGCGCGTCGGTGAACGACGCCGTCGTGCACGGCATCCCGGGCCCGCAGGTGCTCGGTGACGGCGACCTGGTCAGCATCGACTGCGGCGCCGTGGTCGACGGGCTGTGCGGTGACGCCGCCACCAGCTTCGTGATCGGCACCGCCACCGACGCCGACCTCGCGCTCATCGACTGCACCGAACGCGCCCTGCGGGCCGGGATCGACGCCGCCCGGCCGGGCGCGCGGATCGGTGACATCTCGCACGCCATCGGTTCCGTGGCCCGTGCCGGCGGCTACGGCCTGCTCCGGCACCACGGCGGTCACGGCATCGGCCGCGCGATGCACGAGGAACCGTTCGTCCCCAACGAGGGCAAGCCCGGCGAGGGCCTGAAGCTCGTGCCCGGCGTCGTGCTGGCCCTCGAACCGATGCTGCACGCCGGCGGCCGTGACGGCTACAGCAGCGACGACGACGGCTGGACCCTGCGCACCGACGACGGCTCACGCGCCGCCCACGTCGAACACACCGTGGCCATCACCGTCGACGGCCCCACAATCCTGACCCTGCCCTGACTCCCTCTTGCCTGAACAGCAGAGGTGGTCAGGCTGACTTTTGAGGGGTCAGGAGTTCGTTGAGCGCGTCCAGGGAGATGCCCAGCGCGCCGGCGAGCGCCGCGATCGTGAAGAAGGACGGTGTGGGGGCGCGACCGGTCTCGATCTTGCGCACCGTCTCGGCGGACAGACCGGCCCTGGCGGCGATCTCGACCATGCTCTCCTGGCCGCGCGCGTCGCGCAGCAACTGCCCGAGCCGCCTGCCCCGCTCCCGCTGCAGCGAACTCAAGGGGATGCGCACCATGCCCGCGGATTCTACGCGAACTCCGCCCTCCGGTCGGCGTGAGAAAAGTCCGTTGCACGGGCGGCCGACCAACGCATAGGTTCGAAGTACACAAGAGAGGAGGTGGTCCAAAGTTGTATAGCTATCGGACTCGTGAGGTGGCTGTCCGCTAGGACCAGCCCTCGGTGACGCCTGGCGAAACCCAGGCAGCCACCCGACCCCCGGACTTCGAGCGCTGGTCCCGCTCGGCCCGCTCACGCGGGAGTCGTCCGGGGGTTGTCCCATTTCCGGGGAACCGCACCGAGACGACCGAACCTCAGAGCGCCTTCTTCAGCACCGTGAGATCGGCGACGAACGCGTCGTAGGACTCGGTGAAGTCCTCGGCCCTCAGCACGGCCGACGGGTGCACGGTCACGCCGACCCGCAGCCCGTCGTGCTCCACCACCCGGCCCCGGTTCTCGGTGAGCTTGAACGACGGCCCCAGCAACGCCTTCGCCGCCACGGCACCCAGGCACACCACCAGGTCGGGCTTCACCACCCGCAGCTCCTCGCGCAGCCACGGGAAGCACGCGACGACCTCGGAACGCCGTGGCTGCTGGTGAATCCTGCGCTTGCCGCGCGCGGTGAACCTGAAGTGCTTCACCGCGTTCGTGAGGTAGACGTCCGGCCGGTCGATGCCCGCGGCAGCCAACGCCTTGTCCAGCAACCGGCCCGCCGGGCCGACGAACACGTGGCCCTCGACGTCCTCGCGGTCGCCGGGCTGCTCCCCCACCATCATCAGCCGGGCTTTCACCGGCCCCTCGCCGAACACCGTCTGGGTGGCGTCGCGGTACAGCTCGCACCCGCGGCAGCCGGCGGCAGCAGAACGCAACGCCGCCCAGCTCTTCCCCTCGGGGACGAACTGGGCGGCGGACGCGGTGTCTTTACTTGTTCGACCGGAAGGCATCCTTGACCTTCTCGCCGGCCTGCTTCAGAGCGCCCTTGGCTTGCTCCGCGCGGCCCTCGGCCTGCCACTGCTCGTTGTCCGTGGCGTCGCCGACCGCGGCCTTGGCGCGGCCCTTGAGCTCCTCGGCCTTGTTCTCGAACTTCTCGTCGGCACCCATGGATCAGGCTCCTCCACTAGCGGTCAGCTACGCCGACCGGTTACCCGGCGAGCAGCGATCCAAACAGTTGATAAGGTGATCACTCGCGGTTGAGAACCCAGCCGCAAGCCGATGAGACGGCTTGCTCTGGGTGTGCCCGCCCTTCGCAAGATGAGCTACCTGGAGCGTCGTCGTCCCACCGGCATGCCGCTGTGACCATGACGACGTGAAAGGAGCCGGCGGTGTCGTCCGCGAGAATCACCGCCCTCGAGGCCGAGGTGGCAGGGTTGCGCAAGGCCCTGGCGTCACGGACCGTCATCGGGCAGGCCACGGGCCTGATCGCCGCACGCAAACCCTGCACACCCCAGCAGGCGTTCCAGCTGCTGGTGCAGATATCACAGCACCACAACATCAAGCTGCACGTCGCGGCCGACCGCCTGGTCGCCGCGTTCGTGCACGCCCACCTCGGCCGGCCGGTGAACCCGGCCGACCAGGTGTTGTGGGATCACGTCAACGCGACCACGGCGAACGAGTCCGGAGGAAGCGACGACGGGTTCGCCGAGGAGGTCAGCAGCACATCCCCGTGAGGCAGCGGGACGGGGGTCGTGCCCAGGTTGACCACCACGCGGGTCTGCCCGCGGTGCAGCACGAAGCACTCCCCGTCCTGCTCCACCACGAACCGGTCGAGTCGCGGATCGGCCAGCTCGGGGCGGGAGCGCCGCAACGCGATCAGCGCGCGATAGGTCTCGTACACCTTCGCGTGCTCCCCCTCACCGACCTCGTCCCACCTCAGCCGCGAGTTCTCCACGGTCTGCGGCGACATGGGGTCCGGTACGTCTGATTCGCCCCACCCGTGGCGGGAGAACTCCCTGCGCCGCCCGGTCCTGACCGCCTCGGCGAGCTGCGGGTCCGGGAAGGACGCGAAGAACTGCCACGGCGTGGAGGCCGCCCACTCCTCCCCCATGAAGATCATGGGCGTGTAGGGCGAGCACAGCACGATCGCCGCCGCGCACAACAACTTCCCGGTGGGCACGGATGCGGGCAACCGGTCACCGGCCGCCCGGTTGCCGACCTGGTCGTGGTTCTGGGTGTAGGCCAGGAACCGGTGGCCGGGGATCAACGCCGTGTCGACCGGCTTGCCGTGGTGCTTCTCCCGGAACGACGACCAGGTGCCGGCGTGGAAGAAGACACCCTCCAGCGTGTTCTTCAGCGCTCCCGGTGCCGCGAAGTCCGCGTAGTACCCGAACGTCTCACCCGTCAGGGCAACGTGCAGGCAGTGGTGCAGGTCGTCCGACCACTGCGCGTGCAGGCCCGTTCCCCCGCCCTCCCGCGCGGTCACCAGTCTCGCGTCGTTCAGGTCGGACTCGGCGATCAGCGTCAACGGCCGCCCGACCGCCGCCGACAACGCGTCCACCTCGACCGCGAGCTCCTCCAGCAGGTGCACCGCGCTCCGGTCGGCCAGTGCGTGCACCGCGTCGAGCCGCAGCCCGTCCACGTGGAAGTCGCGCAGCCACTGCAGGGCGTTGTCGAGCACGTACCGGCGCACCTCGTCGGAGCCGGCGCCGTCGAGGTTGAGGCCGGGACCCCAGTCGTTGCTGCCCGCGAAGTACGGGCCGAACCGGTCGAGGTAGGCCCCCGACGGACCGAGGTGGTTGTAGACGACGTCGAGCAGCACGGCCAGGCCGCGGGCGTGGCAGGCGTCGACGAACCGCTTGAAGCCGTCCGGCCCGCCGTAGGGCTCGTGCACCGCGCCCCACAGCACGCCGTCGTAGCCCCAGCCCTCGACGCCGTCGAAGCTGTTGACCGGCATGACCTCGACGAACGTGATGCCCAGGTCCACCAGGTGGTCGAGCTTCCCGATCGCCGCGTCGAACGTGCCCTCGGGCGTGAACGTGCCGATGTGCAGCTCGTAGATCACCCCGCCGGGCAGCGCGCGGCCGGTCCAGCCGCCGTCCTGCCACTCGTAGGTGTGCTCGTAGACGCGGGACGCCTCGTGCACGCCGTTCGGCTGCCACAGCGACCGCGGGTCCGGCAGCGCCTGGCCGTCGACCACGAACGCGTAGTCGGTGCCGCTCACGTCGCAGTGCCACCAGTCGCCGTCGCGCTTCATCCCGTGGTCGACGCCGTCGACCCGGACGTGCACGGACTCGGGCTTCGGTGCCCACACGGAAAAGCTCACGATTCCCCTCGCACGAGCAGAGCCACCGGGTAGCGGTCGAGCAGCGCGGCCAGGTCCTCGGTCGCCGGCCGCCCGGTGAGCACGTCCGTCCACTCCGGACCGGGCAGCGGCAGCGCGGTGCCCTGCCAGCCCTTGCGCGCCAGCCCGACCGGGAGCCGGGTCGCGACGGTGATGACGTGCTCGCGCTGGAACGCGAGCACGTGCTCGGCGGCGGGTCCCTCCGCGCGCAGCGGGCGGTAGCCGTGGAAACCGCGGGCCTTGGCCTGCAACGCCCGGTGCACCACCAGCAGCTTCGCGGCGCCGGTCTCGTCGACCTCCGGCACCCAGCCGTCCTCGATGCGGGCCAGCAGCTCCCTGCGCAGCTCGTAGTCGACCGGCCTGCGGTTGTCCGGGTCGACCAGCGAGTAGTCCCACAGCTCGGTGCCCTGGTAGATGTCCGGCACGCCGGGCGCGGTGAGCTGGACCAGCTTCTGGCCCAGCGAGTTCGACCAGCCCGGCACCGTGAGCCGCTCGGCGAACGCGGCGACCTCGGGCAGCCCGAGCACCTTCGCGGGCCACGCGGCCACCTCGGCGTCGAACTCGGCGTCGCGGTCGACCCACGAGGTCTTGACCTTCGCCTCGCGCGAGGCCTTCTCCAGGTACTGCGCGAGGCGGTCCTCGGTGATCGGCCACGCGCCGAGCAGCGACTGCCAGGCCAGCCGGTTGAGCGACGGCTCGGACAGCCCGTGCCGCGCGGTCATGGTCTCCTCGAACGCCAGGTACTCGTCCGGGATCTCGGCCAGCACGGCGAGCCGGGCCCGCACGTCCTCCGACCGCTTGGTGTCGTGGGTGGTCAGCGTCGTCATCGACCGCGGCCAGCTGGCCTCGCGGGCGGCGGCGCGCTGGTGGAACTCCTCCACCGGCATGCCGAACCGGTCCGGTGAGCCACCGACCTCGTTGAGGGCCACGAAGTTCGTGTACCGGTAGAACGCGGTGTCCTCGGTGCCCTTGGCGACGACCATGCCGGAGGTCTGCTGGATGCGGGTGGCCAGCTCGCCGTGCGGGTCGGCGCGGACCTGCTCGTCCAGCGCCTCGACCGCGGGCGAGGACGACAGCCGCACCGCGGTGTCCCAGTGCTCCAAGCCCTCCGGCAGGTAGGACCGGTACACCGGGAAGTTGACCATCACCTCGGCGACGGCCGCGCACGCGTCCTCGAACGGCACGTCCTTCACCAGCCGCGCGATCCGGCGCACCTCGGCGACCAGGATCGAGTCGGCGACCTGGCGGCGTGACGCGTGCTCGACCTCGTGGAAGGTCGGCTGCCCGTCACGGGGTTCGAACGCGTCCGTCGGCGCGATGAACACGCCGCAGATCTCGCGCAGCGCGTCGTAGCCCGTGGTGCCGTCGACCGGCCAGCTCTGCGGCAGCGTCTCGTCCGGCCCGAGGATCTTCTCGACGACGATCCAGCCGTCGAACTTCGCGCGCAGCGCCCGGAAGTAGCCGCCGGGGTCGGCGAGGCCGTCCGGGTGGTCGATCCGCAGCCCCTCCGCGCCCCACCGCAGCACCTCGTGGTGGGTCATGTCGAACACGTCCGGGTCCTCGACCCGGATCGCGGCCAGCTCGGTGATGTCGAAGAACCGGCGGTAGTTGAGCTCCTGGTTGCCGCGCCGCCAGTTCACCTTGACGAAGTGGTCGTGCTCCTCGTCCTCGGCGTCCTCGGCCAGCACCGGCAGCAGCACCCGCCCGGAGGACCAGTCGATGTCGAAGTACTTGGCGTACTCCGACTCCTGGCCCTTTTCGAGGACGTCCTCCCACCACGGGTTCGGCACGGCCATGTGGTTCGGCACGATGTCGACGTACAGGCCGATGCCGAGTTCGGTCAGCTTGTCCTGCAACGCTTCGCGCGCCTGCTTGCCGCCGAACTCCTCCCGCGTGCGGGTCGGGTCGGTGACGTCGTAGCCGTGCGTGGAGCCTTCGCGCGCCTCCAGCAGCGGTGACGCGTAGAGCCCGTGCACGCCGAGGCGGTGCAGGTAGTCCGCGATGTTCTCGGCGTCGGCGAAGGTGAAGCCGGGGGTGAACTGGATGCGGTAGGTGGAGTACGGGGCGCCCATCAGGCGGTCCTCTCCAGCACGACCAGCGAGCGCGCGGTCAGCGCGAGGCTGCCCGCCGCCGCGATCGGCTTCTTGCCGGCACCGCCGACCTGGCCGGTCGCGGTGTCGACCACGACCGTCCACTCGGTACCGTAAGAGCTGTCGGGCAATGTCACCTGGATGTCCTCGTGGTGTGCGTTGAACGCCATCAGGAACGAGTCGTCGACCACGCGCATGCCGCGCGAGTCGAGGTCCGGCATGCCTTCGCCGTTGAGGAAGACGACGATGCACTTGCCGAAGTCGTCCTCCCAGTTCTGCTCGGTCATCTCCTCACCGGAGGGGGTGAACCACGCGATGTCGCGCAGCTCGTCGCCCTTGCGGATCGGCCGGCCCGCGAAGAACCGCTTGCGCCGGAACACCGGGTGGGCCTTGCGGAACGCGGTCAGCGCCGAGGTGAAGTCGACCAGCTCGGCGTGCCGCTCCAGCAGCGACCAGTCGACCCAGGAGACCTCGTTGTCCTGGCAGTAGGCGTTGTTGTTGCCGTTCTGCGTGCGGCCGAACTCGTCGCCGTGCAGGATCATCGGCACGCCCTGCGACAGGATCAGGGTGGCGATGAGGTTGCGCCGCTGGCGGGCCCGCAGGTCCACGACCTCCTCGTCGTCGGTCGGTCCCTCGACGCCGCAGTTCCACGAGCGGTTGTGGCTCTCGCCGTCGTTGTTGTCCTCGCCGTTGGCCTCGTTGTGCTTCTCGTTGTACGACACCAGGTCGTTGAGCGTGAAGCCGTCGTGGGCGGTGACGAAGTTGATCGACGCGTAAGGCCGGCGGCCGTCGTCCTGGTACAGGTCCGACGACCCGGTGATGCGCGAGGCGAACTCGCCCAGCGTCGCCGGCTCACCGCGCCAGAAGTCCCGGACGGTGTCGCGGAACTTGCCGTTCCACTCCGTCCACAGCGGCGGGAAGTTGCCCACCTGGTACCCACCGGGACCGACGTCCCACGGCTCGGCGATCAGCTTGACCTGCGACACCACCGGGTCCTGCTGCACGACCTCGAAGAACGTCGCCAGCCGGTCCACGTCGTAGAACTCCCGCGCCAGCGTCGCCGCCAGGTCGAACCGGAAGCCATCGACGTGCATCTCGGTGACCCAGTACCGCAGCGAGTCCATGATCAGCTGCAACGTGTGCGGCGTCCGCACGTTCAGCGAGTTGCCGGTGCCCGTGTAGTCCATGTAGAACTTGGGCTCGTCGTCCATCACCCGGTAGTAGGCCAGGTTGTCGATGCCCTTCATGGACAGCGTCGGCCCGAGGTGGTTGCCCTCGGCGGTGTGGTTGTAGACCACGTCGAGGATGACCTCGATGCCCGCCTGGTGCAGGGCGCGGACCATGCCCTTGAACTCCTGCACCTGGTTCAGCGGCATGGCCGCGTAGCCGTCGTGCGGCGCGAAGAACCCGATCGTGTTGTAGCCCCAGTAGTTGCTGAGCCTGCGCTCCTGCAACGTGTGGTCGCTGATGAACTGGTGCACGGGCATCAGCTCGACCGCCGTCACGCCCAGCTTGATCAGGTGGTCGATCATCACCGGGTGCGCGAGTCCCGCGTAGGTGCCGCGCAGTCGCGGCGGGATCTCCGGGTGGTCGATCGTGAGGCCGCGGACGTGCGCCTCGTAGATGACGCTCTCGTTGTACGGCGTCCTGGGCGAGCGGTCGTTCGTCCAGTCGAAGAACGGGTTGACCACCACGGACTTCGACACGAACGGCGCCGAGTCCGCGTCGTTGCGCTTCTCGGGCGCGCCGAACTTGTAGCCGTAGAGCGCTTCATCCCACGCGAGGCCGTTGGAGATGGCCTTCGCGTACGGGTCGATGAGCAGCTTGTTGGGGTTGCAGCGAAGGCCCCGCTCCGGGTCGTACGGCCCGTGCACGCGGTACCCGTACCGCTGGCCGGGGCCGACGCCGAGCAGGTAGCCGTGGTGCACGAAACCGTCCACCTCGGGCAACCGGACGCGTGTCTCTGTGCCGTCGTCGTCGAAGAGGCAGAGCTCCACGTACTCGGCAACTTCGGAGAACAGGGCGAAATTCGTTCCTACGCCGTCATAACCAGCGCCTAGCGGATACGGCCTGCCGGGCCAGGGTCGCACGATGCTCCTCACGCGGTAGCGATACCCACACGACCCTATCCGTCTAACCGAGATGCGGCATTCCGCGCGGGTGGCGTTGCGCGGAAGCGCGGGTCAGTTCCCGCGGCCGTGCCGGGGTCCGGTCCACCGTGCGGGCAGCACGGGGTGCACCAACCCCGGCGCGTCGAGCGGTCACGCCCTTGCGTGCGCCAGCACCAGCTGCCCACGTGCGGCCATGAGCAACGTGCGGGCTTCCTGGATCTCGCAGTACTTCAGGTGTTCGACCGCCGCCTCCGCGCACGCCAGCGCGTGGGTGAGGGCCTCGTTGTCCGGTGCGGGACCGGCGTCCCGCAGCGCGTCGCGCAGCGATTCCTCCGCACGCCGTGCCCCGGCCAGCGGGTCGCCGAGCGTGGTCGGCCGCACGGCGGCAAGGACCTGCTCGACAGCCAGTTCCAGCACGTCGGTCGGTGTCCGCGTGCTCACGGCTGAGCTCATCTGGTACGCCACCTCCAAAAGATCCGGGCTTCGTCGTCCGCCGTCGGGTGACGGCCCAACAGTACTCCGCAGGTCGGCGACCTGCCGTTAAGCGGGTGTTTCCGGTGTGCGTTGACGCAGGGGGCGGGTGATGTCCCTGACCAGTGGGAAGAACTCGTCCAGCGGCACGGGGAGGGGGATCCGCCAGTTCGGGTGCTCGTCGACCGTGCCCGGCACGTTGGGCTGCCGGGTCTCCCCCAGCGCGTCCTGCGGTGAGGTCAGCACCAGCGCGCAGGGCGCGTGGGCCAGCAGCTCGTGGGCACCGGCGACGCGGTCGCCGGGGTCGATGCCCTCCGCGCGCATCAGCTCGTCGAAGTCGGGACCGTCCTCACCGGCGAAGAACGTCGCGGCGGTCGGCAGGTCGTGGGTGGAGATGCTGGCCATCGCCTTCGGGTTCCACTGCGCGGGCGGGACCAGCGGGTGGCCCTCCGCGTAGTAGTCGCGCTGGAAGTAGAGGACGGCGCTGGTGAGCATGCCGTTCTCCTGCAGCGTCTTCGTGACGACCGGCTCGACCGTGCCGAGGTCCTCGCCGACGACCACGGCACCCGCGCGGTAGGCCTCCAGCGCGAGCACGCCGAGCATCGCGTCCGCGTCGTAGTGGACGTACGTGCCGCGCGACGGCGGTTCGCCCGGCGGGATCCACCACAGCCGCCACAGGCCGGCGACGTGGTCGATGCGGATGCCGTCGGCGTGCCGCAGCACGCTGCGCAGCACCTGGCGGAACGGCCGGTAGCCGGTCTCGGCGAGCTTGTCGGGGCGCCACGGCGGCAGTCCCCAGTCCTGGCCGTCGGCGCTGAACGCGTCCGGTGGCGCACCGACCTTGACGTCGATGGCGAACGCGTCCGGGTCGGCGAAGGTGTCGGCGCCGCCGGGGTGCACGCCCACCGGGAGGTCGTGGATGACGCCGACGGCCATGCCGGCCTCGTGCGCGGCGAGCCGGACGTCCTGCAGCTGGCGGGTGCACAGGTGCTGGACCCAGGCGTGGAACGCGACCCGTTCGGCCGGTGGTTCCGCGCGGTCGGCCGGCCACGTGCGCCAGTCGCTGCCGTGGACCTCGGCGAGCGCGCAGTAGGTCGCGAACCGCTCCAGGTCGGCGTCCATCTCGATCTCGCCGCCGGGGAAGAGCAGCTCCAGCGCCTGCCGCTTCGCGTCCCACACGGCGTCGTAGTCGATCAGGTCCTCGTTGGCGGGGCGCAGGTCGCGGATGAGCTGCCGGGTCCGCGGGCAGGCCTGCAGGAACTCGGCGGTGTCGGTGATGCGCAGGTACAGCGGGTTCGCGAACCGGCGGCTCGTCGGCGAGTACGGCGAGCGCTCGACCGGGTGCGTCAGGCTGGGCGCCTGCACCGGGTTGACCAGCACGACGCCCGCGTCGAGCTCCTGGCTGCTGCGCCGGGCGACGGTCGCGAGGTCGGCGAAGTCGCCCATCCCCCACGACTCCTGCGAACGCGCGGCGTACAGCTGGAGCATCCAGCCCCAGGTGTGCGGCACGTCCGGCAACGTCCTGGGCGCCACGGCCAGGGTGACGGTCTGCGTCGCGGTGCGGATCGTGTGCCACCCGAGCGGCAACGAGTCCGGCAGGTGCCGCTCAACGCTGACCGTCCCGCCGTCCTCCAGCTCGACGGTCGCGGGCCCGCGCAGGTCGTACGTCTCCTGCTCGCGGATCACGATCGTCGGCGGCAGCGCCTGCTCCGCCCGCCTGCGTTCGACCAGAGCCAGCTCGCGCTCGACGGAGTCCGGAGTGGACGCGTCCACGCCGAACTGCGCGAGGACAGCGACGACGACGTCCGTTTCGACGGTCACCTGCTGCTGATCGGAGTTCTCGTACCTCGTGGCGACGCCCCAAGCGTCCGCCAGCCGCGCCACCAACTCCTCCACAGGTACAAGCTATGTCACAGGTGCGCGTCCATTGCCAGAGCAAATGGACCCCGGTCACCCGAAGGGTGCACACCGGTCGGGCACCACCCCGCACACCTGTTTTCGTCAAACATCCGATCGCTGATCGGGAATGGCGACCACGGCCTCGACCTCGACGAGAAATTCCGGCCCGAACAACGCCGCGACCTGGACGAGCGTGCTCGCCGGGTTGTGCACGTCTCCCAGCACCGGCCGCAGCATTTCGTCACGCACGTCCCGGACGGTCTGCACTTCCGACGCGTCGAGCACGTACCACGTGAACTTCACGACATCCGACCAGTCGGCGCCAAACCTCGAAATGACGTGATGAAGATTGCTCAGCGCCTGCCTGGTCTGCGCCGCCAGGTCGTCCACCCCGACCACACGTCCCGTCTCGTCCACCGCGACCTGACCGGAGACGAACAGGAGCCTCCCGCTCACCGCCACCGCGTGGGCGTAGCCGGGGGTGTCCGGCAGGGCGGGCAGCCGGGTCAGGCGCTCTTCGGCGGGCATGGCGCCACAGTACTTTCCGCGGATGTGCCCGCGGGGTCGCGCGGCGGCGGTACCGTCGGCCCCATGGGGGCGTTGCGGATCGGCGTCAGGGTCGTGCTCGGTGTCGTGGCGCTCGTCGTCGTGGCGGTGCTGTGGACGGTGTTCTCCTGGGGTCTCGCGAGCACCCTCGCCGACCGCGAGGTCGACCGGATCACGGCGGCACTCCGGACGGCGGCGGCCGACGGCGAGCTGACCCCGGACGAGATCCGCTCGGCGGGCGGCTCCAGCTCGATGCGCTCCGGCGACGGCACCGTGTACGTGACCGCGGACAGCGGCGAGCCGCCGTGGTGGTCGCCGATCGACTGGCACCTCGTGCGGTACGCGGACTGCACGGTGCGCGGCAGCGCGGTCGAGGTCAGCCGCAGCACGCTCGGCGGCACGTACGGCGGGATCAGCTGACCGGGCCGCTGGAGTTGCGCACCACCAGCCGCGCCGAGTGCTCCACCGGTTCGATCTCGCCGCCCCTGATCAGCGTGAACAGGTCCGCGACGGCCCGCTCGCCCTGTTCCTTCGCGGCCCCCTCGACCGCGGTCAGGCCGACGACGCGGGTGAGCTCCTGGCCGTCGAGCGACACGATCGACAGCTCGTCCGGCACGGCCCGCCCGTCGCGCTGCATGCGCAGGAAGATCCCGACGGCCGCGGCACCGCTGGAGCTGATCACGGCGGTGGGCAGGCGCTCGCCGTCCAGGAGCACGTCGACCACCTGCTCGCCGCCGTCGACCGTGGGCGAGCACCAGACCGTCCACTCGGGACGCACGGTGAGCCCGGCGGCCACCAGGATCTCGTCGTAGGACTCGTCCACGCCGTCGGCGAGCACCAGCGCCACGTCCTCGTGGCCGAGCAGCTTCAGGTGCTCGACGGCGGTCTGCAGCGCGTGCCGCAGGTCGGTGTCGTCGACGGTCAGGTGCGGGACCTCCAGCGCCGTGAGCGCAGCCCGTTCCGCCTCGGCCAGCGCCATCGACAGCAGCAGCACCCCGTCGACCCGGCGGCCCAGCGGCATTTCGTCGAAGAACTTCGCGCGCGCCTCCCGCGTGCCCAGCACGTACAGCAGCACGTCGTACCCGGCCGCCCGCAGCGCGCCCTCGGCTCCGGCGAGCACCGGACTGACCTCGGCGGTCACGACCGCTATCGCATAACGCCGGCCACCGGCCAATGAGGAGGCATCACGCGCGATGGCGTACTTCATCCGCCGCGCGACCTCGCTGACGTGTTGCCTCGTCGCCTCCGACACACCCGGTTCGCCGCGCAGCGCGCGCGATACGGTCGCAGCGGACACCCCTGCGGCCTTGGCCACGTCGGACATGCTGGTCACGGCCCCGAGCGTATTGGAGATCCATGAAGCCCGGCGACCTCGCCCCCGACTTCACCCTGCCCGACCAGGACGGAGTCGCCCGCACGCTGTCCGAACTGCTCGGCGACGGCCCGGTCGTGCTGTTCTTCTACCCCGCCGCGATGACCACCGGCTGCACCGCGCAGAGCTGTCACTTCCGCGACCTGGCCGCCGAGTTCGCCGAGGCCGGGGCCCAGCGCGTGGGCATCTCCACCGACGACGTGGCCAAGCAGAAGCAGTTCGCGGAGCTCAACGGCTTCGACTACCCGCTGCTGTCCGATGTCGAGGGTGAGGTCGCCGAGCAGTTCGGCGTGAAGCGCCGGTTCGGGCCGCTGCCGGTCAAGCGGCACACGTTCGTCATCGGCACCGACCGCAGGGTAATGGAGGTCGTGAAGAGCGAGTTCTCGATGAACGCGCACGCGGACAAGGCGCTGGCCGCGCTGCGCGCGCGTTAGCTGTCGGTGATCGTCAGCACGCCGTAGGGCCCGGAGGCCTTGCCCTCCCGGACGGTGGTGCCGTCGATCGTGTACCGGCCGTGCACCTCGGCCCCGTCGGCACCGGCCACGACGACGAGCATCACCGACTTCGAGAGCTCGTCGGCGGGCACCTCGACGGTGCGGGTCCACGGCAGCCGGACACCGGTCTCGTTCTGCACGGACGCCCCGACGGTGGTGGCGACGGTGAACGCCGTGCCGGTGCCGGTCACCTCGAACACGACCACGCGCTTGCCGGGTGCGGACGGCGGTTCCTGACCGGTCGGTTCCGCGACCGCCACCTCGCCGCTCGTCATCCCGCCGGCCGCCTCCCGCACCGAGTCGACGACCTTGCCGCCGTGGAGCACTCCGCCCACGGCCAGCACCGCGACCACGAGCAGCAGGACCCACGGCCACCGCGGTGACGGCGGGACCTCGTGCATCGGCGGTGCGACGCCGTACTCCGGTGGCTGCTTCGACATCGGTGCCTCCCCAGCAGAGAGGTCGATCTCCCGCGGCTCCCCGTTACCGCAGCCCGGCCAGCACGAAGTCCGCGATCTCCCCCGCCAGGGCGGCCGGTGACTTCGGCCCGTCCGGCCGGTACCACGTGGGCAGCTGGTTCACGACGCCGAACGCGATCCGCGCGACGGTCTCCGCCGGCACCGTCGAGCTGAACTCGCCCGAGGCCTGGCCCTTCTCGACCACCGCGAGGAACGTCTCGTGGTAGCGGCGGCGCTCGGCGCGGAAGTCGGTCATCCGCTCCTCGCCGAGCCGCGGCATCTCCCGGACGAACACGGCGGTCTCGTCGGCCCGTTCCGCGGTGGAGACCACCAGCGACGTCAGGATCTCCCGCACCGTCTCGGCCGCGGGCAGGCCCGCGGCGATGATCCGGTCCATGTCCGCGGACTGGGCGGTGATGAGCAGCCGGTAGATCTCGAAGAGCAGGTCGTCCTTGGAGCGGAAGTAGTGGTACAGCGCGCCCTTGGTGACCTCGGCGGCCGCCACGATCTCCTGCACCGAGGTCGCGTCGTAGCCCTGCGACGCGAACAGGCGGACGGCCGCGTCGATGATCCGCTGCTCGGTGGTGCCCGGCACCGCTACCCCTTGGGTGCCAGCGCGCGCACCTGCTCGACCTGGTCGCCACCGGTCGGGAGCAGGGCGATGATCGGGGTGTCCACGCCGGCGGCCTGGTACTCGGCGACGCGCTCGCGGCAGCGGTCGGCGGAACCGTGCACGACCAGGGCGTCGACCACGGAGTCGGGGATCGACCCCGCGGCGGCCTTGCGGTCGCCCGCGGCCCACGCCTCGTGCATCGGGCGCAGCTCCTCGCCGCGGCCCAGCCAGTCGTGGAACGCCGCGTAGGCGGGCACGGTCAGGTAGGTGCTGATCAGCATGCGGCCCAGCGCGCGTGCGGCGTCGGCGTCCTCGGTCGGGCAGACGAAGATCCGGGCGGCCAGCTCGGAGTCCGCGCCCAGCTCGGACCGGACCTGTGCGACGTCGGTTGCGGCGAGCCAGTTCGTGATGGCGCCGTCGGCCTCGCGACCGGCCAGGCGCAGCATGTTCGGGCGCAGCGCCGCGAGCATGATCGGCACCCGCTCGGCCGGCGGGCGTTCCAGCTTGAAGCCCTTGACGGAGAACGTGTCGTAGTCGGCGCTGACCTTCTCCCCCGCCAGCGCGGACTTCAGGAACCGCAGGGTGTCGCGGGTGCGCTTGAACGGCTCCTCGAACGGGATCGCGTTCCAGCGCTGCACGATCGCGGGCGAGGACGAGCCGATGCCCAGCACGAACCGGCCGCCGGTCACCTCGGCCAGCGTCGCCGCCGTCATCGCGAGCGTCGCGGGACCGCGGGTGTAGACGGGGGCGATCGCGGGGCCGAAGCGCAGCGACGACGACCACTGGGCGGCCAGCGCGAGCGGCGTGAAGGCGTCCGTCCCGGTCGTCTCGGCCGACCACACGTCGGTGTAGCCGAGGTCAGCCAGCTCGCTGACCAGCGCGCGGTGGTCGAGCACCGGCACGCCGATCAGCGGCAGCGTGATTCCCCAACGAGCCATGAGCGCCTCCCAAGTCCACTTGGGCGACACCCTACCGACCGGTCGGTATGCCTACAACTTCCGCGCGAGCGTCAGGCCGTCGGCGATGGGCACGAGCACCGACTCCACCCGCGGGTCGGCCAGCACGAACCGGTTGAACGCGTCGATCGCCGCCGCGTTGCCCTCGGGCTGCTCGTCGGCGGCGCCGCCGTAGTAGAGGGTGTTGTCCGCGAGCAGCAGTCCGCCCTGCCGCACACGCGGCACCAGCAGGTCCCAGTAGTGCGCGTACCCGACCTTGTCCGCGTCGATGAACACCAGGTCGATCGTGGGCTCCTCGGGCAGCTCCGCGAGCGTCTGCCCGGCGGGGCCCAGCCGCAGCTCGATGCGGTCCCGCACCCCGGCGGCCTGCCACGCCTCCTCGGCGATGCGGGTCCACTCCGGCGAGACGTCGCAGGTGATGACCTTGCCCGACGGTGGGAGCGCCTGCGCGAACGCGAGCGTGGAGTACCCGGTGTAGGTGCCGACCTCGACCACGGTCTGCGCGCCGGTGAGCTTGACCAGCAGGGAGAACAGGACCGCCTGCTCGTGCGGTACCTGCATCTCCGCCGAGTCGCCGAGCTCCAGCGTCCGCGCGATCAGCTTCTCCTGCACCGCACTGGGCTGGCCTGCCTGCTCGCGCACGTAGCGGTAGATCTGCGGGGTCATGACCACGGCCTTGAAGTCGTTCACGCGCGGCCTTCTCTCATAGTCGGGTGGCGAACGTCCTGAGGGTGTCGGCGTACTCGGGTCGCACCGGGTGCTTCGCGAGGTCGCGGTCCATGGCGGCGAAGACGGCGGCGCGGTGTGCACGGTAACGGCTGGAGCACACGTTTTCGCGGCTGACCAGGAAGAACTCGTCGAACCTGTCTCGTTCTGCGTCGGTGGTGGACATGCGCGCACGACCGGACTCGCGCAGCAGCGAGTCGCCGTCCGGCACGAGTCTGCGCATGACCTCCATGTGTGCCAACAGGTTCGCCTTGCTCGCGGAGGACAGGGGTGCGGCCGCCGCGGGCCCCAGTGCGGCACGGGCCCTGCGCAGCAGACCGGGCACGGGCTCGTAGTCACGGGCCCAGCGCCCGCTGAACGCGGGGTCGAACGACGTCATCAACGGCCGGATGACGTCCTCGTAGACCTCACGGGAACAGCTGCCCGAATACGCCAGCAGCACCGAGTACACGTCGTATCCAAGCGCAGTGAGGCGGACTAGTTGCGAATCACGCTCGCGTATCAGCCTATCGAGTGAAGCCGAAAGAAACCTCCAGACGAAAAATGCGCCGTGGTGCCCCAGGAACCACCGGTGGACGGCCCGTCCGACCTCGTCATCGGGGACGCTGATCTCCAGCGGGATCTGGTAGCAGTCATCCGCGCACGGAATCAGTTCCGAACCGGGCATCGGCAGTCGCAGCACCGGCAGGTCGACGGCCGCGTGCCCCCAGACCGGGCTGAAAACGGGCGCGCTCATCCCACACCGTCCTTCTCCGTCGCGCTCTCGGCGGCGACGATCTCGTCCAGCAGGTCGGCCACCCGGCCGATCGCGGTGTCCAGCGGCCGGTCCTCCTCGATCGCCGGCACCTCGGCGGCGATCCGGTCGACCACGTCCGCGAGCCTCGGGGCGCGCGGGCGGCGGGCGCCGACGTGGACGGCCTGGCGCAGCGCGACGGCGAGCCCGCCGTGCAGGTAGCGCAGCAGCCTCGTCTGGTCGAGCGCGGTGAGCGCGGCCTGCGTGCCGAACGGGACGACGTCCTGGTTGTGCAGGTTGGTCGGCAGGCTCTGCGCCGAGGCGGGCAGCGTGGCCCTGCGCATGGCGGCGACCGTGGCGGTCGCGGAGATCTGGATGCCCTGCACCGCGTGCTGCTGTCCCGGCGCCGGGCTGAGCATGGGCGGGAGGCCGCCGGTGCGGTGCGGGTCGACCAGCAGGTCGAGCTGGCGTTCGGCCAGGTTGCCCAGCTGGGCCAGGGCGAGGCTGAGCGCGTCGGCGGCGAAGGCGCTGGGCTGGCCGAAGAAGTTGCCGCCGTGCAGCACCTCCCCGGTCTCGGGGAAGAACAACGGGTTGTCGCTCACGCCGTTGAGGTCGCGGCGCACCACCTCGTCGGCGTGCCGGATGCTCGTGCGGGCCGCACCGGCCAGCTGTGGCACGCACCGGATGCTGTACGCCTCCTGCAGGGGGCGTTGACCGGAGGGGGTGCTGCCGCGCAACCAGGTCCGCAGCGCGGCACCGACGTCGGCGACGTCCGGGTGGCCGAACGCGGCGAGCAGCGCGGGTGACGCGAACTCCGTGCCGCAGCCGAGGACGTCGGTCAGCAAGGCGGACAGCAGTTCCGCGACGCGGTGCGACCGCTGTGCCTGCGCGACGGCGAGACCGAGCACGGCGGCGGTGACCGAGATGCCGTTCACGACGGCGAGGGCGTCGCGACCGTCGAGCTCGACCGGGCGCAGACCGGCCTCGCGCAGCGCGTCGGCCGCGGGCACCAGCCGGCCGCCGAGGAACGCGTTCCCGTTGCCGCGCAACGCGTGTGCCACGTAGGCGAGCGGTTGCAGGTCGCCGCTCGCACCGACCGAGCCGAGCCGCGGCACGGCGGGCGCGAAGTCCGTCGCGAGCATGGCGACCAGCGCGTCGACGACGTGCTCCGAGACGCCGGAACGCCCGTGTGCCAACGAGAAGAGCCGGGCCAGCACCGCGGCCCTGGTGACCTCGGGCGGCAGCAGCTCGCCGTGGCCGACGATGTGGTGCAGGATCGTGTTGTCGCTCTGGCTGCCGCTGTCCTCGCGACCCCCGAACTCGACGAGCGGCCCGAAACCCGTTGTGACACCGTAGATCGCGCGGCCGGAGCCGCTGACCTCGAGCACGAACGCACGGCAGTGCGCGATCCGCGCCCGCACCTCGTCGGGCAGCGCGACGTTCAGCGGTCCTCTCGCTCGCTCCAGGTGCTCGGGTAGCAGGGCCGCCGTCAGGCTCAGGGCAGCAGCGGGTGTTCGCACGGGCACGACGCCTCCAGGGGGATCGGGCGTTGGTTCAGCGCATGTCGTTCGGCGCGACACGAAACCGTGCCGCGCAACGACCTCAGCAGCACCCGCGACGATCCCCGGTTGACCCGCCGGCGAGGAAGGGCCTTCCGTACCAACTGGTCAGATTGCCTGTTGACGATCGGGTGACAGCGCTCTCCCGTGCGGCGGTGTCTCAGTCCGCGGGAGTGACGAGCCCGCCGGAGCGGTGGTCGAACTCCCCGTCGACGATGCGCGCCAGGACGCCGGCCGACTGCTCCACGGGGGTGAACCTGCCCTGCTCCCGCTGCGACCTCGCCCACCGCGCGACGCTGCGCCCCGCTTCGTCGTCCGGTGCGGCCCTGCTGCCGCGGCCCATCAGGCCGACGTCGACCATGCCGGGGTCGTAGCTCAGCACGGCGATGGGCCTGTCCCTCAGCTCGGCGGCGAGGTTCTCCCCCAGCTTGAGCACGGCCGCCTTGGACACGGAGTACGCCGACAGCAGCGGCCAGCGGTGCACACCGGCGTTGCTGACGATGTTGACGATCCGGCCGCTGGTCATCGTGCGCAGCGCCGCGGTGGTGGCGAGCGCGAGCCCGCGCAGGTTGACCTCGAAGGTCCGCCACCACTCGTTCTCGTCGACCTCCCACGTCGGCCCGACCGGCCCGCCGAGCGCGGCGTTGTTGACGAGCACGTCGATCGGCCCGAGGCTCTCGATGAGCTTGGGCGTGGCCTGCGGGTCGGCGAGGTCGGCGACGTGTGCCTCGACCTCGACACCACGGGCCCGCAGCTCCTGCTCGGCCACGGCCAGCGCGCGTTCGTCGCGGCCGGTGATGACCAGCCGGTGCCCGCGCGCGCCCACGGCGTCGCTGAAGGCCCGGCCCAGCTCCTTGGCACCGCCGGTGATGAGAACGCGCATCAGCCGTCGTTCCCCGGCAGGCGGCGGAGGATCTGACCGGACGCGGACCTCGGTGTCTCGTTCACAGACACAACCTGGCGCACGTCCTCGCACGGCGCCACCTCCGCAGTCACGCACGGCCAGGTGACGTCGCCCTGCGTGACCGCGAACTCCTCGCCGTTGAGCCGATCGGGCCTACCGGCGTGAACCACCTCGGCGTCCGGCCGCGCTCAGAGCGAGATGCCCCGCGCCGCCAGCCAGCCCACCGGGTTGATCTTCTGCGACCCGTCGACCCACACCTCGAAGTGCAGGTGCGGCCCGGTCGACTGACCGCGGTTGCCCATGGTCGCGATCTGCTGCCCGGCCTTCACCACGGCACCCTGCGCGACGTCGATGGTGTTGACGTGCCCGTAGACGGTGATGGTGCCGTCCGCGTGCTGCACCCGCACCCACAGCCCGAACCCGCTGGCGGGTCCGGCCTCGACCACCGTGCCGTCCAGGACGGACAGGATCGGCGTGCCGATGGCGTTGGCGATGTCGACGCCGTTGTGACTGGTCCCCCACCGGGCACCGAAGCCCGAGGTGAACGACCCCTGCGCCGGCTTGACCGCCTTGGGCCTGCGGGCCTCTTCCTCCGCCGCCTTGCGCGCCGCCTCACGCGCCGCCTCGGCCGCCACGCGTGCCGCCTCGGCCCTGATGGCCTCCTGCCGCTGCGCGTACGCACCCTCCGCGGCCTTCATGGCCTCGCGGACGTTGAACTGCACCTGGAGCTGCTCGGCCTGCAACAGGTGGCGCGTCTCCACGGCGGTGTCGACGGCGTGCACCGTCTCCACCGCTCCTGGCTGGTGCTGCTGCTGGGTCATCGCCGCCGCCAACTCGGACGTGGCGGCGACGGGAACGATCCGGTCGACGGGGGTGACCGTGGCCATCGCCTGGGTGAAGCCGGCGCCGACGAGGGCACCTGCGGCGACGACCGCCGTGACGGCCTTCTTGCGGTCCAGGTCCACTCTGCCGATCACGTCGATCAGCGGACCCTTCGCACGATGCCGTGCCAAAACTGCCTCCATGCACACTCGGGGGGAGTCCGATCCGCCTGCTGTGCGTGCCGGGGTTTCGGGGACCCGGATGGCGCGCGGTGGACTGGACCCCTTCGGGGGTGGGTCCGCGTCCTGGCGGTTATCGAACCGTGACATGCGGCAGGGAACGTAACCTCGCGTTATCGCCGGAAGCAAGCGATGTGGTCATTTGGGTGACGGAGCCCACTCATGGCTACTTTGAGTAGTCGAGTGAGGTCAACGGTTGATAACGACCACTAGACCAATGCCGTTCTTCGGTGTTTGTACTGGTCAGTCGCTTTATCGAGAAAGGCCGACGGGGTGGTGTGAGGGGTCCGCCAGCCGTACGCGACCGGAAACCCCCGCTTGTCGCGCTTCGCGACGATCGCGGCGCCGACCTCGCGAAACTGTCAGACCCCGCGCGTACGTTGGGTCGCGGGGGACCCGAAACGCGAGGGGACCCCTGCGCGAGCGTGCCTGACGGCATCAGCCGAGCAAGACGGACGCCACGGACGCGATCGTCCGCCACCCGCCACCTGGCACCCATGCGCCGAAGCTCCCGCAGAGGCGCGAGCCCAGCCCTCGCCGCCCACCCCCTCCCCTCGTCCCCCAGCGAACCGAGGACGGGTGCAACCCCCACCCACCGGCGCAACGCAAAGGGCCGCCGGACGCATCACGCGTCCGACGGCCCGGAGAAAGCGGAAGGAGCTACTTGTAGCGTGCCGCCGCCGGGGGGAGCGGGGCCGGGTCCAGGCCCTCGTGGATCACCTTCATCGCGTTGAACCAGGTCGGCGCGGCCACCTGGCCGCCGTAGACGCCCGAGTTGGAGCCGGGGCAGAAGCGGATCGGGTTCGCGCAGATGACCTCGGGGCGGTTGCCGTCGGCGTAGGTCATGACGGCGCCCGCGTACTGCGGGGTGGCGGCCATGAAGGCGACCGACTTGTGCTCCTCGGTGGTGCCGGTCTTGCCGATCGTCGGGCGGGTCCAGCCGGCGGCGCGGGCGGCGTCAGCGGCGGTGCCGGAGCCGACCGTGTCGTGGGACAGGCCCTGGGCCAGCGAGTTGGCGAGGTCAGGGGTGACGGCCTGCTCGCAGGGCTTCTCCTTCAGCGGCATGGGGTTGCCGTGGCGGTCCAGGACCTGCTCCACCGGGGTGGGCGGGCACCAGCTGCCGTTCGAGACGATGGTGGCGGCGACGTTCGCCAGTTCCAGGACGCTGGTCGCGCCGGGGCCGAGGGTGTAGGAGCCGGCGTTGTTCTGCTTGGTCCAGTCGCCCTGGGAGGGGCCGTTGGAGCCGTCGGACTTCAGGGGCTCGGCGCCGCGGTTGTGGGTGGCGAGGGTCTCGCGCATGCCGAGGCGGTAGCCCATGTCGACGACGCGGTCGAGGCCGGTCTTCTCCTGCAGGATCACGAAGCCGGTGTTCGGCGACGTGGCGAGCGCCTGGGTCAGCGACATCTTCTCCGCGTAGCCGCTGCCCGCGTTCTCGACCTTCCACGCCGAGCCGCCGTTGGGGTACACGCGGGAGTAGTGGACCTTCGGGACCGGGATCTCGCGGTCGATGCCCGTCACGCCCTGCTCGAGCGCCGCGGCGGCGGTGAAGACCTTGTTGACCGAGCCGGGGCCGAACGGGAGCACCTCGGCGGGCACGGGGCGGGCGACCTGGCCCAGGTCGGCGTTGTTGCCGTAGTCGCGGGAGGCGACGAGGGCGCGGACGCGGTGCTTGTCCTTGCCGGGCTGGACCACGGACATGACGTTCGCGATGCCGTTCTGCATCTTCGGCACCTGCTGCTCGGCGGCCGTCTTGGCCGCCTTCGTGGCCTTCGGGTCCATCGTCGTCTTGATCGTGAGGCCGCCGCGCTGCAGCTGCGCCTTCGTGATGCCCGCGTCCTGCAGGTAGTCGAGCAGGTAGGAGCAGAAGAAGCCGTAGATCGGGCCGTCACCGGCGCCGACGCAGCCCTTGGGCAGGATCTGCAGGTCGTCGGTCACGCCCAGCGGCTCGGCCTTGTACTCGTCGGCCTTCTTCTTCGCCTCGGTCTCGTCTTGGCCGAACGCGCCGTTCTCGCGCATCTTGTCGATCACCGTGTTGCGGCGTTCGAGGGCCTTCTCCGGGTTCGCGCCGGGGTTCAGCGACGACGGGCGGTTCGCGATGGCGGCGAGCAGCGCCGCCTGCGGGACGGTCAGCTTGTCGGCGGTCGTCTTGAAGTACGCCTTGGCGGCGGCACCGACACCGTAGGTCTGGTTGCCCAGCGGCACGATGTTCAGGTAGCCGGCGAGGATCTCGTCCTTGGACATCTGCTGCTCGAGCTGCAACGCGACGCGCGCCTCGCGCAGCTTGCGGCCGACGGTCGCCTCGGTGGCCTTCTCCCAGGCCTCCTGCTCGTTGTCGGCGCCGAGCACGAACGCCATGTAGTTCTTGACGTACTGCTGCGTCAGCGTCGAGGCGCCCTGGGTCGCGCCACCGTCCACACCGGCCTTGGCGGCGGCACGGGCGATGCCCTGCCAGTCGACGCCGCGGTGCTCGAAGAACCGCTTGTCCTCGATCGCGAGGATCGCGGCCTTCATCGTGTCGGAGATCTGGTTCGACTCCAGCGGGATCCGGTACTGGTCGTACAGGTAGGCGATCGGCTCGCCGTTCATGTCCGTGATGGTGGTGACGAGCGGCAGCTCCCCCTTGGCGAGGTCACCCGACGTCTGGTCGACCTGGTCGGCGGCGCGGTTCGACGCGAGCCCCAGCCCTCCTGCGAACGGGAACACCATCGCTGCCAGGAGCACGCCCGCCGTCAGGCACAACCCCATCAACTTGACCAAGCCTGACGCGCGTGCGGCGAACAAACCGCAACTCCTTCCGAACCGAACCCCAGAGAAAGCTCTACGTATTAAGTCGCGCGGGAGACCCGTGAGGTTGCGTCCGCTGATCGACTGGTTTCAACCTACCGGAGCAACCGCAGTCCGATCGTCGGGCTGGCGCGCCGGACCTCGACCCCCGTGTGGTGGGGCAGCAGGTCGTCGAGGAACCCGTAGCGGGCGAGCTCTTCGTCGGGTCGCCGGCTCACCGTGCGCCACCAGACGGCGATGTCTCCCCAGCCCGGTGCCGACAGCGAACCGCCGAAGTGCTGCACTGACAGCGCCGCGCACAGGTTCGCGAAACGCACGCGGTGCTCCAGCGGCCACCCCGCGAGTGTGCCCATCACGAACCCCGCCCCAAACACGTCACCGGCTCCGGTCGCGTCCAGCGGCGCCACGTTCAGCCCCGGCACCTCCACGCATTCCCCGGTGGAGCTGTCGACGGCGACCGCTCCGCCTCCCCCGCGTGTGACAACCACCACGGGCACGTGCTCGGCCAACGCGCGCGCGGCGGCCTCCGGCGTGTCGGTGCGCGTGTAGCCCTGCGCCTCCACGTGGTTCGGGAGGAAGACGTCAAATCCGTCAAGACGGCGCAGCAGCTCCGGCGACCACGCCCCGGTGCGGTCCCAGCCGATGTCGGCGAACAGCTTCGCGCCGTTCTGCTTCGCCGTGCGCACCCATTGTTCGTCTTCCGCCTGAATGTGCACAAAACAGGCTTTTGCCGACGGCGGCGGCGAAAACAGGTCATCGGCGACAACGGGTGCCTTGTGCCCGTGCGTGACCATCGAACGGTCGTGCTCCATCGCCATCGACACCGTCACCGGTGAATGCCATCCGTAGAACCGGCGGCAGTAGGAGAGGTCGACGCCCTCCTGCTCGGCCAGCACGTCCCAGCAGAAGTCGCCGTAGGCGTCCTCACCGAACGCGGCCGCCAGCGCGGTCCTCAGCTCCAGCCTGCGCAACGCGACGGCGAGGTTCGCGATCCCGCCAGGGCACGACCCGAGCCCGTCCGCCCACACCTCGGTGCCCGCCGCCGGTGGCCGCGGCAGGCCGGTGAAGATGATGTCGAGGAAGACCGTCCCGGTGAGGAGCACGTCGAAGTCGGGTTCCGCCATGTGGTCCACGATGCCACCCGGCACCGACAATTCCACGCGGGGCCGCGCTCAGGAGGACGCCGCGGACCTCAGCCCGTCTCCTCCGCGATCATCTCCCGCATCCTGGTCAGCGCGCGGTGCTGGGCGACCCGCACCGCACCCGGCGTCGACGACACGGCCAGCGCGACCTCTTCGGCGGACAGGCCCACCGCCACCCGCAGCACGAGGATCTCGCGCTGGCGGGGCGGCAGCCGGTGCAGCAGCCGCGTGACCTGGGCCATCATCTCGCCGTTGACCGCGTGCTGCTCGGGGCCGGCCTCGTCGGAGGCGCAGTCGGGCAACTCGGGCACGACCTCGGCGCGGTTGCGGACCGCGCGGCGGCGGGCGTCGGCGACCTTGTGGGCGGCGATGCCGTAGACGAAGGCCAGGAACGAGCCGGGCTCGTAGCGGTACTTCGACAGGGCGCCGAGGACGGCGACGCAGACCTCCTGCGCGATGTCCTCCGCCGAGACGAGCGTGCGTTCCCGGCCGCCCACGCGGGCGCGGCAGTAACGCACGATGAGCGGCTGGATGCGGCCGAGCAGGTGCTCGACCGCCCGTCTTTCTCCTGCCAGGGCGGCGTCGACGAGGTCGGTGAACTCGGCTTCGGCGAGCCACTGGTTGGAGACCGGTTCCTGGCGCGCCCGGCGGCGCACGGGGACCGTTGGCGCGGTCCAGACCTCTTCGACTGAGAGGACGCCGACACCGCCACCGGACCGCACGGCTGTGGGCTGAACCATCCCGGCGACCTCCTCCACTACAGCGACACTAGGGGCTTCACTGGAGAAGAGAGCGCAGCGAGCCATTTGATACCGCCTGCGTGCAAGAGGACCACGAAGTCCCCTCAGGTGGGCGAAGCAGCACCCTTTTGAGGGAGAACGTGGTCCTAATGGCCCAGTCGTTCGGCCATGGCGAACTGCTGCACGCCGAGGTGGCCGACCCGGAACCCGGCCTCCGAGTAGGCCAGGTAGAACTCCCACATCCGGCGGAACGTGTCGTCGAAGCCGAGACCGGAGATCTCGTCCCAGCGGCCCAGGAAGCTCTCGCGCCACCGCCGCAGCGTCTCGGCGTAGTCGTCGCCGAACGAGCGCATCTCGGTGATCTTCAAGCGGGTGTGGTCGCGCACCGACTCCTCGACCGAGCGCACCGACGGGATGAGCCCGCCGGGGAAGATGTACTTGTGGATCCAGGTGTAGCTGGCCTTGCTCGCGATCATCCGGTCGTGCGGCATGGTGATCGCCTGCAGCCCCACCCGGCCGCCGGGGGCGAGCACCCGGTCGAGCACCGAGAAGTAGTCGGGCCAGTACTCGGCGCCGACCGCCTCGATCATCTCGACGCTGACGACGGCGTCGTACCGCCCGTGCTCCTCCCGGTAGTCGCGCAGGTGCACCGCCACCCGGTCGCGCAGGCCCGCGGCCGCCACCCGCTCCAGCGCCAGCTTGCGCTGCTCGGCGGAGATGGTCAGCGAGGTGACGGTGGCACCGCGCCGGGCGGCCCTGATGGCGAGCGCGCCCCAGCCGGTGCCGATCTCCAGCACCCGCGACCCCGCCCGCACGCCCGCGTAGTCGAGGACGCCGTCGATCTTGCGCAGCTGGGCGGCGTGCAGGTCGAGGCCGCGGTCGCCGTCGAACAACGCCGACGAGTAGGTCATCGTCTCGTCCAGGAACCGCTCGAACAGGTCGTTGGACAGGTCGTAGTGGCGGTGGATGTTCTGCCGCGAGCCCGCGATGTCGTTGACCTCGGTCTGCCGCCGCTCCGCCCACCGCCGCAGCCGCTGCAGGCCGGGCGGGATGAGCGTGGACAGCCGCGCGGCGAACGCGGTGAGCACGTCCGCGAGCTCGTCGGACTCCCAGTCGCCCACCATGTAGGCCTCGCCGAAGCCGATCTTGGCGTCGGCGCCGAGGCGGTGGAAGAACGCCGCGGGCCGCACCAGCCGCATGACCGGCCCGCCCGCGCCCCACGTCCGTCCGTCCGGGAACCGCACGGTCACCGGCAGGGTGCGCACGGCGTTGCGGAACAGCGACTCGGCGAGGCGCGCGCGCAGGGGCGAGCGCGGTGCGGTGAACAGGCCCGGCCAGACGCCCTGGTTCGGAAGGGGCAGGGACAGCGTGCTCATCTACTCACTCCTGGGAACGATCGGCAGGCGCCGCAGGTACAGGGCGATGCCATGGCGGCGGATCAGCGCGGAGACGCGCTGGGGCATCAACGGCCGGCGCAGGAGCATCCGCAGCCCGGAGGTGCGGGTCCCGCGCATGGTGGCGCTGAAGGTGGTCTTCCCGTTCTGCCGCAACGCGATGGTCACGGACAGCCGCTCCCCCGGTGCCGGCAGCCTCATCACGTAGTGGCCGTCGACGCCGAGGAACGGGGAGACGTAGAACTCCTTGTCCACCGACGCGCGGCCGTGCTCGTCGGTGCGGAGCAGGTAGCAGTGCCGTCCGCCGTACGTGTTGTGGACCTCCGCCACCACACACACGAGCTCGCCATCGGCGTTGTGGCACCAATAAACGGACAGCGGGTTGAACACGTACCCCAGCACGCGGGCGTTGGCGAGCATCAGGACCCGGCCGCCGCCCAGCTCGATCCCGCGTTCACCGAGCCACTCCTCCAGGTTCTCCCTGATGGACCGGTCCGGTGACCCGAGGTGGTCGCGCGCCTCGAACCGGGCGAACGGCCGCGCCCACCACGGCAGCCGCGGCATCCCGTCGAGGTCGACGAGCCACAGGTAGGCGCGGTGGCGGAACGCCCGGTCGATCAGCTCGCGGCGGGTGTGCGTGATGACGACGTCATAGATCACCAGTCCACCCCGAAGTGCCGGGCGGCGCGCACGCCGGACGCACAGCCGTCCTCGTGGAAGCCCCAGCCGTGGTAGGCACCCGCGTACGCGGTGGTGCCGGTGTTGAGCTCGGGCAGACGTCTTTGCGCGGCAACGGAGCCGGGCGTGTAGACGGGATGCTCGTAGGTCATCCTGGCGAGCACCCGGCCGGGGTCGACGTCGTGCGGGTTGAGGGTGACGACGTACTCGCGCGGTTCCCGCAGCCGCATCAGCCGGTTCATGTGGTAGCTGACGAGCACTTGGTCGCCGTCCTCGCGGCAGGCCCGTTTGTAGAGGTTCCACGACGCCCGCGCGCCGCGGGTGCGCGGCAGGACCGACGCGTCGGTGTGCAGCCAGGTCTCGTTGCGGGAGTAGCGGAAGGCGCCCAGCACCTCCTTCTCCTCACGCGTGGGGTCGGCGAGCAGGCCGAGCGCCTGGTCGGGGTGCGTGGCGACGACGACGTGGTCGGCGGTGTGCAGCACGTCGTCCTCGTCGCGGATCTCCACGCCGCCGCCGGTGCGGATGACCGCGCGGACCGGGGTGCCCACGTGGACGGCGCTGAGGCCTTGCACCGCGCGGTCGACGTAGGTGCGGGAGCCGCCGGTCACGGTTTTCCACTGCGGGGTGCCGCCGACGGCGAGCATGCCGTGGTTGGCGAGGAACTCGAACAGGTACCAGGCCGGGTACTCCGTGCTGAGCGCGGCGCCGGCCGACCACACGGCGCTGACCAGCGGGACGATGAAGTGGTCGACGAAGTAGCGGGAGTAGCCGCCGATCGCGAGGAACGCACCGAGCGTGACGTCGTGCGCCTCCTCGTTGCGCAGGACGCGCTGGGCGTGCCGGTAGAAGCGGGTGACCTCGGCGAGCATGCGCACGTACCGGGCGTTGGCTGCGTTGGAGCGCTTCGCGAACAGACCAGGCAGCTTCTTCGCCCCGGCGTACTCCAGCCCGCAGCCGTCGCAGCGCACGCTCATGGACATCTCGGAGTCCTGGGTGGGCACGCCGAGCTCGCGGAACAGCCTGACCAGGTTCGGGTAGGTGCGTTCGTTGTGGACGATGAACCCGCTGTCGACGTGGACGCCGTCCAGGTCGTGGGTGTGCGCGTGCCCGCCGAGCCGGTCGTCGGCCTCGAAGAGCGTGACGTCGTGCGCGCGTTGCAGCACGTACGCGGCCGTGAGCCCGGCGACCCCGGCTCCGATGACGGCAACCTCAGCCACGCGACCCTCCCAGGGGGACGTCGAGGCCTCGCGGGGAGGCTTCCCGCATCGCGTTCGCGATGTCCGCCGCCACCGGTTCGAGGCCGAGCTCACCGTGGACGAAGTTGACGGTGAGCCGGGTCCAGTCGCGGGCCCGGCGCAGCATGGCGTGGTCGCCGCCCTCGACGGTGAACCGCGCGACCCGGTCGGTCACGGTCTTCGCCTGCCGCGCGTACGCCAGCGACTTCGCCGGGTCGGTCATCCGCTCCCGGTCGCCGTGCGCGATGAGCAGCGCCTTGCCCCTGAGCTGGTCGAAGGGCTCCCCCGGCACGATCCACGGTGCGAGCGCGCACACCGCCACGACGCTCGGGTCGCCGGCGACGCGCAACGCGGTCCGGCCGCCCATGGAGTGCCCGACGAGCACGACCGGTGCGCCGGGGTGCAGCTCGCCGATCCGGTCGAGCGCCCACCGGGCGTCCCTGACCGGGTCGAGGCTCGGCGCGTTCCAGCCGCGCATCCGGTAGCGCAGGTTCCACACCTCGACGCCCGGCGCGCGCAGGGCCCTGGCCAACGGGACCATGCGCAGGTGAGCGAGGTTGTGGCGGCGCACCGGCTCGGTGCTGCGCTCCCGTCCGCCGTGCAACACGAGCACGACGGCATTCGTTCTGCCCGATGGTTTCGCCACGTCGACTTGCGGATGCACACCAGGCCTTCGGCACACGGCCCCGTTCGGCTCGGACCTTGAGATCCAGGTCACACAGGTAGGGTTCGCACCCGTGATCGAGCACCTCAGCATCCCCACCGAGGCGGGCACCTTCGACGCGATCGCGGCCGGTCCGGAGGACGGCCGCCCGGTGCTGCTCCTGCACGGCTTCCCCGAGGCCGCGATCGAGTGGGAGCACCAGGTCGCGGTCCTGGGCGCCAACGGCTTCCGCGCCGTCGCGCCCGACCAGCGCGGCTACTCCCCCGGCGTGCGGCCGGAGCGGTACCAGGAGTACACGACGACGCACCTGGTCGGGGACGTGCTGGCGATGGCCGACGCGCTGGGCTGGGGCACGGTCGACCTGGTCGGCCACGACTGGGGTGGCGCGGTCGCGTGGTGGACGGCGATCGAGCACCCGGACCGGCTGCGCACGCTCACCGTGTTCTCCACCCCGCACCCCGGCGCCCTGCGGACCGCGTTGCAGACCGACGAGGAACAGCGGATGCGGTCGCAATACGTGCTGGACTGGCGTGAGCGCAGCACCGAGAGGCGGATGCTGGACAACAACGCCCACGCGCTGCGGCAGATGTTCGAGTACCGCGTGCGGCCCTCGCACGTCGACGAGTACGTCCAGCGCCTCTCCGAGCCGGGCGCGCTGTCGGCGGCGCTCAACTGGTACCGCGCGGGCAGGCCGGACGGCGTCGCGGACAAGGTCGGCGTCAAGACCATGTACGTGTGGAGCACCGAGGACGTGGCGTTCGGGTCGGTGGCTGCGTTCGAGACCGAGAAGTGGTGCACGGGCGCGTACCGGTTCGAGATGGTCGAGGACGTCAGCCACTGGATTCCCGAGGAGGTCCCGGAGGCCGCGTCCGGCCTGATCCTGGAGAACCTCGGCTGAACCTGCTCCTCCGCTGGCGGCAACTGCCGGAAGAGGAAGCTGTTCTGGCTGGTCAGCGGCTGCGGCAGCGCTTCGGCACCCGGTCGCGCACGGCGCTCGGCTTCCGGCCGGCCCGCCGCACCGACTAGGTTCGGGGCATGCGCGTCGCCGGGCTCCTGCTGGCCGCGGGGGCAGGCCGCCGGTTCGGCACCCCGAAGGCCCTCGTTGCGGTGCACGGCAAGCTCTTCGTCGACATCGCGGCCGAGGCGCTGCGGGCAGCGGGCTGTGCTCCCGTGGTCGTGGTGCTGGGTGCCGCGGCCGGTGAGGTGCGGGCGAGGGCGGCGCTGACCGGGGTGACCGTCGTCGACAACCCCGGCTGGGAGTCGGGCATGGGGTCGTCGTTGCGCACCGGCCTGCACGCGGTGGGCGTGGTGGACGCCGTGGTGGTGCTGCCGGTGGACACCCCCGGTGTCACGGTCGCCGCACTGCGCCGGCTGATGGCGCTCGCCGCTCCGGACGTGCTGGCGCGGGCGGTGTACGACGGCGAGATCGGTCATCCGGTGCTGATCGGCAGCGACCACTTCCCCGGTGTCATGTCGTCGGCGGCGGGCGACCAGGGCGCCCGGGAGTACCTGAGGTCGGCCTCCGTGCGGCACGTCGAGTGCTCGGACGTGGCGGACGGCGCCGACGTGGACCGGCCGGAGGACCTGAGCACCGGCTCTCAGGGCCGTGCGCAGACAGCGGCCCGCGCGCACCCGACCGCGACCACGAGCTGCGCCAACGCCACCCACACCGGCCACAGCTCGGCGTAGGTGACCGCCAGTGTGATGTGCGTGGCGGCTGCGGCGGTGAACACGGCGGTCAGCACGACCCAGGTGACGAAGTACCGCCTGATCCGACCCACCCCCCGTCCGCCGCCGACTGCCCTCATGGCGCGTATCGGCAGTTGTGGTGCTCGGGTTACTGGTGAGGCCTCCGGCAATCGGGTACTACTGGGCCGCATGACGACCGACACCGTGACCGGGTCCGACTACGGCACCTTCGTGCGCACGCACCTGACCCGCGTCGAGCAGCACAACTCCAGCGCGCTGGACGACGTGGCGGAGCTGGTGCTCGCCGCAGTGCAGGCCGACGGCACGATCCTCACCGCCGGCGCCGGCCACTCCCTGGCGGCGGTCGCCGAGACCTTCTACCGCGCGGGTGGCCTGGCCTGCGTGCGCCCGATCTACCACCCCGAGCTGCTGCCGATGCACGGTGCGATCAGCAGCACGGCCGCCGAACGCCGCTCCGGGCTCGCGGGCGAGGTGCTGCGGGAGGCCGGTCTGGCGCCGCACGACGTGCTGTTCGTGTTCTCGACCTCAGGCGTCAACCACTACCCGGTGGAGCTGGCGCTGGAGGCGGCGGAGGCCGGCTGCCCGGTCGTGGCCGTCACCTCGGTGTCGGCGAGCTCCCAGGCCCCGCGCCGCGCGGGCACGACGCTGGCCGAGGTCGCGACCGTCGTGCTGGACAACCTGGTGCCGCCCGGTGACTCCACCTACCCCGAGCAGGCACCGGTGACGGCCGCGGTGTCGACCATCGCGACGGCGTTCCTGTGGAACCTGTTGATGGTGCGGCTGCTCGACAAGGCGACCGAGACGGGTGTGCAGCTGCCGTTGTGGCGCAGCGCGAACGTCGAGGGCGGCGACGCGGCCAACGCCGACATGCTGCGGCACTACCAGACCCGGATTCCCCAGCTGGGCTAGTCCTATCGGCCGGTGCTCGTCCTAACGGCCAAAAGCTGTCACAGCAACGGGAACTTCCACAGGATCTCCACATCGCCGCGTTAGCCTCCCACCGGGGAAAGACCTACCTGGGGGGAGCTTCACCGGTGGAACGCAGGACACGCAGACTCGTGTTGATCGGCGGAACGCTCGTCACGGCCACCGTTGTGGGCGTGGCGGGCGTCATGCTGTGGGGTGGCGGTTCGGCCAGTTCGAGCGGACCGGGCGGGACACCGGCCAAGCCGGTGGTCGACTCACCGGGCTCGGTGGCGCAGTCGTTCGCGACCAGGCTGTTCTCGAACGACTCGACCGCCGCCGCCGCGTTGACGGACGCACCCGACGTGGCCGGCAAGGCGTTCGCCGCGACCAGGACGGGCATGGGGTCCTCGGCCTACCAGGCCAGGCTGCTCACCGCGCCCACCGTCGCGGAGGACGCGACCACGACCGAGGTCCCGGCCGCGGTGACGTGGTCGCTGCCGAACTCGGCGGTGCTGAAGTACGAGGTCAGGATCGGCCTGCAGCGCGCGGGCACCACGTGGAAGGTCCACTGGACCCCCGCGCTCATCCACCCGCAGCTCACCGAGGGCGGTTCCTTGGTCTACCGCGCCGCGCTCGCGGACGGGGCACTGCTGGGCCGCGACGGCAAACCGCTGGTGCCGGGTGCGCTGCCGGAGGGCCTGTACACGACGATCACCGGTGCCGCGGGTGACCTGAAGGGCACCGACGGCTGGGAGGTCGGGCTCCAGTCGCCCGCCGGGTTCGTGCCGCTCGACGGCAAGAAGCCGGAGATGGGCGAGAAGCTCACCGTCACGATCGACCCGGCCCGCCAGGCCGCAGCGCAGGCCGCCGTCGACGCCCTGCCGCAGGGCGCCGCGATCGTCGCACTCGACCCGGCCACGACCGAGGTCCTCGCGGTGGCGCAGAACAAGGCGCTGGCCGGCACCAACCCGTTCATCGGCCGCTACGCCCCCGGCTCGACGATGAAGATCGTGACGGCGGCCGCGGCGATGGACGCCGGCCTGGTGCAGCCCGGCACCACCGTGCCGTGCCCGGCGCGCGCCACCATCGGCACCCGCACGGTGAACAACGACGGCTTCGGCCACGAGACCCTGCCGTTCCACACCGCGTTCGCCCTGTCCTGCAACACGACCTTCGGCCAGCTCGGCCTGAAGCTCGGCCCGCAGGCCCTGCCCGCGATGGCCAAGCGCTTCGGCCTCGGCGCCGACTGGGACATGGCCGGCGCCACCACCAACACCGGCAAGGTGCCGCCCGCCACCGGCGACCAGCAGGTGGAGAACAGCTTCGGCCAGGGCAACGTCGAGGCCAGCCCGTTCGGCATGGCGCTGGTCGCCGCCACCGTGGCCTCCGGCCGCACCCCGACCCCGACCCTGCTGCGCGGCCGCACCGGCGTACCGGGCGACGTCGGCGCGCCCCCGCCCCGCGCCGCACTGCCCGCGCTGCGGCAGATGATGTCCGAGGTCGTCACCAGCGGCACGGCGAAGCAACTGGCCGGCCTCCGCGGCCTGGCCGGTAAGACCGGCACGGCCGAGGCCGGTGGCGGTACGGCGCACGGCTGGTTCGTGGGCTACCAGGGGAACGTGGCGTTCGCGGTGTTCGTCGAGAAGGCCGGATCGTCGCAGAGTGCGGTGAACGCGGCTGGCGCGTTCCTCCGGGGGTGATGCTGCG
Organism: Lentzea sp. NPDC037011; assembly: GCF_055607425.1. NCBI lineage: Bacteria > Bacillati > Actinomycetota > Actinomycetes > Pseudonocardiales > Pseudonocardiaceae > Lentzea > Lentzea sp. NPDC037011. Next base: position 18,165 of record NZ_JBVJRT010000007.1, on the reverse strand, counting down.
GGTGGTCCGCCAGAGGTGATGCCGGGGGGTGGTTCGCCTGGGGTGAGCAGGTTTCGGCGGAACGCTCGTGGGTCCGGAAGGCTAAGGGGCGCGGCGGCGGTCTCCTTGGTGCCCGCGTGCCGCGTGCGGCGCGCAGTGAGGCGCGTGGGGTGGCGCGGCGAGGTGCGCGGCGCGAGGCGAAGTGCGGCGCGTGGCGCGCAGTGCGGCGCGAGGCGAAGTGTGGCGCGAGGCGCGGTGCGGGGCGTGAGGCGCGGTGCGGGGCAAGGCGTGGCGTGCGGTGCGAGGTGCGCGGCGAGGCCCGGCGGCGTGTGGCGCGCGGCGTGGCGAAGCCTGGCGCGTGGCGAGGCGCGGCGCACCGGGCGGCGGAACGGGCGCGCAATGCCTCGCCCAGCGGGACGCCTCGGGCACGACCGCGGCCGCCCGGTCGTCGTGCGACGGCGCGCGCAACGCCGCGGTGACCGGGGCGTTGCGTCGGGCGTGCGCCCCCGTGGTGCGCGCGAGCGACGACGCGCCGCCTGACGACGTCACGCGCGGCGCTCACGCCAGCTCGTCGCGCGGCGACACGAGCGCCGCCGCGCCAGCGGAGCCCCGTCAAGGCGGCCGACCAACGGCACCCACGACGCGAGCGCCGTGGCGCGGGTGCCGTCAGGGGGACGTGGCCTCCGCGTGGGCGCTGAACTGCGGCGTCGGGTACACCCCGACGACCGGGGGTTCGGCGAACTGCGTGTTGTACAGGTCCGCGTACCGCCCCTCGGCCCGCATCAGCTCGGCGTGCGTCCCCCGCTCCACGATCTCGCCGTGTTCCAGCACCAGGATCTGGTCGGCGTTGCGGATGGTCGACAGCCGGTGCGCGATCACGAGCGCGGTGCGGCCCTTCAACGCCTCGGTCAGCGCCGCCTGCACCGCCGCCTCGGACTCCGAGTCCAGGTGCGCGGTGGCCTCGTCGAGGATCACGACGCGCGGCTTGGCCAGCAGCAGGCGCGCGATGGTCAGGCGTTGGCGTTCGCCGCCGGACAACCGGTAGCCGCGTTCGCCGACGACGGTGTCGAGCCGGTCGGGCAGCGACTCCACCAGCTCGACCAGGCGGGCCCGCCGCAGCGCGTCCCACAGCTCGTCGTCGGACGCGCCGGGGGCCGCGTACTCCAGGTTCGCGCGGATCGTGTCGTGGAACAGGTGCCCGTCCTGCGTCACGACGCCCACGGTGCCGCGCAGCGAGTCGAAGCTCAGGTCGCGAACGTCCACATCGGACAGGCGCACGGACCCGGAGTCGATGTCGTAGAGCCGGGGTACGAGGGAGGCCAGCGTCGACTTGCCCGCGCCGGACGAGCCGACGACCGCGACCAGCTGACCGGCCTCCGCCTTGAAGCTGACGCCGTGCAGCACCTCCTCGCCGCCGCGGGTGTCCAGGGTGGCGACCGACTCCAGCGAGGCGAGCGACACCTTCGCGGCGGCCGGGTAGCCGAACCGCACGTCGTCGAACTCGACCGACACCGGCCCGTCCGGCACCGCACGCGCGCCGGGGCGTTCCTGGATCATCGGTTCCAGGTCGAGCACCTCGAAGACCCGCTCGAACGACACCAGCGCCGTCATCACGTCGACGCGGGCGTTCGCCAGCGCCGTCAGCGGGGCGTACAGGCGGGTCAGCAGCAGCGCCAGCGACACCACGGTGCCCGCGGCCAGGTGGCCGGTCAGCGCCAGGTAGCCGCCGAGGCCGTAGACCAGGGCCTGCGCGAGCGCGGACACGAGCGTCAGCCCGGTCATGAACCAGCGGGTGGCCATGGCGGTGCGGATGCCGATGTCGCGGACCTTCGCGGCCTTGTCGGAGAACTCCTGCTCCTCGCGGTCCGGGCGGCCGAAGAGCTTCACCAGGGTCGCGCCGGGAGCGGAGAAGCGCTCGGTCGACTGGGTGACCATCGAGGCGTTGAGAGTGGAGGCCTCGCGCTGCATGTCCGCCATCCGCCGGCCCATCCGCTTGGCGGGCAGCACGAACACCGGCAGCAGCACCAGGGCCAGCGCGGTGACCTGCCACGACAGCGTGAACATCACGCCCAGCGACAGGACCAGCTGGATGATGTTGGTGACGAACCCGGACAGCGTCGAGGTGAACGCGCGCTGGGCGCCGATCACGTCGTTGTTCAGCCGGGAGACGAGCGCGCCGGTGCGCGTGCGGGTGAAGAACGCGACCGGCATCTTCTGCACATGGCCGAACACGGCCCGGCGCAGGTCGTAGATCAGGCCCTCACCGATGCGCGTGGACTGCCACCGCTCCACCACGCCCAGACCGGCGTCGACCACCGCGATGAGCGCGATGGCCACCGCGAGCCACACCACCACCGAGGGCGCGGACCCACCGACGATCGCGTCGACGACGCGACCGGCCAGCAGCGGGGTCGACACGGCGAGGACCGAGGAAATCACCGTGAGCAGGAGGAACACGACGAGCTTCGCGCGGTGGGGCCGGGCGAAGGCCAGCACGCGCCGGAAGGTGCCGCGGCGCACCTTGGCCGGTGCGTCCGAGGTCACCCCCATCATGAATCGCCAGGAGCTGTAGCCGTCCACGCCTTCTAGAACAGCACAGCGGTCTGACAATTCCTGCACAGAACGCCTGGAGCTGCGGTTCAGCTCTGAGCGGACGCCAGTGCCGCGAGCGAGCGGATGCGGCGCAGCTGCGCGGCGCGTTCCGCGGCCAGCTGGTCGGCGAAGGGCACGCCGGAAGCCGCCGACGCCACCAGCGCCAGCGTCTCGGTGACCGCGCCCGCCATCGGCTTGAGCACGGAGGCCACCAGCGCCTCGACCGTCGCGTCCAGCTCGGCCGCGGGCACGACGGAGTTCGCGAGGCCGATCCGCAGCGACTCGTCGGCGGGGACCCGCCGGGAGGTCACGCAGATCTCGGCCGCGCGCGAGTACCCCACGAGGCGCACCAGGGGCAGTGTGCCGCCGAGGTCGGGCACCAGTCCCAGCCCGGTCTCGGCCATGCAGAACTGCGCGTCCTCGGTGAGCACGCGGAAGTCGCACGCCAGCGCCAGCTGGAAGCCCGCGCCGATGGCGTGCCCCTGCACCGCCGCGATCGTCACGCGTGCCGGGTCGCTCAGCCACGTGAACCCGGCCTGGTACGAGGCGATCCGCGCGTCCGCCTCCTCGGGCGGCAGCGCGAGCATCCCCGGCAGGCCACCGGGTTCTCCGTCGACCGGCTCACCGGTGAACATGCGCCGGTCCAGCCCCGCCGAGAAGGCGCGGCCGGCACCCCGGACGACCACGACGCGGACGTCCGGGTCCAGCTGTTCACCGATGTGCCGCAACGCCTGCCAGGTGGCGGGCGTCTGCGCGTTCAGCACGTCGGGACGGTCGAGCGTGACGGTGGCGAGCGGTCCGGCAAGAGCGAGCCGGACGCCACCGCGCTCGAGCACACCAGCGTCGACAGCGGGCACTGGCATGTCGGTACCTCCGGCGGACTAGAAGCTAGTTACCGGAGAGTAGCAGTCTGGTGGGGTACTACTTCTTCTTCGTCCGGGTGGCGCCACCGCGACCGCGCAGCGTGACGCCGGATTCCGACAGAACCCGGTGCACGAAGCCGTAGGAACGCCCGGTGCTTTCGGCCAAAGCCCGGATGCTCGCGCCCTTTTCGTACTTCTTCTTCAGGTCAGCGGCCAGCTTGTCCCGCGTGGCGCCGGTGATCCGGGCACCCTTCTTCAGGTCAGCCACCTCGTCCCGCCTTCCGTACGAGCAGGTCGGGCCGTTCGACGGCCCCTGTCGTCGCAATGATCGAACAGGTTCACGCAGAACGCCAGGTGATCAAGCAAAGAGATCGCCGAACGGTCGATTCGATCACACTCAGTTGATCACAGGGTGCGCACGGTAGTCCTTTGACGCGTGGAGATCACGCGAGCTGCACGAGCTCCAGGTAGTCCTCGGACCAGTGGTCCTCCGTGCCGTCGGGCAGCAGGATCACCCGCTCGGGCTCCAGCGCCTCGACCGCGCCGGGGTCGTGCGTGACGAGGACGACCGCGCCCTCGTAGCGCCGCAGCGCGTCGAGCACCTGCTCGCGCGAGGCCGGGTCGAGGTTGTTGGTGGGCTCGTCGAGCAGCAGCACGTTCGCCGCCGAGGACACCAGGCCGGCGAGCGCCAGCCGGGTCTTCTCGCCGCCGGACAGGGTGCCGGCGGGCTGGTCGAGCTGCTCGCCGCTGAACAGGAACGTGCCGAGCAGCGACCGCAGCCGCTGTTCCTGCTCGTCCGGTGCCATGTGCCGGATGTTCTCCCACACCGACGCGCCGTGGTCGAGCGTCTCGTGCTCCTGCGCGAAGTAGCCGATCTTGAGACCGTGGCCGGGCACGACCTGGCCCGCGTCCATCTTCTCGCTGCCGCCCAGCAACCGCAGCAGCGTCGTCTTGCCGGCGCCGTTGAAGCCGAGCACGACGACGCGGGAACCCCGGTCGATCGCGAGGTCCACGCCGGTGAAGATCTCCAGCGAGCCGTAGGACTTGCTCAGACCCTCTGCCATCAAAGGGGTCTTGCCGCACGGGGCCGGCGCCGGGAAGCTGATCTTCGCGACCTTGTCGCTCTGGCGCACGTCGTCCAGACCGTCGAGGAGCTTCTGCGCGCGCTTCGCCATGTTCTGCGCCGCAACGGCCTTCGTGGCCTTCGCGCCCATCTTCGCGGCCTGCGTCATCAGCGCGCCGGCCTTCTTCTCGGCGTTCGCGCGCTCGCGGCGACGGCGCTTCTCGTCCGTGGCGCGGGCTTCGAGGTACTTCTTCCAGCCGAGGTTGTAGATGTCGACCTCGCCGCGGATCGCGTCGAGGAACCACACCTTGTTCACGACGTCGTCGAGCAGCTCGACGTCGTGGGAGATCACGACGAGGCCGCCGTCGTGGGACTTGAGGAAGCCGCGCAGCCAGGTGATCGAGTCGGCGTCGAGGTGGTTGGTCGGCTCGTCGATCAGCAGGATCGTGCTGGACTTCGCGCCGATGCCCGCCTCGGAGGCGGCGAACAGGATGCGCGCCAGCTCGACGCGGCGGCGCTGACCGCCCGACAGCGTGCTGAGCGGCTGCGCGAGCACCCGGTCGGGCAGGCCGAGGTTGGAGCAGATGCGGGCGGCCTCGGACTCGGCCGCGTACCCGCCGAGCGCGGCGAACCGCTCTTCGAGCTTGCCGTAGCGGGTGACGGCCTTCTCGAGCTCGTCGGGGTCGACCAGCTCGGACATCTTCGACTGGGCCTTCTCCAGGTCGCGGAGCAGCTGGTCGAGGCCGCGGGCGGACAGGACGCGGTCCTTGGCGATGACGGACAGGTCGCCCTCGCGCGGGTCCTGCGGCAGGTAGCCGAGCTCGCCCTTGCGGGTGATGGTGCCGCCGTAGGGCTGGCCCTCACCGGCGAGGACGCGCAGGGAGGTGGTCTTGCCGGCGCCGTTGCGGCCGACGAGGCCGATCCGGTCGCCGGGCTGGACGCGCAGGTTGGCGCCGCTCACGAGGATGCGTGAGCCCGCGCGCAACTCCATGTCGGTTGCGGTGATCAAAGAAGACTCCGGGTAGGTGGGTACGGCAAAGGGGCGGCACGTACTGCGGCGGCCTACTCCAGGAGGATCACGCGAACCATTCTACGGGTCGCGGGCCACCGGATTTCCCACCTGTGTCCAGACGCATAGATTGCCGGCCATGAGCGACGACTTCTCCGGCAAGACCGCGCTGGTCACCGGTGCCTCCCGCGGCATCGGCCTCGGCATCGCGCGCGAGCTGCTCTCCCGCGGCGCGTCCGTCACGATCACCGGCCGCAAGGCCGACCAGCTCGCCGCGGCCGCCGCCGAGCTCGGCGGCGGGGTGCTGACGGTCCAGGGCAACGCGGGCGACGACGCGTCCCGCGAAGAGGTCGTGGCGCGCTCGATGGCGGAGTTCGGCAGCCTCGACGTGCTGGTGAACAACACCGGCATCAACCCCCAGTTCGGTTCCCTGATGGACGCCGACCTGGCCGCGGTGCGCAAGATCTTCGACGTGAACGTGGTGGCGGCACTGGGTTTCGTGCAGCTCGCGTGGAAGGCCTGGATGGGCGAGCACGGCGGCGCGGTCGTCAACGTCGCCTCCGTCGGCGGCATCCGCTCGACCGGTGTGATCGGCGCGTACGGCGCCTCGAAGGCGGCGCTGATCCGCCTGACCGAGGAGCTGGCGTGGCAGCTGGGCCCGAAGGTCCGCGTCAACGCCGTCGCACCGGCCGTGGTGAAGACGAAGTTCGCCGAGGCGCTCTACACCGGCCGCGAGGAGGAGACGTCGCAGCAGTACCCGATGAAGCGGCTCGGGACGCCGCAGGACGTGGCGGGGCTGGTGGCGTTCTTGTGCTCGGACGCGGCGTCGTGGATCACCGGGGAGACCGTGCGGGTCGACGGCGGGCTGCTGGCGACGGGCACGGCGGGCTGAACGGCCCGCCAGCGCGACATGAGACGCGGCGGCAGGTTCCCCGGAGGCCCGGACCACCTGATGCGGCTCACACGGCTCTCAGGACGGCTCCGCGGCCTCCCCCGGCACCCCGAGCACCTCCAGGAACGCCGCGGCGGCCGGTGTCAGCCCGGCCGTGCTCCACACCAGGTGCTCCACCCGTGCCGGCCCGTCCACGACCGGCACGGTCACCACCCCGCCCAACCGCGGCGCGTACCGCGACGGCAGCACCGCGACCGCCAGCCCCTCGCGGATCAGCCCTGCCATCAGCTCCGCCGTCGTCACCTCGAACGCGACCTCCCGAACCAGCCCGGCCGCCGCGAACGCCTGGTCGGACTGCGACCGCCCCGGTGAGCCCGTCGGGAAGTCCACGAACGGCTCCGCGGCCAGCGCCTCCAGCCCCACCTCGTCCCGCTCCGCCAACGGGTGCGATGGCGCGAACACGGCGACATGCCGGTCGCGCGCCAGTTCACGCCCGCGCACCCCCTCGGGGCGCGCGGTGGGTGGCAGGCCGAGGAACGCCAGGTCCAGGGCGCCTTGGCGGACCTGCTCGACGAGCTCGTGGCTCGGCTGCATCCGCAACGCCACCCGCACCTGCGGGTAGCGCTCCCGGAACACCTTCAGCGCCGCCGGCAGGTCCACGGCCGCCACGGTCGGGATCACGCCGATCAGCACCCGCCCGCGCACCTCCCCCACGGCCGCCGCCACCTCGGCCGCGGTGCGGTCCGCGAAGTCGAGGCACTGGCGTGCGGCGGGCAGGAACGCCGTGCCCGCCGGGGTCAGCCGCACGCTGCGGCTGGTGCGGTCGAACAGGCGCGCGCCGAGCTCGCGTTCGAGGCGGGCGACCTGGTGGCTCAGCGCCGACTGCACGACCAGGCAGCGCTGGGCGGCGCGGGTGAAGCTGCCGGTCTCGGCGACCGCGACGACGTAGCGCATCTGCTGGAGTTCCACCCATCCATCTTGAACCACGATGGATGACGTGACAAACATGCGTTGGACTCATCCACGCTGGTCACCAACACTGGGAGGCGTGCAGAACAACGACCTCTCCCGCACCGCGCTCGCGGCTTTCGCGCCGGTGGTCTGGGGCTCGACCTACGTGGTCACCACTGAACTGCTGCCCGCGGGGCACCCGCTGTTCGCCGGGTTGCTGCGCGCGCTGCCGGCGGGCCTGGTCGCGCTGGCGTTCACCAGGACGCTGCCGCGCGGGTCCTGGTGGTGGCGGGCCGGCGCGCTCGGCGTGCTCAACATCGGCCTGTTCTTCCCGTTCCTGTTCATCGCCGCCGAACGCCTGCCCGGTGGCGTCGCGGCCACGCTGGGGGCGGCCCAGCCGCTGGTGGTGGCGCTGCTGGCGGTCGGGGTGCTCAAGGAGAGCCCGTCGGCGTGGCGGTGCGCGTGGGGTGTCGTCGGCGTGGTCGGCGTCGGTCTCGTGGTGCTGGGGCCCGCGGCCGGGTTCGACCTCGTCGGCGTGCTGGCGGGCCTCGGCGGGGCGGCGACGATGGCGCTCGGCGTGACCTTGACGAAGAAGTGGGGGCGGCCCGCCGGTGTGGGGCCGACGGCGTTCGCCGGGTGGCAGCTGACCGCGGGCGGGCTGTTCCTGGTGCCGGTGACGTTCCTGGTCGAGGGGCCGCCACCGGCGGTCGGGCCGGCGGCGGTGATCGGGTACCTGTGGCTCGGCGGTGTCGGCGGGCTGCTCGCCTACGTGCTGTGGTTCCGCGCGATCACCACGCTGCCGGTCACCTCGGTCTCGGTGCTCGGCCTGCTGTCCCCGATGGTCGCGGCGCTGCTGGGCGTGGTGGTGCTCGGCCAGACGCTCGGCCCGGTGCAGCTCACCGGTTTCGCCCTCGCACTGGCCGCGATCGTCGCGAGCCAGCGTCCCGCGCCCGTGCTCGCCAGGGGCGTTCTCCGGTGAAGATCGCAGTGGTCGGCGCCGCGGGCATGGTCGGCGCCGAGGTGGTGGCCGAGGCGGCACGGCGCGGGCACGACGTGACGGCGGTGGTCCGCAGCACGGTGCCCGTGGTGCCGGACGGGGTGCGGGTGGTGCGCGGTGACGCGACCGACCGCGCGCTCATGGCCGACGTGCTGTCCGGAGTGGACGGTGTCGTCGCCGCCACCCGGCCGCGGCCGGGGCAGGAGCAGAGCGCCGGGCCGGCCACCGCGGCACTGCTGGACGCCGCGCTGGCCGCCGGGACGAGGGTGCTGGTCGTGGGTGGTGCCGCGCCGCTGCGGTCACCGGGTGGCACGGGGCTCGTGCTCGACGACGACCGGTTCGTGCCGGCGCACGTCCGCCCCATCGCGGCGGCGAGCGTGCGGCAGCTGGAGGTGTGCCGGGCGCACGCGGCGGACTGGGTCTACCTGAGCCCACCGGCGTTGCTCGAACCCGGTGAGCGCACCGGCACCTACCGGCGCGGCGGCGACGAGATGCTCACCGGTCCGTCCGCGATCTCGGCGGCGGACCTGGCCATCGCGGTGGTCGACGAGCTCGAACGGCCCCGCGGCGACCGGCACTTCACGGTCGCGAGCTGAGGTCCAGCCGCAGCACGACCTCGCCGTCCTCCACCTCGCCGGTCGGCACGAAGCCGTAGCCGAGGTAGAACGGCCCCGGCGTGCCCTCACCCGGCACGTAGCTGGTGAGCAGCTCGGGAACGCCGTGCGCGCGCAGCAGTGCCACGACCTCGTCGAGGATCGCCGTGCCGTAGCCGCGGCCCTGGTGCTCGGCGCCGATGAGCAGGCGCCACAGGAAGTACGGCCCCAGCAGGCCCGGTCCGGGCGTCACGTCCCAGCTGAGCATGACGAACCCGACCGGTACGTCACCGGTGTGGGCGGCGCGGTACCAGGGGTTGCCCTCCGGGTGGTCCTCCGCGTCCTGGAACGACTTCTCGACCGGGGCGACGAAGCGTTCCTGGGACGGGTGCACGCGCACGGCCGCCACGGCGGCGCGGTTGGCGTCGGTGACCTCGACGAGGCGGATCCGGGTGGTCATGCCCGGATTGTGCCGCTCAGCAGCACGACGTGGGCGTGGTCGGCAGGAACTGCCCCGAGGCGGAGGTCGTGGTGGCCGGTGTGCCCGGCGGGGGCACCGCGTTCGACGTGTCCGGCGTGCCGGGTGGGCTCGACGCCGGCGGCGGCGTCTGCGGTGGCGGGGTCTGCTGCGTGCCCGACTGCGGGGTGGTGCCGGGTGGCAGCGTCGTCGTCTGCGGCGGTGTCCGCTCGGCCGACTCCGGTGACGGTGAGGTGCTCGCCGGGGCCGGCGCGCTGGTCGACGACGAGGGTCCCGGTGTCAGCGGTTCCGGTGGTGCGGCGCCGGGCAGCACGGCCAGCGCCACGGCCACGACACCGACGGTCGCGAGCCCGGTGCCGGCCACGGCGACCGCACGCCGCCGGGACCGCACGGCCCGCCCGCGCCGGATGAGGTCGGCGGCCGTGACGGCGGGCGGCGGCGTCCCCTCCGCGTGCAGGGCGGAGAAGGTCTCCCGCAGGTCGTCCTCGCGAACCATCACACCTCCAGCCTCAGGTGGTCGAACTCCGGTCCCAGCTTGCGCCGCAGGGTCTCCAGCCCCTTGCTGGCCTGCGACTTCACCGTGCCCGCGGAGCACTTCAACGCGGCGGCGGTGTCCTCGACGCTCAGATCGTGCCAATAGCGCAGCACGAGCACGGCGCGCTGCCGTGCGGGCACGGCGGACAGCGCCTGCCAGACGACGAGCCTGTCCTCCGCCCCTGCGGCGGAGGACAGGCCCTCTGGAGGCGTGTCGGTGAGCTTCTCCCTGCGCCAGCGGACCTTGCGGCGTTCGGCGAGGAACGTCCGCACCACGATCTGCCGCAGGTACGGTTCGAGCCCCGACCGGTCGGCGAGCTTCGGACCGGCCAGGTAGAGCTTCAAGAACGCCGACTGCACGACGTCCTCCGCTTCGTGCCAGCTACCGCACAGCAGGAACGCGGTGAACCGCATCGAGTCGGCTGACCGGTCGAAGCAGTCGGTGAACTCGGCCTCCCAGTTCAGCGGTGACTCCTCACCCGGCGGGCTGCGACGAGACCGGCGGCGTCGTCGCGGGCGGCGTCCAGGTCGTCGGCGGCAGCGCGGGGCTCGTGGCCCAGGTGGTCGTCGGCGGCTGCTGCGGGGTGGTGGGCAGCGGCGTCGGCAGGATCGACGACGGCGGCGGCGTGGTCGGCGGCAGGCTCGTCCCGGGGGACGTCGGCAGCACCGTCGTCGACGGCGGTTGCTCCGGCGTGCTCGACATCGAGGTGGGCGCCGGCGTGGTCGGCGGGGCCTGCGCCGTGGAGGAGGTCGGCCGCGGCGCCGAGGACGTCGGCGCGTGGTCCGGTGTGCCGCCGCCACCGTTCAGGGCGAGCGCGGGCACCGCGATGCCCACCGCTCCGAGCGCGACGGCACCCGCCACGATCACCATTCGTTTGCGCACTTGCGACTCCAGCAGGTCGGTGGCGCCCTCTAGGCACCCTCACCCCCATCCATGCGGTCGGCGCCCGGCCGGGTTGCCCGCGTGTCCTGGATCACGATCTCGACGCACCGGGCGCGGCGGGCGGCCTCGTCCAGCACCGCGCGCCGCGGTTCAGGCACGTCGAGCACCCGGTCCTCCGCCCTGGTGAAGACGCCGGCGAGCCTGCGGTCGTCGCGCAGGACGTCGAGCGCCTGCCGGTCACCGCCCAGCACCACGCCGTCCAGCTCCGCGAGCCGGGGCACCAGGACGCGGGCCACGTCGTCGGCGGCGGCCCGCAGCGCGACGCGCGCCTGCCCCTCCCGGCGGCGGGCGAACCGCTGCTGCGACCAGCCGCCTGCCCGGATGCGGCCGTGGACCTGCTTGCGGTCGGTCGCGGACACCTCGACCCGGTCACCGAACGCGACACCGACGCTGTGACCGCCGAGCCGGACGAGCACGAGTCCGACCCGCCGCGGTTCGGCGAGCTTCTCCACCACCTCGTCGAGGGTGGTTCCGCCGCGCGTGACGAAGGTCGCTGTTGCTCCGTCTGCCGCGGTGATGACGACGTTGCCATCAACCCGCACGTCAACGGGCCCGTGACGCTCCGCGAACCGTGCGACCCACCCGTGCACGCGCTCGGGTTCGACCTCCACCGCGCGCCCTCCGGGAACGGGCCGGACCCGGCTCACCGCCCCGCCACCCTGCGCGACATGCGGAGTTTCCCGGTCGTTTCCCATCCGGCGGTGCGCGCGGGCCGCGTCCGGACCACCGGAACGGGCGGGGAACCTCCGGGCGCGTGGTCCCGTCGGAGGGGGGTCATCGTGCACACACTAGAACCACCTCGACACGGCGCGTGAGCAGCACGCGGATGTTACTGATCGGTTCATGACGCTTGACAGATGAGCCTCGAAAGCGTGAACTCGTGAACCGTATGGATTAACCATTGACTCCATCCGGCGCCGACCAGCGCAGTTCACGGGCGGGTAGGGTCACTGGGGCGTGATCTTATGACAGCGGGGAGTCACCATGACCACTGCTGCCGGTCGACCAACACTGACTGTTGACGACACCGACTCAACGGGCCACGGCAGCCTTACGCAGCTCTTGACCACCGGACCGTTTCCGGAGGCTCTTCGAGCCGCGATCAAGGCCAGTCGACTCAGCCTCGACCGCATCCAGCACCGGTTGGCACTGCGCGGCGTGACGATCAGCGTCGCGACGCTCAGCTACTGGCAGTCCGGGCGGCGCAGGCCAGAGCGCCCGGAGTCGCTGGAGGCGCTTCGTCACCTCGAGTCGGTCCTCGGCGTACCTCAGTCCGGTCTCTCGGCGCTGCTCGGCCCACCTCGACCACGGGGACGCCGGTGCCGCCCGACGACCATGATGCCCATCGACGCACTGTGGGCTCGCCGCGAACGCGTGGCGAACCTGCTCTCGAAGGTCGACACCTCGTCCGACCTGAAGCTCGGCCGGATCAGCCAGCACGACCGCATCGAGATCTCTGCCGACGGCGGGCAGAAGTCCGTGTGGGTGCGGCAGATCCTGCGCGCGGAACAGGACGGCCCCGACCGCTGGGCGCTCGTCTTCGAGACCGAGGAGTCCGACGTGCTCCCCGAGATCGTGAACGTGCGCAACTGCCACCTGGGCCGCATCGCCCGTGACCACGAGGCCAACATCATGGTCGCGGAGATGATGTTCGAGCGGCCGCTGACCCGCGGCGAGACCCTCATCATGGAGTACCAGCTGGTGTTCCCCGAGGGCCACGCCCCGAAGGGCAACAACACGTTCGCCCGCAAGTTCCGGCTGCCGGTCCGCGAGTACGTCATCGAGGTGCGCTTCGACGAGGCGAACCTCCCCTCGCGGGTCCAGCAGTACAGCGTGCCCGCCGGTGACGAGACCCCGTCCCGCCGCCGCAACCTGACGCTGGACTCCGGCGGCGGGGTGCACGCGGTGGCGCTCGGGTTCGGTCCCGGTGTGTTCGGCATCCGCTGGGAGTGGCCGAACCGCTAGTCCTTCCGCTTCGCCCAGGAGGGCCGCTTCCCCGGTGGGGAGGCGGCCCTCCTGCGTTGAGCGGCCGGTGAGGACGTGACGGGGCCCTGGCACCCGTGAGCTCGGTGCCAGGGCCCCTGTCAGCCGTTCAGGTCACACCCAGCCGGCGACGTGCAGCGTCACCGCCCGGACCGAGCCGCGGTCGGAGCTGACCACGTCGGCGACCTTGAACGTCCAGGTGCCGTCCGCCGCCTCGCCGAGCAGCGACGACAGCTGTCCGGCCGGCCGCCAGGTGCCGGTGAACGGCTGGTCGGCCGAGGTCAGCGTCGAGAACGCCCGCGCGGCCGAGTCGTCGAACACGGCCTGGCAGATGTTGTTGCCGAGGCTGCCGGTGCGCGAGAACAGCGTGACCGACTTGCCCGAGGGCGCCGTCAGCGTGCCGACCAGGTCACCGACGAACGTGTGGTCGATGCCGACGGTCGTGGCACCGTCCGCGGTCGAACACGTCGCACCGTCGACGGAGAGCTTCAGGTTCGACGCCGCACCCACACCCGTGACGGGCAGGGAGATGGACGCGCCCGTCGGGTCGTTGTCCGGGATCGCGACCGGTGCGCCGGTGTAGGCGAACGTCTTGAAGTCGCGTGACGGCTCACCGACGCGGAGGGTGAACGACGCCGTGGTCGGCGACGTCGAACCCGCGTAGGTCACCCTGGCGTCGAGCCGGACCGCGGAACCGAGGCCCGCGGAGGCCGGCACGGTCACCTTGAAGGTGTTCGAGGCCGTCTGGCCGACCTCGATGGTGCCGTAGAACTTGGACCGCGGCGCGATGGTCACGCCGGCGGTCGGCGAGGTCAGCACCAGGGACGTCGACGCGGCCGGGCCGTCGCCGCCGTTGGTGACCGGCACGGTGACCGTGGAGGTCGTGCCGGGCTTGAGGAAAGCGCTTCCGTCGTTGTCGTTCACGACGGTCGGCTTCTGCGCGCGGGCCAGTGCCTGCGGGGACGCACCGGTGTAGGCGAGCGCCCGGTCGGCCATGACGATGCCGGCGCCGGTGCGGTTGTCCACTCCGGACTCGACGATGTCGATCGCCGTGGTGACGAGGGCTTCCTTGACCTCGGCGGGCGTGAGCGTCGGGTTGCCGGACAGGATCAGGCCGGCGATGGCGGCGGCGTTCGGCGCGGCGGCCGAGGTGCCGAAGAACGGGTTGAAGCCGCTGACCGAGGTGGCGACGCCGTCGGCCGCGGTGATGTCCGGCTTCTGGCGGGTCTCGGCGAGGGGCGTGCCGTCGGCGGCGAAGAACGTCTTGCGCGGGCCGTCGGAGGTGAAGCGCTCCGGCTTCTGCGCGCTGTCGAAGGCACCGGGGTACGGGCCCTTCGGGTTGGCCGGGTCACCGGGTTCGAGGTCGAACGGCAGTGCCCCGGCGGCCGGGGCGGCCGCGACCGAGATCGCGCCCTTGGCGGCGGAGTGACCGCGGGTCACGCCGGGCGTGACGAACTTCTTCAGCCCGTCGTTCGAGTCGGCGAAGCGGCCGCCGAACAGCGTGAGCCCGAAGTGCACGTCCTCACCGCGGAACTTGACGACCGCGAGCCGCGTGCCGGTCGAGCTCGTCGGGGTGTTGAGGCGCTCGTACGGGTCCTGGGCGCCGTCCTGGTTGTTCTGGCTGAAGGTGACGACGTTGCCCTGGGCGTTGACCAGGTACAGGTCGTAGTCGTTGAACGACTGGCCCAGCGGGTCGGCCCAGTGCAGCGTGACCGGGGCGTCACCGGAGTAGTTCGACAGCGGGTTGAACAGCTGCTTGGCGTTCGGGTCGGGGTTGAAGTCGTGGGCGGTGCCCGCGAACTTGCCGACGCCGACACCGGAGTCGACGAACTTGCCCTCCCAGTAGCCGGCCGTGCCGTCGGCGACGTTGCCCTGGTTGCCGGCGCTGGAGAAGAACACGGCACCGTCGGCGGCGACCGCGTCGACCGCGCGGGCGATGATGCCGTCCTGGAACGGCGACTCGTTGAAGTAGATGACGTCGTCGACGATGACGTCGCAGCCGAGCTGGAAGCGCAGCTTCCTGATGTTGTCGGCGAAGCTCGCGTCGCCGTTGAACGCCGTCGCGAATCCGAGCTCCGCGTTGGGCGCGAGGTCGTGGAGGATCTCGAGCATCGCCGTGCCCTCGTCGCCGGAGCCCTCCTGGCCCGGGACGACGTCGACGGCGGGCAGCTCACCCGCGGCCTGCGACACGGCCAGCGACGAGATGCCGTCGGACAGGGCGCACAGCTTCACGCCGACGCCGGTGACGTGGAACGAGCCGCGCGCGACGTCGGCGCTGTGGGCCTTGTCGCTCTCGGCGGTCTTGGCCGCCAGCACCGCGGTCCGCTGCTCGGCGAGCCGGCGCTCGATCTGCCGCGCCTTGTCCTCTTTGGACGGAGCAGCCTTCTTGCTCTTGCGGTCCCGCTTGTTCTCGACGCTCTGCGTCATCGCGTCACTGCCCCGCTCGACGCGGGCGACGTCGGCGCGGCCGGCGATGTCGGCGAGCTTGGTCAGCGGCAGCTCGGCGCGAACCGTGCGGTTCTCAGGGGACACCGCCCGGATCTGCCCGCCCGCGGCGCGGACGGCGTCGACCAGGCCCTCGGAGTACTGCTTCGCGCGGACGTCGACGACGGTCGTCGAGCTCGACGACACCGCGACACCGGTCTGGACTTGCGGGAGGGCGCTGGTGACGCCGACCTGGACGCGCTTGCGGGCCTCGACGACCAGAGCGCTGTCTACTTTGGACTCAGCTGGGGTGAGCGACTTCTTGATGCTCTGCAACGCGGCGATCTGTGCCGCCGTGCGGTCGTTGATGGACTTCGACGCCTTGACCGGATCCGCGCTCGCCGGCGCGACCGCGGTCAGCGCGGCCAGCAGCACCGCGGTGCCCGCCGTGACCAGTGTCGTGCCTCTTCGAGATGGGCGCACAGGGCTTTCCCCCCGAACGTTGGCGTGTCCCCCGAGAACACGCGGCCTACGACCGGATGATCCCGGTCGAGGCGCCAACGTATGGTGCACGACTGATCACAGTCAGCATCCTTTTGGGCTACTTCCCACTGAGCAGGCGCAATCACAGTTCACAGAACAAACGCGTCAGTCCACAACTGACCGGTTCGTCCCGACAGAGCTTCCAGCAACGCGGCCGCCTGGTTGTCGGTGAGGGACGCGACGAAGTCCACGACGGCCCTTCCCCTTGCCAGGCCTCGCACGACGTCCGGTCCGACCGACAGCTCACCCGCGGGACCGACCAATGTGGACGGCTCCGTCCGGGCGAGCGCCGCGTACTCCGTTTCGGCCAACTCGACGAGGTCGTGCAGCCTGCGCGGCAACCGGTCCGCCTCGGTGCGGTCCGTGACCCACTGGTCGAGCGCGTCCACGAGCGAGGTCAGCAACCGCGCCTGCCCGCGCTGGTGCAGCGCCAAGTCCGGCCGCAACAACACGAACCGCCGGTGGACGAACTTGAGCACCTGCACCTCGTGCCACTGCGCGACCGCCAGCACCACGTGCCCCGACCGCGGCGTCGGCTCCTCGATCACACCGACCGCGTCGACCAGTCGGCGCGTCCACCGCGCACTGAACCCGGCCACCGCCTGCTCCGCCTCGACCGACCCGTCGAACGGCACCGCGAGCAACCCGTCGACCAGCTCCTTGCTGACCTTGCGCACCGCCATCGCGAACGCCTCGTCGTTCATCACCCACGAGTCCTTGAGGTGCATGCGCCGCCGCAACGTCTCCAGCGACCGCCCCGGCATCCGGATCTCGGCCTCGAGCTCCGCATCGCTCAACCCGGCGAGCTCCAGCGCCTGCGCCTGCCACGTGCCGAGCTCCGCCGCGACCGTCGCGTGCTGCAACACCCCGACCCGGTGGAAGTCCTCCAGGTCGTGGATGGCGTAGGCGATGTCGTCCGCGGTGTCCATGACACTCGCCTCGACCGTCTGCTGCCACGCCTCGATCCGCCCCTCGAACGGCTCGCGCGCCTGCTGCAGGTCGCTCATCTCCGTGACGTAGGCGGAGAACTTCGCACTGCCGGTCCCCGGCATGTCAGCCGGCTCGGCCGCACCGCGGGGCGCGATGGCGAGCCCCAGGTCCTGGTGACGGGTCCACGGGTACTTGAGCATCGCGGCACGGACGGCGACGGTCAGGTCCAGCCCGAGCGCCTTGGGCCCGCGCACGTCGGTGGTGGTGATGATGCGGAACGACTGCGCGTTGCCCTCGAACCCGTCGGGCAGGGCGAACCGGTGGCGGGCCAACCGGTCGAGCACCTGCTCGCCGAGGTGGCCGAACGGCGGGTGGCCCAGGTCGTGGGCGAGGGCGGCGGCCTCGACGACATCGGGGTCGCAACCGCCGAGCTTCTCCAGCACCGCGGTCAGCTCGGGGCGGTTCGTGAGGCGTTCAGCGATGGCGCGGGCGGCCTGGGCGACCTTCAGGCTGTGGGTCAGGCGGTTGTGCACGAGCAGACCGGAGCCGGTGGAGCTGACGACCTGCGTGACACCGCCGAGCCGCGCGAAGAACGGGGAGCTCGCGACGCGGTCGCGGTCCACCCGGAACGGGTTGGTCGCGAGGTCCGCGGTCTTGCTCGTGCCCCCGGACCGGCGGGCGGTGCGCTGCTCGTTGTGCATGTGCAGAAGGTACCTGTGGCGGGTCGGCTGTTCGGTACGGCTCTGGGGTGTCCGGGGTTGGGCAGTGATTCCGGTTGCAGTGGCTGGGATTGGGCGGCGATTGGCGTTGCGGAGGCTGGGGTTGCGGTGACTGGGGGTTGGGATGGCCGGGGTCGGGTGGCTGAGGTCTGGCGGCTGAGGTCTGGGCGGCCGAGGCCTGGGCCGGCTGGGTTCGGCTTCGGGGTGATCGAGTTCGTGGGATGACTCGGCTTGAGGGCGACTGGGTTCGGTGGGCTCTGCGGTGGGTGAGTTCCGGAGGGGCGGCTTGGGGCTCAGCTCGGGAGTGGTCGGGTTGGAGTCGTTGAGGACATGCGGCCTCCCCCACGCGGTTCCATATTGGCGGGCGAAGATGACCATGAGTTCCGGACAGCTCGGATGGGTGGACATCTACAAGACGGAGGAAGGACGAGATCCGGACAACGTTCACCCGGTCGAGTGAGCCCTGGGCGCAGGGGCGGCTGGAGCGCGGCTGCGGGAGTGCTGAGGGGGTGAGCCGGCAAATGCAGAAAGCCCCTGAGGGGAGCGGCTGGCGCTCGACCCTCAGGGGCTTCTGTACGTAAGTTCGGCGGCGACCTACTCTCCCACACCGTAACCAGTGCAGTACCATCGGCGCAGAAGGGCTTAACTACCGGGTTCGGAATGGGACCGGGT